>JAEWSC010000059.1 GCA_023398575.1 Bacillota bacterium | reverse complement strand
CGATAGCACCCGTGTCTCCCGTAGGACCCGTGGGGCCGATAGCACCAGTGTCTCCCGTAGGACCCGTGGGGCCGATAGCACCCGTGTCACCCGTAGGGCCTGTGGGACCGACGGCGCCCGTGTCACCCGTAGGGCCTGTGGGACCCGTGGGACCAGTTGGGCCGGTAGGGCCTGTCGGGCCAGTGGGACCAGTAGGACCAGTAGGGCCGGTGGGACCCGTGGGACCAGTAGGACCAGTAGGGCCTGTCGGGCCAGTGGGACCCGTAGGACCAGTAGGACCAGTAGGACCAGTAGGGCCTGTGGGACCAGTGGGGCCAATAGCTCCTGTGTCTCCCGTAGGACCCGTGGGACCTGTGGGACCCGTGGGACCAGTTTGGCCGGTAGGGCCTGTGGGACCAGTGGGGCCAATAGCTCCTGTGTCTCCCGTAGGACCTGTGTCACCCGTGGGACCAATCGGACCAGTAGGACCAACCTCACCCGTTGGCCCAACAATATCATCTTCCACAACCACTAAGGTCGCGGTTACCGGTACAATAGTAGAGTAGAAGACTTGACTTGAAGATGCATTAACCAACGAAACAGTCACTGGTGCAACTGTTACGTCAATGATACCTACCCCGGAGACCTCGTCAGTCTTAAGCGGTGAGTTGCCTTCCAGGAAATCTCCCTGAGAAGAGTTCAAAGCAAAAACCACACCTATGGTGGATAAGGTGGATTGCGTTGCTACCCACCAGTTGATTACATACCGTCCCGCTTCGTTGAAAGTGATTACACCTGTGGCATTGTTGTAGCTTATATTACCATCCGAGTAGACGATGGTCTCAAATATGACATTGCTTGAAACAGCTACCGATCCGGCAGAAGTGCGTTCAATCTGCAATGCAATGTTACTCATTTTCATCCCCCTATAATCACGTGACTTCGCTATCCTTTGCATAGCCGTCTTGCCTGGCAATGACATAGACCAGGTAAAAACCGCAATCTGAATATTGATTTGCGGTAATCTGTGGGATGCTAATTTTGGTTTAGCACCTTATGGCATTCCGCAAAACCATTCACCCGCTGCCTAGCACAATCATTCTCCAATAGGAATGAAAGTGTTGAGGCAACGCCATTATATCCTATGACAGATCGCATCAATCGGCTTATACCTTTTTCGTTAGCGGGATAGCAGTTTCAAAAATTGCGCCTTGAAGAATGTCTGATGCCACTGACTCTTGTGCAATGCGCTCAGGTGATTTAAACCCATCAAACCGTACTGCTTGACCAGTCCTTCAAAATTAACGCCAATATCCCCATTCATACCCAGCCGCTGGCCAGCCACGCCATGGTACACCACAGTGTTTACATTAACCTTGGGGTACCAATTGTGCCTTGTACCATAATAGTAGTAATAGCCAAGCAGCATACTGTCATCCTCAAAACATTGCCCCCCTTTTAAAAACTGCGGATCATAGCCGCCTGCCGCTTTCAAAATGGCCGATGCATGAATGCATGGGTTAGTAAATCCATGCAAAACTTTGTCTTCCCGCAGATTCATTAGAAAGGAGGCATATGCCTGTGTGTTATCAGGCAAGGCTACGTGCTTCCCCACGAAGGGCATATTGCCATTATGATCAATAATTCCGGCGCATACCATGGGCTCATCATGTCCATCCAGATAATCCGTCAGCGCATCTTCCCAGCGAACAGGAAAAATCATATCTAGATGCAATTCGCTAATATATTTGCACTCAGGAAACATCTTCCATATATACTCAAAGCAGCTCTGCCGGCCGGCTGCGGTGCCTACGTTTACGCCCTCGCCAATAACATGTGCATCCAAGTGAAAATCGGTAAGAAACTCCTTTAGCTGTGGCGTCGTCCATCCTCCTTGGTTATACACCACCACAGTCGGATGGGTACTCTCCTCCAATGACTTTAAACAGGCCCTGGCCATGGCCATGTCATCTGCCAGACGATTTTCCCTGAGCATGAACAGCAGCGTATGGACAAGCTTCACGATGCATCCCACATCCTTAACTCCTCTGCCACATACCGGCAGCGGAGCAGCTTATCGGTAAGCGTTTCCCCTGTAAGCTGGCGGGTATTATCGGAGGTATATTCGCGCATGACATCAGGATCATGTCTACCATTGCTGACATATTTGGCGTAATCCAACCCTCCAACTTCAGCCGGAATTCTGAAATAGTCTCCCATATCCTGAGCCGCCGCGCTTTCCTCCCTGGTCAAAAGCGTTTCGTGTTGCTTTTCGCCAAGCCGAACCCCCATGACCCTGACTGGGTTATCTGCTTGAAACAATTCTTTCAATGCCAGAGCAAGGTCGCCAATCCTGCATGCAGGCGCTTTTTTCACCATCAAATCGCCGGTCTTCGCGTTCTCAAAGGCGAAGATAACCAAATCGATTGCCTCCTCCAGGTCCATCAAAAAACGCGTCATGCTGGGATCTGTAACTGTAAGCGGCTGTCCAGCCTTAATCTGTTCAATGAACAAGGGGATTACCGAACCCCTGGAAGCCATGACATTGCCATACCGGGTGCCGCAGATCAAGGTTCTTCCCTCTGGCACCGTTCTTGATTTAGCGATAAACAGCTTTTCCATCATCGCCTTAGAAATACCCATGGCATTAATGGGATACACTGCCTTGTCAGTGGAAAGACATACGATTTTCTTCACTCCAGCAGCAATTGCCGCATCAAGCACGTTTTCCGACCCCAGCACGTTTGTTTTGACCGCCTCCAACGGAAAGAACTCACAACTGGGTACCTGCTTTAGTGCTGCCGCATGAAAAACGTAATCCACACCGCGCATGGCGTCTTTCAGGCTTTGCTTATCCCGCACATCGCCCACGATGAATTTTAGCTTCGAGTTGTTATAGACCTTACGCATATCATCCTGTTTTTTTTCATCCCGGGAAAAAATCCTAATCTCACGAATATCCGTTTCCAGAAAGCGCTTAAGCGCTGCATTGCCAAACGAACCTGTGCCGCCCGTAATCAGCAGCGTTTGATTTACAAACATCACTTTGGTAACCAGCCTTCCTTTGCAATGACCAGAAGCGATTTCTCCGGCCTGATATATTCTATTCAAAACAAAAAAAGTCGCCCGTCTTTAGCCGGCCGAAATCGGCCCATCGGCCGGAAGATTTATGCGCTTACTGAGGGCCAATACTTTTGCATCAAACCAAGGATATATTCCGCTCGATGGCGGTAGGTGTGATCTTGCACGCTTTGGGCGGCGTTTTTCCTCACCTGAAGCCAGGCATCCTGGTTTTCTTTATAATACTTAACCAATTCCAACGTCTGTTCCGGACATTTGGATACAGCCAGGTCACGGCCGGGAACAAACAACTCCCGCAGTGCGGCGTTGTCATATGATAGAGCGAATCCGCCTGAACCCAAAATTTCAAACGTTCGTTTGGTGATTGTATGCTCATGATTCTGTGTCACCAGATTGATAAAGGAACTGTTGTAGCAGGCACATGTCTTTTCATATGGCAAAGACCTATGGAAAAAAGTCTCCGGAACATCTATTCCTAACAAGCTTTTGATCAGCAGACGATATCCCGAGTCTCCATAAAAGTGCACCTGATAGCCATTTTCCAGCAGCGGCTTTACCAGCGTCTTTACGGACGTATAGCGGTAATGATTGGGATATTGTTGATAGAACTCCAAATAGCCGTTGCCAATGAGGTTGATAAAAAAATGGTCGTTATCAAAGCCTGCAAGCGGGCGATGGGACTCCGGGCTATACGCATAATACATCATTTCACTGGGAAAGTGCCTGCCCAGAATAAACTCCCGCATTTCCGGGCACATGGTTAGCACCAGATCGGGCTTGGATCTGTAAATCAAATCCATCTCGATTCCATCCCCCATTGTAGACTTGTAATACGTGCTGGATATGCCATCCGTATCCCAGTGGATATACTTCATGGATGAGGGATCGCGTTTTCCCAGCCACTCCAGCACATCAGCTTTGAACTCTATCGGTGCACCCATTGTCAGAATCAGATCCGGCTTATCCACTTCCAAGGTATGCTGCATCATTTTTATATCAGGCATCAGGGCTGCTTTGGCTTCACAGCCTGCCTGTTCAAACCCCCATTGCATATCGATGGAGAAGATTTTGTTTCCCCAAATGAGTACTTTCATACCATCAGCCTTCCGTGCGAATTCATCTTGTGGCCGACTTTATACTATGACCGGAAGGGATGAGCCGTTAATCTGCCGGCCGCCGTGCCATTAATCGGCTTGATAATGCCTGAATTGAATCCTCAGGCAAGTATGGCCGGAGTGGTTGACAGTTCAACCGAGTGCATGATATACTTATAAAATCATAGTTAATAAAAAGGAGAGTTAACGAATATGATTCATATTATTACCGATAGCATGTCGGATATAAAGCAAGATGAAGCCTCTGCCCTCCAAATTCAAGTGCTTCCTCTATACATCCATTTTGAAGAGGAGACATTTGAAGACAACGTAACGATTAACACGGAGACATTTTATCAGCGGCTGCGGGAAGCGCAAAAGTTGCCCAAAACCAGCCAAGTTATTCCGGATGCTTTTTTCAACGCTTATCAAAAAGCACTGGCCAGCGGCAGCGACGCGCTCGTCATCACAGGCTCCAGCGAACTGAGCGGCACCCACCAATCTGCCGTCATCGCAAAGGATATGCTAAGCAAAGACGATCAGGATAAGGTGCATCTGATTGATTCCCGCAGTGCTTCCCTGGGAGAAGCCATGCTGGTGCATGAAGCAGTGCGCCTGCGGGACTGTGGAAACAGCGTGGAAGAGATAAAGAATGCCATCGATTCCCTCATCCCACTCCAGCAGCTTGCAGGCCAGGTAGAAGATTTGAAGTATCTTGTCATGGGCGGCAGACTATCCTCTGTCAGCGCAAAGGTGGGCACCATGCTGCGTATCAAACCAATGCTTCGCTTAAATAGTGGAAAACTGGAGATGGCCGGCATCGCCCGCGGCTCTCGCAACGCATACGAGTGGCTCGCAAGCCAATTAAAGTCATTGTCTCCTGATCCTGCACGCCCCTTGTATCTTGCTGGTGCGTGCGCTGGAAAAGCGGTGGACGCATTGATGAATTATCTGACAGAGAAAGGGCTAATGCCCTCCTCATTTCATATCATGGATATAGGTCCCGTGATAGGTGCCCATACCGGCCCGGGGTGCGTTGCTATCAGTTGGATACAAACGCAAAAGAAAACGCATGTATAAACCGAGGTAAGTTTTTCATATCAAAAGAGCTTTGACCTTACGCATCATTAAGTTTGGTTTATGCGTAAGGTCAGAGCTCTTTACATTTATCTATTCACGATCATCTTTACAAGCCAATCTCTTCTTGCTGCCTTATTCTTGGCTTGTGTTGCAAGTATGTTTGTGCCGCATCTATTGTAATCTTCTCCGCCGAATGAGTATACGGT
>JAEWSC010000053.1 GCA_023398575.1 Bacillota bacterium | reverse complement strand
TTCAAAAGATTTAGGAACACCATTTGCACTCATTCGTGGGGGTGAGCGTGGTGCATATCCGGCGTATGGGGGTGCGAATGAGTGGCTTCCTCATGCAGGTGCACGTGGCTGTGCTCGCCTGTCACCGGCGGAACATGGGCATGATTGTGGTGTCCGTCGTCGTGGCTGTGCCGGTGCTCGTGCATACCGGCTTCATGCCTGTGCAGGTGGCTGTGCTTCTCAAAAGCGGCTAGGTATGCGCCCAGCAGCATCACAGGCAGGGCCAGAAAAAAGGAGAGGTCAGGGCTTTGAGAAAAGAGGGCAAAGGATAGCGCGCTGCCTAGAAACGGTGCAAAGGCGTAATAAGCGCTGGTTCTGGCGGCGCCAAGCTGCCGCTGCGCAAGGATATACAGCCAAATGCTGATGCCATAAGCTACAAGCCCCAGCAGCAAGGCCAGCAGAATTGGTACAATGCCGGGGACATTCACTCCTTGCAGCCAAGCGATTAAAAGCGCGCCGCAGCCTGACCCTATGCCCTTGACAGCGACAATCTGCAGGGGGTTTTTTAGAGAAAGCATACGTGTGCAGTTGTTTTCCAGCCCCCAGCATACACAAGCCAGCAAAATCAAAAGTGCGCCGGGAGAAAAGGACAAATGGCTTACATCCTTGAGCGAAAGCATCATGGTGCCAAGGGTCAAAAGGGCGATGGCCATACCCATCCGCCTGCCTACTGCCTCGTGAAAAAATAGCAGCGCAATCATTGCCGTGGCAGCAATCTCAAAATTATTAAGCAGTGATGCCGTGGCCGGGGCGGTGCTGTTAAGACCAAACATCAACAGGATCGGTGCTGCTATATCCAATGCAATCATCGCGGCTACATAGGGCAGATCACGCTTTGTAATACGTGCTTCTTTGCGGTCTGGCCCCGTTGTACTGCCGCTTTCTTTTGTCTTGCTGCCCAATATAGCAGCCGGCAGCATGCCAAAGCCGGCGCCAAGATACAATAGTGCGGCCAGCAGCGCGGGGGATATATATTCAAGCAGCAGCTTGGAAAACGGCGCGCTGATACTGTAGCATAGCGCTGCCGCAATAGCCAAGAAAATGGGTTGCGCCGGCATAGACAAATTCTCCTGTCGACTTTGTGGGTTGATGGGACTATTGTATCATGTGTTTGCCTTGGGGAAAAGCATTTGGCGAATGGTGGTCCAAAGAAGCAAAACGCCGCAGTTTATTAGAAACTGCGGCTGACTTTTTCGATAAAATTCGACTCGATCCGATTATAAGCTATGCAGAATAAACAGTCAAGTATTAAAATACACGGGTCTGGATAGCAATACATCTTGAAAAACAGATGGGAAACGGATCAAAAGAGGCGGAAATCCTATTTATTCGCCGTCAGAAAAATGGTCACTTAATACCGTGAAAGGGGAACACAATATGCCTAGGCGGGGGGAGAACATTTACAAGCGCCAGGATGGACGCTGGGAAGGCAGGGTACTGAAGCAGGATGGAAATTACCAGTACATCTATGCCAAAACATATAAGGAAGTGAAGGCTAGAAAACGCAGCCTGCAAGAGAATATCGGTCCGGATAAGGCGGGCATATCCATGGCAGGTGCGGCTGGGCTTTTTGAAGCGTGGATTTTGGGCGAACTGCGTATGAGAATTAAGCCATCCACTTATGAAAGTTATTACCGGTGTACAATGAAGTACATAGTTCCCTTTTTCAAGTGCCCTGCCATAGGCAGGCTGCCCATCGGAGATGCAGCTGCGCAGTTTGTCAGGCAAATCAATACAAGCGCGGACTTGTCTGACGCGTACAAGCGGAAGATTATTTCCATCTTCAAAACGGCGCTGCGAGAAATCTTAAAAGGCTCCGACAGGCTAACAGGCGTGATGGAGGGGATCCGCCTGCCAAGGGCTGATGCCACGCAAATCAAAGTATTCTCTATCAGAGAGCAGCGGCTGATTGAAGATGCCGCTATCAAGCAAGGATCCAGGTATGCGCTGGGGATATTGCTGTGCTTTTATACAGGGCTGCGTTTGGGAGAAGTATGCGCGCTCAAATGGGGGGACATCGATTTGGATGCCGGCACGATGTCAGTTACAAAAACGGTGTCGCGGATCAAGAATTTTGATTTGGACGCAGCAAAGACATCCCTTATTGTAGGTAGGCCTAAAAGTCATAAATCTTTACGAAAGATACCCCTCCCCACGTTTTTTATACAGCTGGTGGAGGGCATGCAAGGATGCGACCGAAGTGATGGACATTATCTTTTGACAGGCAACCTTATTCCGCCAGATCCAAGAACCTACCAGCGGTACTTTAAGAGCATTCTTTCCCAAGCGGGAATCGCCGATAGAAAGTTTCATGCCATCCGTCACACCTTTGCCACTCGTGCGCTGGAGCTGGGTGTGGACATCAAAACGCTCAGCGAAATACTGGGCCACGCCAAAGTTTCCATTACCCTGGATATATATGCCCATTCTTTGTTTGATCAAAAACGAATTGCTATGGAAAAGCTTAATGAAATGCATCTTGTTACCATGGAGTGCATCCCATTCGCCGTCACAAATTTTGTCCCCTCATCCTAAATATAGGGTGTGGCGCTTCTTTTTCCTATCCAGCCGCAGTTTCTAATAAACCACGGTAAAACATCAAAATACCTTTACGATTAGTATGAACATTCGCAAGGCACTTTATGTATGGGACAATCCGTTTATCGCATTGCTCCTACTCCATTTCTTTGTGCTTTGTCCTGGCTTTTTTTGTATTGTTTGGTATGGATTATGATCAAATCCATTTATTTATGGTTGGAGGGAACGTTAATGAAAAACCTGTCTATCACCAAAAAGCTGACCGTTGCCTTTTCTGTCATCCTGGTCTTGTTCGCCGTATCGCTGCTTTTCACCATGGTCTTTGGCTTGCAAAAGGTCTCCACCTCCTTTTCGGGCTTTTATTCCGGCCCGCACCAATCGATTTATACCACCTATGATGTACGCCGGGCCATACAGATTATAGAAAAGGATATCCTACTTTTAATGACCGAAACGGAACAAAGCCGCCGGAGCACCTATGAAAAGGAAATGACTCAGGCGGCCGATGATCTTTTGGCAGACCTTACGTTCTTGAAGGAGCGCCTGACGCTGAAAGAAAATATTGACCGCTTGAATAAGATTATACCCAAGCGGGATGAGCTTGCATCTATCCGTCAGGAAATAATGCAGGCGATCGACAGAGGAGATGGCACAGGCGCGCTCTCCATATACAAGGCCAAATATTCTCCGTTGGCCGACGAGGTCCGCGACTTGGCTATTGACATCAGCAATTCAGCCAAGGAGGTCGGCGCCAACTATTTTGAGGACGCGAAAGCCGCCGAGGCCGAGGCAACTGCCATTATCCTTACACTGTTTGCACTGACGCTGATTATATCGGTGGTGCTGTGCCTGTATATCATACGAAGCATTACAAAGCCGGTGCGTGAAATTCAGACCGCCGCCGGGCTGATGGCAGACGGAAAGCTGGATGCGCAGGTTTTGTACGAATCCAAAGATGAAATGGGCTCCCTGGCCCAGAGCATCCGCACTTTGGTGGGCAGTCTGAACGGTTATATAACAGATATCTCCAGCGTGCTAAACCGTATGTCCAAGGGGGATATGACGGTAACAGTGGACATTGATTACCGCAACGACTTTGCGCCTATCAAAAAATCCATGGAGCAGATTATTGTCTCGCTCAACAGTACGCTTTCTCAAATCAGCACCTCCTCCCATCAGGTGTCCATCGGTTCGGAGCAGGTGTCCATCGGTGCGCAATCTCTCTCCCAGGGCTCCACGGAGCAGGCCAGTTCTGTAGAAGAGCTTGCCACCACCATTGGCGGCATATCACAGCAAGTAAAGCTCAATGCCGGCCGTGCCCAGAACGCCAGCACCAACATGATGGATACCGCCCAGGAAATTGAACAGGGTCTTTTGCAAATGGAGAAGCTGGTAAAGGCCATGAGCGATATTTCCGTTACATCCGGCGCAATACAAAAGATTATCAAAACCATTGACGATATCGCTTTCCAGACAAATATTCTGTCTCTGAATGCCGCGGTGGAAGCGGCCCGGGCCGGAGCGGTAGGCAAGGGCTTTGCCGTGGTGGCCGACGAGGTGCGCAACCTGGCTATCAAGAGCGCTGAGGCGGCCAAGGATACCACCCAACTGATCGGCAGCACCATTGCGGCCATCGGCAATGGAAATGTACTGGTAACTGATGTGGAAAAATCCTTGGAGAAGATGAATGACAAGGCGGCGGCTGTAGCGGTTCTGGTGCAGGAAATTGCCATCGCATCAGAAGAGCAGGCCAGTGCCATTGGGCAGATCAATATAGGTGTTGACCAAATTGCCAAGGTCATACAAATGAATACCGCCACTGCCGAGGAAAGCGCGGCATCCAGCGAAGAGCTTTCAGGCCAGGCTAGAACGCTCAAAGCGCTGGTCTCCCATTTTAAAGTAAAGAGGGAACACACGCTAGAACTGTGAACGGCAATACAAGGGCGGACGCCGGGCTAAGACGGGAGCTTATAGGATAACTGCATGGCGATAGATGTAAAACAGGGGGAGTGCCTAAATAGTGTCATGGCATCCCTGCCAGGAGAAGAAACAGGGCACATGCGGCGTGTCGGCGTTTATGCCGGCGCGCTGGCGAGGTGGCTTTTCGGAACTATCGGTTGTCATGAATACGGCTGCCTGAGTAAGGCAGCCTCCTATCATGATATCGGCAAGGCGTGGATAGCCAGGGACATTCTTTTAAAGCCGGACCGGCTGACGAAAGAGGAATTGGAAACTTTGCGCACCCATCCCCTGTATGCCAAAGCTTGGTTTGACGCAAGGGGAGAAGCTTTGAAGATGGACATGCCGGATGGGCTTTGGGAATGGACCGTTCAGTGCGCTGTATACCATCATGAATGGTTTAATGGCAGCGGATATCCCTATGGGCTTGCGGGCGGGGCAATTCCCCTTGCGGCCCGCATCACCGGCGTATGCGACGCTTATGATGCCATGACAAGCGACCGGGTGTACCGAAAGGGCCACACCCATGCTTTTGCCTGCCAAGAGCTTATGGCAAACGCGGGAGGGCAGTTTGATCCTAACATCGTGCAGGTGTTTTTGGCGCATGAAGCCGTGTTCTCACAGTTGGAAAGAAACCTGCAGGCAACGGCCGCTGCCGGGGAGCCGCCTGCCGCAGGATAGGCGGGAGGTTCTTATCACGCCGTATACCCCTTGCGCGCTTTTCATACAACTAAAGGCAGGCGCGCAGGAGGTATTTTGCTTTCTTTGCCGTATGCTGCCCATCCTCCTTGTATTTAGGCGTCCTTGATCTCCAGGAGCCTATTCATATCATCAAAAGTCCAGCTTTTGCCGTCCAGAATATCCGAGGCAAGCAAGCCGCAGATGCGCTTGTCCTTGGCGGGAAATACCGGCCGGTTGACTACCGGCGCATCCGTAAGGTTGATGACTTGGCTGCCGATGGTGAGTGTAAAGCTTTCTGCACGGCGCACACTTTCTTCCTTTTTACCATCTACACCGGCAAAGGTATCGGTGTCCTCTTTGGCATCGGCAAATAGGGGATACAGCCTATCACCCAATATGGTTCTTGTGTTGCCCGAGTCAAAGCCGAACAGCTCCTCACGGCCATCCACCAGCACACGGACAATGGGCATGTTATCCCAGGGCTCCATGTTGGCGGTGACCTGTCTTTCCACGGGTTTATCCATGATAAAGCTGGAAGATGGGGCATCAAAATGCCAGGTAAAATTACGTATGATATTAATCCCCAGAAGACCGTTGAAGCGGATGGGGGTGCCATCGTCATCCAAGCCGAAGTCAAGCGCCGCATCCTCTAAAACGAGGGCTTGTACGCCGTTTAAAGTGTTTTGGCCAAGCCTTAGTTCGGGGATCAGCACCGTTTCCACGGTAAAAGGGGAGCCGGCGTTGCCGCTGCCGGTCACATATGCGCCGGTCGTCTGTGCGCCAAGGGCTTTGGCTGCGGTTTTGGTAACAACGGACATGGATGCGCCGGTATCAAACACCAGCGGGATGATAGAGGCGTTTGCGGTTACATCGATTAAATACAGGCCTGCAAGGCGATTGATAACTAGCATATCAGGGGTGGGGGAATAATTGATATTCATAATATGCTCCATTTGCTTTTGATGAAGGGTGCGGCTGTGGTATTTTTGCGCCGCCAGTCCATTATACATTTTGTATGAGGGCTTGGGAAGAAGTGTATAGAGAATAGATACCTTACTTGGAAGAGAATAACGCCTTGTGCAGGCCAGTGCCCCCTTAAAGCGGCCAGAGCCTCGGCCCTGGACCTGGGGGAGGAGGATAACGATCATCAATGAGTAATATGAGTTTTTGCTGTTGGCTTGCCTTCTTACCGCCACATTGACAGACAGACTTGTGAAAAGTATAATGAGCTGTATAAATTATGGAAAATAGGCGGGTGCGGCCTGCATCCCATCCGGATATGCCGCAATGGAGGATAATCACATGCCAAGGTCCATCCCCCGGATGATGTGTTTTTTCTGCGCGCTGTTCATGCTATTAACAGGTGCGCTGGCGATGCCTGCTCTGGCTGAAACGGCCATTACGCCGCTGCCAATCGATGACACACCGGGGTATACCCCTGATGCTTCCTGCTTCCTGCCCGACAATGCGGGATATGAGGATGCTTCCCTCTCTATACAGATAGAGACGACAAGGGCTTATGACACTACGATCATGATCGCCCGGATCAAGATTGCCGACCCGTCTCAACTTCGTACAGCCATGGCGGCCCGTTATGGAAGCACAAGTGCGGTTGCCGGATCAAGCATTGCAAAACGGTATAATGCTGTGCTTGCAATCAATGGCGATTTTTTTAACTTTCATAACAAGGGTTACCTTGTGCGCCAGGGCAAATTGTTTCGAGACCGGCCTGACGAGATATATGATACGCTGATTATTGACGACAAAGGCGATTTTCATATCATTACCGCCACTACCAAAGAAAAGCTGAATGCTTTTGAGGGCGTGATGGTCAACACTTTTACCTTTGGCCCTGGCCTGATTGTAGATGGGGTGAAGACCGAAACCTTTTCAGGTGGCGAGATTGTGCCGGATAAAAAGACGCAGCGGATGTGCATTGCCCAGACAGGCCCGCTGTCGTATTTGTGTGTCGCCACCGAAGGGCCTGAAAACAAGAACTCGGTGGGGCTGACACTTCCCGAAATGACGGAGTTTATGGCCGGCCTTAACTGCCAGAATGCCTATAACCTGGATGGGGGAAGCTCTTCTACCATGGTGCTGAACAATAAAAAGATCAATGCGCTGGATACCGGTAAGGTGCGCCAGGTATGCGATATCGTATATTTTGCCACGGCAGTGAAAACAAAGTAACAGTTCATAAGGAAGGTGTGCTTGTGGCAGGCGAATCCACCCTTTTCCCCGCAGCGGTCATTCCTGCTTATGCTTATGCTGTGGCTGTCGCTGTTTCTGCGCTGCTGGGGTTTTGCGCTATTGTGATTACAGCACGGCGCAAGGGAATGAAAGCAAGCACCGGGCCGGTATTTTTTGTGTTGGCTGTGGTGCTTGGTGTATTTCTGGCCCGGCTATTTTATTGCCTGGCCCGGTTTGAATATGTGTTTTATGAGATGGGCATATCCTATCTGTTCGCCTTTGATCAATTTGGATATACCCTTGCCGGCGCCGTGACAGGCTGCCTGCTGGCAGGTTTTTTGACTGCCCGGGTTACGCGCCAAAGTACAGCCGCTGTATTGGATGCCGCCGTGTCTGGCGGCGCGATGACGCTGGCCCTGGCCAGGCTGGCGGAAGGGCTGACGCAGCAGGGTATCGGGGCACTGGTGGAGGATGAGCGGCTGCAGTTTTTCCCGCTGTCAGTACAGACAATGTATGGAGACTGGGCCTATGCGGTGTACATGCTGGAGTTTATAGCTGCACTTGTGCTTGCTGTGGTCACTTGGCGGTTCCTGATGAAAAAGGATCAGCCGGCTGGCAAAACAACCTATTTGTTTTTGCTGCTGTTTGGCGCAAGCCAGGTGCTGTTGGAAAGCCTTCGGCAGGACGAGTATTTGCGCTGGGGCTTTGTGCGGGTTGTTCAGCTTTTTTCCATGGGCCTTTTGCTTGTCAGCGCACGATACTTTCTGGCAAGAGCACAAAAGGATGGTCCCAAGCGGATTTCCATTCTTGCCCGGGGCACATGCATCTTGCTGGGCATTGGCGTATGCGTATTGGTGGAATTCGCGCTGGATAAATCGCCCATACCCAACTGGCTATTGCATAGCATGATGGCCGGGGTATTGGCTATGATGGTTTGGGCTGCGCTGCCCCGCAGCGGGAAAGCCGTAAAAGAGTAACAACCGAAAAAAAGCATCCGCTCATCAAATGGCTTTGAGCGGATGCTTTTTTGATTCGGCAGGGTGATATGGAGACCTTGTGTAACTTTCTGACAAGACTTGGCTAAATAAAATAGTGGGTTGCCAAAGGGATGTTATCCCTTTGGCAGGGGTCCAGGGGACTGCGTCCCCTGGCTATTTCAAACCAATGCGGGTGCAAGGAACGGTGCCGTTTACCAGGTCACGCAAGTGATGGCGGGCATGGCCGATGACGACGGTGGTTCCGTGTAAAACGGGGCCTAATGCGTATTCCAGCTTGGCCCGGGCACCGTTGGCTCCTGCCCGGCTGGCGCCGACGCAGTTTTCTTGCAGTGCGCGTACTTTCTTTACCACATCCTCCACCGTTGCGCCAATGACTTCGCGCACAAGCGTAGAAGGGTCGGCGGGGTTTTGGTAGATGCCCTCGGTGGAGGTTAATAGCACCAGCATTTTGGCTTTGACCAGCCCGGCGATCACGGCAGCGGTTTCGTCATTATCCACACACTCCACCACCGGCTCGCCGCTTTTGCGGCGGTTGGCCAGCTCCATCTTGCGGTTTTCCTCGTCGCTGACAGGGTCGTTATAGTTGATAATGGGAATTGCGCCTTGCTGGGCGGCCCGCATGAGCAGCTTGTGAATATGCTCCCGCTTTTCAGGGTCATTAAAGTGGGTGTGCTCCACCAATACCTGCCGCACGCTGTATTCGGGGCGGATGAACTGGCGGTAGTTTTCCATCAGTATGGATTGGCCCTGAGCGGCATAATCCGTTTTGTCCTGTTCCGGGTCACCGTTTAACTCCCGGCCGGTACGCTTCATATAATCCAGCCGGCCGATTTCCGTGGCGCCGGAGGTAACCCAAATCATGCCGGGCTTCAGCTCTGCACCAAGCCGGGAAAAAATGTTGTAGTCGATGTCGTTGTCTTCCTTGCGAATAAGCGCCATAGAGCCAATTTTGCCTACCAGTTCAAATTCCATTTAAGTTTCCTCCAAGATCACCGCTTCCTGCGGCCTGTGCGTCAGATCGTTCATCCATTTTTTACTGACCATGCGTTTGAGGCCAATCAAAAGCTTTGGCGCTTCCTCTGCGGCGGTAAGTAGGAAAACCGCTTCCACCGGCCAATGAAACACAAGCGCCGCCAGGCCTACCGCCGGCACGCCCAGGCACCAAATGCTGCAAATGTCCAGCAGCATGGTGAACACCGTATCACCGCCGGAACGCAATACGCCAACAATGTTTACGCAGTTGAATGCCTTGGCCCCGGCGAAGATAGCGGCAAAAACCATGAACTTGGCGGCCAGATTCTTGGTTTCAGGCGATACATCCGTATAAAAGGAAACAAGCAAGTGCCTGGTTGCCACCATGGCCAGCCCCATCACGATCCCTAGACCTAAGGCCGTTACCAGCAGCCGCTTGGCATAAAGGTATGCTTCTTCCTTTGAGCCTGCGCCGATGCTGCGGCCTACAATGATGGCGGTGGCGTGCATCAGGCCATAGATGGTGACGAATATTAATTGGTCTACCGTATTGTAGATGCCCTGGGCAGCTACTGCCGCATCCCCCAGGCGGCCGAAGAATACACTGTACATGGTGTAGCCCAGCGCCCAAAAGCCTTCGTTGAGGATCACCGGGAACACCGTTTTTAGATAGCGCTTGAAAAATGCCGGATCAAAATGCACAAGCTCAGAGAGCTTTGCCCCTGAGGGCAGCTTCATCATATACGATGCGCCTGCATTGATGGCAAGGGATACTCCGGAGGATACGACCGTGGCGATGGCGGCGCCTTGAACCCCCATGGCCGGAGCACCAAAGTGCCCATAAATCAGCGTATAGTTTAGTACCGTGTTGGTCAGTATCGCGGCGATGCCCGCCAGCATGGGGATAAACGTCTGTTCGCTGGATTTCATGGCGCTGGCAAATACCATATCCGCGGCGGTAATAATCATGCCCAAGGCAACAATCTGCAGATACTCCCTGGCAAAGGCGGCGCTTTCCCCGGCCGGCAGAAAAAAGCTGACGACAAGTTGGGGAAACAGGATAGCGGTTCCGCCAAACACAAGGCCCAGGGGAAGTGTGATGCGCAGGCACATGCCCATCACGGCCCGAAGACCGGCAATGTCCTTCTTGCCCCAATATTGGGCAAAGAAAATGCTGCTGCCGGATACCACGCCAAAGAGTGTGATGTTAAACAAAAACATATATCGCGACATCTGTGTCACGGCGGCATAAGGCGCAGTGCCCAGACTGCTGACCATGACCCCGTCTATAATATGCAGCGACGAGGAAACCAGATTTTGAAACATAATGGGCAGCGCTACCAATAAAAGGCGCCTGGTAAAGGCTTTGTCCCAGCGGAACAGGGGAACCAATGAGCCAGAAAAAATACTGCGCAAAAAAACCCTCCTTATATAGCAGGCCCATGTATTGTAGCATGAGGATGGGCCTTCGTAAAGGGGAGGGCAGCAGACGAAAAGCGGGAAGGGAGATTTAAAATCCCCTTTCCCGACCAATCCCCAAATACTTTTTATGTTATAGAATGCGCTTGAAGAGAATAGGCCAGATCAGCTGTTTTTCAAAACAACGCTTTCAATCACTTCGGCCACGTGCTCGCAGTCATCGTAGCAGGATTCAAAGCCATCGAAGATATCGCGCCAGACGATGACATCCATGGCGCTTTCGCCGCCGGTAAAGAGCTTGCTGACAGCCTGGAAGTGAAGCGTGTCGCCTTCGGCCTCCAGCGAGTTAATCTGCACCAGGCAGGTTTTGATAGAGGTTGACTTTTTAAAGTGCGTAAATTCTGTCGTCAATTCCTTCAAGGCTTTGCAGCAGCGCACCAGCAGCGCGCAAAGGTTTTCGACCTCGGGCCGGGGCTTTGAAACGTGGTACATGCACATGCGGCGCATGATATCATCAATGGCGTCCACCACGTCATCCAGCGCGGAGGATAAAAGGGCCAGGTCCTCCCGGTCGATGGGCGGCAAAAATTCGCGGGCCAGTTGATCGATGGTCCGGTGGTTGATTTCATCGGCAAAATGCTCAATGCTGTGCAGCGCATCCATCCTGGCGGGCAGCGTTTCCACATCAAAATTCAAAACGGTTTCTTGCAGGTATTCGGCTGCCTCCACGGCGCAGTTGGCATATTCGACAAAGCTTTGAAAATAATCGTAAGCACCTTTTTTAGGCATGTGAATCCTCCTCTTTTGCCACTGGGGGCATGTATCAGAATATGAGCATAAACAGCTTGGACATTAAATACCCCAACAACCCACAGCCGGGGAAGGTTAATACCCAGGTGAGCACCATGTCCTTGACGATGGACCAGTCCACCGCGGAGAGCCGCATGGATGCGCCAACGCCCATGATGGCGGTGGTCTTGGTATGGGTGGTGCTGACGGGCATGCCGGTTACAGAGGAAAGCAATAGACAGCCGGCGGCCGCAGCATCTGCCGCAAAGCCCTGGTGGGTTTTTAGTTTGACCATGTCCATGCCCACAGATTTGATGATGCGGTAGCCGCCGATGGATGTGCCAAGGCCCATCACCAGGGAGCACAAAATCATCAGCCAGATGGGAATCTCAAAATTCGTAATCCCGCCCTGTCCGTTGGCCAGAAAAATGCCCAGCAGAAAAACGCTCATAAACTTCTGGCCGTCTTGGGCACCGTGCATGAACGCCATGGCCGCGCCGCCAAACACCTGTGCACCTTTGAAAAAGCCTACAGTCTTGCGGCGGTCAATACGAAGGAAGAAAAACTCAGTGATTTTGGTGAACACATAGCCGGAGCCAAAACCCAGGAAAGTGGAAAGCACCAGGCCGTACAGCACCTTTACCCACTCGCCGCCGTTGATGCCATCAAGACTTGAATGCAGGGCGATGGCCGCACCGGAAAGGCCCGCAATCAGCGCGTGGCTTTCACTGGTTGGTATGCCAAACTTCCAGGCGGCGGTAGCCCAAATGACGATTGCAAGCAGGGCCGCGCACAGGGCGACGCTGGCCTCGTGGGTGTTGCCGCCGAAATCCACCATCTTATAAATGGTCATGGCCACTTTGGAGTTGAACATGGTCATCACCAATACGCCCAGAAAATTGAAGACAGCAGCCATGATGATGGCGGCTTTGGGCTTGATGGACCTTGTAGATACGCAGGTGGCGATGGCATTGGGGGCATCTGTCCAGCCATTGACCAGAATTACGCCCAGTGTTAGCAGGGCGGTAAATGGCAGCAGGGGGTTGGAAGAGAGCATGCTAAGAAATTGACCCAAATCTACTTGCATGAATAACCTCTTACATTTTTTGTAGGTATGAAGGGAAATAATGCAGACTTCCTGTATATAAAAGCAAAAGCTGTTGAAATTCTTTCCTGTTGCTATCCTGTTAATCACTTAATCATAACAAGGCTATGTTCATTATGCGCCGGAATCAATATAAGTAGTCGGTCGAAATATGTCAAGTAAGGATTGTGTAAGGAAATCTGCGCAAATTCTTTCACAAGCATCTAGATGCAAGCAATAAAAGCCTGGCATGCAAGTAATGAGTCTAAAACGCGGAATCAATAAGAAAGATGCCTGATTTATATACTTTCGGAACCGTTTCTTTTTGATTTCATTGCATCGTTGAAGGCTGCGGGCGGGAAAAACGCTTTTGTAAAAGGCGCACGCCATGCTTACCTCTGAGGAAATTTCGCCTTTTGAAAACGGACTATTGTGTCACACTAATCATGGATGGGTATGCTTGAAGAAGCATGGAATTTCAGTGCTGACGATCTAGACAAAATGTTTTTGAGGTGGGTGTATGATGGAAAAAAAAGCAGGCCATGAGGTGGAATGGTTTTTTGAAAAGACCGGTCCGTGGCAGGCGGAATACCAGGAACTTCGCCGGATCATGCTTGGCAGCGCGGAGTTGACCGAAGAATTAAAGTGGGGCAAGCCCTGCTATACATTTGAAGGCAGCAATATTGTTTTGATGCATGGCTTTAAGGAGTACTGCGCCCTGCTGTTCATCAAGGGCTCGCTGATAAAGGATGAGCAGCACATTTTAACCCAACAAACGGAAAACGTGCAGGCTGCTCGACAGATGCGCTTTACAGGTGTGGAGCAGATCAAGGCTCTGGAGTCAGTAATCACAGCTTATGTAAAAGAAGCCATTGAAATAGAAAAAGCCGGCTTGGAGGTGGATTTCAAGCCGACCGCGGAATATGCCATTCCCCAGGAATTGCAAAGCAAGTTTGACGAGCTGCCCGCCCTGAAAACCGCCTTCGAGATGCTGACACCGGGCCGGCAAAGGGGATACATTCTTCATTTTTCCCAGCCCAAGCAGGCCAAAACCCGTTCGGCCAGGGTGGAAAAGTACGTGCAGCAGATTTTTGAAGGAAAAGGGTTGAATGATTAGGGGGTGCGCTGCGATGGTACTTGCTCATCGGCGCATGGTCTTTGCTTCTTACACTTGGCTTAAGGGAATGTCAGATTGCATGTCATTTGATACCCCCAGCTTGGAAAATGCATGGAAACGAAGGATCAGACGATACAGAAAGATAGCCCAGGGGACAAGTGATAATAGAGAGAACACCATACCAAGTTGTCCTGCGGAGGAGGGAACAATCATATATACGCCGGATACAAGCCCCCAAACGCCTATTGCTTTGGAAAAATGTACACTCTTGTATACCGCTGCGGAGAACAGCAGCAAAGAGGCAGCATTCAGCACATAGTATGCGTTGAATGCTGTTCCAGTATATCCTGCTAAAAGAGCCTCTCCCGCCGCTATATACATGTGCTGGCTGGCAGGTTGTGCAATCCAGTATTTTGTGCTTAAAGTTAGCATTTCGAAGGCTGGATTAGATGGGTAGTAGCACGCGATGCCAATCATCCCTAGCACCAGTGCCGCAAGGCATAGCGAAGGTTTTTCTTTCTGCAGCCGTGCCCAAAGCGCCAAGTATACGAAAACAAGTATGGCGTTGTTTATCAAGTATAACAGATCCATGCTTAAAAGCCCCATGATCCAGCTTTCTTTGTAAAGCTGAAAGAAGCCCTCTACCGATTGCGGCGGCGGAGACAGGATGAAAACGGCAATTTGAAGCAGCATAATCAACAGCATAATCGCCGACAGGCAGGCACTCCATTTGTACAGCGGTTTCCAGCCGGAATATGAATCGCGCATCGATACGTTTGATCTTGTCATTTCAGTCTCCTTGCAGATTGTATTTTGGTTTGTACTTTATTAGATTGATTGCCACTCTGGCAGCAGCAGAGCAAGCATTGCATCCAGTTCATTACAGACCGACGCTTGCGTCAAGTTTCCGTCTTGAGACAGGCTCAGCAGTATCAAGCCATGCATGGAATAGAGGATGGTTTTGATTATTGCTTCAAGCCTTGCGGGGGGAACACCTCCGTTTGCTGTAAGAAAGGAAATACTCTTCTGCCATATTTCAGCCATTCTTGTATCGACCTTATCGTACCCGGTGTCGCCGCATGGTATTTTGAAAGGATAAAAATAAAAGAAACGAAAGATGTTTGGCTTTTCTAAGTAATAACAAATATATGCTTTCAACTGCCGCTTCAATTCATCTGGCGAGCTTACAAAAGAGTTCTCTGGAGAAGAAAGTTCCTGGATCATATCATCAATCATTTGAAGCCTTAGCGCCCACAGGAGCGCATTCATATCTTCAAAGTGGTGATACAGCATGGGAAAGGTATAGCCTGACAATTGCGCAATGCGGCGAACAGTAATGGCTTCATGCCCATCTCTTTCCACAATTCCTTTGGCCGTATCCAATAAAAGATGGCGGGTCTGGTCTTTTTTCATCTCCAGTTATGACCTCTTTATCCACGAAATTTAACTAAGTTAAATATAGCACGTATGTTATGTTGATGCAATAGGTGATGGAAGTAAAAGAGAAACTTTTCAGCACAGAGCTTTATTGATTGCAATTTGAGCCATTTCTGAAAAGAAGATGCCGGAGCCAGCCCCTATGACCTTCCCTGCGTGACAAAATTGTCACCCGTTTCCTTGTAAAAACAGGTATAATGGGTGGGGGAGGGATGTCCATGAAGCGGATACTGCTGGTGGAGGATGATAAAACCATCGTCATCGGCCTGGAATACACCCTGCGCCAGGAAGGCTTTGAGGTCGCCAGCTGCTTTACAGTGCAAATGGCGCGGGAGGCGATTGGCAAAGAGCCTTTTGATCTATATCTGCTGGACCTTTCCTTGCCCGACGGCAGCGGATACGACCTGTGCCGTTTGATCAAGGAGCGCACCAACGCGCCGGTGGTGTTTTTAACAGCCTGCGACGATGAGGTGAATGTGGTTATGGGCCTGGACATGGGGGCCGATGACTATGTCACCAAGCCCTTTCGGGTCAGGGAGCTTGTATCCCGCTTAAAGACGGTGCTGCGTCGCTATGGCCAGGAGGCCGGAAACCGGGATGAATTGCATCTTAATACGATTGTTATCAACACCAGGCAGGCCAAGGTGACAAAAAACGGCCAGGAAATTCTGTTGACCGCCTTGGAATACCGGCTGCTTTTGACGTTGGCTACCCACCCCAAGCAGGTATTGAGCCGGACCCAGCTGCTGGAAGGCATATGGGACATCGCCGGTGATTTTGTGACGGATAACACACTTAGTGTGTATGTGAAACGCCTTCGGGAAAAAATTGAGGAAGACCCACAAAACCCGCAAATCATACAAACGGTGCGCGGGCTGGGGTATCGGGCAGGAGAATAAGATGCGTATGTACCGAAACAGAGAGCTTCGGCGCCTTTTGCTGCTGCTGATCGTTATAGGGGCAGCAGCAACTAGTGGGTGCTATTTTCTTCCTCAATGGGCGGCGGTTATATGCGGGGCTGCGTCCCTTGGCTTTATTGTGCTTTTACTCATTTACACCCGCAATCGGTATGTGCAAATCGATAGGCTAAGTGCCTACCTGGCCAAAATCAATAGGGGCGATGCCTCTCTGGATGTCCGCGACAACACAGAAGGCGAGCTTTCTATATTAAAAAGCGAGATCTACAAGGTGACGGTCACCCTAAATGAACAGAATGAGCTTTTGCGCAGGGACAAGACCGCTATGGCCGACGCGCTGTCAGACATCTCCCATCAACTAAAAACGCCACTCACCTCCATGTTTATGATGACCGATCTTTTGCTGGATGCAGGGCTTAGCGATGAAGAGCGCCGCACCTTTACAGGCCGTATCCGCATGCAGCTGGAACGCCTGCAGTGGCTGGTGGCTTCGCTATTAAAATTGTCCAAGCTCGATGCCGGCACCGCGCGGATGGAGCCGGCACCTGTTCCCGCCAGGCAGCTTGTAAACAGGGCACTGGAGCCATTGCGCATTCCCATGGAACTAAAGGAGCAAAGGCTGTATGTGGAGGGAGACGACGTTACCCTTTGGTGCAACGAGGCATGGACTGCCGAGGCACTGCTGAATATATTGAAAAACTGCGTGGAGTATACCCCTGTGCAAGGCGAGCTGACGATTGCCTTTTTAGAAAATCCCCTGTTTACGCAGGTCCGGATTACGGATACCGGCCCAGGCATTGATACAAAGGACCTGCCCCATATCTTTAAGCGCTTTTACAGGGGCCAGCATGCCGCTGACGACAGCGTAGGCATCGGCCTGGCCATGGCCGCCGCCATCATGGAAGGGCAAGGCGGGGCAGTAGAGGCCAAATCTCACCCTGGGCAGGGCGGAGAGTTTTTGCTGCGTTTTCCCAGGCAGCCTCAGCGGGAAGGCATCCATCCATAGAAAAATGACAAAACTGTCACCAAAAAAGTCACCGGGCTGTCATGGGAGCGCCGTACAATGAAATTGTTCAAGGCGGCGCTTAGATGGCGGCCCGTATTCTTTGAACACAAGCTAAGCTGGAGGTTAGGCAATGGAAATTTTGAAGGTGGAAAACCTGACCAAGGTATACGGAACCGGGGAGGCTGCGGTAAAGGCACTCAATGATGTATCCTTTACTGTAAAAAAGGGCGAGTTCGTGGCCATCATGGGTTCCTCCGGCTCCGGGAAAAGCACGCTTTTGCATATCCTGGGCGGCGTGGACAGGCCCACCTCCGGTAAGGTATATCTGGATGGAACCGACATTTACGGTATGGATGAAACCCGCCTGGCCATCTTCCGCCGCCGGCAGGTGGGGCTAATCTATCAGTTTTATAACCTGATTCCCGTACTCAACGTGGAGGAAAACATTACGCTGCCGCTTTTGCTGGATGGTCGCACGCCGGAAAAGGATCAACTGAAGGTGGTTATGGACCTGTTGAATTTAAGCGACCGCCGGGGCCATTTGCCCAACCAGCTGTCCGGCGGGCAGCAGCAGCGGGTGTCCATTGGCCGGGCCATCATTAACAACCCCGCCCTGGTACTGGCCGATGAGCCCACCGGTAACCTGGACAGCAAAAACAGCGCGGACATTGTGCAGCTATTAAAGACCTCCAACCGCACCTATAAGCAAACGCTGATTTTGATCACCCATGACAGGAATATTGCGCTGCAGGCCGACCGGATCATCAGCATTGAGGATGGGCGCATTGTAGGGGATGAGGTGACGCGGGCATGAACGTGATGAGGCGTTTTACGCTGCGCAGTCTTTTGAAAAACAAAAAGCGTACCGCCGTGACCATTATCGGGGTGATATTGTCGGTAGCCATGATTACCGCTGTTTCGGCGCTGGCGGCTTCCTTCACCAGCCTGTTCCAGCGCAGTACCATACAAAGCGGCGGCAACTGGCACGCAAAGATTGTTGGCATTAGCGCAAAAGAGGCGCAGACGGTTGTACAAAGCGAGCTGGTGGATGCATGTACCTTCTCCAGGGAGGTGGGCTATACCAGGCTTAATGAGGATGAAGAACGGTTCTATTTCCTGCAGCAGTATACACCGGAAGGCTTTGCGCAGATGTCCGTTCGCCTTTTATCCGGTCGGCTGCCGCAAAGCAGCGGTGAGGTCGCCATATCCCGCCGGATATTGGCGGCAGGCCTGGAAATAAAGGAGGGTGATACCCTTTCCTTGGAGTCAGGCGCAAGGCTGAATAAAGATGGATTGCCCGTTGGGGACGACACGTGGTTTCATATCGAGGGAGATGAATTTGGCAACCGCACCGTCACAGAAACCTTTGTGCCAGGCATCGCCAAAACCTATACGGTGGTTGGGGTTATTGAGCAGCCGGTGTTTGAGCAAAGCTGGTCGGCGGGTTATGGTGTGCTGGGATATCTGGACATAAACGTCCTGGAAACAGGCCAGACGGTGGATGCCTTGTTCACCGTAAAAGAAATCAGTGGTGGCATAGAAGAAAACGTACGGGCGCTTGCTGCGGAAGTGAACAAAACAGAATCGGACATCCGCTACAATACTGCACTTTTGCGCTACTATGGCGTGATGGGCAGCGACCGGCTGACCCGCTTTGTGTATGGCATGATGCTTACCATGATCGGCGTCATTGTGGTAGCTTCGGTATGCTTGATCTATAACGCTTTTGCCATCTCGGTATCCGAACGGGCGCGGCAGCTGGGCCTTTTATCCAGTGTAGGGGCGACCATCCGTCAAAAACGCGCCAGCGTATACTTTGAAGGCCTGGTGATTTCGCTGATCGGCATTCCGCTGGGGATAGCCGCGGGCCTTTTAGGCATTGCCGTGACACTGCACTTTTTGCGCCCTCTGTTCAGCGATGTTTTATATATGGAAAGCAGCGCGGAGCTCTTGATGCAGGTGCCCTGGTGGACGGTTGCCGTTACGGTGGTATTTTCCCTGATTACCATTTTTCTTTCGGTGTACATACCGGCCAGGCGTGCATCCCGCATTACGCCCATGGAGGCTATCCGCCTGACCCAGGAGGTCAAGCTCACCGGCAAAGTGGTAAAAACCTCCAGGCTGACCCGCCGGCTCTTCGGGTTTGAGGCGGAAATCGCACTGAAGAATTTGAAGAGAAGCAGAAAAAAATACAGGGCCACGGTCGTATCCTTGGTGATCAGCCTTGTGCTGTTCCTCACCGTGTCCCAGTACATCTACTTGATTCGCGGCTCAGCCGCCGCTGCGGATGAAGGATACAATTATGACATTTCCCTGGATTATCCCCAGGTGGGTGAAGCGCAAAGAATTGCGGCGGACCGGGATATTGCCTTGCTGACAGAAGCCAAGGAGATATTATTCGCCGACAGGATATGGGGCATTGCCAACATCCCTGTCAGCAAGTTCACAAGCCAGGCAAAAGAAATGATTCAGAAGGATTTTGAGATGGCGGAGGATCCCTTTTTATTCTCCCTGGGAATCATCGCGCTGGATCAACAGGCCTTTGAAGCATATGCCAAAAGGGTAGGGGTTGACCCCGCCCAGTATATGGACGCGGAGCATCCTACGGGCATTCTCATCAACCATGCCACCCAGCGCATTGAGCTTGAGGATGGCAGCCAGATCAAGGCGGCAGGGCAAATCTTCAACTATCGGCCGGGCGATACGCTTTCCATGGCATTTATGAACCGTATGAAGGAAACAGAAGAATTCGGCAATCTTATCACCATCGGCGCGCTGACTGAACTTCGCCCCATGGGTGTGATGGCTTCGGGCTTCAGCTATTCGACGATGATTGTCAGCCAGCCAGTCTTAAATGCTGTTGCGGCCGGATTCAAAAGCGTGCTGGAGGACATGGCCATCATGCAGCATACGGTGTATGTAACGGCTGCGGGTGATGACCTTGCGCTGGAAAAAAAGCTGAACGATATCATGAAGAAACATAACATTCTGGAGCACTATCTTTTCAACATTCACAGCGCCGCGCGTACGGAAAGAAACCGCAATCTGTTCCTGGGGGTTTTGATCTACGGATTCATCACCCTAATTACCCTGGTCAGCATCGCCAACATATTTAACACCGTATCCACCAACATTGCCCTTCGGCGCAAGGAGTTTGCCATGCTGCGCTCGGTAGGCATGACCCCCGGCGGTTTTTTGAAGATGATACGGTATGAAAGCGTATTTTATGGCTTGAAAGGTTTATTGTACGGGCTGCCGCTTAGCCTTGCCACCGGATATTTGATGTACCGCATCAACCGCACGGTCATGGACTTTGCATTCACGCTGCCCTGGGAAAACTACCTGATTGGCGTGTTGATGATCTTGGTGATCGTGGTTACCACCATGCTGTACGCCACATCCAAAATTCGCCGGGAAAACATTATTGAAGCCTTGAAGGAAGACAACATCTGATTGTACAGAGGATGCGGGCGGTGATTTTCCGCCGGTTGTTCCAAATAAGAAAGCGGGGTGCCATCATGCAAAGGGAAGCGATTGACGGCTGCTATCAAAAGCACCAAAAGTATATGTACCGCCTAGCCTATTTGAGGCTCAACAACAAAATGGACGCGGAGGATGCCGTTCAAACCGCCTTTTTACAGGCGCTTCGGTATTGCGAAAGCTTGGAAAAGGACGAGTCCTTTCTGCCCTGGCTGATTCGCATCGTTTTAAATGAGTGCAACACCATCCGCCGCAAAAGGCTGCGCCGCAAGGAGGAGTTCTGTGATGAACAGCTGACACAGGTGCCTGTCGCCGGTGTGGAGGAGAGGGCCGTTCTGCGCATGGATTTAGGCAGTGCCTTTGCCTCGCTGGAAAACAGGTACAGGGAGCCCCTGGCAATGCTGTACCTGCTAGGCTACTCCTCCGAGGATATCGCCAAGCGCATGAACATGACCCGCTGCGCCGTCAGCGGCATGGTCAGAAGGGGCAAGGAGCGGCTGCGAGCGGCAATGTAGGGTATACCAATTTCTGGGTCATGTGTCATAGGTCACCACACTTGCTTATGAAGGCATACCCTTGAGCTGGACACAAACATAGCCTTGATAGCGCGGCACACGCCGCGCTCAGACTATCAAAAAATCTATGGGAGGGATGGGAGGGCCGAAGCCCTCCCATTTTGGATCGCAAATCGGCGACATGTACGGCGATTTGCGCAGAATTTCGAAGAAATTCTTACCATGCCCGAGCAAACGGCCGCACAAAGGCGAAGCCGTATTGCAGTGTAGCGAGGGAAAAACTCAAAAAAGTGGCATGCCACTTTTTTGACACGAAAAGCGCGGCACACGCCGCGCTTTTCGTATTGGAAAAACAAAAAGGCTGGAATCTTCACACAAAAACGCGTGCATCTTGTCTTGTGAGTGGGGTACCATTGTGCTATACTTTGGTAGAAAAGTGTCATATCTATTATAAGGGATAACAATTCCAGCATGTACTGCCCATATCATAATGCTGCCCAGTGGAGTGGAGGAACAATGATGATCCTGCAAAAAAAGAAGTATGCTTTAGCCGCCTTACTTGCGTTTGCACTTGTAATGTGCACCGCTCTGTTTGCCTTGCCTGTGCATACGGCAAAAGCGGTAGGCGGGCCGATTGTCACCGTATCGGGGGCCGGCAATGCAGCACTCAATGGCGTGTATGCGGATGGTTCTTCGGAATGGAATGGAAAGTGCTATTACTTTAACCAGGAAGTTGGCGGCAATGGTACCCTGGGTTTTTGGGACGGCCGCTGGGAGCTGCGGGTAAACGGAAACACAATGTATGCTTATTCCACATCGATCAATCCATCAAATGAAAAACTGCCGCCATCCGGCGGGTGGAGCGGAAACGTGCATGTCAGCTATGGGCCGTCGGTAAGCTTTTCTCAAACGGCGGTTGCTGTGAACGAGGCGGCTGGTTCTATTACCCTGCACGTGAACATGACCTCCTTTCCCATGGGTGCCTACATTTACTATTCCACCAGCTCCGTTGGCTGCACCGCGACAGCGGATGTGGATTACAATGCAGTCGATAACGGCTCTGTGTTTGTCAACGGCAATGAAACGGGATTGAATATCACTATAGGCATTTTGGATGATACGGATTATGAGGCAGATGAAACCTTTACCGTAACGCTTTCCAACAGCGCTGGTGTAACAGTAAACAGCGAAACCTGCACCGTCACCATTCGCAATGACGATCCGCAAACAGCCATTGGCATAGGTACCCCCGAAATAAACGCAGGAGAAGAAAGCGGTTCGGTAACCGTGCCAGTCACGCTTTCCAAAAAATCATCGTCCCCCACAACGGTAAGCTACGCCACCGCCTTGGGCACAGCAACTCCTGGGTCTGACTATACCGAGGCAACCGGCACGCTGACTATACCGGCCGGCGAAACCAGCGGCAATATTACACTGATGCTTTTGCATGACGAAGTATATGAGGGCAGCGAATCCTTTACCCTTGCTTTGTCTTCTCCTGTAAATGGGGAATTAGGCACACAAAAGACTGCCACCATCACCATTGATGATGATGAAGCGCAGCCTACTGTGGCGTTTTCTGCAGCCCCCGACGATCAAACAGAGCGGAATGGCGATTTTAATCTTGAGGTAATGTTATCGGGCGTCTGCCAAAACAGTGTGACTGTTGATTATACAACCATTGATGGCACCGCCGCAGCTGGCAGCGATTACACCGCCAGATCAGGAACACTGACCATAGATGGTGGTGAAACCAGCAAAACCATCAGCATATCGCTCATGGATGACAACTATTATGAGGGCATCGAAGATTTTCAGGTGAAGCTTTCCAACCCCGCCGTTGCAGCCCTTGGAACAGATACAGCAACGGTAACGGTAACAGACAGCGAGAGCATGCCTGCCATCAGCTTTGACGATACCGAGATTACCGTCAGCGAAGATGTGGGTACGGTTACGCTATCTGTATCCCTTTCAGGCCAGGCTCAGGGGAGCACCACAGTACACTATGCAACGGGGAATGGTTCTGCCCAAGCCGGCAGCGACTACACCGCCGCATCCGGCACCATTGAGATTCCCGGCAAAACGAGCTCCGCTACTTTTAGTATTGACATCCTCAACGACAGTATCTATGAAGCGGCAAATGAATCCTTTACCATCACGCTTTTTGACCCATCTGGCGCAACAATTTCAACGGATACAGCCACCGTGACCATCACCGACAATGAAGACACGCCCAGCATTGGCTTTTCGGTTGCCGCATTTTCCGCGGCTGAAAACGCCGGAACAGGTACGCTGCAGGTTGTTCTCTCCGGCGCAGTGCAAGGGCCTGTCACTGTGAATTACGCTACGTCTGACCTGGCAGCAAAAGCCGGAACGGATTATACAGCTGCGTTGGGCACGGTTACCATGCTGGAAGGTGAAACCACTGCCGAAATCAGCATCCCGCTGCTAGGCAATGCGGTGTATGAAAGTGATAAAACACTGAGTGTTACCCTCTCTGATTCAACCATCGCGTTGCTGGGCACGGCTTCTGCTGTTTTCACCATAGAAAACGATGATGCTCCGCCTGTTTTCAGCTTTGAAGATAGTACCCTGAGCATAAGCGAAGGGAGCGAGAACGCGGTATTGACCGTCCGCTTGACCGGCGCCACCGCGTTTGCTGCAACCGTGGACTATGCTACCGTAAATGGCACAGCCAAGGCCGGTTCCGAGTATACCGCCGTTTCCGGCACAGTGGCCCTGCCTGCTGGAAGCAGTGAAGCTGAGATCACTATACCGATTTTGCAAAACAACGTCTATGGGTCGGAAAAAGAATTTACAGTCAACCTTTCCAACCCTGTACATGCAACCTTGGGCGATACGGCAGCCGCCGTCACCATCACCGATGACGAGGAAAGGCCAACTATTGACTTTTCCGATAGTACCGTTACAGTGACCGAGCAGAACGGCAACGTTACCTTGCCTGTACGCTTGACCGCACCCTGCCAGGAGGATGTGACCGTAGAATACGAAACGGCGGATGGAACGGCCACCGCGGGGGGCGATTATACCGCCAAGGTTGGCACGCTGACCATTGACGCGGGTGAGACCACAGGCTCCATTGCCATCAATGTCAAGGACGACAACTGGTATGACGGCAGCGAAGCATTTACCGTCAGCCTGTTCGCGCCAACGGTTGCAGGGCTTGGCGCTGGGACAGCCACCGTTACCATTGATGACAATGAGGCGATGCCGCAAGCCAGCTTTGAGAAGGATGCCTACCCTGTGGGTGAAGGCGATGGCCATGCTGTGCTGCGTGTAAACCTGACCGGTAAGGCGCAGCGGGATACCCAAATACAGTACGCCACGGCAGAAGGCACGGCCAAGGCGGGGTTTGATTACACGAATGCTTCCGGCACGCTTACGATTCCTGGAGACAGCTTATCCGGTACGTTGGAGGTGCCTGTACTGGAAGATGGCCTGTACGAAGAAGGCGAATCCTTCTTTGTCAGTTTGATCGCTTTATCAGGGGCAACTGTAAGCGAAGAATCGGCCGCAGTGAATATTGACGACAACGAAACACAGCCGCAAATTGGGTTCTCACCTGACACCTATACGGTCAGTGAAAATGCAGCCAATGCTGTGCTGAGCCTGAACATAACCGTTCCAGCACAGGCTGACATGGTTTTACACTATGTTACCCAGGCTGGCACTGCCACCGCGCCGGGCGATTTTACGCAGACCTCCGGCACAAAGACCATCCCCGGCGGCAGTACTACTGCTTCCATATCCATTCCTCTTGCGGATGATGACTTGTACGAGGGAAATGAAAATTTCCTGGTGGTGCTGCAGCAAAGCACCATTGCCACCCTCGGCACAGATACCGCCAGTGTTGTTTTGACCGACACGGAAGCCATGCCGTCTATCAGCTTTTCTGCTGCGGCTTTTGAGAAAAAGGAAAACGGCGGGAGCGGTATGCTCACGGTTTCCCTTTCCGGTAAAAGCCAGTCGGCTGTAACGGTAGCATACGCAACCGCTGCAGGCACAGCCCAACCGGGCGCCGACTTCACCGCCACGCAGGGCATACTAACCATTCCCGGCGGCCAGACCCAGGGGTCTGTACTGGTACCGTTGTTGGATGACAGCATATACGAGGGCGATGAATCCTTTACCGTTACGCTGTCAAACCCCGTTGGCGCAATCCTTGCTTTGAGCAGCGCCGCCTTCACCATACGCGATAACGAAGGGGAACCGCAGATTGGCTTTAGCGGCAGCACCTTTAGCATGGCAGAAAACAAGGCGCAAATGCCTGTCACACTTACCTTGTCCGGCGTCTCCCAGTCAGATGTTACCGTACGTTATGTTACCTATGACCTCACTGCAAAGGCAGGCAAGGATTATACCGCGGCTGCCGGCACGGCCATTATCCCTGCTGGGGCCACCAAGACAGCTATTCAAATTCCCTTGCTAGACGATGCGATCTATGAGGGTGACGAAACCTTTGGCATCGCGCTGAGCCTGCCCACCGGCGCTACGCTGGGTATAAGCTCTGCAACGGCGCAGATCACCGAAAATGACAAAGCGCCGCTTCTTGGCCTTACGCCCGCCGCGGTTTCGGTGAAAGAAGACGCTGGCAAGGCCACACTGACGGTTACGCTTGACAGCGTATCCAGCAGCGATACGACAGTGCAATATCAAACTGCCGATCAGAGCGCCAAGGCTGGCCTGGATTATACCGCTGCCACAGGCACCATCACCATTGCGGCAGGGCAGACATCTGCCACGGTGGATATCCTGCTTTCGGACGATACCTTGTATGAAAATGCCGAGTCCTTTCAGGTGCTGCTATTAAGCCCCATTGGCGCGGTATTGGGTAGTGCGCCAAACGCAGCCATCACCCTTTTGGATAACGACACCCTGCCTTCGGCAGGCTTTGATACCCTCATTTACAACGCTGATGAAGCCGGGCTAAAGGCTGTGCTTACTGTCGCTTTATCCGCCGTGTCAGGCGCGGATACCACCCTTTCCTATGCAACTGCAGATGGTACGGCGGTTGCGGGGGAAGATTATGCCGCTTCAACCGGCACAGTCACGATACCTGCCGGCAGCCTGTCTGCTGCCTTCGAGATTTCTATTATAAACGATGACCTCTACGAGGAAGGCGATGTATTCCTGGTCACGCTGTCCGCACCGGCTGGCGCTGTTCTGAACCAAGATACGGTGCAGGTAATGATTACGGAAAGCAAGCCGGTTCCTGGGCTTTCCATTTTGCCTGTGACTGTGCGCGAAAGCGTTGGCGAAGCTTCTGTTACCGTGAGCCTTTCGCATTTGTCCAACCAACCCATTACCGTTGCGTATGCCACAGGGGATAAAACGGCCAAGGCTTCAAGTGACTACCGCGCCTCAAGCGGTACGCTGACGATACCAGCTCTTACTTCATCCGGCACCATCAAGATCAGGATCTATAATGACGATGTGTACGAAGGCACGGAAGCCCTGAAGGTTATCCTTAGCAGCTCTGCCGGGGCTGTCATTACTGCTGATACGGCTTTGGTGACGATTACTGATAATGATATAAAACCCAACCCGACCCCCATGCCGGCAGAAGCACCCTCACCGACGCCTACCCCCACAGCCCCCCCGGCTGCGACAGCAACACCTGTTGTACCCACATTGCCCCCAATGTTGGCGGTTACCCCCACCATGGCGCCGGTGGTGACTGTGCATCCGGGCGTGGTGTATGTGGATGTTCAAGAGGAAGTGGTTGCTACCCAAGTCACCCTGGAGACGGACAGCGGTGCGAAGGAGACGGCGACTGTCGTAAACGTGGATCAGGCGCTCTTTGAGCGCACCGTTGCCTATGCAAAAAACGTATCCCAGGATACGGGTGCACAGGTGATTCTTCGCTTCCCCGACATTACGCCACAGGAGCAGGACGCCGCCATGCGGCTTCAGTTGAACTCCAGCCAGGTGCTTAGCGCCGCCAGGGAGGGAATGGGCGTCAGCGTTAAAATGGAGAACGTTACCTTTGTTGTTCCCGACAGCGTGCTGACCCAGGCTGCACAGGGAACACAGAGTGTGAGCCTGGAATGCCGCAAGGCCCAGGATGATACGCAGCCCAGCTTTAGAATTGATTTAGGAGATGGCAGCTTCCTTGGCCAGGCCTTCCAGTACGCCCTGGCTGTTACAAGGGACGGCGGCGATACGGGCTACGTGGACCAGTTTGACAGTCCGGTAACCATTACCGTACAGCTAACCCCAGAAGAGGCCGCCGCCATTACCGATTTGAGTAAAATCGGCATGCGGTATACGAATCCTGTCACTGGCAAAACGGAACTGCTGCCCTCTGTGTACGACCCTGTCACCATGACGCTGACCTTCAGCACCACATATTTCGCCGAAGCGGCGGAAACGCTGGCGGAGGATGCTCAGCCCTAAGCGGAGCATTAGGCGATTTCATCTATCCATTTCTGCTGTCTGTGTAAACATAAAATGCCCGCTGTTTCGGCGGGCATTTTGTGTGTCAAGTTTATCAATTTTGCAGTTTACTTGTGTACAGCAAATTCCCAAATCGCATTGGCGGTTCTTTGCTGCTGCTCCTCTCGCGTAATCGCAGGCATGCCATCGCCCTTTTGCATGCCGTAATCACCGAAATAGGCATGGCAGCCGCCTTCTATCAATATGGTTTTTGCGCTGCTTGGCAGGTGCTTTGCGTTTTTGTCAAGCTGTGCTTGATTCAAAACCCCATCCTCACTGCCATATAACGTGAGCACGCGAAGGCCGCTTGCGCTAACATCGGCAGTGGAATAGGCTGCCAATAGAATCAAACCCTGAAAATCCTCCGTATGGCCGGCGGCATATACCGCGGCCATAGAGCCGCCCAGGGAGTGACCGCCGATATACCACTCCTTAATACTCGGGTACATTGCTTGAAGCCCATTGGCGGCATTTACATTCAGCACCGCAAGCCGAAGCGGCATGCTGGTGAGAATGCACAAAAATCCGCGTTCTGCCAGGGCTTGCATCAATGGGGCATAGGCGGCGGCATCCACCTTGCCGCCGGGGTAGAAAATCAGCCCTGCTTGTGCGCTTTCTTCTCCAAACGCATAATATCCGTTTTCAAGCTTCTGGGCTGATTTCAATGCCGCAAGGGCATCGGGCGAGGCACGATAGTAGTCATTCACATACAATGCGCCTACACCCCCCAGCAGCAGTACTGTCCCTATCAGCAGTACCGCGATGATCCTGCGCCTTTTCCACCTGTTTGTTTTGCCTTTGGGGGCGGCTTCAGCCTGCTTGTTTAGGTGGTATAGGGGAATGAGCGGAAGAATGATCGGCGTTTTGCTGGCATAGGCGTTGTATGCAGGATCGCTGCCATAGCGCTGCATTTGCCGCTTTTCCAGGCGCTGTGCGCCATTGAACATGACAAATACAATCACGATGTATCCTGCCGCTGCTGTCAGCCACTGGCCAGGACCTTGGTAATTTGCAATGCCCGATACGAAAATACCGGTCCAGAAGAGTATTTCTCCAAAGTAATTGGGGCAGCGAACGAATTTGTACAGCCCCTCCATGGCCACCCGGTCTGGATGGGCGTGCTTTTGTTTGCTCTTTTGCTTGTCGGCGGTGGCTTCCAGCACAAGCCCCGCGAAACATAGCGCGATGCCTGCCCAACCTGTCCAAGTAGTATTACCCCCGCCCAGCAGCCGGAAGAAGACAGGTGAGGTTTGAGCAACGTACAAGAGTGAAACGCAAACCCAGATAGCAGCTTTGGAAAAGAGAGACATTTGCTTTTCGCCGCCGGCTTCGTCCGATAGTGTCTTTCGGTAGGCGGCGCTTTTTATTTCTCTTATGAGTAAAAAGCCGGAAAGGCGCAGGCCATATGAAAGCAGCAGCAAAAATAGCAGATAATCCTGTAAGTCTGCCGGGAAAATACCCATCAGGCTCATGATGGTGAAGGCTATGCCGATGCCCGCCACGGCGGTGCCATAGCCAATGGAAATAAAGTATACATGCTTGTAAAACCCAATGGCACTGAATAATGCGCTCACAGCAAGCAAAATCCACAAATACTCAAGCCCCATGCCTACACCCCTTTCTCTGCTTCAAATAACGTACCTAGCACTGTCCATACCTCTTGAAAATCTCGCTGCTCCATGGTCCAGGCAAGCATCGATTCCGCCACAAAATGATTCAAAAACGTGCTGGGCGATTTTGCCCACCGCATACAAGGGCCGCTGATGATGCCGGCTAAACGTTCTCTAAGCTCCTTATGCCGGGCATGAAAACCAGCGGCGGCAATGAACACGGGATGCTTGTCAGAAAACAGCGGCTGATACTCCCTTGCAAAGCGCATAAGTCCTTCGTACATTAAGCAAAATGCCGCTTCGGGTGTTGTACCCTGTACATTAGGCCGTTGAAACGTTTTTTCCATGGCAATCCAATCGCTCAGCAAAAAGGAGGCGACCAGGTGGTCTTTGGAGGGGTAATAATTGTAGATGGTGCCGGCGGCGACGCCGCATTTTTTAGCCACCGACCGGATGGTCATCAAGCTGTAGCCCTTTTCAAAAAGCTGGCGTTTGGCTTCGTTCAATATTTTTTCCTGCAAGCCGCCAATGATCTTTGGCATGTGACCTCCTTTTATGAACGTGTTCATAAAAGGAGTATACAGCTTCAGTCAAAAAAATGCCATACCAATGACAACAAGAAGGATGCAACATTGACATATAGGTAAAAATTTGAAACTGTGCAGGCAAAAGGATTTTGTACGCAGAATCATAGGTATGACAAATACAATACATTTGCGTGAAGTGAAGTGTATGGATCCAACCAAGAAAAGCGGTTGAAAATACCTGGGTTGGTGATGTACAATAAGACTCATGCGCGGCAGGGGCAGCGTGCTCCCTTCCAACATGCAACTAAACAGAAAGGTGCCGGACAGGAATGGCTTTCCGCCCGGCAGCAGAAAGAAAGCGAATGGATATCTTAGAGATTTTAAAATCCATCTTCCTGGGCATTGTGGAGGGTATTACGGAGTGGCTGCCCATCAGCAGCACGGGTCACTTGATTTTGGTTGATGAGTTTTTAAAGCTCAATGCTTCGGAAGCTTTTAAGGAAATGTTTCTGGTGGTGATACAGCTCGGGGCCATTCTGGCCGTTGTCGTCTATTACTGGCGAAAGCTGTTGCCAATCTCGCTGGATAGCAAGCCACGCCTGGACAAAAAGGCGCTTGCTCTGTGGATGAAAATTTTAGTCGCCTCCATTCCGGCGGGTATCATCGGCCTTTTGTTTGATGATAAAATTGACGCGATCTTCTATAACTATCAAACGGTAGCCATAACACTGATAGTATACGGCATACTGTTCATCATTGTCGAAAACCTGCGTAAGGACCAGCCTTGCACTATCAATGATGTTTATGAGATTGATTACCGCATCGCATTCTTCATTGGCATTTTTCAAATGCTGGCACTGATTCCCGGTACCTCCCGTTCCGGGGCTACGATCATCGGCGCGATGCTGCTGGGCACCTCCAGGGTAGCGGCAGCGGAGTTTACCTTCTTTATGGCCATTCCGGCTATGGCAGGGGCCAGTTTATATAAAATAGTAAAACTGGGCTTGCCTTCTACCGGTATGGAAGTGGCTATATTGCTGGCAGGCACGGTGACCGCCTTTGTGGTATCGCTGCTGGCGATACGGTTTTTGATGGGGTATATCAGAAAGCGCAACTTTAAAGCCTTCGGTTGGTATAGAATCGCCCTGGGCGTGATTGTGGCGCTGTACTTTATGACCCGCGTTTGAGAATATCGTTTGTAAACAAAAGCAGCGCACCGCACGAAAGGTATATGCGGCGCGCTGCTTTTTTGTCCTTGATGGTTTCTATAACCCAAACCCTTGGGCGGCCCGCTTTGCCTGCTCCAGTGCGTTTTGCAATATCTTTTGGCTATCCCAGCCTATAATATCCAGCCCTTCGGCGGATATCCTGTCAAACGCCTTTACGCCAAGCATGCTGGCAACCGCCCGGATGTACAAAAAGCCCCAATCCTCTGTTCCGATGGGGCTGCCGGCGGTAGTCAGATAGAGAAGGCGCTTTCCTAGGCACAAGCCAACCGGTACGCCCTCCGCGGTATAGCGGAAGGTTAAGTTGCGGACAAATATGTTTTCAATATACAGTTTCAAAACAGCGGGGAAGGATAGGTCCCAATAGGGTGCGGCGACCACAATGTGGTCGGAGGACTGAAAATCCCTGGCCCAACGGAACATGGCGTCGTTTAGACAGCCTTTATCAATCAGTTGTTCCCGGTGTAAAATATCTTCATGAAGAAAGGGAGCCAGCCCTTCGTCTGCAAGGCGAAGGGTTTGTATTTCGTTATTAGGGTGTAAGGCCCTGTACGCGTTTGCAAACGCTGTAAGCAGCAAATAGGTGCGGGACACAGCCTGATCCCTGGGACACGCGTCAATACATAACAAGCGCAAAATCATCTATCCTCTTTCCCGCGGGTATGCTATAATTATATAGATTTACCGGCTCAAGCACAAGCATTGTCACCTGATTGTAAGGAGGGAATCCCATGAAAAAGATCACTGCCCTGTTCCTTTCCCTTATGTTGCTTTTTGGCTGCCTGCCCGCGTTTGCGCAGCCTGTTGAGAAAAAGACCGTGACGCTGGTTGTGGCCGGCGGTTTGGGCGACCGGTCGTTTTATGACTCTTCCAACGAGGGTCTGCAGATGCTGATCAATGAGTTCGGCGTGGACGGCAGGGTAATGGAGTGCAAAGAAGATGCATCTCTGTTTACCGCCCAGCTTATCTCAGCCGCTGAAATCAGCGACTATGTAGTGGCTGTGGGCTGGCAGTTTTATGACGGGCTGATGGAAGTGGCACCTGCCATGCCGGACGTGAAATTTATCTATGTGGACCAGGAGCTGGAAGGCATCGCCAACTTGGTCAGCATTCCCTACACCGCCAACGAAGGCTCCTTCCTGGTGGGCTATGTGGCCGGAAAGCTTACCAAATCCAACCGTGTTGGTGCCGTCGGCGGCATGAGCGATCCCGTAATTAATGACTTCCTGGTGGGCTTCAGGCAGGGTGCCCGGTATGCCAGCAGCGCCGTGCAGGTGGAACTGATTTATTCTTACACGTACGAAGACCCTTCCAAGGGCAAGGAATGCGCTTTGACGTTATTTGAACGCGGCTGTGATGTGGTGTTTGCCGTGGCCGGCAAAACCGGCGAGGGCGTGATCGAGGCCGCGGCCGAGAAGGGCAAATATGCCATCGGCGTCGATGCTGACCAGAAATACATCAACCCGGATGTCATCGTTGCTTCTATGAAAAAGAACGTAGGCCTGTCCATTTATACCGCCATCAAGGACGATATGGTAAGCGGTGTTTGGAAGGGCGGCACCGCCTGGCTGGCGGACATGGCCAGCGGCTTTGTGGACATCGGCTATGGCACCGAGGATATGGTGCAGCAGGTTTCTGATGAATTAAAGGCCAAGGTGGAAAGCATCAAGCAGTTGATTATCTCAAAAAAAATCGTGGTAGATACAACCAGGTAATACCTTTGGAGAAAATGGCTGTGTCAATTCTCAAGTTCTCGTTTACATGTTTAAAACCATCCGGCGGCGAAGGCTAAAGCCTTGGCCGCCTTATGCAAAAGAGGGATTGCGGTGCCAAGTGCCGATGCCGTCACCTTTCAAAACGTAAGCATGCAGTTTCCTGGCGTATTGGCCAACGATGATGTAAACTTATCCATTCGTTCCGGCGAGATTTTTGCCCTGGTGGGTGAGAATGGCGCTGGCAAATCAACGCTGATGCGTATTCTTTACGGTATGAACGAGCCTACCCTAGGCAGCGTTTTTATTCGCGGTGAAAAAGTACAAAAGTTCAGCCCCGCCTATGCGATCAAGCGCGGCGTAGGCATGGTGCACCAGCATTTTATGCTGGTGCCCTCTTTTACCGTGGCGCAGAACATTGTACTAAGCAGGGAGCCACGCAAGTGGAAGCTGCTGTATGACCAGCAAAAGGCCAGGCAGACGGTTAACACCCTCGTGGCCGAATATGGACTTACGGTCAGCCCTGATGATCTGGTTGCCGATATTGGCGTGGGGCTGCAGCAGCGGGTGGAGATACTAAAAACCCTGCACCGTGGCGCAGAGGTATTGATATTGGATGAGCCTACCGCCGTGCTGACCCCTGGGGAAACCGAGGAGCTGTTTTCCGTTATTCGCCGGGTGGTGCGTGAAAAGGGCATGACGGTGATACTGATTACCCATAAGCTGTACGAGGTCATGGCTGTATCCGACCGGGTGGGTGTCATGCGGGGCGGAAGGCTGATGGGCGTATATCAAACCAAAGAAGTGAACGAGCGCATGCTGGCCTCGCTGATGGTGGGCCGGGACATGCTGATGGCACCCCTTGAACGCAAGGCGCAAAAAGGCGCGTCATTGATTGAAGCACAGGACCTGCAGGTGTTAAGCCGCCGGGGCCTGCCAGCTTTAAAGGGCGTAACCTTTATGGTGCACGAAGGTGAGATCCTGGGTGTGGCTGCCGTGGAAGGCAACGGACAGCGGGAATTGATGGAGGCACTGGCGGGGCTTATCCCCGTTCGCGGAGGAAAGATCACCATTTTAAGCCGGGATACCGCGCGTATGACGCCGGCGAAGGTGCGGGAGCTGGGCGTTAGCCATATTCCGGAGGACAGGCTGTATTCCGGGGTATCGGCCGCGGCCTCCATCAGCGATAACCTGCTGGCCGGCCGTCACAAGCATAAGGCTTTTTCCTTTTTGAAAATCCACCTAAAGCGCAAGCCTATTCGCGCTTTTGCCAGCCAGCTTGTGAAACGGTTTGATATCCGCACGCCTGGTGTGGATACCCTAGCCGGCGCTTTGTCCGGCGGCAACATGCAAAAGGTGGTGGCTGCCAGGGAGTTTTCATTAGACAGCCGCGTGCTGCTTATCTCCCAGCCCACCCGGGGCATCGACATCGGGGCCATGGATGCCATTCATCAATTGATGATGGAAAAGCGGGCGCAGGGCTGCGCTATCCTTTTATCCAGCGCCGATTTGGATGAGGTGCTTCGCTTATCTGACCGGGTGATCACCCTGTATGAGGGCAGGATCACCGGGGAGTTTTTTGCTGGAGGGTTTGATAAAGCGGAGATCGGCCTGCATATGACCGGTGGAGAGGGGGCGCAAGCATGAGGGCGCTATTGCGCGGGTTGCTTCAAAAGGACGATAGACCCAAGGTGGATGGCGCTTACCTGCTCTCCCTTTTGATCAGCGTACTTCTGGCGCTTTTGCTTGGCGCGCTGATCATGCTGCTTATCGGCAAAGACCCGCTTGCCGGCTATGCCGCGCTGATAAAGGGCGCGCTTGGCACCCCAAGGGCCATCGGCAACACCCTGGCCCGCTCTGCCACGCTGTTTTTGACCGGGCTGGCGGTTGCCATTGCTGCCCAGGCCGGCATATTCAACGTGGGTGGTGAGGGACAGTTATACTTGGGCGGCCTGGCGGCCGCCATCGTCGGTTTTGCCCTAAAGGGCGTGACCCCCTTTGTGGCCGTTCCTGCCGCGTTTTTGGCGGCTGTTGCGGCCGGTGGGTTGTATGCCTATATACCCGCGGTGCTCAAGGTGCGCAGGAACGTGAGCGAGGTCATCACCACCATCATGCTCAATTCTGCCGCCATTTACTTTTGTACATACCTAGGCGCGGGGCCGCTGAAAACAACAGAAAAGGGCATTGCCTTCGGCACGCCCTCCATTGACCCGAGCTTTGTGTTTCAAAAGCTGATTCCTTTGAGCAATCTCACCCAGGGCATCGTATACGCCGCCGCCCTGGCTGTCTTTTGCTGGTACTTGATGACCAGAACCACCTTGGGCTATGAAATGAAGCTGACCGGGCAGAGCAGCCGCTTTGCCCGGCACATGGGCATGCCTGCCGAAAAGCTGGCCATCGGCGCGATGGTTTTATCCGGCGCGATTTGCGGCATTGTCGGCCTGCTGGAGGTGTACGGCATCCACCGCCGGTATGTGGAGACATTGAGCGCGGGCTTTTATTTTGATGGGATGCTGGTGGCCATGATCATGCGATACCGGCCTGTAGGCATCATTTTCATGAGCTTGTTTTTCGGCGCGCTAAAGATTGGCTCCAGTGCCATGGAATTGAATGTGGGCATTTCCAGCGAGCTGGTTTTGATCATACAGTCCATCATCATCTTTTTCATGGCTGCCCAGGATGGGATTTTGCGGTCCTTTCAGCAAAGGCGCATCAGAAGAATGCCCAAGAAAACGACCTATGCGGGGGAGGGGAGCGGAAAATGAGCGGCATCTTTACCCTGGAGCTTTTGCAAAACACGCTGCGCACAGCAACGCCCATCATATTGGCCGGCATGGGCTGCCTGTTTACCGACCAGGTGGGCATTATGAACATTGGCTTGGACGGCATGATGCTGATGAGCGCTTTTGTGGCGGTGGCGGTCAGTTTCTTTGCCGGCAGTTGGGTGGCGGGATTATTGGCCGCCATACTCATGGGGCTTTTGTCCGGGCTGTTGTTTTCCATGTTTGTTGTAAGGTTTAAAAGCGATGAGTTTATTATCGGCGTGGCGCTGAACCTGTTTGCCGGTGCGCTGACAGTGTTTCTGTTACGAACCATCTTTGGCGTAAAAGGCGCATTTTCCAGCCCCGGCATCGTGCCGCTGCCAAAGCTTCATTGGCCGCTGCTGGAAGCCATACCGGTGTTGGGGCCGTTGCTAAGCGGCAATTCCCTGCTGGTATATGCAAGCTGGCTGCTGATTCTACTCTGCTGGGTGTTTTTGTATAAAACGCCCTACGGGTTCTGGATGCGCGCCGCCGGCCAACACCCCGAATCGCTGCGCAGCGCGGGCATCAGCCCCGAGCGGATGAAGTATACGGCTTCCATTATCTGCGGCGCCTTCTGCGGCATTGCCGGGGCGCATTTGTCGCTGGGGTATTTGACCATGTTCACCGAGAATATGAGCGCCTCCCGCGGGTTTATCGCCGTGGCCTGTGTGATCTTTGGCGCTGCCAACCCGCCCAGGGTGTTCCTGGCCGCGTTATTGTTCGGCTTTATTGACGCGCTGGGGCTGAGGATGCAAAATGTGGGCGTTCCGGCCAGCCTGACTGCCATGTCCCCTTACCTGGCCACGGTGCTGATGATGGTGCTGCTTAGTTTTAAGAGAAAAAGGCAGCCGGCCATTTAGCATTAGCAGCACAGGCAGACATTGATATCTCGTAAAAAGGATGTAAAGAATGCTAATGAGCACATGGATTGGTGTGGATTTAGGGGGCACGAACCTGCGTGCCGCCATTACGGATGAAAAGGGACAGCTATTGCATGTGGCAAAGGCGGATACTCTTTCCCACCTTGGCCCTTTAGCGGTGCTTGCCCGCGTGGCGGATGCTGTAAAGTCTCTGCCTGGATGGGAAAGCGCCATGGGCCTTGGCATGGGCATACCCGGCGGGGTCATGCGGGATGGGCAAACGCCGGTGCTCGCCACCAACCTAAAGGACTTTGACGGCTTTCCTGTAAGGGATTATCTATCCCGGCTGCTATGTAAACCTGTGGCCGTGGAAAACGACGCAAATATGGCCTGCCTGGCCGAGGCGCTGCTGGGCGCGGGGCAGGGGTTGTCCACAGTGGTGTATGTGACGGTGTCCACGGGCATTGGCGGCGGAATATGTATAAACGGCAGGCTGCTAAAAGGCCTGCATGGCTGTGCGGGGGAGTTTGGGTCTATGAGCTGTGATCCAGGCCGTACAGCTTTGGATGGACTGCCGCAGGGCGCTATCGAAAGCGAGGCCTCCGGCGATTCGCTTGTGCGCAAGGCGGAAGCGGCGCTTCATCTGACATTTGCCCACGCGGGGGAAGTGTATGATCTGGCGGCTGCAGGCCATATGGGGGCGGCAGCGATAGTGGATCAGGCTGCCCACGATCTGGCTGTGACCCTGGCCAATATCGCCTGCGTTCTGGACCCGGATGTCTTTATCCTGGGCGGCGGTTGTCTAAAAAGCGCAGATGTGCTGCTGCCAAGGCTTATTGCCGCCTATAAGGCTTTCGCCCATCCCGTGTTCCGGGATATCCCCATCCGCAAGGCCGCATTGGAAGAACCAGGCCTCACCGGCGCCGCGATGTACGCGAGAGAGAACGCGGTAATTTGCGGGAAGGGGACCTTTTTGAAAAAAGGGCCCCTTCCCGCACCCATCCCCGAAAAACTTTAGATCAATAAAGTTGTGTAAACATAATAATGCGGCCAGCAGGAAGATCATACGAAGATGCTCTCGTCCTGCTGGCTGCTTTTTAGTTTGGCGCAATGAGATTTGTGGAAGTGAAAAAATGAAATTTCCCACTCAGAATCTCATATCTCCCCAATATGGGGATTCCAAAGGGGTTTTATCCCTTTGGCAGGGTCCAGGGACTGCGTCCCTGGTCAGGCTTCAGACTTGAGCTTTAGCAGCTTCAATTGCTCCTCATGAACGGTAGAGGGGGTGTCCATCATCAGGCAGGTTCCGTTCTGAATCTTGGGGAATGCCAGCACATCCCGCAGGCTTTCCGCGCCCATCAAGATCATGATCAGCCGGTCAATGCCGAAGGCAAAGCCGCCATGGGGCGGAGTGCCATACTTGAAGGCTTCCAGCAGGAAGCCGAACCGAGCCCAGGCTTCTTCATGGGTAAAGCCCAAGAGGCTGAACATGCGCTCCTGTAGATCGCTGGCATGGATACGGATGCTGCCAGAGCCCATTTCAATGCCGTTCATGACCAGATCGTAGCACTTGGCCCGCACGCGGCCGGGATCTGTTTCCATGAATTCAGAGTCTTCGTCCATGGGGCTGGTGAAGGGGTGGTGCATGGCGACGAAGCGGTTGCTTTCCTCCACCCACTCCAAGAGCGGGAACTCAGTTACCCAGAACAGGTTGTACTTTGAGCGGTCGATCAGGCCTAACTGCGCGCCAAGCTTTAAGCGCAATTGCCCCATGGCCGTGAGTGCCACGTATTTTTTGTCGGCGATTACAAACAAAGCATCGCCATTTTCCACGTTCATTTTCTCCAGCAGCTTTTGCATGCTGTCTCCGGCCATGGCTTTAGCAAAGGAGGAGCGCAGCGCGCCGTCATTGCCTACGGCAGCCCAGGCCAGGCCCTTGACATGATAGGTTTTCACGAATTCGGACAAGGCATCAAAGTCCTTGCGGGACAGCTTTTCCGCAGCGCCCTTGGCGCAGATGGCCACGACGTTCTTTCCTTCGGCAAGGGCGCTTTCAAACACGGTAAAGCCGCAGCCCTCCACCGTTTTGCTGACGTCAGAAATGGGCAGTTCAAAGCGGGTGTCGGGCTTGTCGGAGCCGTAGGTTTCCATGGCGTGCTTCCAGGTCATGCGGGGCAGAGGCAAAGCAATTTCTATGCCCATTACATCATTGAATACGGCCTTGTAGGAGCGCTCCACCACGCCCTGAATGTCTTCGGGTTCAATGAAAGACATTTCCATGTCAAACTGGGTAAACTCTGGCTGCCTGTCAGCGCGGCCATCCTCGTCACGGAAGCAGCGGGCCACCTGGTAGTACCGGTCCATGCCCGCCAGCATCAACAGCTGCTTGTAAATTTGGGGGCTTTGTGGCAGCGCATAGAAGGTGCCGGGCTTTACACGGGCAGGTACCAAGTAATCACGCGCCCCTTCTGGGGTGGATTTGGTGAGGATTGGGGTTTCGATCTCCACAAATCCTTCGGTATCCATGTGATTGCGCAATACAGAAACCACTTTATGCCTAAATTTGAGCATCTCCTGCATGGAGGGGCGGCGCAGGTCCAGGTAACGGTATTTCAGCCGCAGGGCCTCAGACTCCTTGGCCTCATCCTCAATATAGATGGGCGGGGTATCGGCGCGGTTGAGGATTTTGAGCTCTTTGGCAATGACCTCGATTTTGCCGGTGGACATCTTGTCGTTTACTGCCTCCGGCGCGCGCAGGGCAACGGTTCCCTTGATGGCAGCTACAAATTCACCCCGCAGTTCGCCGGCCAGGCCGAAGGTTTTTTCATCGCAGGTGTTCACGTCGAACACTGCCTGCACGATGCCGGCCCGGTCGCGCAGGGATACGAAAAGAATGCCGCCCAGGTTTCTGGCCCGCTGGACCCAACCCATCAATGTGACTTCCTGGTGTACCATGGTCTCGCGGATGTCGCCGCACATGTGGCTGCGTTTCCAGCCGCCTAAAAATTCTGCCATGACACTATCCCTCCATTTGTTTGTTGTTCATGTGTTACTCGATTCACTGCGAAGGCTTACGCGTCTTCGGACGCGACCAAAGGGCTTTCCGATCGCCCTTTGGAAACCTTCGGACGTCATTTTATTGATGGTTTAAGAATACGCACTGCACATTATTTTCACTTCACAGCAGCGCTTTGATATCCTCCGCCGCGTTAGTTAAAGGTACTTCCTTCTCTTCCCGGGTTGCCATATCCCGCACTTTCACGACGGCTTTTTGCAGTTCGTCCCCGCCCAGAATGGCAATAAAGGGAACCTGCAGCTTGTCGGCATACTTGAACTGTGCCTTTAAGCTCCTGCCCATGTGGTCGCACTCGGCCTTCACGCCTGCCGCGCGCAGCGCAAGGGTCAGGGAGTAAGCGGGCAGCCGGGCTTCCTCGCCCAGGGAGGCAATAAACACATCGGCCTGCCTTCCAGTATTCAAGTCAATACCCTGGCTTTCCAGCAGCATTAAAATGCGCTCCATACCCATGCCAAAGCCCACGCCGGGCATTTGGGGTCCGCCCAACTCCTCCACCAGCTTATCGTACCGGCCGCCGCCGCACACGGTCAGGTTGCCGGTAGGTGTTCTGGTAATCAGTTCAAACACCGTCTTGGTGTAATAATCCAGCCCGCGCACAATGCGGCTGTCAATGGCGTAGGGCAGCCCGGCAGCTTTAAGATAGCCTTGCAGCTTTGTAAAGTGGTCGGAGCATTCATCACAAAGCATATCCAGCATGCTGGGGGCGTCCTTTACTAAAGCCTGGCACTTTTCTTCTTTGCAGTCCAAGGCGCGCAGGGGGTTGCGGTCAAACCGTTCCTTACAGGCACCGCACAAGTCGCCAAGCTTGCCGGACAAGAATTCCTTTAGCCGTGCGTGATAGGCGGGGCGGCATTTGGGGCAGCCGATGCTGTTAATGTTAACGGTGAGATTGGTAACACCCAGCTTTTCGATCATGCGGTAGGCCAGGGTAATCAGCTCCGCGTCCACAGAGGGGCTTTGTGCGCCAAAGCACTCCATGCCAAACTGGTGGTGCTCACGAAAGCGGCCCGCCTGGGGCGCTTCATACCGGAAGATCGGGGCATTGAGGTAATACATTTTCACCGGCAGCACATCGGCGTACAGGCTGTGCTCAATCAACGCCCGGACTGCGCCTGCCGTGCCTTCGGGTTTTAAGGTAATGGAGCGGTCGCCCTTATCCTTGAATGTGTACATTTCCTTTTGCACGATATCGGAGGTATCGCCTACGCCCCTCAGAAAAAGCTCGGTATGCTCAAAAACCGGCGTGCGCACCTCCCGGTAGCCTGCCCTGCCGGCGGCATCCCGCATGACCTGCTCCAGCGCCTGCCAGCGGCCGCTTTCCTTGGGCAGCACATCCTTGGTTCCCCTAGGTGCCTGTGTCAGCATGTTCATTCCTCCCAAATCTTTGTCAATGCCTAAAGCGGCATTCTGTAACGCACTTCCCATACCTGCCTGCCGGATATCTCATCCATTTTGCGTGATCCGTCGCAGGTAAAGCCGAAATGCTCGTAAGCCCTTTGTGCCCTTGTGTTCTCTTCCAGTGTCCATAAGGCACAATGATGAAAACCCATTGCTTTCAGTTCTCCTGTCACCCAAGCTAGCAGTTGGTTTCCATACCCCTTTTGCCAATAGGCCGGCAGTACATAGATGGAGATGATTTCGCCATATTCCGGCCCAAGATCATCATCCCTTGTCTTGGAAAAGCTGGATACGCCGATAACCTGCCCGCCTTCTGTAAGCACAGCGGCTTTGGGCATGCCCATAACGCCCAGGGTTTTGCGGTAGCTTGACTCCCACCGGTCTGTGGATAGGCCGTCCAAGAATTCCTGGGGAATCATGCCTTGATAGGCAGCTTTCCAGGTGTCCACGTACACCTGGCCCATAGAGGGGATGTCGCCCTGAACAGCATATCTGATTTCCATAGAATTTGGATACCTCCCTTCCGGCGGCCATGCGAGGATATAAAAAAGCCCCATGCTACTGCATGGGACGAATTCACATCTTCGTGGTGCCACCCCGCTTGAAAAGGCCTGTGCCTTTTCCACTCAATCCCCTGTAACGCGAGGCACGCGCCTGTTTTGGCAGGAGGCTCCGGGGTGTCTTTCGCGTGTCCATAGGCTGCGGGGCTTTCAGCCGGTGGCCCCACTCTCTTTATGCCGGTAACAAGCTACTCTTCCCATCAATGCCGGATATGGGGGCATTATACAGCGGCGGCGGAGTGCTGTCAAGGCCGGGACATGGTTTCTTTCAAATAATGCGTGTATAGGAATGTTTATTCCAGCCATCAGACCGTTGCCCTTTTTTAGTAAATCAGATATGATGTTGTTTCAAAAATACTGAAACGGAAAGCGGAAAATTCATGACAAGCAAGAAAACCGCGTTGGTTACAGGCGCGAACGCCGGCATGGGAAAGGCAACGGCCATCGCCTTGGCAAAGCTGGGCATGGAGGTTGTCATGCTGTGCCGAAGCCCTGCGCGCGGGGAGGCTGCTTTGCAGGAAGTCAAGGAGAAAAGCGGCAGCAGCAATGTTTCCTTGATGCTGTGCGACCTTTCAGATATGGCGGATATTCAGCGGTTTTGTAAAGCTTTTATGAAACAGCATCCAGCCCTTGACGTACTTGTCAATAACGCTGGAGTGCTGAGCTTTGAACGCCAGGAGACAAAGGATGGACTGGAGCTTCACTTTGGCATCTGCCATGTGGGCCACTTTTTGCTGACTATGTCGCTGCTGCCCTGTATGGGCAAGTCCTCCCGGATCGTTATGGTGGGGTCTGTTGCGCATAAGGCGGGCCGCATTGATTTTGATGATTTGGGCATGAAATCGGGCTATTCCGTAGCCCGGGCCTACAGCCGGGCCAAGCTGTGCAACCTGTTATTCACCAAGGAGCTGGCAAGGCGGCTATACGGTACAGGGATCGCCGTCAACTGCGTGCATCCGGGCGCTGTTGTTACCAGCATCGGCGCCAGGCGGGAAAATGGCAAAGATGGGAATACAGCCCTGCGAAGAGCAGACGGCAGGCTGCTGGGCTTTTTCGTGCGCACGCCGGAAAAAGGGGCGGCAACGGCAGTGTATGTGGCAACAAGCAGCGAATGCGAAAACATTACCGGCGCATACTTTGCCAACTGCAAAATTGCAAAGCCAGCCAGGCGGGCCGAAGACCTTTCATTAGCGCAAAAGCTGTGGGCGGTAACGGAGGAATTGACCAAGGCCTTTGGGTAATGTGCGGGCTTGTAAGGAGGACGTAAGATTTTGAGCAGCAATATGGTTGCCTAGTCAACTATATTGCTGTATAATAAACTCCGCAAAGGAGCTGATAACCATGTCTGGCATTCGTCCGCTTTGGCTGGAAATGAAAGCGGTGCTGCGCTCTGCGCGGCTGATAATCAACGCAGGGCTTACGCCGCTTCAATTGACCGGTGCCCAAGGCGATATTCTTTTTCATTTGCTCACCGGCAGCAACGAATCAGCTCAGGAGGAATTGGCCCGGCAGCTGGACATCGGCAAGGCGGCCATATCCCGGGTGGTGGATTCCCTGGAAGCAAAAGACTATGTGCTGCGAATGAAAAGTGCCAGGGATAAGCGCGCATACAGCATTTGCCTGACCGAAAAGGGACATTCGATTGGCAAAGATATTGTAGGCATTTACGAAACGTTGTACCGGCAGGTGAAAAGCGCCATTGCCGACGATGAACTAATGATGATCGAATCCCTGCTAAAGCGGGTTTCAATTCAACTTAACAAGATGGGAGAGCAGTAATGTTGCTTGAACTCATCAAAGGCTATGGCTGCCTGCTTGTATACTTTGCGGTTTGCGCTTCCCTTGCGCTGATGGTTAGGCGGCTGATCAAAATCCCCCGGGAGGTATTTCGCAAGACCCTGCACATGATTCTGTTGGGGTCTATATTCGTGCTGACCTACGCGTTCCCCTTGTGGTGGCAGGCTGCCGCAGCGGCTGCGATCTTTATGGTAATGGTTTATCCTATACTGGCGCTGGCAGAGCGCCTGCCCGGCTATGCACACCTTTTGACCGAGCGCAAGCGCGGGGAAATCAAAATGAGCCTTGTCGTCGTGTTTTTTATGTTTGCGGCTTTAATTAGCGTTTGCTGGGGCTGGCTTGGCCAAAAGCATTTGGTTCTCGCGTCGGTACTGGCGTGGGGGCTGGGGGATGCGGCGGCGGCGCTGATCGGCAAACGGTTTGGCCGGCGCTTTATCAGCGGGCGGCTGGTGGAAGGCCGCAAGAGCATGGAAGGTACGCTTGCCATGTTCGCGGTATCCTTTTTGGCGGTGCTTGCGGTGTTATTATTCCAATGTCCTCTGGTATGGTATGCCTATGTACCCATTGCCCTGATCACCGCTGCGGCCTGCGCGCTGGTGGAATTGTATACAAGAAACGGCATGGATACGCTTACCTGCCCCTTTGCGGCAGCAGCTGTGTTGATCCCGCTGGTTCGCTTGTGGGGGGTGTAACGAGTATGAAGAAAAACGCTGGCGAGCGTACGCTGCTTACCTCGGTCATACTCAGCGCTCCTGGGCCTATTGTCGTAGGCATTGGGCTGTTTCTTGGCCGTTCCTCCACCCAGTATGCCGATTTTGTGAGGCGCACGGCAGAATTGGCGGCGATTATTGTTTCCTTGCTGGTGTACCAGGCCTTGCATAAAACTGGCGCAGCGGATGAAAGCCGTGCCCGCAGGCTGGAAGGTGTGGCAAACACGTTTGTAGGCGGCGCCATGTGCTTATCCGGCGTCGTCATGGTATTTCTTGCCCTGTTTTCTGCAGCCGGGCAAAAGGGAAATGTGATCCCCGGTCTGGTGATTGCACTGCTTGGCGTAACGGCTAATACCTGGTTCTGGCTGCGATACAAGAAGCTGAGCAAAGATGTAAAAAGTGCGATTCTGACAGCACAAAGCAGGCTCTACCGTGCCAAGGCACTGGTAGACGCCTGTGTGACAATAGCGCTGTCGGCGGTAGCACTGGCCCCCTTATCCCAGGCAGCGCGATATATGGATTTGGGCGGATCGCTGATGGTGGCGGTCTATCTTGTGTACAGCGGGGTTGGTGTGCTGCGGGAGATCAAAACAAGGTAAATGGTAGCATAGCTCCATTGAGCTATACCGATGTCTCATCCCTTTTGCGTCAGCATTCGCCCAAAATCAACGCTTGTCATCATCCCATCCTTCAAAACCCTTTCGCCTGCAATCAACACTTCGCTGATGCCGTGAGGCGGGTCTTGCAGGGAATCGGATGCCCGTACCTGAAGCGGGTCAAACACGGTGATGTCCGCGTGATAACCTTCTTTTAGGTATCCGCGGTCTTTTATTTGATACCGGTCGGCTGTGGCGCCGGTCATTTGGCGTACCGTTTTTTCCAGGGTGCCTTTTACCTGGCCCCGGCGTAAAAATTCCGGCAGGCTGGAATAGCAGGCGGGGTTTTGCAAGCCGGTTTCCTCCACCCAGGCGTCGGTCATATATAGGCATTTCGGGTCATCCATCAGCCGGTTTAAAATGTCATCGGTCAGGTATTTGTGCATCAGTACTCGGCCCAGACCATTGCTGAGTTCCACCAGCTTTAAGTAAGCGTCCAGGTCACTTATACGCCATTCCTTGGCAATGTCATGCACGCTTTTGCCGCACAGGTGCTCATGCCCTTCCTTGACCCATGTCAAAACAATATCTGAAAAATCAAAGCCTAGCAGCCGCTTGGTGACGCCGATTTCCAGAGCAATGCGAGCCTTGGCGATGGGGGAGCGGCGCTTGCTATCAGGCATCGACAAATACCAGGCCGGCAGGATTACCGTGATCACCGATGCGCCGCAGGTCATGGAGTACGAGTCGTACAGGAAGGAAAGCCCTTCGTCATTAACATTTTGAATGATTGAAAGGGCCTCATCCACCGTCTGCCAGCTTTTCGCGCCTACAAAAATCAGGTGGGAAAACTGCACCTTTACCCCGGTTTCCCGGGCGATGTTGACCATTTCATCCAGCGCCCGAAGGTTATGGGCACGACCGCCCACCGGCGGTTGGTAAGAGGTGGAGACGGCCGAACAGGCCCGGGCATGAACACTGAGTATTTTATTGTGCTTGGCTGCGATTTTGGCGGCACGCTTGAGCTCCTCATAGGACGCGTACCGGTCTGGCTCGTACATGAGGCCCAAGGAAATTCCTGCGGCACCATCCAGCAAAGCCTGCTCCATCAAATCATCCAAATGGTCAAGCTCTCTTTGTGTCAGCGGCCTGTTTTCATACCCGCTGATAGATATTCGGCCGCTCATATGGCCGTACAGGGGTACAATGTTTACGGGCGGGGCAGCGTGCCTTTGTAGAAAGCCTTTCAGGGTGGGATCAGCGCCTTTTGAAAATTGCGGTATAGAAAAAAGACCGCTGCCCAGAAGATGCAAATGGGGAGAATCGCTATCGAAGCCGAAGGGTGAAAAGCCGCAGTTGCCGGTAACCTGGGTAGTGATCCCCTGGCTTACAAAAGGTAAAAAGTACTTAGGCAGGTCGCTTCGTGACAAAAACCAGTCGTTATGGGAATGGGCATCGATGAATCCCGGCGCGACGCACTTGCCCCTTGCATCGATGACCTCATCGGCCTGCAGGCCGGTAAGGCTGCCGATGGCGGCGATTCGCCCATCCTTGATAAGAAGGTCGGCGGTATAGGCTTTTTCGCCTGTTCCATCGATCATTTTGCCGCCAGTCAGAAGTGTTGTCATATGCATCCTTCTCTCACTTTGCATGGGAATTGGGTTCGTTTCTTATGATCAACGGTTTTTTCGCATCCAGTATGAGGGAGACCATGCCCAGCTTATCTATTGTGTTTCGTGTGTCAAAGCGGAATGACCGGCCGATTTTACCGTCGCTTTCGTTCCAATAGGTGTAGTGAAAATCTCCATTTGCATCGCAGTATTCCAGCAGCGAAACCTCAAAGCCCGCCTTTATATATACACCGGCCAGTGTTTGATGGTCATAAACGATTTTGTGGGTGGCGGCAGGATGGTCCTTGGGTCCTGGCCCGCCCACCTGCACCATGCTTTGATACCATTCATTGCGGAAGTTTTTGTCCGGAACGGCACAGCGGATGTATCCGCCCGGTTTTAAGTACCGGTAGCAGTTCTGGGCTGCCGCAATGCCTTCTTCCAGGGTCATATGCTCCCATACGTGCTCTGCCAGCATAGCATCGATGCTTGCTGGTGCAAACATCGATGCCCAGTTGGCGGTTGAAAGCACGTTCAATTCGGATTCTTGGGTGGCCACCCAGCCGTCGTACCTTGTTGCGCCAGCGCCAAGGATAATTTTCATCGTTTGTAATCCCCAATACAAAAATGATTTATGGGATGAAGGTACTATCTTTTTAGCACCACTGTATTTATATCGATAAAGGGAGAAGGGTTTCGCGTCTGCGGACGCGACCAAAGGGCTTTCCGCCCATCTGGCTCAATTGTCGCATTACTCGCTGCCGCTCGTACTGCTTGTTTCGCCAGCCTCCTCCGTCTCGCTTCATCCGCCATCTGGCTCAATTGTCGCACTGCTACGCTGCCGCTTGCATTGCTCTGTTTCGCCAGCCTCCTCCGCCCCTCCCATTTCCGCCACAGGCGG
>JAEWSC010000003.1 GCA_023398575.1 Bacillota bacterium | reverse complement strand
AGCCGAAGTGATGGAATGGCAGACGTGATGGACTCAAAATCCATTGGTAGCGATACCGTGTCGGTTCGAGTCCGACCTTCGGCACCAGCCGGAAGAATCAAAAATTGGTTCTTCCGTTTTTTTTTGCTGATCAATACGTAATAAAAGCAGAAAAATGTCGAGAATTGTATCTGCTATATGTTGGAATTTGTTCGATTCTGATATATAATTAGTATTGATTAGGTTATGAAGCGTTTTCTTGCTTATTTTTATATATTTATTTTGTAAAAGTGAAAGTCTGTAATTGTTAAATAGAAATTGCAAAAAAAAGGGATATCGGCCAGTGTTGTCTGGCAGCATGGTCTTGCAGCTTTTTGTGAAAGGTCTATTGCATGCTTAACTAGGTTCATGGCTATACAGGGGATAAAATTTTCCATAAGACAAAGCTGGGGGATGAAGAATGCAGAATCGGACGAATCCCAGAAGAATGTATTTCTTCTCGCAAAAGTTGAAAAACCAGCTGGCACAAGTATCCCGCCACCCACTGACCGTTGTGGAAGCGCCATCCGGTTTTGGAAAAACCACAGCAGTACGGGAATATTTGCGTGAAAATTTGAGAGGCGGCGCGCTCGATTATTGGTATACCTGCTTAGGCGAGCCAGGCAGTGCAGCTTGGAAAGGGATTTGCAGCCTGCTTGCTAACGTAAACAGCGAGATTGCCTCGACCCTGACAAACCTAGAACTTCCAACCGTTGATAGCTTGATGCAAATTGGCAATTTGCTGCGTAATTTTGAATGCAGAATTGAAACCTATTTGGTGATCGATAATTTTCAGTTGGTAGACAGTGATATCCCACGTGAGCTGATCAATGTATTTTCCATGCATGGCAATGAGAATCTTCATTTCATTTTCATTACCCAACAGTTGCGTTCCAGGCAGCAGTACCTGATTCATAACGCGGATATTTGCACCATCGATTCGTCAGCTTTCTTTTTTGATAGGGATGGAACAGCAAATCTGTTCCGGCTGGAGGGTATACGCCTTTCGGAGGAAGAACTGGAAAATGTGTTTATGAGCACCGAAGGGTGGGTCTCCGCCATCCGCTTGCAGATTCTCAATTACAAAGAAAATGGTAAATTTGACCATACTGCTGATATTGAACACTTAGTGGAGGCGGCTATCTGGAAGCGGTTGTCGCAGGAAGAACAGCGTTTTCTGCTATCTGTCTGCGTTATGGATAGCTTTACCGTACGGCAGGCGGCAATTATGAGCGAAAGCGATATATTGCCTGACGCCATTGAGTACATGCTCAAGAGCAATGATTTTATTCGATATTTTCCTGAAAAAAGCACCTTTACCATACATAGCATATTGCAGGATTATCTTCGCAGCCGGTTTTACCATCATCAGACTTTGGAATTTCAAAACAGGATATACCGGCTCACTGGCAGGTCTTATGTTGCAATTGGGCAGTATTATTTGGCGGCTCAGTTTTTCTTAAAAGTAAAGGATTATGACGCAATACTATCATTGCCCCTTGACGGGCAATATCTTGGTAATCAAAAAGAAAATGGAATATTGACATTCCTATCAAAAGTAGTGGAGAATTGCCCGGAGGAAACGTTGATACGCTATCCGGACACAATGATTGCAGCAGCCTATAATATGCTTATCGATGGGCGAATGGAGTCTTTTCAAAAATTATTCCGCTTGATCGGAAACGTCATTCAAGATGAGTCATCTCTAGATTCGCAAGGGCGTAGACGGTTGGAAGGGGAATATGCGTTTATCGCAGCCTTCACTGCGTTTAACAGTATCCCGGCCATGGGCCAAGGATTTCAAAGGGCGTTGCAAATTCTGGGGGGGCCAAGCAGTATTGTTACCGGCGGCATGCCTTGGACCTTTGGGGGAATATCAGTCCTTTCCATGTTTTGGAGCGAGCCGGGAAAGCTGGAGGAGCAGATAAGCAGCATGGATGAATGCCTGTCTGCGTATCAGTATTTGACGCGCGGCCATTGCGCAGGGGTAAATAGTGTAATCAGGGCTGAAGCGTTTCTGATGCGCGGTGAGGACGAGGCCGCAGAGGTACTATGCCACAAAGGATTGTATGAAGCCAAAAGTCAAAAACAGACAAGCGTCTGTCTGTGTGCAGAAATAGTACTGGCTCAGATACATATTTTGCGGGGCGATGCGGAAGGTTTTTTCAACACGGTAAAAAATTTGAAGGCGTATATAAAGGATACTGCGAACTCGTATACTGTGCGTTTAGCTGAACTGAGTATATCTTACCTGTATTTGACGCTGGGCATGCGGGAGAATGTTGCACCATGGCTCTACAATATAGAAAGCATCAAGGAAGTGTTGTATGCCCACACGGTGCCTTTTGCACTGATGCTGTATTCGAAGATACTGCATATGGAAAAACGATACAATGAGTTTTTCGGGATTTCGCAATTTGTTATGGATGCAGCGGGAAAACCGGGCAGAGGCGAGCGCTACCTCTTTTCCCAACTTCATCAGTTACTGACGATGGCGATGGCCAAGCATCAGTGCGGCTATGGTCTGGAGGCCCAGGGCCATCTGAAGGAAGCACTGGCCATAGCACTTGCGGATAGGGTTTACCTGCCTTTTGCTCAACAAGAAGGTCTCATGGACGCTATGGTGGATACTGCGCTCGGTTTTTATGCTGCTTCGGGCTATACAAGCGCTGCGGAAACGATAAAAGGGAGTGCACAGGCGGCGGATAACCAAGGGTCCATCATTAAGGATGGTGTTGATCTTGGTTTTGCTGCCTTCAAGGCACTTTGCAAGCGGCAGGAAAAAGGGGTTGCCATCATTAAAAAGGCAGTATTGCAGACAAAATCCTCACTGACGCCCAGAGAGCGTGAGATTGCGCATTTTGCAAAGGAACGGCTCAGCGCCAAGGAGATCGCCGACAAGCTATACATTTCGGAAGCTACTGTCAGAACGATTCTCAGAAGTGTCTATAGCAAGCTGGATGTTCATTCAAAATCTGAGCTGAACGCAAAAGAATTTTGATGGAATACAAAAAAATACCTCAAAATAGAGTATGTGAATGAGAAAGATTTGCTGTATTCTTCTATATGGCAGATTCTTTTCTGTGAGTTTTCAGACGGCGCACTTTGTCCCAAGTTGCCGACAGCAGCAGGAATATTTTGGGCATAAAAGCAGGCCAAGATATCTGTTGCCTGGAAGGAGGAAAAGTTGCGGGAGGATATGTGCCAATGCATACAGTTTTGATTGTGGACGACTCATTGTTTATGCGAAAGCTGATCCGCAGAATGATGGAAAACGCCGGCTATCAGGTCGTTGGAGAAGCGGAAAATGGGGAAGTCTGCATTGAAAAATATCAGGAGCTCAGGCCGGATGTAGTAACCTTGGATATGACCATGCAGGGAATGGGCGGCCTACAAGCGTTGAGGCAACTGATACATATTGATCCAATGGTGAAGGTAGTCATGATCTCATCACTTGGACAGGAAACCATCATCAAAAATGCCATTACCATGGGGGCCAAGGCGTTTATCGTTAAGCCTTTCAAGGAACGCCACATTCTGGCCGTTTTAAACAAGGTAATCGCAGGCAGATAAAAAAGGTTCTTGGATAGAAGCAAAGGAGGAAGCTGCTTGGATAACGGCTTTTCAAACGAACCAATGCTGGACATATTTATTTATGAAACCACGCAGAATATTGAACAGCTAGAAAAGGCAATACTGACCAGCGAAAAGGCTGGTTTCTATTCGCAGGAAACGGTCAATGAGATATTCCGTGTCATGCATACCATTAAGGGTTCTTCGGCTATGATGCTGTACAACAATGTCGCTTCCCTGGCGCATACCATGGAAGACTTGTTTTATTTCATTCGTGAAGAAAAGCCCGGGCAGATGGATTGGGCAGCACTTTCTGACCTGGTTTTGGAAGGCGTTGACTTTGTCAAGCTAGAATTGGAAAAGGTGAAGAATGCTGACGGCCTGGATGGCGATCCGGCAAGCCTGATTGATAAAATCAAGGAGTTTCTGGCTGTCATAAAAGGTGTTAAGCCTGCGGAAAAAAGTGAGCCTGTACCTGCTGTGCAGGCGGAGCCGGAGCCCCAGCAGCAGTACTATTTGACCTCCAGCCGGGGCGGGAAAAAGACAAATCCTAAGAGCTATCAGGTGGTCATTTGGTTCGAAGATGGCTGTGAGATGGAAAATATCCGTGCGTATGCCATCATTCAGGACATCAAGGAAATCTCGGAAGAATTCCACTATTATCCTGAAGACATCATTGAAAATAATGAGAGCATTCAAGTCCTTAGGGAGCAGGGCTTTAGGATTGATTTGAAATCTGAAAAGACGCTTGTAGAACTGCACGCGTTTTTTATGAACACCCCGTTTATCCGCGATGTGGAACTAAATGAGCAAGAGGAATTAAAGCCTGATGAATCGCCGGTGCCGGCTGCCACTGCAGCAGATGTGGTTATACCGGAAGTGAAGGTCAAGGTCCCAGTTATTCCGGTTGTGGAAAAGGAGCAAATGGAGCATACGGCAACTGTTCAAGAAACCAGCAGGAACAATCATCAAAACATAATCAGCGTTGATGTGGCAAAGCTGGATGTTTTGATGGACCTGATGGGTGAAATGGTAATTGCTGAAGCTATGGTTACCCAGAATCCTGAACTCAAAAATCTGCAGCTGAACAGCTTTTATAAAGCATCCCGCCAGCTTCGCAAGATCACGGGCGAATTACAGGACATGGTCATGTCCATCCGCATGGTGCCTCTTTCAGCCACTTTCCACAAAATGCACCGCATTGTCCGCGATATGAGCAGAAAGCTGGGCAAGGAAGTGCAGCTGGCGCTCATCGGCGAGGAAACAGAGGTTGACAAAAATATTATTGAGCACATTTCTGATCCTTTGATGCACCTCGTGCGTAACGCGGTTGATCACGGTATTGAGATGCCGGCAGAACGCGAAGCCCGCGGAAAGGAAAGACTTGGACAGGTGACGTTGGAGGCCAAGAATGCTGGCAGCGACGTAATTGTTACCGTAAAGGATGACGGCAAGGGACTTAGTAAAGACAAAATCCTCAAAAAAGCGGCGGCTCAGGGTTTGATCACCAAGTCGGTCAGTGATATGACCGATAAAGAAATTTATAATCTGATCTTCCTGCCCGGCTTTTCCACCAACGAGGCTGTGACGGAGTTTTCCGGCCGCGGCGTTGGTATGGATGTTGTAATCAAAAATATTGAGGCTGTCGGCGGCTCGGTGTCTATTGACAGCACTGAAGGCTTGGGCTCAGTTACCACACTGAAAATCCCGCTGACACTGGCGATCATCGACGGTATGAATATACGCGTAGGCAATGCCAAGTACACATTGCCCACCACATCCATTCAAGAAACATTCCAGGCCAAGGAAAGAGACATTGTGATCGACCCCGATGGCAATGAAATGATCATGGTCCGCGGCGTGTGTTATCCTATTTTGCGTATTCACAGCCTGTACTCTGTCAAAACCGACATAACAGACCTTACCAAAGGTATCATGCTGATGGTGGAGCAGGATGGTAAGAGCGTATGCCTCTTTGCTGATGAATTGCTGGGCCAGCATCAGGTCGTAGTCAAGGCTCTGCCGGCTTATATAAAGAGTACAAAGAAGGTCGACGGTTTGGCAGGATGCACCCTGTTGGGTGATGGAAGCATCAGCCTGATACTGAATATTGGCGGACTCATAAATATGTAATACAGTTAAGCAAATTTGCTAAGAAGAAAAGGAGGCCCCCAAAATGTCACAGGTGGATCTTACGAACTTTTTAGAGCAGGATGAAGATACGCTCAAGGGAAAATACTTGATTTTTTCCATGGGCAAAGAACAGTACGGCATGGAAATTCGCTACATCACCGAAATCATAGGCATCCAGCCAATCACCGAAGTTCCTGAAATGCCCGATTATGTCAAAGGCATCACGAATCTTCGTGGCAAGATTATTCCAGTAATGGATGCACGCCTCCGCTTCAGGAAGGAAACGCGGGAATACGACGACCGCACTTGCATTATTGTCATTGATACCAATGATACTTCCATCGGGTTGATCGTGGACAGTGTATCTGAGGTAATTGCACTTGCCGATGAGGATATTGCGCCTCCGCCTGAAATCAACAAAGGTGGCCACAAGTATATTAAAGGCATCGGTAAAGCTGAAGGAGATGTAAAGCTGCTTCTGGATTGCCAGCGTCTCTTAATGGATGAAGCGTTTGATTCATTTCGCGCTTTTGCCTGATGAGATTTTGCATAAGCAAATTCTCAGTGACCGCTGTGTATAGATAAGGGGCTGTTGTGCTGATCGTGGGCTGCATTCCTGATGCAAGAAGATGAACCCTAAGACTTCCAGAGGATGTAGTTCAGGCCTCTGGCAAAGCTGACAGGCGCTCAACAGTATCTTGTTGCATTGCTATTTGCAATCCGCTATATCAGCAATGGCCCCTTGTTTCATCCTATCGTACATTTACCCATTCATCATTTAACAGGTACATCTTTGGTAAACGGAAGCGAAGCGTATAAAGGAGCTTTTTACTCCTTTACATCTGAAAGCAGGAAGATCGATGGTGGATATACGAGAGCAAGAATTTAAGCAATTTGCTGATTTTGTGAAAGTAAATTATGGCATTCATTTTAAAAATGAGAAGAAGACGCTGGTGGCGGGTAGGCTTAACAATGTGATTTCCAGCATGAACATGAACAGCCTGACTGAATACATGCAATATGTTGCTGCTGACAAAACCGGCCGTGCAGCGGCCGCTATGCTGGATAAGATAACGACTAATTATACCTTTTTCATGAGGGAGTCTGCTCACTTTTTCTACTTCAGGGACAAGGTTCTTCCGTATTTGTCCAAAACAGTCAGAGACAAAGACTTGCGCATTTGGAGCGCCGCGTGCTCTACTGGGGAAGAACCCTATACCTTGGCAATGTTCATTGACGAGTTTTTTGGCCATGAAAAGCCCACGTGGGATACACAAATTCTTGCGACCGATATTTCATCCGCTGTGCTCGCTACAGCCAAGGCCGGCATTTACAGCAAGGACAAGGTGGCTGAACTGCCTGCTGCATGGAAGCAAAAATATTTCAGGGAATATGATGCTGAGAACTACATTCTGACAGATAAGATCATGCATGAAGTCATCTTTAATCATTTTAACTTAATGGAACCGGCATTCCCTTTCCGTAAGAAAATGCATGTCATATTTTTGCGGAACGTCATGATTTATTTTGATAACGAGACCAAGGAAAAGCTTGTAGACCGCCTATACGATATTACGGAGCCAGGGGGATTCCTTTTTATTGGGCATTCGGAAGGTTTAAACCGTGAAACAACTCGGTACAAATATATTATGCCTGCCGTATACAGAAAGGAGTAGGTGTTGATGGAAAAGTTTAGAAAAATAAAAGTGCTTGTCGTTGATGACAGCCGTTTGTCCCGTGAGATGATTGCTAGGGGGATCAGCGCCGATGCCCAGATAGAGGTGATAGCTTTTGCAGGCGATCCCTTTGAAGCAAGGGACAAAATCCTGGAAACGCATCCCGACGTGATTACTTGCGATGTGGAAATGCCTAAAATGAATGGCATCGAATTTGTTCGTAGGTTGCTGCCGCAGTATTTTGTGCCAGTCGTCATGGTCAGTGCGGTTAGCGATGCGGTATTCGAGGCCATGGCGGCAGGCGCTGTGGATTTTGTGGCGAAGCCTGATTTTCAATCGCAAAGAAGCGTCGAGACCTTTATTAAGGATTTGATACTAAAAATTAAAGCATCTGCCGCGGTGAAAGCGCCATTTAAAAGACCGGAAAGGGCACCAGTCAGCAGGGTGAACGGAAATGCTGCATGTGATGCTGGCGGCATTATTGCCATCGGTGCATCCACTGGTGGTACAGAAGCGATCTACAGCCTGCTGAGTTCACTTAATAATTCTGTACCCGGCATCGTTATCGTGCAGCATATTCCACCTGTTTTTTCAAAGATGTTTGCTGACCGGCTGAATAATCAGACGCCTCTTACCGTAAAGGAAGCTCAGTCAGGGGATTATGTGGAGCCGGGAAAAGTGTTGATCGCCCCAGGGGATAAGCATATGCGTGTTAAAAAAATTGGTAAGAGGTATCAAGTGGAGTGCTTCACTGGTGAAAAAGTCAACGGACACTGCCCCTCGGTGGATGTGTTGTTTGAATCAGTTGCCAGAGAAGCAGGGGAATGTGCTGTGGGAATCATTCTGACAGGAATGGGTTACGACGGCGCCAAAGGCCTTTTGGCTATGCGCCGCAAAGGAGCAAGAACCATTGGGCAGGACGAAGCATCCTCCGTAGTGTATGGTATGCCCAAAGTAGCATACGACCTTGGCGGTGTTGAAAAGCAAGCGTCACTGGGGCATATCCCCCAAGTATTGACGGATATGCTCAGTAGGTGAAATAGATGGAACTTGTTGTTGGCATGGGTGACTATGCGGTTACCAACAGAGAAAATGATATTTTGCGTACGTTTTCGCTTGCTTCCTGCGTGGCGGTTACAGCTTATAGCCCACTGAAGCGCATTGCAGGGATGATTCATGTAGTACTTCCCGATCCATTATCTCATATGGATGGCAAAGAGCGCCCAAGCTATTTTGCAAAGACGGGCGTACCGCTTATGATCGGCGAATTGTTCAGTAAATATGGCTGCCGGAAAGAGGAGCTGCAGATTCAGCTTTTTGGTGGTGCAGAGTCCATTATGGAACAGGATGTATTTAATATTGGGATGAAAAACATCCAGGCGGTCAAGCTGGCGCTGTTGAACCTGGGTTTGAATGTGTTTAGGGAGGATCTGCGCGGCTGTGACAGCCGAACGCTGACCATGGATGTTAGAACCGGTCAGATAGATGTCAACCGTCAGCCGATTTGCCGGTGAGGAGGTGATTTTGTTGTTTTCGAATATGAGCACACTGGAAAAGTCATGGTTCACAGAGTCTGCTTTGAACAGCATTGGCGATGGTGTGATCATAACGGATACCAAAGGCGTGATTTGCTATATCAACGCTTCAGGAGAAAAGCTGACCGGCTATGACAGAAGCGAAGCGAAAGAAAAGCCTTTTGACAAAATCTTCACGCTGGTAGATTATTTTTCGGGTGAACCACTGATTAATCCAGTTCTGTCCGTACTCAGCCACGGTAAGCCAGAGGGGCTGCAGAATCACTCCGCATTAATTACCAAGGAAGGGAAACTGCTGTTCGTGTCAGCTAGTTGCTCACCTATCTTGTCGGATAACGAGCAAGCTTTAGGGGTTATTGTCGTATTTCGCGATATCGACCGTATCAAAACCATAGAGGAAGAGATACGAAAAGAAAAAAACAATCTAAAAAATGTGCTGGAGGCGTTGCCGGTTGGCGCGCTGCTGGTGGATAGCGACAGCATCGTCAAGTGGGTGAATAAGCCGCTTCTTGACATGTTTCAGACCAGTGAGCAAGGTGTGATTGGAGAAAGGTTTGGCGATGGGCTGCATTGTACCTGCAGCTATGATAAAGGTTGCGGCAATGGTGAAAGCTGTGCTGCCTGTGAAATACATGGGAACATTATAGGTGCAATACTGGATGAAGTCAGTATGAAGGACGTGGTTTTGCGCCGCTCCTTCTTGTGCGAAACGGGTGAAAAATGCTTTTGGCTAAAATTTCACTTTATTCCGTTGGCTGTGTCCGACGAGAAGCAGATTGTGATTGCCATAGAGAATATTACCGAACAAAAGAACCATGAGGCGGCATTACAGCGCGGACGGGATGAAGCAGAGTCAGCCAATCGAATTAAGAGTGAATTTCTGGCGAATATGAGCCATGAGATCAGGACACCGCTTAACGGACTAATTGGCATGATGGATCTTTTACTGATGACGCAGCCCGATGAAGAACAAGAAGATTACATTCATATGGCCAAACAGAGTGCAAATACCCTTTTGCACGTAATCAATGATGTCCTGGATTTTTCCAGAATCGAGGCTGGAAAAATTACCATTGCCAATGTGCGTTTCAATCTTTCTTCACTGCTGAACGAGATTGTGAAGATACATACGGTTTTATGCGATAAAAAAGGGCTTGGCATGCGGTATTCCTTCGCCGATGATCTGCCAAAGTATATCAGCGGAGATCCAAACAGACTGCGTCAAATACTCAATAATTTGATTGGCAACGCTATTAAGTTTACCGATTCAGGTCATGTAATCATCATGGTACGCAAGATCAATGAAACGGAAGAAAAGGCCGAATTGGAGTTTTGCGTTTCTGATACAGGCATTGGAATCTCCTTGGAAAAAATGGACATGCTGTTTAAGCGCTTTAGCCAGGTGGATGGTTCAATTACCAGGCGGCACAGTGGCACAGGCTTGGGGCTTGCCATTTCCAAACAATTGGCGGAGCTGATGGGCGGTGCATTAGCTGCCCAAAGTGAATTGGGAAAGGGCAGCACCTTCCGGCTGATAGCCAGCTTTGATATCTGCAGGGATATAAAGGAGCAGACGGGTAATTTGGATGTGCAAAGTGAAGCCCCAATATCGCCCATTGTCATGAATGCAATGGAACTACCTCAACTGTTTGTTTCGCAAGCCCACGAAGTCAAAGTACAGTCTTTTGATACTCAATTGGCATCATCAGAAAAGTACAGCCGGGTCAGGTTGGACGATAACGGCGAAATAGTGTTTGAGACTTCTTCAAATAGATATGATGCAAATGCGGCCTCAAGTTCAGACGATATGTCTAAGGCTGTGCTTTGGATGCAAAGTACAATACAAAACGAAGATTGGGACCAATTGGAGGATGCGGCGAACCGCGTGAGGCAGATGGCCCTTATGACTGGTGCAGATGAAATGCAAGAGGCAGCATTTAAAGCAGAGCTTGCTGCCAGAAAAAAGAAATGGGATACGGCAAAGGGATTTTGCATGAAGATAATCAACGAATTTGATAATCGCTTTAAGGAGGGTCAGGTATGAGGATTCTGATAGCAGAGGACGATCTTGTTAGCCGCAATTTTTTAAGCAAATTCCTTGGAAAATATGGAGATTGTGATCTGGTGGTAGACGGCCTTGAGACCATCGATGCTTTTTTGATGGCCCTTAAGGATAACGACCCATATCAGTTGATATGCCTGGATATCATGATGCCCAAAGTAGATGGCGTCAGAACCCTCAAGGCAGTCCGGGATTTGGAAAAGCAGTACGGTATTGCACCGGACAAGCGGGTCAAAATTATTATGACAACGGCTTTGGCTGATGCAATGCTGGTACGTACAGCCTTTGAATATGGCTGCGAGGCTTATGCGGCCAAGCCTATCGATACGAAGAAGCTGATCGAAGTAATGGGAAAGTTGGGTTTGGTTGATGACCAGGCTTCTGCTGCGCCTAAGGCGGAACTGCCTCCAGCCGAACCACCGGCAGTCAAGTCAAAGGTGTCTTCCAAGCAGAGCAGGCAGAAAAGCACTTCTACCGCTGTGCCCCCGTTAAGCGTAAGAGGTGATGCGGATGAAGGTTACTTCAAAAGCGCAAAGGCGCTGCCGGACTATCAGTTGGAGGTGACCATGGAAACAGGCACCACGATCCACTTTGACTTCCGGTCTCGTTTGAACACCATACGCTTTGGCATGCTTAGGGATGAGGATGTTTTCAGCAGCGTGACAACCGATGGCACTTATATCATTTTTAACAAGGCTGGGCGGATGCCTGTCAAGATCACCGCATCAGAATTTATGGATCTTGTTTTGATAGACAGGCGTAATTAGGGCAGGAATACTGTTTGAAAAGTGTTTTGCCGCATGTGTAGTAAGGATAGTTCAGATTCCAGGTATTTATACAAAAGGGGAGACAGATGCGCATGAAGAACCTATCTATCAGTAACAAGCTTATTGTTGGTTTTGGTATCGTTCTGATCCTGATGATTTTATCCATTGTTACATCCATTTTTAACGTAACAACCTTATCCACTCAGTTGGATCTCTACGGTGACAATACAGTCCCCAACGCAAACTATCTCTGGTCCATCAGGCGCGATATGGCTTCCATCCAACGTAATATGTTGAGGGCATATATTTCAGACAACGCTGCCGATATTAAGGAAAAACTGGACGCAGCACAGGCAGATGCGACCAATATCAGAAATATGCTTGACCTGTACGAAAAGAATCAAAGCAATGATGTCCTGGATCAAAAGATTACAGAAGTTCGTCAGTTGGTGGAGGATTCCGGGAAGATTAGGCTTCAAATTGCCGATTTACTTGCCGCAAACTCCGCTTACAATCTGACAAAGGTGAAGGACCTTTTTATTAACCAATATGTGCCCTACCATTCGCAAATTGAAAGTATCATAGAGGAGCTATCGGCTTCTGCGCAAGAGAGCGAGCAACAGCAAAAGATGGATGGGCACAATGCTGCGTCTTCTGCGTGGACCGTGTTGCTTTCCATTGGATTGATATCGCTTGCAATAACTGTGGCCGTAGTGCTATTTATCAGAAGGTCGATCATGAATCCTGTTTCTGAGATTGACCGCGTTTACACAGAAATGTCCAAAGGCAATTTGAATACTGAAATCATCTACGACAGCAAGGATGAGCTTGGCAGCATGGCCAAGAACATTAAAAAGACGAATTCGCTGCTTGCTTCGTATGTACAGGATATTACTGCGAAATTGACACAGTTGGCTCAAGGCGACATGAGGTTGAATGTGGAGTTGGATTATATTGGTGATTTTATGGCGATCAAGCAGGCAATTGTTAATACAGTATCTGCATTAAGCCATACGCTCAAGACCATTCATGTGGCTGCTGAGCAGGTAAGCACAGGCGCTGCTCAAGTGGCCAGCGGTGCGCAGGCACTGGCGGCCGGTTCTACAGAACAAGCTTCTTCCGTGGAAGAATTGAGTGCTGCCGTTGTCAAAATCTCCGATCAGGCAGAGGAGAATTCTGGTAACGTTAAAGAGGCTACAAAGTATGTGGAGCAAGCTGTGGCCAATGTGAAAGACGGCAGCGCACACATGAAGCAATTGACTGATGCCATGGCTAATATCGGCACCGCGTCTGAGCAGATCACAAATATCACCAAGGTGATCGAAGACATAGCGTTCCAGACCAATATTCTGGCGCTCAATGCAGCCATTGAGGCAGCCAGGGCCGGTAATGCCGGCAAAGGCTTTGCCGTCGTGGCAGATGAGGTACGCAACCTGGCCGGCAAATCTGCCGAGGCAGCAAAGAAGACCGCTGAGTTGATCCAACGCTCTACCACTACAGTGGCAGAAGGGACGTTAGTTGCGGCACAAACCGCATTGATTCTGGAGAGTGTTGAGGAAAAAGCAAATCTGGTCAATGAGAGTATTGTCAAAATTGATCGTGCATCCACACAGCAGACAGCGGCTATTGAGCAGATTAAGGTTGGCTTGAACCAGGTGTCCTCTGTCATACAAACGACTGCAGCCACTGCAGAAGAAAACTCCGCAACCAGCGAGGAGATGTCTGCGCAGGCGGCAACTTTAAGGGAAGAAGTAGGAAAGTTCAAGTTGGATGCGGACTATGAACGGGACGAGATTTCATCGATTTCCTTACTGACAAAGCCGAAGAAAGGTGCTAAAGCAGATGCTCACTCTGTGACTGGCGGGTTTGGCAAATATTAATCCAGGCAACGCTGCAACTTTGTGTTCCATTGCGATGCGAAGTTAATGAGGCGGCGGAGTGCGGCAGCGCGGTACAAGGTACCAGCGCTGCTATTTTGCGTGGCAAGATTTATTATGCCGATCGGTACATCAAATATTAGGGGCCAATATGGCATACATGTCTATTTCTTCACAAAACCATACCGCAATCTGCAAAAAAACAAAAAATACTACAAAATAGGGTATGTAATTGGCGTTTTTTTGTATACAATACAAGTTGGAGACTATATGAATAGAGGGGTTAATATGATGGCGGCGTGCTAAACCATCCTTGGCCTGCGTTTCACTAGTGTCTGGACAATGGCGTCTGACAAAAGAACAACCGGCTATTACACGGAGGATAAGGAGAGTTAATATGAAACACTTGACCATTACCCAAAAGCTGCTGCTCATCAGCGTACCTGCACTGCTGGTTTTGATTGCCCTCTCGTTGGTCTTCATTTTTAACGTAAGCACAATGAACACACAAACGCAAACAACATTGTACAATGAACTATACATGCCGGCATCTATGCTGCTAAATGCAGATAGAGATTTTTATCAGGCACTTGTTGCTGAAAATGATTTTCATTATTTGAAAAATCAAGGTGCCAACGCAGATGCAATCGCTGCACTGAAGGGCCATCTAAAGGACTTTTCAGAAAAAGCGAGTAAGGAACTAAAGGTTTTGGAGGATCAGGCTATAGCTCCCAGGGTATCAGAATCTTTGGAAGGGCTTGTTCAAACATTTACTCAAAACGCAGCACAGGAGATTGCTTCTTTGCAGACGCAAACAACCATGGTCAGACAGTCAAAAAAGCTGGAAGATATGGTGTCTGATTTCACTAAAAGTGCTGAGCAGGAAATTACAAACCTAAAAAGCCAGCAAGTCGATGTCAGCAAGGCCGATGCTTTATCCAGTCTTGTTGCCGACTTTTCACAAAAGGCCGGAAGCGTGTTAGAAACGTTAAGCACGGTTGGCGATGCTGCTTCGGTTGAGGCACTTGATAGCTTGAAAGCTGATTTTGTTGAAAATGCCCAGCAAGTGGAAACGCGTGTGAACGATGCGTTTGCCATAATACAAGCAAATAAAGAACTGTATGAAACCTATAAGCACTCGTCGGCAAACATAACACTTGTGCAACTGCATAAGGAATTTGCAAACGGCTTTCAGCAATGGTATGATTCCAACCCTGTTGATCATGATGATGCCGATTTGGCTGCTCATCAGGCAGCTTTTGACGGGGCCAGGGAATCGATCAATGTGATGACGGAATTACTAGATGAGTATGCTGACCACAATACGCAGGATATGCAGCAAAGCATAAGTGCGCTCACGGCGTCTTCGTTGGCTGTTGTGTGTGCTGCTACGATATTGCTAACACTGTTGGCTGCAATGGTCATCAGGTATATGAAAAAGAGCATTAACTACATCACAACCATCAGCAAGCGCATTGCACAAGGCGAACTTTCCCTGGAAATTGACAAGCGAAATATCACAAGAGATGAAATTGGACAGCTTACAGGCGCTATGGGTCAGATACTGGTGAGGCTTGGTGAGTATAAAAAGTACATTACAGAGATTACTGCTGTACTGGATGGTATGAAGCAGGGCGATATGCGTATACGTTTGACGCATTCCTACGAAGGGGAGTTTTCCTCAATAAAGGTAGCATTGCAGGGAATCTCTCAGTCACTGAATCAAACGTTGTCGGTTATTGCCATTGCTGCCGGGCAGGTAAGCACAGGATCCAATCAAGTAGCAAGTGGCGCCCAAGCACTGGCTGCGGGCTCTACCGAGCAAGCCTCTGCATTGGAGCAGTTAAGTGCATCCATTACTAAGGTGGCATCGCAGGCTACCGAAAACTCATCAAATGTGAAAGCGGCTACACAGTATGTGGAGCAGGCCGCCGTCGGCGCCAATGCGGGCAATAAGCATATGAAGCAGTTGACAGAGGCAATGTCCAATATTGGATCGGCCTCCAGCCAAATCGCCAACATCACCAAGGTCATTGAAGACATCGCATTCCAGACAAATATATTGGCTTTAAACGCGGCCATTGAGGCGGCGCGTGCCGGCAGTGCCGGAAAGGGGTTTGCGGTTGTTGCAGATGAAGTTCGAAACCTGGCCGCTAAGTCTGCTGAGGCCGCGAAGAAAACAGCGGAGTTGATCCAGCATTCTGTGACAACCGTAGCGCAGGGCTCTGAAATTGCGGAGCAGACAGCCAGGATTTTGGATGATGTGGAAGAAAAAGCTGGCTATGTAAACGCCAGCATCATAAGGATTGAGCAGGCCTCCATGGAACAGGCCAGCGCAATCGAGCAAATCAAGCAGGGCTTAAATCAGGTATCTAGTGTCGTGCAGACCAACGCTGCTACGGCTGAAGAAAACTCGGCTACCAGCGAGGAAATGTCTGCGCAGGCTGCCACATTGAATGAAGAAGTGACAAAGTTCAAGCTGGATTCCAGCTATGAGACGGACAGTGTTTCTTCCATATCCTTGTTGAAGGCCCCGGTGACCAGCCGGAAAGCGACCACCAAAGCGACCTCTTCTTTTGGTAAGTATTAAGAAAATCTTGCCGGTTGTTTATTCACTTGGCAGATTGTTTCATAAGCGTTATGGAGGTGCAGTTATGTCTGTTATCAATCAGAATGTGCGAAAAGGTGCCAAAGGATTGCAAGGTGTATCTTTGAAGGACAGTCTGGCTTTTAAAATTCCGCTGCAGCTCCTAACGCTTATTGCGGTAGTGATGGGCATCATGCTGGTTGTTCTTTGGACACAGTTGACGGGTATGGGCATTGATAATACGGAGAAGCAGGTTACGGCTTTAGCCATCCAAAATGCAAATCTAGCTTCAGAATATTTCAACACGATGCAAACCAAAGCTTCATCCTTGGCGTCTGCAGTTTCTGGAATTGTTGGTACGGATATGCTCGCGGAGGATAAGCAGTCCCTGATCAAGCAATTGATGGGCGGCGCAATGGAGGATAGCCGGATTTTTGGTGTCTACACCGCATGGGAGCCCAATGCTGCCTTTGGGGATACGCCCGATGGCTTGTCCTATTATATTTACCGCTCTGGCTCCGGACTGGCGACCGATACCTTTTATGATTATGCTATCTACAATGAAGGGGACTACTATGCTACTACAAAACGGTCAAAAGCTCCCCATATAACAGAGCCATACGCTTACCAATTGACCAACGGGCAGACATCCTGGCTGATTTCCATCAGCAACCCAATTTTATCGGATAAAGGCGAGTTCCTGGGTGTAGCAAACTGCGATATTGTGGCAGATGTAATCAACGATCTTAACTATAACCTTGGCGGCTATCAACAAGCCTATGGATATCTTCTTTCGCATGGCGGTTCCTACCTTGCGCATACACAGGATAAAGGCCTAATGGGCACGCTGTATGGCGAGGGCACGAAGGATCAAGCGGAGCGTACCAAAGTACTTGACATGACAAAAGCTGCAGGCCAGGATATATGGCAGCGAAACGATGACTTTTTGAATGATGCATCGTATATCGCACAGATACCTATTGAAATTCCTGGCCTTAATGAACCGCTCTCAAGTGCTTTTGTCGTAGCCCGCTCAGAAGCGGTTGCAAAGACGAATAATCTTTCCATTTTTATTGTTCTTCTTTGTTGTGTGGGGGTTGTACTGATAAGTGCCGGAGTTGTTTTTATCTTGAGAAGGGCACTGCGGCCGATGCATGATATCATTGGCGTAGCCGAAAAGATTGAACGCGGTGAACTGAATGTTCAGATTTCCATTAATCAAAAGGATGAATTTGGGCATTTGGCTTCGGTATTTGTGAAAACAGCAGCAGTGCTCAAGCGTTATGTCCATGAAATTTCTTTGGTGATAGACCGTCTTGCCATGGGCGATCTGCGTGTCGCAATTGAACACGAGTATGCTGGGGATTTCGCCCCCATAAAGACTGCACTCCTCAGCGTATCAACATCACTAAATCAAACGCTGAAAACCATCCAAACGGCATCTGAACAGGTCAGCACAGGGGCTGAACAGGTGGCCTGCGGCGCACAGGCGCTGGCAGCAGGATCCACAGAGCAGGCTTCCTCTGTAGAGGAATTAAGCGCTTCTATTTCGAAAATTGCTGGGCAGGCCAGTGATAACTCCAGTAATGTGAAGATGGCTACCCATTATGTGGAGCAAGCTGTGGCTAATGTCAAAGATGGCAGTGAACATATGAAGCATTTAACGGCAGCTATGACAAACATTGGGTCTGCATCAGACCAGATAACAAATATCACCAAGGTAATCGAAGACATCGCTTTCCAGACGAATATCTTGGCTCTAAATGCCGCTATCGAAGCTGCGCGGGCAGGCAATGCCGGAAAAGGCTTTGCCGTAGTAGCGGATGAGGTTCGTAACCTTGCCGCCAAATCCGCAGAGGCTGCAAAACAGACGGCGGAATTGATTTGGCGTTCTGCCCAGACTGTCGCTGAAGGCTCGCAGATCGCATCGCAAACGGCTCAAATATTACTAAGCGTGGAAGAAAAGGCAAATTTGGTGAACGAGAGCATCATCAAAATCGATCAGGCATCCTCCGATCAGGCTGTTGCCATCGAGCAGGTAAAGCAAGGGCTAAATCAAGTTTCCGCGGTTGTTCAGACAACCGCAGCCACTGCGGAGGAAAACTCGGCAACAAGCGAGGAAATGTCGGCACAAGCCGCAACGCTTCGGGATGAAATCAAAAAATTTAAACTTGCTGATGAGGGAAAGGGAAGCGGCTGGAAGAGCATTACCTTCTAGATTGCAAATTGGCAAATTGATACAGTTTGCCGCATTGATGTGTCGCCTGCTAAACAGTATTTATTAATATATCGCTAAAAAAGCAAAAAATACTACAAAACAGAGTATGCAAAACCGATGCTTCCAGTTTACAATATATAGTGAATGGAAGGATTGATAAGGAATGTACCAGGGATTAAAGCCTTATCTAGCCTGATAGTATAAAGATCAATCCTTGTCTGAAAGCAGATAACTGTCTTGATATGGCCGTGTAAAGTCCAGCTTAGTAAATGTTTCTTGGTGAGTGGCATTATCAAAGGCAGGGTGGATACGGAATTTTAATAATGAAGAGTAATGAGGTGCTGAAGATGAATCCGCTGGAGAGCAAGATTTTGTTGGAATCCGGTACAAACAAATTGGGCTTGTTGGAATTCTGTGTCGGCGGCAATAGCTATGGCATTAACGTAGCAAAGGTACGTGAGCTTCTTCAATATAGGCCAGTGCAAAGCATGCCCAATGCCCAGTCCTGCGTAGAAGGCATTATTTGCCCTAGATCAGAACTGCTGACGGTCATTGATCTAGCAACTTATCTGAACCATCCGCCATCTGGCCGCCTGGATCAGGATATTTTTATCATCACCGAGTTTAACCAAACCAATATTGCTTTCCATGTGCATCAAGTCGTAGGTATTCATTGGATTTCATGGGAAGCTATTGAAAAGCCGAACTCCGCGATTTTTGGCGGAAGTGATGGCGTTGTAACGGGCGTAGCTAAATTGCAGAATAATCATTTGATATCGATTCTGGACTTTGAAAAAATTCTTGGCGATGTAAAACCAGATATCAGTGTGGCGGCCGATGCGGCCAAGATACCCAGTGCATTGATGTCCGATAACGCACACAGGATTATGGTTGTAGAAGATTCTATGATGCTTCGGAAAATGATTCTTGACGCGCTGAACAAGGCTGGCTATATGAATGTTATTCTCAAAGAGGATGGTCTGGACGCGTGGGAGTATCTGCAAACGCTCAAGGAAACAGATGGACCCATCGAAAAGCAGATTTGCTGCATCATTACTGATATAGAAATGCCCAAGATGGATGGGCATCATCTGACTAAGCGTATCAAGGACAATAAGCTGCTGACCAAAATTCCGGTTGTCATTTTCTCTTCACTGATCTCTGATGAAATGGTCGTAAAAGGCCGTGAGGTAGGAGCAGATGCACAGTTGTCTAAGCCGCAGATCCACCTGCTGGTAGATAAATTGAAGGAATTGATAAAATAAGCACAGCTATAATGTATATTCCATTAATGACGGCTTCCTTATCATAACGCCTATGAATATATTACCCACGTTTTATTTATGCTGTGGGTTTATCTGTTTTGCCCTTTAGTGAGAAAACGGCAGCATTCATTAATCGTGCCGGATTGTAGCTTCATATTGAAAGGATGACGGTCATGAAATCGCTTCAGAAAAAGCTGGGCTTGTTTATCACTGCGTTGATTTTAGTCACTACAGTAATTGTCGCGGGGTTCATTTTACTGATATTTTATCAAAGTATGAACAGACAGCTGGACGAAGATGTCTCCGCGCTGTCTACTTCGTACAACCATGCGGTCAGCAACCAGATTAACATGTATAAAGGAGAACTGGAGCTTGCCGCAGGCTTACCCGCGTTGACACAAGCCGCTTCGGAGGAACGGGATGCACTGCTGAGCCAGCTTGCCAAAACAGCTGGATTTGAGTATCTGGCGGTGGCAGATGCCACTGGGCAGACAACTCGCAACAGCAATATTGCAGAACGTGAGTACTTCAAAAAAGCACTGGCGGGCAACACATACGTATCCAGTCCGCTTGTCAATAAAGTGGACGGCAAGGTAACGATCATGGTGGCAGCGCCAATTGATAACGGCACAGGGTACAAAGGTATTCTTTATGGCGGCCTGCTCTATGATACATTTGGTGAAGTAATTACCAATATTAAGATCGGTGATGGCGGTTACGCTTTTATTGTGGATCGGACAGGGGTTATTGTTGCGCATCCGGACAGTACGCTTGTAGCGCAAATGACCAATTTTGTCGAGATGGCCAAGCAGGATCAAACATACAAGACTATAGCCGGCGTTACCAACAGCATGATTTCCGGCCTGCAAGGCACTGAAATGGCTGTCTATGATGGTCAGCAGCGCATGTACAGCTATATGCCGCTTACAGGTCCAGAGCAGTGGTCTTTGGCGGTTTCCGTGCCTGTAAGTCAGGTAATGGATAAAGTTTACCAAGCTATTGTACTGTGTCTGATTGTTGGATTTGTATTAATGGGGGCAAGCATCGTATTAGCATTGGTTTTCTCACGCTCCATCACCAAGCCGATCATAGCCGCAACCCACCGCATTGAGCTGCTTGCGGAAGGCAATTTGAGCAGTCCTGTCCCGGCTGCCAAGGGGAATGATGAGGTGGCGCGCCTTTCTACCGCGCTTGGCAATACCGTTTCAGAGTTGCGAAGCTATATTGGTGATTTGACTCGGGTGTTGTCCGCCATGGCCAGCAATGATTTTACGATAACAAAAGCGGTGGAATATAAGGGCGAGTTCATGCCTATCCAACAGGCACTTACAAACATTTCTGCATCCCTGAACCATACGCTATCGTTGATCAGTGCATCCACCGACCAGGTAAACTCTGGCGCGGTTCAGATATCCACCGGCGCGCAAAGCCTTGCTGCAGGCGCGACGGAGCAGGCGGCTTCTGTGGAACAGCTCTCTGCCAGCATACGTGCAGTGGCAGATCGCGACGCAAAGAATATGGAGTATATACGGCTTGCTGCGCAAAATGTGCAGAAGGCTAACACGGGTGTTCAGGAAAGCGCAGGCCATATGCAGATGTTGTCTGATGCGATGAGCAAAATCTCCGCGTCTTCCGAACAGATCAGCAATATAACCAAAGTGATTGAGGAAATCGCCTTCCAGACCAATATTCTTGCGCTGAACGCTTCCATTGAGGCGGCACGGGCCGGAAATGCTGGAAAAGGCTTTGCGGTAGTTGCCGATGAGGTACGAAATCTTGCTGCCAAATCGGCAGAGGCAGCGAGGCAGACGGCTGAATTGATTCAAGGGTCTACGGCCGCTGTTGCACAAGGCTCAGATATCGCGCAGCGAATATCCAAAATGCTGTCTGATGTGGCAGAAAAGGCCCAACAGGTGACGGGCAACATTGGCTTGGTAGAATCGGCTGCGACAGAACAGGCGGCTGCCATTGCACAGATCAAAAGCGGCGTGACGCAGGTATCCTCTGTTGTGCAGCTCAACGCCTCCACAGCAGAAGAAAGCTCGGCGGCAAGCGAAGAGCTTACCTCCCTGGCTCTAGCACTGCAAAAGGAAGTTGACCGCTTCAAACTGCTGGATGTGGATCTACACGATCAGCGCCTGCACCTGTAGTTATTCCATGAAAGTAAAACCGGGCTGGATGTGACGCTTCACTGCTCCAGTCCGGTTTGTTATTTTTCAAGTTCATAGATTACGGAGTCATTGTTTGAAGAAACGAGAGTATGGCTTGGCTGAATTCTACATCAAGCGCTGGTGTTTTCACAAATTGCTCATAACATATGAAATGCTCGTCGCCCTCCCGGATAAATGTGGTCACGTCGATATTTTCCTTTTTTGCTTGATCAAGGAGCAACTCAAACTCCCGGTAGGGCACTTGCGTATCGCCCGTGGAATGCATCATCAATATTGGCCGGTCATCAAGCTTGGCAATGCCGTTTACTGGTGAATAGGCAAGGGCTTCAAACCCGAAATGAAAGCCCATATACAACTGTAGAAAAGGAATATCCATGATACCCAACGCTTTGGGTATGCCAGTCATAGCCATGTTATCCACAAACAGATCAGGCCAGGAAGAAAAGGCAGAAACCGAAATAACGGCATCGATCCTTTGGATTTCACCCGCTGCAATGATGACAGTTCCAGCTCCCATAGAGGTGCCCATGGCAATGATCGGCAAATGGCTGACAGCCGCATCGGCGGACAAGTAATCTACCCCAGCTTTCACATCGCGCCACTCTGTCATGCCAAAGCCGATCTCATCGCCTTCGCTTTGGCTGCGGGCACGCATTTCAATAAGGAGCGAATCCCATCCGTTATCCCCAAACATTTTGGCATAACCAAAAAAGGCTGTAACGGAAGGGTTTTGAATACCGGACAGGATGATAACAGTGCCCTTGGATTTTTCGGCATGGGTACGCCATGCGGCAAGCTGCAACCCATCGTCGGTTGTAAGGGTTATACGCTGAGCATCCATACCATAGTCGGATGCATCATGCTGCTTCTGCTCATAACGCTGGCCAAGAAACATTGGCATAACGCCAAAGGGGATCGCAATAAGTGCAGCCAGCAGCAGGAGAATAAGTGTGATGGGCAGGACGGTTAGCAGCTTTCTGCGTTTTGACCTGCCCGGTTTCGTTGCTATTGTTGCTCTTGTCATATGTTTCCTCTTTTGATTTTTTTCACTCTATTATCATATGACTTACAACGAATGTCAATGAAAAGAGCGCTGAGGGCATCAGCGCTCGGTGCAAGCTTAATAGAGGATAGACTTATGTTTTCTTTGTTTGGTGCTTTGCTTCATCCTTAATTTCGCGGCGCATATCGTCTAGCGCATGACTCCGGCGCACGTTCTTATCCATCAGTGCTTCCTTGGCTTTGGGGTCGGAGGTCTTGTCGATCATGTCGTTGGCCAGGCGTGTGTTTTTGATGGTAGCATCAATGTTCTTTTGAATATGATCCACATTGTCCCTGCGGTCGTCGGGATTGTGCTTCATAAGATTCCTCCTTGTTGTTGATACTGAGCATAGCATTCCGCGAACACGGCGGCTTATGCATACTGCCAGGCTTGGTGCTTTTCTTTGAAATTCCGCAAAAGCCTTTTCATTCTCTACTTCTCTGTGTAAAATACAGGTAGTACAATTACCAAAGGAGGACTATATGAAACGCGTAATTTTAACCGTCCTGGACGGTGTTGGTGTAGGCGCGCTGCCAGATGCCGCGCAGTATGGGGATGTGGGTGCCAACACGTTGGCGCATGTGGTAGCGGCGGCCAAACCCGCACTGCCAAATATGGCAAAAATGGGCCTTGGACACATAGATAGTACTGGCTACCCGGAAGATGACCATGCCACAGGCGCTTATGGCAAGGCCATGGAGCGCTCGCCGGGCAAAGACACTACCACCGGCCACTGGGAGATGACCGGTCTTACGCTTGCGCAGCCTTTTCCCACCTACCCAGAGGGCTTCCCACAGGAGGTAATGGATGCTTTTGAAAGTGCCATCGGAATAAAGACGTTGGGCAACAAACCGGCTTCGGGCACGGAGATACTGGTAGAGCTTGGTGAGGAACATGTAAAGACTGGATATCCAATTGTCTATACCTCTGCGGACAGCGTATTTCAGATTGCCTGCCACGAATCGGTATATCCGCCGGAGAAGCTGTATGAAATGTGTGAGACCGCACGCCGTATTCTTATTGGCAAACATGCCGTTGGCCGGGTGATTGCCAGGCCCTTTGCGGGAGAGCCGGGAAGCTTTACAAGAACGCCCAGAAGGCGGGATTTCTCCCTGGACCCCACCGGTGAAACGCTGCTTGATGCGGTGAAGAATGCTGGGATGCAGGTGCTGGGCGTTGGAAAAATTGAGGATATTTTTAACCATAGAGGGCTGACAAAAAGCAATCATGCTGCTGGCAATCCTGCCTGCATCGATACGTTGCTGTCATATCTGCATGAAGACTTTACAGGGCTTTTGTTTACCAACCTGGTGGATACCGACATGGTCTACGGACACCGCAACGATCCGGTGGGTTATGCGCAGGCGCTTTCTTATTTTGATGAAAAACTGCCGGAGATGATATCGCTTATGGGGGCAGATGATTTGATGATCATTACTGCCGATCATGGTGTAGACCCGACCTTTCCTGGAACGGACCACACCAGAGAGTATGTACCCATCCTCTGCTGGCACAAGGGTATGAAGAAGTTGGTGAACCTTGGCGTTCGCGAAACCTTTGCTGACATTGCCGCCACCATTGCGGAGTATTTGGGCTTGCCTCAGCGTTTTTCGGCCACTTCTTTTTTGAAGGATATACTATAAGAAAACGGAGGGTACAAAAATGCTCAAGAAGATACATAAAGCGGCACGGGTGATTGAGGATGCTTGCGGCCGTGCGGAAATTGGTGTTATATTAGGCAGCGGCTTGGGGGAATATGCCAAAGCGTTGAAAAACGCAGAATCGTTGCCATATACCGATATTCCTGGTTTTCCAGAATCCACTGTACCTGGGCATGCCGGCGTGTGGCATACGGGTACGCTGCATGGCAAGGGTGTATGCATGATGCAGGGACGCTTTCATGCCTATGAGGGATATGACATGGATGAGGTGACGATGCCTGTTCGAGTCATGTCCCTGCTGGGCGTAAAGACATTGATCGTTACCAACGCCGCCGGCGGCGTGAATCTTGATTTTCAGGCCGGCGACCTGATGCAGATTACTGATTACATTAACTTTTCTGGCCGCAATCCCCTTCGAGGGCCGAACCTTGACGAGTTCGGGCCAAGATTTCCGGATATGAGTTATGCCTATGACCGTGATTTGGCTGCATTGGCCCACCAAAAGGCTGGCGAAATAGGGATCAAGTTGCAAAAAGGTGTGTACTGCTGGTTCAACGGACCGTGCTTTGAAACGCCTGCAGAAATTCGTATGGCTAGAATCATGGGGGCGGATGCTGTGGGTATGTCTACTGTGCCAGAAACCATTGTTGCCAGGCATTGCGGCATGCGTGTGCTAGGCTTAAGCTGCATCACCAACATGGCGGCAGGCATTTTGGAGGCTCCTCTTGACCACAAGGAGGTCATGGCCACCGGCGAGCGGGTGAAGGATACCTTCCGCGCGCTTGTAGACGCTGTAATCCGGGATATGTAAACAAGATAGAAGCACTTTTCAAGAGCGCAGCCAAAAAATTCCATGCCTTTTCCCGGCCGGTTCTGGGTATGATAAGAACGCATACCGCTGGACTTGGGAAGGGGATACAACATGGGAAAAGGGTTGCGCTTTTTTGCGGCACTGTTGGCTGTTTTGATGATCATACCCGCGGCGGGCGCCGCACCGCTGGAGTCGGGGGAACCCGTTTCCTTAACCTCTCCGGCCGCTGTGCTGGCGGAAGCATCCACCGGCACCATCATCTTTGAAAGGAATGCTGATGAAAAACGGCAGGTCGCCTCTATCACCAAGCTAATGACTGCGCTGCTTTTATTGGAGGATATCAACAACGGAACTGTATCGCTTACCGATCAGGTGATTGTATCGCCCAATGCCGCCGCGACGAAGGGTAGCCAAGCATTGCTGGATGCAGGGGCGGCCTATCCACTAGAGACGCTTTTGCAGGCGATGATTATGGCCAGCGCCAATGATGCCGCTGTAGCCCTGACGGAACACGTTGCCGGCACGGAAGCTGTTTTTGTGGATCGCATGAACGCTCGTGCTGCGGAGCTTGGTATGTCCAATACCCGCTATGCCAACTGCACGGGTCTTCCGCAGGATGGGCAGTATACCACCGCCAGGGATGTGATGACGCTCTCCTGTGAGATTGGAAAGCATCCATCCTATCATAAATACGCCAGTGTATGGATTGATACATTAAAGCACCCCAGCGGCCGTGTAACCGACCTCACCAATACCAACCGCTTGGTGCGCTTTTATGAGGGATGCGACGGATTCAAGACAGGCTCTACAGACGAAGCCAAGTTCTGCGTCAGCGCGACGGCAGAAAAGAATGGCATGCGGCTTGTTGCGGTGGTCCTTGGCAACCCCAAGAGCCAGACCCGGTTTGATGAGGCCAGGGCCATGCTGGATTATGGCTTTGCCACTTACCGCAGAATCACCATCGCCAGGGAGGGTGACCTACTGGGCCAGCAGGTGCCGGTAACCAGAGGGTCAAGGGATATGGTAGATACGGCGCTGGGCAGCGGACTATCCATGCTGCTGCGCTCCGGTCAGGAAAAGCAGCTGGCCATGGAGGTAGAGCTTCCGGAATCGGTACAGGCACCGGTTCTCAAAGGCGATACGCTGGGTACCGTGCGCATTTTACTGGACGGCAAGGTAATCGCCAGGCTCAACTGTGTGGCAGCTCAAGATGTCCGCTTGCCGGGCTTCCTGGAAGGGTTTATCAAGATATTGGATACTTGGCGGTAGTCACCTTTACAATGAGGGGTTTCCTATACAGAAAACGAGCTGTGGAGTAATTCCGCAGCTCGTTTTCATTGTAAGGGGGAATTGAACTTCAAGTAAGCTAAGCGTTATTACCGTATGCAAGACGATGTGTTTTGCAGCATTTGCTATCCTTTATGCCTCAATGACTTCTTCCAGCAAAATACCTTTGTCAAAACCGCCACGCTGTTGTTTCTTGTTCAGACGCATATTCTCCAGTTCATACCAAGCGTATCCTGTACAATCGACCAAACCATGCATTACCTCCAGCAGGTCGGCCAGTTCTTCCAGGGATTCGCTTTGCAGGTATTCAGCCATTTCTTCCTGAAGCTTTTCCTGAAGATAATGCACCTTTTCCTTCGGATCAATCAGCTTTGTAACAGCTTGCCTTCCGGATGACGCAATAATATCAGGGATCAAATCTCGGACAAGCTTTTGGTAGACAATACGCTTCATAGCAACTCCTCTTGTTTACTAGTTTCTCTTTGATATGTTTTATCTCGCGAGGGTATCTTCTTTTTGAACTGAATGGATAGGATGGCGCCAAACACGATCAAAATCGCGATGATCTGATGGACGCTGAAAGAACGGTTGAACACAAACAAGTCCAGCAAAGCGATTTCAATGAGCATGAAATTATTGATGCTGCTGCTTTCAAAGGCTGTCAGATGTTTCTGGCTATGTGTCCACAGAGAAAAGCCTAAAGCGCCACTGACCAAGCTCAAATAAGCGAGTATGAGCAACAGCTGATATGTGATGGTCGGTATCCCTTCCATCGCAATTCCGGCGGCCAACAAAACAAAAGCCCCAACAAGCATGGGCTGTGCAGCTAGTGCCCCGGCACGGATCTTTTTTCCGGTAAGCAGCCGTCTATTCAACGTCATGTTTAGTGCGTAGCCAATGGAGGAAAGAAACATAAATATCATTCCAGCGGCTGAGAAGCTTGAGATTCCCCAAGGATAATAGAATACCGCGATTCCCACGATCAAGAACAGCAATTTCACAAAATCTTGTTTGGTTTGATTTTCCCTAAGCCATACCATGTCCGCAAGCATGATACACATTGTATTTCCAACACTCAAGAGCAGAGAGGATTGCGTAGGAGTAAGATACGACTGCCCTAAGTATTGTAAGCCCTGTGCAAGGGAGTAGCCCAATAAACCGAGAACAATGATCAGCCATGGTGAGAACTTCTCATCGCCTTTTTGGCGTTTCCCCTTTCCCAGTGCAATCAGAAATAAGGATGCAATCAGGTACCGAAGGCCAGATAATGTTAAGGGCCCAATATTACCCTGAAAGGCAAGCTTGTTCAGGATAAAAGAACCGGACCATAAAAAAGTAGTGGTGACTGCAAAAATTATTGCCTTGCGCCTCATTTGTGCTATTCCTCCATACATTCATTTATATCATACAGAGATAAAAGGACGCAGGCAAGGGGAACATGTCAAAAATAATGCCTGCTGCACAAAGCGCTGCGGCAGGCATTATTGGCTGGATATATAATACACGAAGATAGATGGCTTTGCCGTGTGTGGCGCTTAACTGCTTACATCACCACAAGCAGGTCGTTTTCCTCTGCAAGCTCATCTGCACGTATCAGACCAGGAATGCGCTCTTTTCCATTGAGCACAAGGCGGGTGACGCCGCTCTCCTTATGTGCTGCATTATCTATCTTGATGTGCAGCGTCTTTCCCCGGAAGACCTTGCGCATGGTAAAGCCAGACCAAGCAGTGGGGATGGAGGGCGATATCACAATGCCATCCGGTGTTGGGCGAAGTCCCAGTATGCCTTCCACACAGCCAACCATAACAGTGGAGGCGGTGCCAGTGAGCCAGTGCACATGGCCGCGGCCAGCAAAGGGGCTTTCAGAACCTTCTATAAACTGCCCGTGGACATATGGTTCGATTACCCGCAGGTCAGCTTTATCATTGAAACTGGCGGGAGAAGACTCTGTAAATATTTCAAAGGCTCGGTTGCCATGACCCAGCAGTGCTTCCGCCAATATAGTCCAGCCCTGGGGCTGGCAGAAAACGCTGCCGTTTTCCTTGGTGCCGGGGTTAAAAAGCAGCATTCTTGCACCATCAAAGGCTTCATGCCGGTAAGCGGGAGCCATGAGCTGCATACCATAGGGCGTGTTGAGCTTATCGTAGGCGGTTTGCATGATGCTCTCGGCCTGTGCGCCTTTTGCGCCTCCGCTGATGACGGCCCAGCTTTGCGGGTTGAGCCACATGGCAGCTTCGTTGTGCTTTTTGCTGCCAATGACAGCACCTGCTTCTGTAAAGCCGCGGATGAACCGGTCACCCTCAAAGCATATCGCGTTGAGGATGGATAGCAGCTTTTCACTTTCCGCCTCCAAATAAGCGGTGTAATCAGAATTGGTTTTGTCAAGCAAAAGCAGCAGCTGCATGGCATAGTACAGTTGGAACGCCACAAAGGTACTCTCCCCATTTTCACCCAAGCGAAGGCAGTCGTTCCAATCCGCGTGCAAGCCGGCCGGCATGCCGTGGGGACCAAGATGCGTCATGCTAAAATGGATAGCCCGGCGCAAATGCTCGAGCACCGAACCTTCCTCTTTGTCGGCAAAAGGGATCACTTCATTTAGGTACGCGGTGTCACCGGTTTCCGCAACATACTTGTAGACCGTGGGGAAAAGCCACAGCGCGTCGTCCGCCCGGTAATGAGGGTGACCTGTTTCCTTGACGTAGCTTTCCTGCTCGGGAGTATCTTCATGGCCGGGATTGTGACTGTATTTGACGAGGGGCAGGCCCGCACCGTGGTGTACCTGCGCCGACAGCATAAAGGTAAGGCGCTGCTTGGCCAGTACGGGATTCAAGTGGATAATGCCTTGAATGTCCTGCACGGTATCCCGGTAGCCATAGCCATTGCGCTGGCCACAGTACATCAGCGAGGCTGCCCGGCTCCATACCACAGTGGTGAAGCATTGGAATGCATTCCAGGTATTGACCATTGCGTTAAAGCGCTCATCAGGTGTTGTGATATGCAGATTATCAAGTTCCTTATGCCAATAGGTTTTCAACGAATACAGTTCGGCGTCTACTGTTTTGGCAGGTGAGGAAGCATATTGGTCGATAAGAGCGCGGGCTTCTTTTTCACTTTTTTGCCCCAATAAGTATACCAATGTGCACTTTTCTCCAGGCTCAAGTGTAAGCGCAGCATGCAGCGCGCCGCAGGGATTGCCGTTGTAGCATTGGCTGTTATCCAGGCGGCCATCCAGCACCGCTTGTGGTGCATCGAAACGGCGGCGTCCCAGAAATGCCTCCCGGCGGCCGGTTGAACTGGTAACGCTTGCACCTACCAGTCCGATAAAGCGCTCGCGGCCATTGGAGCCACTGGCATTCGCCTCACAGAATTCGTTGATGTGCTGGAGGATGTAATCGCCTTTGAACTCCGTTCGGCTGATGAACTGCGTATACTGCAGGTTAACCATATCCTGCTCGTAATTATTTTCATTGGTGAATTCGCAATAGCTGAAAGCGGAAATGTTTCGTGGTTTGGAGTCTGTATTTTCAACTGTGAGCCGCCATACCTCATGATCTGCGCCGATGGGCACATAATATATCGCGCAGGTGCGTATGCCGGCATATTCGCTTTCAAATGCAGTATAGGCAGTGCCGTGGCGGCAGACTGGTTTGTACTCCGTCAGCGGCTTGGCGACCGGCTTCCAGGTGGCCGACCAGAAATCACCTGTCTGGTCATCCCGCAGGTACAGGTAGCGGCCCGGTTCGTCAAATTGATTGAAGGTATAGCGCAGTATGCGTCCCGCCGCACCAGATTTGACAAAGCTGTAGCCACCGGCGTTGACGGTGATGATGGCCCCGTATTCCGGGGAACCCAGATAGTTGGCCCATGGGGCAGGGGTGTCCGGATTGGTGATCACATACTCGCGTGCTTTTTCATCAAAATATCCATACTGCATAGGGCTCCTCCTTTTAATCGAAAACGATTTCGAGATTGAGTAAAAAAATATAGGTTTCTGTTCCTTTTTTTCTATCTTAGCATAAAGGGGCCGCAACTGCAAGAGAGGACGTACAATGAAATGGGTATATATGACAAAAGGCCAAGCTTTCGCCTGGCCTTTTGAGTGCATATGTCTTTTTGGAACGCGCAGCGCTATTACTTGCTGTGCTCCTCGATGGCCACGGCCACAGCAACGGTGGCGCCGACCATGGGGTTGTTGCCCATGCCGATGAGACCCATCATTTCTGCGTTAATGATTTCATTTATCACAAGATAAACGCACTTGTACAAAAGTGTTTACCAACTTGATTATTCCCAATCTGATTATCTTGTAGTTAAAAATATATTTTCAATTTAGCTGCTGATTAAGTTTGAGTAGCCTACCTAACTGATGGGATTGCAAAATTCCCACTTTCCAATTAGGCTGCTGTCGACTCATACGTTTAATGTATGCGTCAAGACCCAAACTACAAGGTTTTACAGAAACAAAAACTACCATGCACTGATTCCCAAAATGAGAAAAAGGCTTATATACTTGATATGCGATATTTTCGGGGACAGATGACCCCTTAATTTCTATACCTGTTTTAAAGGGCATACACAGGTACTTCAGTTCCTTATTTTCACGAAACTGAATCTCCATATCCGCAATTTCTAAAGCTCCATGCGGTTTTCTCATTTGTCTTGCGACTTCCGCAGGGTCGACATTGATTAAGCAAGCCGCAACCTTACTTCGCAATTGTGTATCACTGTAGCTTTCAAGGAGAGCAATTTCTGCTTGACTACATTCTTCAAGACCGATCTCAAGATAATTATTAAAAAAGTGCTTAAGATCGTGATGAATTGGTTGGCCTTCTTGTGTTACTGATATGAAAATCCCTTCACTTGTCACATCATTATCGCAAGAACAATTTATGGATGCAACTAGAAGACGGATATTTAATATATCCTTTTTTCTATTTCCATACGCTCGGTTGAATATTTTTGAATAGTTGTCTCGCAGTAATTGATCTGCATTAAGTGGATCAGTCTTAAAAAGGCTAATAAGAACCCATCGGTCTACATCGCTCACAGAGCTATTCGTGAACGAAATCAGTATATCAGAATTCAGATGCATATCTGCAGGAACAGTTGAGTTCCAAAACGCGTTTAGCTGACGGCTTGCCCTAATCGAATTAACCGCTCCATTGTTACTTAAGATTTTGTAAAATAACAACTCACAATGATTAATATTTTCAGTACATCTTTTACTATAGGTATTATCATCAAGTAATTCATATTCCTTGAGTGCTTGGTAATAATTAAGAATCAAATAGACCAAAGCATTAAGATCAAACTCAAATGGATATAGAAGGAAATTTGAGACTGCTCTAATGATTGAATCGCCACGTGAAAAGAAGTAGCCATCTTCGGACGAATCCAAAGAAAACTGAAGTGCTTGGCATAAAGCCATCCTGCTTCTGAACTGAGTTATTTGAATATTCGCCGTTGATATGTTATTGGTTAATTCATCAACTTCATGCTTGTAAACATTTGTCGGTAGGTAGTACCAAGCAATATAAAAATTAGCATATTTAGATCGCAGAAAGCTCTCACTCTTATTAATTAGTAGTCGCAGTGCAGCTTGGTTTAAGGCGTCAAGAGACAGTTTCTGGTCTACATTAACAAGGGCAATTGTAGCTTCTGAAAAATCTCTATAATTAATATGTTGTCCAGATAGTGATCGATCAACGTATTGGCACAAGTCATTTAATAATTCCGCTAGTATCTTTTTCATGTTCATTTTTCCACACCTCAACTCTTGCCTTGTTTTTCCATATTTCATCATTGCACATTGATATATACTCTTGAGTAGTGTAACAATATAGGTCGATTTTTACAGAACTTTTTTTGATTAAGCCAGAAAGAATCTTTCTCCTTGTATTCAAGCAATAATAATTAAAATCTGACGATACAACAATAATATCCAGATCTGATGCTTCATTATTTGTTCCATCGGCAAAAGAACCGACAATAAATACTGCCTCAATATTTAGCTTATTGTTCACTATCTCAACAAACTCTTTAAGTTCTTGGGCTAACTGATGATGGAATTTATTTGAAAACCATCCTTCATTCATCCAGCCCTTCATTATTTTCCCTCCCCTTAGGAGTTATTATATCATAAATCGATCTATAGTACGGCTCATCAAAGGAATTGATGTATTATAGGGCTCTCCGTAAGGCTTGAGTTGTCGAAAAACTGCGAAAAATGCTTTTACCTCCTCTATATAGATGAGATTTATCTTTTTATCATACCTATATGAGAAAATAAACATAAAAAAGAGACCTTCATGTCGAAGATCTCTTTTTGTATGAATATTACCTGCTGTGCTCCTCGATGGCCACGGCAACGGCTACAGTGGCGCCAACCATGGGGTTGTTGCCCATACCGATGAGGCCCATCATTTCTACGTGAGCAGGCACGGAGGAGGAGCCGGCGAACTGGGCATCGGAGTGCATGCGGCCCATGGTGTCGGTCATGCCATAGCTGGCGGGGCCGGCGCCCATGTTGTCGGGATGCAGGGTACGGCCAGTGCCGCCGCCGGAAGCCACGGAGAAGTAGTTCTTTTTGTTTTCCACAGACCACTTCTTGTAGGTGCCGGCTACGGGGTGCTGGAAGCGGGTGGGGTTGGTGGAGTTGCCGGTGATGGAAACGTCCACACCCTCTTTGATCATGATGGCCACGCCTTCGCTGACATCATCAGCGCCATACACGCGAACCTTGGATTTTTCACCGCTGGAGAAGGCGGTTTCCTTTTCCACCTTCAGGTCGCCGGTGTAGTAATCGTACTGGGTCTTCACATAGGTGAAGCCGTTCACACGGCTGATGACATAAGCTGCGTCCTTGCCCAGGCCATTCAAGATCACGCGCAGGGGCTCCTTGCGGACCTTGTTGGCGGTGCGAGCGATACCGATAGCGCCTTCTGCGGCGGCAAAGCTCTCGTGGCCGGCCAGGAAGCAGAAGCACTTTGTCTCTTCACGCAGCAGCATGGCGGCCAGGTTACCATGACCTATACCAACAACACGCTGATCGGCTACGGAACCGGGAATGCAGAAAGCCTGCAAGCCAAGGCCGATGGCTTCGGCGGCGGGGGAGGCGGTAGTAATGCCCTTTTTCACTGCGATGCCGGCACCCAGGGTGTAGGCCCACACAGCGTTTTCAAAGGCGATGGGCTGAATGCCCCGGACGATGGCGCCTACGTCGATGCCCTTCTTCAGGAGCATTTCGTTAACCTCATCCAGCGAGGAAAAGCCGTACTCGGCCAGCACCTTTTCGATTTTTGCGATGCGTCTTTCATATCCTTCAAACGTTGCCATTGCTTTCTCACCTCATCCTTGCGCTGTATTACTTGTGGCGGGGATCGATATATTCTTTCGCTTCGGCGAAACGGCCATAGGTGCCCACGTTCTTTTCATAGGCTTCCTTGGGGTCTACGCCTTTCTTAATGGCTTCCAGCATTTTGCCCAGGTGGACAAACTGGTAGCCGATAACTTCTTTGTTTTCGTCCAAGGCGATTTTCAGTACATAGCCTTCAGCCATTTCCAGGTAACGGACGCCTTTTTCCAGCGTGCCGTACATGGTGCCAACCTGGCTGCGCAGGCCCTTGCCCAGGTCTTCCAGACCGGCGCCGATGGGCAGACCGTCCTCAGAGAAGGCGGATTGGGTGCGGCCATAGGCGATCTGCAGGAACAATTCGCGCATGGCGGTGTTGATAGCGTCGCAGACAAGGTCGGTATTCAGGGCTTCCAACACTGTTTTGCCGGGGAGGAACTCGGCGGCCATAGCGGCGGAGTGAGTCATGCCGGAGCAGCCGATGGTTTCCACCAGCGCTTCCTGAATCACGCCGTCCTTCACGTTCAGGGTCAGTTTGCAGGCGCCCTGCTGGGGTGCGCACCAGCCCACACCGTGGGTCAGGCCAGATATATCCTTGATTTCACGGGCTTGTACCCATTTGCCCTCTTCGGGGATGGGGGCGGGGCCATGGTTCGGGCCCTTTTTGACGCATACCATTTCTTCCACTTCTCTGGAGTATTGCATCGAATTGTTTCCTCCTTACCGGAAAATGTTCTGGCAAAAAACACACACTGCGTAGTATAGCACAATTTCACGGGTGGGAAAAGGCTTTTCCCACATGGTGTGCAGATTTTTTAACAGGGTTGGCTGGCTGGACAATCTTTTTTCTGCTGGCGGATTGTGGTATACTGGCATGGCTGATGAATGAGGGGGGAGTATCACGTGAAGAAGCTTCTGATTGTGCTTGGCTGTATGCTGCTGTTATCCAGTTGTGCAGCGCCGCAAAAGGCGGCGGAGTACATAAAGATTTCGGCTGAGGAAGCCAAGCAGATGATAGATGGTGATCAAAGCGTTTTGATTGTGGATGTGCGTACAAAGGAAGAATATGACCAAGGGCATATTGAAAACGCGATGCTTTTACCAAATACGGAAATCAAAAACCAGGCGGCGATTTCCCTGCCCGACAAAGATGCTACGATATTGGTATATTGCCGCAGCGGTAACCGAAGCAAGAGCGCGAGTCTGGAACTTATCCAAATGGGATACACAAAGGTGTATGATTTTGGCGGGATTATCGACTGGTCTTATGATATTGTAACGGAATAAGAACGGATAGTTATTACAGGAGGAGCATATATGAGCAGATTGGGCGATTTGTTAAAGACCGAGAGACTGCGCCAGGGGCTTTCCCATAAGCAGGTGGCGAAAAAGTGCGGTGTTGCTGAAAGCTTTTTGATGGATGTGGAAGCGGGCACGCGCATTATTGCTGACGATCATGCACGGCGTATTTTGAAAACCATTGGCCTCAAGCAGCAGACGGAAGCTGACTTCACATTGGATGATATTGCCGCCACCGTCGATTTGCAGACCGTGCAGCCGGCCATCAATAAGGCTGTGCAAGAGAGCAAGGCGAAAAAGGAAGCGGCCACAGTGGCCAGCAGCGATGACGGGATTGGTGGCTCCATCTGGCTGGATGCGCTGACCAGCGTGCTAAAGCGTGTGCCGGTGTATAATGCGGTGATGAAGGAAATTGACCATAAGCTTTTACCTGTTCTCAATGGCCAGATTGAAAACGCTTCACCGGACAAGGTATACTATTATCTGGTTCCAGATGACGCTCTTCGCGGCTTCCGTGTTTGTCAAGGCGACCTGGTGCTTGTGGTCCCGGCCGGCAGCCCAATCGATGGGGCCATCATGCTGGTGGAGGTGAAGGGCCGTCGTGTTCTGCGTAAGGTAAAACGGCTGGAAAACTTTCATATCCTTTTGCAAAGCTATGACCGGGAGTACAGCGCTGAAACCTATGCACTCAATGAGGTCGTATGCCTGGGCCGCTGTGTGCGTGATGAGATCAACTTGGTGTAATGAGCAATAGGCAAGAAAACTGACAGATCAAATTGCATAAAGCGAGGGCAGGATATCAGAATTTTGATACCCTGCCCCCATTTTGTGCCTTTCCGCTAATCCTTATGACCTAGACAGCGAAACATTATGCCATGGACTCCGGCTCGCCCCACAACACGCCTCTTGTCCCTGTGGCGATATAAAACCGGCCAAAGGTTCGCGGATCGCCGCAGATGGAGCGGATATCGCCAAACATCTGCTTTTCATTGTTGATGCGTTGAAAGGATGCGCCGCTATCCAGTGACCGATAAAAACCATATTCGTTGTTTATGATTCCGTTTATAAAAAGGGTTTGCGGTCCATCTTCTCCCTCCGCTTTGCCAAGGCCAACACGGTATACTGTATCACCTGGCAGGCTGATTTGTTCTGCATTTACGTTAACTGTGCAGTTCACTTTCTCGACTGTCAACCGCCAAAGCCCTTCTTCCGCCAGAGAAAGCCAGATCACGCCCGGCGCTTCTCGCTGAACACGTATTTCATAATGTTGCCTGCTGTCGATGCCGGGTAGGTAGAGACTGGGAAAGGCATCAGGAAGCTTTACTTGCTGAAAGGTTTTGGCCCTGTCAAGGCTTACAAACAGGCGGCTGTTTTCACCAAAACCATAGAAGACATCTGGACATACGCGGTCACTGAAAACTTTGATAGAGGCCTTGTCATCTGTGATTTGCACGCCATCCAGACCGTAGACCTTGCTTTTTGACCAGACGCTGCCCTCATTTTCCGTATACAAAAGCGCTGGTATGGGCAGCTCGTTCCCGCGGGCCAGACCCCACACGATTGTTTTGCCATCGGAGGATACAGCTGTCCAGCCGGCGTTGACGTTTGGCCGGCGAATAGAGGCAATCAATTCATCCACCAGCGGTGAAATGCCCTTGGGGTCATCAAGGCGTGTCCAGGTTTTGCAATCGTCGTGGGAGACAATCAGGCCGCCGGTGGTTTTACCCTTCCAGTTGCCCCGGGCAGTGGTAACAACCGGCCTGGTGGTAGATTCCGGGTAATCAGCGTTCATGCAGGTAATGTACCGGTTTCCCGCCTCATCGGCGAAGCTGTTTTCGCAGGGACGGTTCAAATCGCAAAAGGCAAAGCCCCCCAGATCGCCAATAATGTCGATCAGCTGCACAGGGCCTGTTGTTGGGCTGTACACATTCAAATGCACCGTTTCCTCCAACCCGGCGCAGAGGGGCTGCCAGGTGACAGGTTTGTTTTTCAGTGCATTTTCAAGATCAAAGGTTGCGAATATGCCCGTGCCTGTGGTAAAGAAGGCGTGATTCCCGTCAAAGGGGTTGATTTTCAGGTCACCCATCCAGTGGACGATGGAGTGATTGCCGTTGAACTTGGGCTTCATGTAGGAAACGGTAAAATCAATTTGTCCGGTAGAAAGACCGCGCAGTATGGGCGTAAAGCTTTGCCCATAATCCATGGAATGATAAATGGTATCCGTCTCAGGATGGCCAATGGTGCTCATCACCAGCACGCCGGGATGATTCTTATCAAGTGAAATGCCGCCAAGGCCGCAGCCCAGCCGCCGGGATGGAAACATTGGATCATTGTATCCTGACGGTGTCAGATCAACAATTTCCTGTATATCTCCGATTGATGTGATTTTGTAGCGCAGCATTGCGCCATCAATGCAGCTGCCCGTGTCGCAGGCGTAGCTGTTGAAACCTGCCCAGCAATAACCTGTTTGGGAGAAGGTGATATACAAATATTGCCCATCAAAGGCATACCGCTGGGCAACATAACCTGGATAAGTAGATTGGGGATGGTGAAGCGGCTGTGGCTGCCCAGGCAAGACTGCAAAGCTATGGCCGCCGTTTAGGGAATAATAAAGTGAAGGGCCGCGGATGATACCGTCTGGACTGTTTTTTTCGCCATTGGTACCAATGATGAAAAAATTCTTGTTTTCAGGGTGAAGAAATAGAAAGGTCAGACTGGTTTCTTCAATGTCATCTTGTGTGCAAACGGATACGTGGTCCCAGCTTTCACCAAGGTTGCGGGACACAAACAGGCCGCCGGTCTGGCTGGCAAAATACAATGTATCCGGGTTGGTATAGGAGCAGATCAGCCGCTCGCCGGTTCCCCGTCCCGGGGCATTGCCATGGACACCTGTAGGCACATCACGGTAGGTAAAGCTTTCGCCACGATCAAAGGAGATGCACAGCTTGTTGTTCTCCCTGCCATCACCGGTTACGATGTATAGCCGATTGTTATCTAATGGGCTTACCGCAATGGAGAGGGGATATGTTTCCCACTTTCCGGGATGGGTGACATGGTCACACAGGCTTTTCCAGGTACGGCTTTCAGGCTCGTAGCGGTAGACACCGCCGATGTCTGTTCTTGCATAGGCGATGCCGGGAGTCTTTTCGTGAAATACAAAGCCGGTAACAAAACCGCCGCCGGGCACGGGGGCATGACGGTAGCTATACGGGATGAAGGTCATGCAAATCATCCTCTCGGTGATGTTGAAACGAAATCGATTTAGAAGCATTCTTCCAATATTGTACAGGGAATGCGGCGATTTCGCAAGACTGTCCATAGACTTTAGCATTTAGAACCATTATAATGATGCAAGAAATACTTTGCGCTTGGAGAACTGTATGAGTATAAATTTAAGCGGGCAGTGGACGGCAGCATTTCCAAATGGAGATGAAGCGGATGTGCTGCTGCCGGGAACGTTGGATACAAACGGATTGGGCAAACCGTACACTGAGAAATATGCGGGAAAGCTGACACGACTTTATTCCTATGAAGGACCTGTGACTTTTGAAAAACAGGTATATGTGGATGCAGATCAAAGGAATGGGCGCGTTCTTTTGTCCATAGAGCGGTCCAGTCCCATCCGGCTCTGCGTGAACGGAAAAGAGATACCCGCAGTGCGTCCCTTTACGCTGAATACGCCAACGGTATATGATGTAACGCGGATGATTCAATTTGGGCAGGAAAACCACTTTCAGGTGACGAGCGACAATAGCTATCCCGGGCTGCCATATGAGGCCATTGTGTATTCCACTACAGCTACCGATGAAACACAAACCAACTGGAATGGACTGCTTGGAAAGTTAACCTTAACGTTTTTGCCAGCCAATTTTATTTCGGCCCTTCAAATATATCCCAAAGGAGATACCGCAGATATTTGGCTGGAAGCGGATTGTGCAATGGAATATACAGGGGATGCATGCATCACCTGCGGAGCTTTTAAAGAACCCATTGTGAAAGCCCTGCACTTGCCTGCCGGTGTCATCAGCCGGGTGCATCTGGGCACTGTCAAGCTGAGAGCCGAAACTGAAAAATGGAATCTGGGAAACGGTGTGCTGTACCGCATATCAGCAAATCTTGATGGCATGCCCCCCTTTGAAGCAGAGTTTGGCATACGGGATTTTACCGTTAATGAGAAATGCCAATTCACGCTGAATGGTTATACCGTATTTTTGCGCAGCGAAGCAAACTGCGCGGTGTTTCCTGAAACCGGCCATCCGCCCATGACGGTTGAGGAATGGAAAGCAATACTGAAAGCCTACCGTGCATATGGTATCAACTGTATGCGCTTTCACAGTTGGTGTCCGCCTGAAGCCGCCTTTGTTGTGGCTGACCGAATGGGGATGCTGATGCAGCCGGAGCTTTCCCACTGGAACCCGAAAAACGCCTTCGAAAATGACGTCGATTATGCATATTACCGCACAGAGCTTATGGAAACGCTGCGCTGGCTATCCAATCATCCCTCCTTTGTGATGCTTACTTTCGGTAACGAACTGCAGGCAGGGGAATTGGGGCATAAGCGGATGAGCGCATTGTTGAACGAGGCACGGGCATTTGATGCGACAAGATTGTATGCCAATGCATCCAACGCGCATTACGGGGCGATTGGCCCGGATGCAAGCAGTGATTTCTATACTGCCCAGGCATGGGGAAGTAATCTTCTGCGCGGCATTGTGACCACCAATCAAGCGGAAGGCGCTAAGCTTCCGGGGCATATCAATACCTGCTACCCTTCCACAAAGCAAACGTATGATGTTGCCGTTCAGCGAGTTCATCAGTCTTTTGGCCAGCCGGTATTCAGCTTTGAAGTGGGGCAGTTTCAGGTGCTCCCTGACTTTGGGGAGCTGAACGCTTTTCATGGCGTGACAGCTGCCTTCAACATAGAGGAAGTCAGGGAGCGGGCAAAAAAGAACGGGCTTTTGCCGCGATGGAAGGAGTATGTGCAGGCGACAGGGGAGCTTTGTAAGATCTGCTATCGCGAGGAAATCGAAGCTGCGCTGCGAACTGAGGGAATGGGAGGCATATCGTTGCTAGGACTGCAGGATTTTCCCGGACAGGGAACGGCCTTGGTGGGGATGATGGACAGCCATCTTCAGCCTAAACCCTATAGCTTTGCAGACCCTTATGCATTTTCTTCTTTCTTTGCCGATTTCGTACCATTGGCTGTTTTCCCAAAATATACGTACACGCAAGAAGAGTGGGTGGAGGGTGAACTTCGCTTTGCCAATTACGCAAGCAAGCCAGTGAAAGGGGTGTGTGGCTGCTCGATTTTGGATAATGGATGCGTTATCGCCCAGCAATCATTTGGTACTTGTTGTATTCCAAATGGAGGCGTATACAAGGTAAGCAGATTCCGGCTCCCGCTTAGCGGTGTGCATGCTCCCACTCAGCTTGAAATGCATGTTAGGGTGGGGGAATACCGTAACACCTATCCGATATGGGTATATCCAAGAATCTCTGTTCGGCACACAGATACGGTCAAGCTCATAACCCGGCTGGATGAGGCTGCACTAGCTGAAATCAAAAGCGGCGGCACCGCATTTTTAACGCCACCGGCGACCAAGGAAATGTTTCCCCAATCCATAAGAGGCCAGTTCAGTACTGACTTTTGGTCTATGGGTACCTTTCCGTATCAGGATGGAGGCATGGGTCTGTTGATAGATGCCGAACATCCCGCCCTTTGTGGGTTTCCCACGCAAATGCACTCCAATTGGCAATGGTGGACAATGAGCAACGGCCGGTTCATGATACTAAACAATGGACTGGATAGGCTACATCCCATTGTAGAGGGGATCGACAGCTTTTGCCGCCTTCAAAAAATGGCGTTACTGCTGGAGGCGCGGCTGGGTAACGGACGATTGATGATCAGCAGCATGGGTTTGGTGGAAAACGCACATTATCCGGAAGTGCAGGCGCTGACGGACAGCATTCTTGCCTATATGTCATCCGATACATTTGCACCCGGACAGGAGATTACGGACGAAGAGTTGAAATCCCTGATTGTATGCATGGTTTAGTCACTGAAATAGAATACCTATGTATGAATTTCTGTATATATTCTGAAAATTCACAATAAATTATCATTCCCTTGCTTGCTGTTTTCCAATGAGTCTTGTATAATAGCAAAAGCGACTTAAATCCGCGAAAAGAATGGGAGAGAAGTTCATGCGCAAAAAGGCGATTTTGGCCTTGGTGCTGGTTTCAGCCATGCTGCTATCCAGTTGTGCCCTGGTTGAAAAGGATATGGCGGTTGACAATGCCACTGTTATTGTGGAATTGGGCGACAAAACGGTTACAAAGCTTCAGGTAAGCAATACACTGGAATATCAGCTTCAGTATATGGCCTATATGTACAGCATGTATGGTATGAACTATGATCCGACTGATCCAACCACCCGTGCACAGGCGCTTGACTCCGTTATCAGCGGCTTAGCCGAAGAGCTGGTCAAGCAGCAGAAGCAGGAAGAGCTTGGTCTGACTGAGCTGACGCCGGAAGAAGATACTGCTGCCCATGAAAAGGCACAGACCAGCATGGACTCGCAGAAAGACATTGTGAAAACGCAGTTTTTTGCCGATACAAAGCTGGAAGGCGAAGCCTTGGATGCTGCCATTCTCAAAAAGATGGAAGAACTGGGCTACACGTTTGATGAGTATTTCTACAAAAACGCCAAGACTGACGCTGTAGCTGAAAAGCTTCGCAATTATATCATCAAGGACATCACCGTTACTGACGATGAGATCAAGACAGAGTACGACACGAGGGTGGAAGCTGCGAAAACCAGCTATGCCAGCGACCTATCCTCCTATGGCTCCACTGTCAATAGTAATGGTACAGTGTATTATGCTCCGGCTGGATATCGCTATGTCAAGCATATCCTGCGCAAGTTTTCCGATGAGGTTCAGGCAAACTTGACTGACCTGAATTCAAAGATTACTGCTAAAACGACAGAGATTACGAATGTAGATACCTCTATTACCGGCCTTGGAGAAAGCGTTGCACAGGACGATCCCGCACGTGTCCAGTTGAACGAGCAGAAGGCAGCCTTGGAAAAGGAAAAGGCTGATCTGCAAGCCCAATATGACAAGGCGCTGGAGGATGCATACGCTGCGCTGCAGCCCACAGTGGATGAAGTGCTTGGTAAAATTGCAGCCGGCGAAGATTTTGATGCGTTGATGGCGACATATGGCGAAGACCCCGGCATGCAAACCTCGCCTCAAAAGGAAACCGGCTATGCTGTTTGCGAGGGCTTTACGCCCTTTGACCCGGCTTTTACATCCGCTGCCATGATTCTAAAGAATGTTGGTGACGTGAGCCCTGCCATTCATGGGCAGAGCGGAATACATATCATCAAATATGTGTCCGATATTGCCGAGGGCGCTATTGCGCTGGATAAGGTGAAGGAGAGTATTTCTTCTGAGTTGCTCACCACCAGGCAGGATGATACCTATAACACCCAGATTACCACGTGGGTGGAGGAATCTGGCGTCAAGACGTATAAGGACAGAATGAACTAAGAAGTGGCTTTAAGCGGCGCTCTGGAAAATGGAGCGCCGCTTTTTTACTGTTAAAAATATAAATAATAACAGGAGAAGAAGACAGCATGATCACCCTTCGTGAAGTGGATAGTAACAATTATGAGGAGTGCCTAGCACTGGATGTGAATGACAATCAGCGTATGTTTGTGGCGCCGAATCTTTATGAGTGTAGATTTTGAAAAGAGCGATTACTGGCTGTGGCGCTTTATGATTGACAAACGTTATCAAAACAAGGGCTACGGGAAAGAGGCAATGCGCGCTATTATCAACTTCTTTTCAAATGTCGGGGCGAAGAAAGTCAAGCTTAGCTTTGAACCGGAAAACCATATAGCCAAAAGGATGTATCAAAGCATTGGTTTCTATGAAAATGGAGAAATGGAAGACAACGAGATCGTGATGCAGTTGGACTTGTAAAATACATTTGCTAATATGCCGTTTTTACTGGAGGCGTGGCAGTAAAGTGCTACGCTTCTTTTTAATAAGAAAAAAGGGGGATACGAGCTAGGCTGTTGCTTTTTAACGGTCTATTTATTTCCATAAATAGATAAAATGTTGCTGAATATTCGAATTTGTTACATTGCTAAAGAATACTATATGAAAATATGCAACTAATTCGGCAGGTGAATCGTCCTATGATATGGAAATGTACATTTCTAGTTCTCATATCAGCTGAGGTGTCCAATGAAGAAACTTGTTGTATGGGTCATGGTGTGCGCTATCCTAATGTCCAGTTTATGGGTGCTGGCGGAAAGCGGGACACAGCCTACCCAGGGAGCGGCCTCCACCCAGGGGGAGGACCTCAAGTACGGTGACAGCGGAGACGCAGTAAAAAACCTGCAGACAAAGCTCACCGAGTTGAAATACTATAGCGGAAACATCAGCGGCTTGTTCCGTGAAAACACTCAGGCAGCTATCCGAGCATTTCAGAAAGAATTTGGCTTGGATGTTACGGGCATCGCTGATGCAGCTACGCAAGAAGCACTTTATGCCGCCCAATTCAGGCCTTTAAAAAAGGGCGATTCTGGTGAGGATGTAAAGCAGCTGCAAACCCGTTTGACGGAGCTTGGTTATTACAACGGAAAAATCAGCGGCAAGTATTTGGAGGGGAGCTATTACGCTATACACTCCTTCCAAAACAAAAACGGGCTGACGGTAACCGGTGAAGCTGATGTAGATACACTGGCGCTTTTGTATGACACAGAGAAGGCTTTGCCCAAAAGTGTTGCTACGCCGACATTAGTTCCGGTTCCGACGCCTTCTCCCGAGCAGAGTGTACCTGGTCAGGCGACACCCGCTCCTACCATTGGAAGCGTTGAATTTACCAAAAAATTGCAGCGCGGTTCCACCGGTTCAAAAGTGAAACAATTGCAAAATCGCCTGACGGAACTTGGGTTTTATAACGGTCCAATATCCGGTAACTATATGAACCAGACAAGGGATGCTGTGAGTGCGTTTCAACAGCATAACGCACTGACGGTGGATGGTATTACCGGCAAGGAAACATGGGACATGATTTTTAACAGCCAGGATGTTTCCAATGCCTCCGCTACGCCTAAGCCTACCCCCATACCTACGCCAATTCCATATGCTGTTACAGTGGATGTGCGGAACCAGATTGCAACAGTATACGGCCGGGATGATAATGGGGAATATACCAACATAGTCAGGCAAATGATCTGCTCTACGGGCACCACATCTCACCCCAGTGATCTTGGGGATTGGACGCTTAATGGCAGAACGGCCCGCTGGGCCACCTTCCCCAAATGGGGTGGCGGTTGGGCGCAATACTGGACCCGCATCAACAGCTCCATTGCATTCCATTCTGTTATATACAATTCCACCAATACCATGGACCTGGCGACCGGTTCATATTATGACCTTGGTTCCAGAGCTTCCCACGGATGTATACGCCTTCAGGTAAGCGATGCAAAATGGGTGTATGAAAATCTTGGCAAGGGTGTTGTTGTCACGATCACAGACAAGCTGCCTTCTGATCCAGAGTTAACGCAATCGCTAAAGCCTGCCGCTCTGGATAAGAGCCGCATGCTGCCCAAGTCCACCCCCGCACCAACGGCTCCGCCTGTGTATGCAAGCGGTGAACAACCCCCAATGCCTTTCAGAACGCTGAAGAAGGGGGTAAAGGGTGAGGATGTTTATTGGCTGCAGATGAAGCTTACAGAGCTAGGCTATTATACTGGCACAGTAACAGGCGGTTATTATGGTGGTACGGTAAATGCTGTGAAAGCATTCCAGAAAGATCATAATCTGAGTGCAGACGGCGTAGCAGGCAGCAAGACGCTGAATGTCATTTATGCTGATGTCCTGGCGACACCGACGCCTGTACCTACTGCAATTCCGACAACCGATCCCTATCTGATGGCCACACCCACGCCTACACCGTAACAGCGGCACAACCTGCATATCAAGTATGAACCCCCGGCGGAAGGCATTTTCCGCCGGGGGAGTTTTATAATGCGAATAGACTTAGTTGCTTTACTTGTTTTGAAAACATAGCCCGGTTGATATCTGGAAACCTGTACGGAAGCTTTAAACGTTCGCATTCACCCTCGAAAGCGGCTTTTAGCTCCTCTGACCTGGGGCTTGGGCACATATAATCAAGGCCGAAGGCATGGGCGTACTTAGCCTTGACGCCAGCAAAATCCTTATCCAGAGCTTGATAAAAATATTCTCTGTTGCCGGTGCGTAGCGTCATACCAAAATGACAAACAATAAACTGGCCGCCACATTCCTTCGTCCTTCTCACAATGTCCAGTATGTTTTGCTCGTTATCCGTAATAAACGGAAGTACAGGGTTCAGCCAGACACCGGCAAATATGCCAGCGTATGAGAATGCTTGCAGCGCTTCAAACCGTTTGGTGGTCACAGATGCAAAGGGCTCTATCTTTGCGCATAGCGTGTCATCCATGCAGGTAATAGAAAAGCACGCCCGCACAGGGGCACCACGTTGAATGTCTGCTAGAACGTCTGTGTCTCTTGCCGCTAGATTTGATTTTGTGGTAAAACCAGCCCCAAACCCAAATTGCTTTAACAACATGAAAGCACCACGGGTGACTTCGGTTTTTTTTTCAAAGGGATTGTACGGATCGCTCATTGCACCGGTGGAGACAAGCCCTACTCTACGTTTACGGCGAAGCTCTTCCCTGAGCATTTGCAGCGCGTTTTCTTTTACACGGACCTCGTGAAACCTATCCAGCTGATAGCATACAGACCGGGAATCACAATAAATACAGCCGTGGCTGCAGCCACGGTATAAGTTCAAATTGTAATCGCTGTGAAAGAAATCATTTGTGGGCGTTAGGGGAGAAAGAAGCTGCTTAGCCTTTACCGTCTCCAAAGAATCCCCCCCTTTCACTGACATTATAGAACGTTTGTTCGCAAGTGTCAATCAAGGGATTGTATCTTCCTATGCTACCGCCTTCTTCTTAGCCTTAATCTCAGCGGTAATCCAAACTGCAAGTGGGATGATTATTTGAAAAGGGATGGCGTAAAACTGATAGTATTTTAGAAAGCCAAACATTTCCATGGCGCTTTTGTATACAATAGCACACAGTGCCAGCGCCAGCATACTGACAGGCATCAGCATATTTTTATATGCGTTGATATTAAACAGTTTTGCAATGCCCTTAGCGCCAGCTGCAAGGCATATGGCAATCTTCACAATCCCAGATAGTAAAAAGTTCATCGTGATTGTACCTTCGATGCGCGACAAGAAATCGCCTAACCTTAGAATCCTGGCAGTTGTGTAGGAAGGAAAATAGGAAATACCAACCATGGTTGGTCCCAAGATTGCGATATTTCGTACCATCACAAGTGCTAGAAAAAGACCGCCGAACAACAGGGAATAGCCGTAGATTTTGTAAGGACTGTCCTGTTTTTTGATGGAGCCTGCCAGGCATAAAAATACGACTGTCTCCGCAAAAGGAAATGTGACAATTTGAAATGCGCCTTCCAGAACTGGTACCCAGCCTTTTTCCATAATTGGTAACAGGTTGGTCAAATCCATATCTTTTACGGAAAGGACAACAGTCAGCAAGATAACGATTGCAACAATGGGGAACATGACAACCGACCATTTACCAAGAACCGATGTACTGCCTTTGGCAAGATATGCAGTAACAAGTACCAAAGCTACCATTAATGGCAGCTCGGGTGTTTCTGGCATGGATACGATCTGTAAAAATTCCGAGAAATTTCTCAGCACCAAGGCGGCCAGGTGGATGGCATACCATGTAAAAAGCACTATCACGATCTTCCCAATGATGTTGCCAAATAGTGAAGTAACGATATCAAAAAAATCTGTTTCTGGATACAGGCGGATAATTCGGGCATACATCATGAATAAAGGGAAAGTACCCGCCATTGCCAGCAAAAGGGATATCCATGCGTCCTGTTCAGCCGTTCCGCTTACGCCCAGGACAATGCTGCTTCCAAAGATGAACAGCATGATGCTGTATATTGCCTGACGCAGCGAGATGGTCTCTTTGTTCATGTGACGCTCCCTTCCGCATGGTATTGCGTTACTGCTTGAGCGATGGGATAATGGATTCCAAGGTATTGATGATCAGATCGGAGGGGGACGGAACGGTTATATCCAATGAGTATAAAATCAGTATGCACATGCTAAGCAGCATAAATATTCCATATATCCACTTTTCTTTCAGGGATATAATTCTGTTAAGTGGAAGAAAATCTATCACAACAACAGCTGCAAACACGAACACAACAATGATTGTTAGCACATTATTCCCCCTCATTTGTACTCTTTTTTAGATAAGCGGTGTTAACAATGCTGGCTTTTGCGTGAACAGAAACCTTGATACCAGGGAAATAGCCATCATTCCAGTTGTCGGATACCTGCTTCCATAGCGTGGGATTTTTTTGATGGATCATACTGCCAAAGCCAAAGACGTCAGAATGATATTCTGTCTGCATTTTTTCAATAACAGCTTCCGTTCTCTCCTTGATGGCAGCACCTGCCATAGCCTCCAGGGAAGTAACCTCTTCTTCGTTTAATGCATCTATACCCATACCTGCCTCAGCCAAATATGAAACGACCTCGATATTCACATTCATATTCAGCTGTCCATTTTCAATGGAAAATGATCTTTCAGCGCTGCTTTTCGATATTTCCAGTCCGACATCATGCTCCAAATCGCCTGTGGTGGATAGCGTAAGGATGCCTCCTTGAACTTGTCCGTTGGCAAATAGTACATATTTGGTTTCTTCAGGCGACAAAAAGCCAACCATCGCCTCGCCCTTAAAAATGGCAATGCCGTTGGCTTCCGCAGCCGGTTCCTCGTCGTTAATTACAACATGAAATGCTGGGAGCGTCAGGTCCTTGCCTTTACTGTGCATAAGATTATAAGCCTGGTAAAGCATTGGCGCGGTGAGGGAAGAGGTTACGGTATTATCATCAGATACAATGTTTTCCATTTCAAAGGCGACGATGGCGTTGTTGACGCCCTCTATTTTTAAAAGATCCGCTGCCGATGGGGTTTGTGCCACGACCATATGTGCCGACTCCCGCAATTCCGCGTCTCTCAAAAACCAGTCAATAATGTGCATTAGGTGACCGGACTTGGCAATTTCTTCGCTGACAACAACAAGCAGTGTATTACCAAAATAGAGCTTCTTTTCTAAACGCTTCTTTGCGTTTCGAGCGGCATCGAATATTGTTTTGCCTTTGGATTCGATGAGTATCGCCTTCAATCCGCTGGATTTCACATCCTTTGTCAGGTCAATGACTTCATATCCCAGAGTAAACTCATTGCTTTCCTTTTCAATATCTACAGTGATGCCCGAAACAATTGCAAGTTCATTCAAACCCCTGTAATTCCAGCAACCGGACAGGAAAAAGGCCTGTAATACGACCAACGCCAGCAGAAGCGCTTTTTTACGCATTGTCATTGCCTTTCTGCTTTAAGCGTGTCAGATTTTGAGTTAGCATAGGCGGCCGCTGCAGCATTTGCCACCAAGGCGCCCTGATGGCTGTATCCTTAATTTGCTGGTGCTTTAGATCTCCGCCCAATGTCACCTGCGGTACGCCCATGGACGTTAGGTTAAAAATGTGAATCATCATACATGAGGTGGAAAGCACAAAGCCAAAGAAACCAAAGACTGATGAGGAGAGCAATACGAAAAAGCGAAAGTAAATCACCGGTGCGTTTAGCTTTGGCACCAGCAGGTTAGTGATACCTGTGAACCCAACCACAATAATCATGGGGGCGGCTACCATTTTCGCTTCGACAGCAGCTTGACCTATGACAAGCGCACCGACGATGCCCAGTGCCTGACCGATGTTAGAAGGCATTCGTATGCCCGTTTCCCGTAGGATGTCAAAAACAACGAGCATAAGGAATGCTTCCATGGCCGCGGGCAAAGGCACGCTCTGCCTCTCCGCTGCAATATTAATCAGCAAGGCGGTTGGCAGCATTTCATGGTGGAAGGCGACAATGGCGACGTAGATACCCGGTACTCCGACAGTCAAAAAAAAGCCGATGATTCGAAGTAATCTGGAATAAGTTGTATAGTAGAAATTCATATAGTAATCTTCATTGCTTTGAAAGTTTTCTATAAACAGATAAGGTACTGTAAGGACAGATGGAGTGCCATCAATAAAAACAGCTACACGGCCTTCCAGCAGTCTGCTGACGACTACATCTGGGCGCTCCGTATAACCTGTGGAGCGAAACAATGCCCATTGCTTATCACGAATTAGCTCGGTAATATAGTTACTGTCTAAAACGGCATCAATGTCGATTTCTCCAAGCCTGCGGTGCACTTCCGCTAGAACGTTTTGATTAGCAATGCTGCCTAGATAACAGACGCATACGCTTGTGTTGGAACGCTTGCCAATGGAGAGAAATTTCATTTTCAAATCATTTGTGCGCAACTTGCGTCGAACAAACGAAAGGTTTTGCATAATTGATTCAGTAAACCCTTCTCTGGGGCCACTGAGAGTGCGTTCATTTTCCGGTTCGGTTGTAGATCTGGTCACAAAGCCTTTTGTGTTTAGGATCAGTGCTTTGTCGATACCGTGTGCAAACAGTATGGTGTCACCATAACAGATTGCTTCGATCACTTTGGAAAAATCATCGGTCCAGGCCGCCTCTCCAATCTGAACGACTTGTTTGGAGAGGATATCCATTAACTGCGGACCAGGCTGTGCAGCCTCTGAGATCATCAATGGACGCAGGATATTATCGTTAATGATGGCGTTGTCCACTAATCCATCACAAAAGGCAATACCATAGCGAAGCTCAGGATAGCGGTGGCTTTGCACGATTTTTGTTCTCAGCACATCCACATCAGCAAACAGTCCCTGTATGATGGTCATGTTTTCTTCCAGGGATTTGGAGGGATCTTCCGTTTTCTGCTTGTCATTAATGTTTTTAATAATTTTTTCTACCAGGTTATTTTTCTCCAATGTCCTTTTGCTGTTCATGGCCAGATCCTCCAAAACAGATGAAGATTGCATATAAAAAAAGACGCGCCTTGCCATGGGTGAGGACCCATAACAATTGCGTCTGTCAATGCTCCACTTTTCTGCGGCTCATGCGCAGCTTTTTTGCGGGTGGCGTCAATAGCATCCGCTCGCTGCCTTTGTCCTTGATATCTGACTGCAAGCTCTGCTGACCTTGTGTATAATGTTGATCCGACATATCCTGCTCACCTCTTTACATAGCATGGCAGGATTATCTGTTTTTATACCGGCGGAACAATGGTGATTTGCCTGTTCTTGCGTTTTGCATACGCCACGGTTGAGAAAGTTCCACCTTTGGATAGGCCGTCATAGCCGGCAATTATATAACTGCACCTGTCTACCATGTATCGGTTACGGCGGTGAAAGCAAGCTGGCGAATAATCCTGACCGATAATGACCACTTCATCGGATAGGTGCAGCAAAAGCTGATGAAGTTCCTTGTCTTTTGAACTCCATCGTGAAGCTTGGCCAGCGTGGGGGCATACAGCGATCAATCGTAACCCCTTTTCCGGGTCAGCATCACGCATTCCCAACACGATTTGTGCGGCATACATATCGACCCCTTGGGCCATTCCGCAGTAGAAATGAACGCAGCCCATCTGGATTATATCTTTCACTGCAATGGTCAGCCGCTGGCAAAAATCCAGGCAAGCAGGATGCTCCTCATTTCGGCCCCACGGCAAATGCTCCGGCCTATGGCCGGTAAAGCAGCAGGATATGAGATTACTATTACTTTTAAGATTTTCCATGTAAGATTTCCATGCTTCGTATATCTTGTATGATGCTGCTAGGATCAGGTGCCCCAAACAATGCGGTTCCCATCACTAGTGCCGTGGCGCCGCTGTCAATTAGAAGCTGTGCATTATTTATGCCAACGCCGCCGTCTACTTCGATAATGCCCGTATAACCCAACACCCGAAGCTCACGGATTTTATCAACCATTTCGGGCATAAAAGCCTGTCCGCCAAATCCAGGCTCTACAGTCATGATCAGGATCATATCTGCCGTCGCAAGATAGTCTTTCAGTTTGCCGACGGGCGTTGCAGGCTTGATGGATATACCGGCTAATAAGGAGTGCTCATGAATCATATCTATCAAGGAGGGCAGGGGGTATGCTACTTCTTCATGCACGGTTAGGATATCGGCGCCTGCCTTAGCGAATACGTTAATATATTGCTCTGGATGCTTGATCATTAAATGAACATCCAGGGGAAGCGTTACTTTGTTTTTCAGCGCTTTTACCAGGGATGGACCGTAGGATAGATTGGGCACAAAGTTTCCGTCCATAATGTCCACATGCAGCCAGTCACACCCGGCGTTTATCATTCGCTGCACATCATCACCCATATGCAAGACATCGGCTGCCAATACTGATGGGGCAATTTTAATCATAACGTTCCCTCCACAACTGCTTCCATTCACAAAGAAGCGTCTGGTATCTTTCAATTCTCTGGCGGTTCAGTTCGCCGTTGTTGACAGCTGCCATCACCTGGCATCCTGGCTCGGTGTGGTGGTAGCAGGGGGAGAAACGGCATTGATTCAGATAAGGCTCAAACTCCGGATAATACTCCTGCAAAAGAACGGGGTCGATGGGTTTATTCATTTCCCAAAGGCTGAAGCCTGGCGTATCCAGTACGGATAGTCCATCCTTTTCCAGCAGTGATGCGTGTCTGGTTGTATGACGGCCACGTTCGATCCGCTGGCTGATTTCGCCCGTTTTTAGATCCATGCCAAATAGCGCGTTGAGAAGCGTACTTTTTCCAACGCCGGATTGGCCCGCCATACAGCAAAGATGCCCTTGCATTTTTTCACGAAGTAAATCAAGGCCTTCTGCTTCTATAGCACTCAATGATAGAAAGCTAATGCCTGCTTTTTCATATTCCTTTTCAAGGCGCATCGGAAGCTGTGTGTCCAGGTCTACTTTGTTTACGACCAGCAGCACATCCATCTGCTGCTGGTGTGCGCCGATCAATAACCTATCCACCAATAGCAAGTCTGGTGCGGGGGAGGGAGCGACGACTATAATCATCAGTTGCACATTGGCAGCGGGAGGGCGGATGCTTAATGAGGTGCGGGGTAGGATATCATCCACCCAGCCATGCTCATCGCCAGTACCAGGGGTAAACAGTACATTGTCACCTACAAGCGGCGTCATTTGCAAGCGGCGGAATTTCCCTTTGGCGCGGAGTACATATTCCGCTCCCGTGGTATCGCGAACGGTATATAGTCCGCCCAGACCCAATACAATCCTGCCCTGCATGTTTAGCGTGTGTCCCTCCTAATTAAGTGTTACCTTGTCTTCATAAGCGAAATCACCATCGAAATATACTTTGTATGTCATGACTCCAGGCATGCTGCTATACAGTTCTACTTGCGGATTTGGATCGCTGTCTGCCGCGTGGGTAGCGGCATACTTTTCTGTTTCGGCACCATTTAGGTCCACAAGCATGACCCTTACATGTACACCGGAGTCGGTTTCGGGCATCTTTAAAGTAATAACCGCTTTGTGGCGTTTACTTTCAGAATCGGCAACGATTATTTTGACTGCCGTTTCAAGCATGACTTGCGTTCCGGGGCTAGGTTGCTGGTCGATAACCTTGCCGTTTTGGGAAACGTCTGTCACCGGTTTTGTTACAATTTCACCGGTTGTCAAACCACTTTGTGTGACTGCGGATTTTGCTTCCTCCAGGCTACTGTTTGTAAGATCTGGAACGATAGCACTGCCGCCTGATACAGTGACCTGCAGCGTATCGCCTGGTGTATAGGGTTCACCTGGATTGGGATACTGCGTTAAAATGGTGTTCAAAGGTTCTGAAGCCATTTTCTTTTCCGTAACGATCATAGCGATGCCAAGGTTTTGCAAGGAAAGAACCGCATTGGTTGATATCAAGCCCTTAACAGTGGGAATGGTTTGAGCATTGGGATCAGGGCCGTCGGAGATGAGAAGGACAATGGTTTCATCCTTACGCATCTCCGTATCATACTCTGGTGTTTGCTGTATCACAGTACCGGCAGGGATGGATGAATGATGGATATATTGAATTTCGAATTTCAAATCAGATCTTTGTATCAACAGCCTAGCTGTTTGTTCATCTTTTCCGACTAGATCCGGCGCTGTTCTGCCAGAGCTTAAGCGCGTATAAATTTCCATTGCGCCCAGGTACAGACCGAAAAAAACCAGACCGGCCATAAGGATGGTAATGCATAACCGAAAAATCTTACGCATGCGCAGTCGCAGTCTGATCTTCTGCTGATGTGCGGTTTTTCTGCGTGCCGTGTCGCTTCGGACAGTTTTTTTCACGGGTCCGGTGCCCTGATTGACAAGAGGGAGAATAGGCTGGCTATCACTTTTCTGCTCCTGCAGGTCTGTTTTGCCTTCCAACGCTTTTTTTAAGTCTGTAGCCATTTCCAGGGCGGTTTGATAACGATACCGGGGTTCCTTTTCCATTGCAACCGTTACAACATGTGCAACGGAAGCAGGAACATCTGGGCTAAGTTCCGCTATGCTCTTGGGCATGTTGTGCAAATGCTGCATGGCGACGGCCACCGGGCTGTCTCCATCAAAAGGAACCTGACCGGTAAGCATTTCGTAGAGCACGACGCCTACACTGTAAATATCGCTTGTTTCTGCAACATTTTCACCGGCGGCTTGCTCCGGGGAAAAGTAATGCACCGAGCCCATGACGCTGTCACCCTTGGTAAGGGTAGAACTGTTAGCCATACGGGCAATACCAAAATCTGCGACCTTGATATGTCCTTCCGACTGTACCAGTATATTCTGAGGTTTGATATCGCGATGGATGATACCGTTTCTATGGGTATGCTGCAGCGCGGAAAGAATGCGTATCGCAATTTGGCAGGCAGTGGCATAGGGCAGCTTTCCCTTTTGGCGGATGACTTCCTTTAGCGTTTTGCCTTGAACGTACTCCATGACCAGGTAACGGCTGTCGCCGTCCATGCCCACGTCCAACAGATTTACGATATTATGGTGGGATACCTTGCTGGCGGCTTCTGCCTCACGCTGGAAGCGGCTTAAGAATTCTTCATCCTGGCTAAACTCCGGCCGCAGCACTTTAATGGCCACGCTATGGCCGGTGCGGTTGTCGATAGCCCGGTATACGATGGCCATGCCGCCCTTGCCGATGGTATCGAGTATTTGATATCGCTGCGCGATCACGCGTCCTGTCATTGTGCCACCTCCGTAACCTTCAGCAGCACAAGAGAGACATTATCCCGGCCACCATTGTCAAGGGCCATTTTTAGCAATTTCTCCGCGGCCTCTTCCAATGGCATGGATCGCAAAACTGCTTCGATATCCAACTCTTCCACCATGCCGTATAGCCCGTCTGAACAAATGAGCCAAATATCTCCGGGCTTTTTGTCACGGCTATGGATATCCACATCAATGCCTGATGTTGTGCCGACTGCCCGTGTGATGACGTTGCGGTAGGGATGCTTTTTCGCCTTTTCTTTGGTGAGTATGCCTTGGCGCATCATTTCCGCTACGACGGAATGGTCTTGTGTGACCTGAGATAGGATACCCTCCCTGAACAAGTAGGCACGGCTGTCGCCTACATGGCCGATAAATACATCAACATCACCCTCCCATAGCACGGTAATGGTTGTTCCCATGCCGGAAAGGGCTGCATCCTGGGCTTGCTGCTCGTACAGCCTGCGGTTGGCAGCCTGTATGCCTGTTTCCAGCCATTTTTCGCTGGGCTCATGTCCGGCCAGTAAATCACGCAGCACGGTTACCGCGCCTTGGCTTGCGACCTCGCCCCCATTATGCCCACCCATGCCGTCTGCTACGCCATACAACCGGCCGCTTAAAAGCAGTGTATCTTGATTGTTTGGGCGTACTAGGCCGGCGTGTGTTCTGGCTGCTACGATCATGGTATCCCTCCTTGGTATAGGGTTATCATTCCTCAAAGCTTTAGCAATTTCCTGCGCAATTGGCCGCAGGCGCCTTGAATATCATCGCCCATTTCCCTGCGCCGCGTGGCTGAGATGTGGCGGTCGGATAGCGTTTGCAAAAAGGCTTTGATCTTTGCTTCTGAGACACCTTTCAAATCCCGTTCCGCAACGCTGTTTAATGGAATGACGTTTACATGGCATTGCATGCCCCGCAACCGCTGCGCAAGTTCAAGTGCATGAACGGGTTCTGCGTTGATGCCGTCGATTAGCGCGTATTCGAATACAACACGGCGACCTGTTTTTTCAATGTAGTAGCGGCAGGCGCTAAGCAGTACATCCATTGGAAAAGCCTTGGATACCGGCATGGTTTGCCTGCGAATTTCATCGTTTGGTGCATGGAGCGATACCGAAAGCGTGACAGGAAACCCTTCCTCCGCCAAGTCGCGAATTTTATCCGCCAGGCCGCAAGTGCTCAAGGATACGCTGCGAAGGCTGATGTTTAGGCCTTTTTCGTGATTCACCAGCCGGAAAAAACGCATCACATTCTCGTAATTGTCCAAAGGTTCGCCGCTGCCCATTAATACAATGTTATGTACCTTTGCCTCTCCGGCCAGATGGCGGTTGGCACACTGAATCTGCCCCAGCATCTCTGCCGCAGAAAGGTTTCTGATGCAGCCATCAAGTGTACTTGCGCAAAAAGAGCAGCCCATACGGCAGCCTACCTGCGTGGAAATACACAGGGTATGACCGTGATGATAACTCATCAGCACACCTTCGACGCAGTTTCCATCCGTCATGCCAAACAGAAACTTAACTGTGCCATCCAATTGGGAAACGTGGGTTTCCAATATGGATACAGGCTGTGCCACAGCGTTTTCCATCAACCATTCCCGAAGGGCCTTGGGAAGGTTGGTCATTTCGCCAAAGTCTGCACCACGGTGGAGCCAGGTAAATACCTGCTCAGATCGGAAAGCAGGCTGACCTTGCTCTTTGAATAGCGCGGCGAGTTCCTCTGGCAAATAGCCCAACAGTTGGGGGTGATCCATGTCAGTTTCCTTTCCTTACAAGCCGTGCGATAAAGAAGCCCTCCAAACCGTCTCTGTGGGCGAACAGCTGCAGCCCATTTTCGCCATACAGCGCGCGGAATTTTTCGGGTATGCTCGCGGGCAGAGGAGAAAGCGCAAAATCTTTGTGGGAAGATAAGAACGCTTCAATCTGCTGGCTGTTTTCCTCCGGCAGTATGGAGCAGGTGGCGTATACTAACACGCCGCCTTTTTTTACGTATTGGCTCAGCACGTCAAGCAGTTTTTTCTGCATCTGCACCAGTGCATCAACAGATTCCGCCGATTGCCTGTATTTGACGTCCGGCTTTTCCAGCATGACACCAAGACCAGAGCAAGGTGCATCCAGCAGTACGGCGTCGAAAGTATCAATTAGTTCATCCCGCTGCGCAGCTGCATCACGCACCATGGGACGCAGGTTCTCCAGCTGCAGCCGCTTGGCGGCAGCTTGGATGAGAGCGACGCGATGCTCATGCAGGTCCCAGGCGTGAACGCGGCCAGTGCCGTCCATGATTTCAGCCATCAACACGGCCTTACCACCCGGCGCTGCGCAGGCATCCAGCACCTGCATGCCACGCTTGACGCCTACGGCTTCTGCCGCCAGCACGCTGCTTTCTCCCTGAATGGAGAAAAGTCCTTTTCGGTAGTCGGCATCACTGCCAATATCAAGCGCATTGCCGATACGCCACACATGGGGGACCTGTGCCTTTTCAGCTTTCCAGACCTTACGTTCAAGCAGCTGTTCAAAGGCTTCATCGGTAAGCTTCATGCGGTTGGGGCGGATGGGGGTGTCATGTTGGCTCACGCGGTGGGAGCAGATGGCTTCTGCCATCTCCACACCATAAGCCCCAATCAGCCGTTCCACCAGCCACTCCGGTACCGAATGGAGTACGGATATGTACCTAGCCTCTCCGTCCTCGCGTTTGGGCCAGGCGATTTCATCCCTTTGACGAATCAGGTTACGCAAGACACCATTGACAAAGCCGGATAACGGCTCCATCCCGGCTTCCTTGCATAGTTTGACACCCTCGTTGACGGCGGCGCTGTCGGGCACCTTGTCCAGGAAAAGAATCTGATAGGCGCTCAAACGCAGAATGTCGCGGATGAGGGGATCGGCATCCTTCTGAGTCAACAGGCTGTCCAGCGCATAATCGATGCGGATACGGTTTTCCAGCGTACCATATACGATATTGGCTGCCAGGCGTTTGTCCAAGGCCGCAAGACCGCTGTCCTTCAAACGCTTGTCCAGCGCCAGGGAAGCGAAGGCACCGTCTCTGTGCACGTCCTGCAAGATGTTTAGTGCCAAACGCCGCGCACCCAAGGACATGGTGGTGGCAGGCGCTGGGGATGCTTTGAAAGCAGGCCTTTGATCTCTGGAAATGGCAGGCCTTCCCGGACCACCGGCGGGGCGGAAAGTGGGCTTTGCGCCATCCGGACGGCGGTATGCAGGCTTTCCGCCTGCGGGCCTTGGTTGAAATGGTCTGCCACTGGATGGTCTTACACCGGCAGGACCGCTGAAAGTGCGGTTTTCGCCTGTGGGTTCATCCCCACTCGGAGCAGCGTTAGCAGGGCGTGCAAAATTTGGTCTGCCATAAGCAGGCTTGCCGCCAGCAGGCCTTGGACGGAAAGGCTTATCCCCGGATGGTCTTGCACCTGCGGGGCGGCCGAAGGCTGGCTTTTCTCCTTCAGGCTTTTCACTACCCGGAGCAGCGTTAGCAGGGCGCGAAAAATTTGGCCTGCCATATGCAGGCTTGCCGCCAGCTGGCCTTGGTTGGAATGGCCTTCCGCTTGCTGGTCTCGCACCTGCCTGGCGGCCGAAGGCTGGCTTTTCTCCTGCAGGTGTATCACTGCCCGGAGCAGCGTTAGCAGGGCGCGCAAAATTTGGTCTGCCATATGCAGGCTTGCCACCGGCAGGCCTGGGTTGGAATGGCCTTCCGCTTGCTGGTCTTGCACCAGAAGGACGGCCGAAGGCTGGCTTTTCTCCTTCAGGCTTATCACCACCCGGAGCGGCGTTTGCAGGGCGCGCAAAATTTGGTCTGCCATATGCAGGCTTGCCGCCGGCAGGCCTTGGACGGAAGGGCTTATCTCCGGCAGGGCGCCCGAAGGCTTGCTTTTCTCCTGCAGGCTTATCACCAGCCGGGGCAGCGCTTGCAGGGCGGCCATATCTGGGTTCGCCGTCTGCAGGCTTATTGCCCGCAGTTTGATGGACAGGGCGGACCGGTTTCTTATTTGGGAAGGGTGGTTTTCTGGAATCGTTCATTCAGCACGCTCCTGCCATATTATTCCTGTTTGTAAGGGGTGTCCGCGTAAATAATCCTTGGCATCCATTTGCTTTCCGCCGGGGGCTTGCAATATCAAAATTCTTACAGCGCCTTTGCCGGCAGCAATGACAAGCCCCTGCTTGCTATCAGCCAGCAGCACCTGCCCAGGCTGACCGGATAATTCATTCTCCGCTTTTGCCCTCAGGACTTTCAATGTGCCTTCGGGGAAAGGTGTGTGGGTGCCCGGCCAAGGGTCGAGGCCCCGTACCTGATTGATAATTTCATCGGCGCTTTTCTGCCAGTCGATGAGGCCCATTTCCTTTTTAAGCATCGGTTCGTAGGTGTGGGCATCATGGTTTTGCATAAACCTTGGGCAGTGGCCTTCTTTTATTAATTGCAATGTATCGAGTAACGTCTTGGCGCCTATTTCTGACAGCCGGTTGCTGAGCTCGCCTGCGGTCTCACCAGGTAGAATTTCTGTTTCTGCAACAAGCAGCATATCACCCGTATCAATGCCCTTATCGGTCATCATGGTGGTAATACCCGTTTTGGTATCACCCATCAAAATGCACCAGTTGATGGGTGCGCTGCCACGATGGCGTGGGAGCAATGAGGCGTGAACGTTCACCGTGCCAAGACGGGGGATATCCAATATCTCCTGGGATAAGATTTGGCCAAACGCCGCAGTGACGCAGAGATCCGGCGAAAGACCTTTTAAATCCTCCACGCCATCCTTGCGGATGCGAATGGGCTGGAAGACGGGGATTTGATGGGCGAGAGCATACTCCTTGACCGGGCTTGGGGCCAGTTTATTGCCGCGGCCCTTGGGTTTGTCGGGCTGTGTAAATACGCCCACTACTTCATATCCTGTTTCGACAAGCGCACGCAGCGAGGGAACGGCAAATTCCGGGGTGCCCATGAAAACAATTCGCATCCAGTCACTCCCTGACCGCTATATCAGCATCATTGTCGTCTTCCGTCTCATCCTCGGGGAAGATTTCGCGTTCCATGAGGTCTACATACAATACACCGTTCAGGTGATCAATCTCATGGCAGAAGGCGCGTGCCAATAGCCCCTCGCCGGTTTTTTCAAAAAACTTGCCTTGCCTGTCCTGGGCTCTGACAGTGACTTTGTGAGGCCGACACACAAGACCCTGACGGCCTGGAATGCTCAGGCACCCTTCCGGGCCACACTGTTCGCCTTCGGTTGCGATAATTTCGGGGTTGACCAGTTCGATGAGTCCATTTCCATCATCCACCACTACCACACGGCGCAAAATGCCCACCTGCGGGGCAGCCAAGCCTGCACCATCCGCTTTATACATGGTATCGGCCATATCCTTGAGCAGCAGCCACAGCCGGAGGTCAAACTTTGCAACAGGCTTTGCCACCTTGCGAAGGCCTTCATCACCGATTTTTACAATATTCCGTATACCCATTCTATCGTCCTTTCCTTGTCGTCAAATTACATTAATGATGCGGGGTTCCATTCAAAATATACCTGGCATCCGGGGCTTGATTCTGCCTGGCTTAAGTCGCTTAAAAACGCCGCCAGGGGAATGGTATCCGGATGCTCGAAGAGCTTCAGCAGCACATGGTAACGTATTTTACCGCGGATCATTTTTACAGGAGCAACATCCATCCGCATCATCAGTACCCGCTTTTGAAGCTGGGGATGCTCTTTTACATAGTCTTGGCAAGCATCATACAGCTTCTGGCAGGACTTTTGTGCTGTTATGCCTTGTGCACTTTCCACCAGTAGCCGGCAGAGCACCGTAAACGGCGGATATAGCCCCGTGCGCCGGCGCTGGAACTCCATCTGGTAAAAGGCCCGGTAATCCTGATCAGCAGAGGCAAGGATAACCGGATGCTCCGGCTTGTAGGTTTGCACTACCACCTCGCCCGGGGAGCTGGCCCGGCCTGCCCGGCCGGCTACCTGGGTCAACAGCTGGAAGGTGCGTTCCGGGCTGCGGTAGTCGGGCAAATTTAGTGTCATATCTGCCGCTACTACACCTACCAGCGTTACGTTGGGAAAGTCCAGGCCTTTGGCGATCATCTGTGTGCCGATCAAAACGCGAGCTTCACCAGCACGAAAGCTGGAAAGCATTTTGTGATGGGCATCCTTGCCGGTGGTGGTGTCATTGTCCATGCGCAGGGCTTTGATACCCGGCAGCAGCTTTTGCACTTCTTCCTCCACGCGCTGGGTGCCAAGGCCAAAGAAGCGGATGTACTTGCTGCCGCATTCGGGGCACTTATCCGGCGGATTGGCCGAGTACCCGCAGTAGTGGCAATGCATGCGCCCGTCACCGCCCAATTGGTGATAGGTCATGGCGATGTCACACTGTCCGCACTTGACCACGTAGCCGCAGCCCCGGCAGGAAACAAAAGAGTGATAGCCGCGCCTGTTCAAAAACAGCATAGCCTGATTGCCCTTGGCCATGCACGCTTTTAGCTTTTCCTGCAAAAGCATGCTGAAGATGGAGCGGTTGCCTGCGTTTAATTCCTTGCGCATATCCACCACATGCACTTGGGGCAAGGGACGATCCATGACTCGAAAGGGCATTTCCAGCAGGGTATAAACGCCGCGCATTGCTTTGGCAAAGGTTAAAATGCTTGGAGTGGCACTACTGAGGAGTAATATGCCACCTTCCCGAAGGCATCTGCTTTGGGCAACCTCCCTGGCATCGTATCTTGGGTGATGCTCGCTTAGGTAGCTTTGCTCATGCTCCTCATCCACCACGATCAGCCCCAGATTTGTCACTGGTGCGAATACCGCCGACCGTGCGCCTACCACAACTCTTGCCTGACCGCGGCGGATACGCCGCCATTCGTCAAACCGCTCTCCCGGTGTCAGCCGGGAATGCAGCACTGCGGCAATGGGGCCGAACCGGTCTCGAAACCACTGTACCATTTGCGGTGTCAGCGCGATTTCCGGCACCAGTACAATGGCCCCTTTTTGCAAGGTCAACGCCTTGCGTATCAGGCGGATATATACCTCCGTCTTGCCGGAACCGGTAACGCCATGGAGCAAAAACGCGCCATTGCCCTGTAAAAGGGCTGGTTCCATCTCATCCAGAACTTCCTGCTGAGCCGGCATCAAGTCAGGATCAGAAACCTTTCTTGTGATCATGTCCTCATAAGGCGCGCGGAGAACCTCTTGATGCAAAATGGCGACAAGGCTCATAGCCTCCAGCTTTTTCAGCGCTTCCATAGGGTCTTTGACCATGAGGGCAAGTTCCCTGATGGGGTGGGGTTCTCCATCTTTTAGTAGCGTCAAAAGAAGAGCACGGCGGGGAGAGCGCTTTTGTGCAAAGGCGGCCGCTTCCGCTTCTTCTCTGGGGATTGACAGCCTTGCCAGTGGCTCCGTTTTTTCCTTGACTTTACCGCCGCGCATAACGGCCGGTAGCATTAGCCGCAGGGTCTCTGCCAAGGGGCAGTGGCTTTTTTCTGCCATCTCCACGGCAAGATCGATCAACGCTGGGAGTACCGCGGGATAATCCTCCAACGGCTTTACAATGGCCTTGATCTTCTCTTTGGGATATTCCGTATCCTCTGAGGCGGAAAGCACCAGGCCTTCCACCGTTCTGGGACCAAAGGGCACTAAAACCCTGGTTCCCCGTGATAGGTTTATGCCCTCCGGCACCTTGTAGGTAAAGACATGGGCCACGTTTTCGTGTATGATATCCACGATCACCTGGACAAACATGTCTTCGCCTCCTACTTACAAAATGCCAACTTTTATTATACCGTCAACCGTCTGTTTACACAAGCACGGGTTTTTGATTGCGGACAAATTCGCGGGCGAGCTTCATTCTGAGAGCAAAATAGGTTTGATTGACTTTCCCATCCGCCATCTTTATAATGAATGAACTGAACAAGGAGGGCATTATGGCCATTACGGATATGCAGACCTATTTTGCGACTGCCGCTTTCGGGCTGGAAGGCGTAGTAGCGGATGAATTAAAGTCATTGGGAATCAAGAATGCAAAGGCAGAGTTGGGCGGTGCCAGATTCGAAGCAACTGTGCAAGGGGCATACGAGGCTTGTCTTTGGCTGCGTTGCGCCGACAGGGTGCTATTAGTCTTAAAGGAAGCAAAGACACTCACTTTTGAAGAATTGTTTCAGGCAGTGAAGGCCATCGCCTGGGAGGATTATTTGCCAAAGGACGCATCCTTTCCCGTATCTGGCAAGTGTGCCAGAAGCCAATTGATGAGCGTGAGCGATTGCCAGTCTATTACTAAGAAGGCTATCGTCGAGCGCTTGAAGGAACGCTACAAAACTGATTGGTTCCAGGAAACCGGCGCGGTGTATCCCATTGACGTCAGCTTGCACGGTGACATTGCGCGCCTGACCATAGACCTTTCCGGTACGGCCTTAAACCGCAGGGGTTACCGTACATGGAACGGGGAAGCTCCCTTGCGGGAAACCTTGGCGGCGGCGCTGGTGAAGCTTTCCCGCTGGAGAGCGGGGGATGCGCTTCACGACCCCTGCTGCGGCACCGGCACCATTTTAATTGAGGCGGCCATGATAATGTCCAACCGTGCGCCGGGACTGAACCGGGAGTTCGCCTGCGACAAATGGCCTATGTTTCCGGCCCGTGAGCGGGCGGCACTTCGTGAAAAGGCCAATGCGGCGTTTGATCCCAGTCTCGTTAAAGGGATTTCCGGCAGCGATATTGATGGAAAGGCGCTGGAGCTTTGCAAAAAGCATATCGCCCAGGCCGGTTTGGAGGGACGGATTGAGGTATACACCAAGGATTTGCGCACCCTTCAGCTGCAAAAAAGCAATGGTGTCTTTTTGGCCAATCCCCCCTATGGGGAGCGGCTGGGGGATAAAAAGAGCGCTGAAGCTTTATATGGACAGATGGGCAGCTTGCTAAACCGGCATGAGAGCTGGCATATGGGCGTTTTGACCAGCCATCCCGGCTTTGAACGCTGCTTCGGCGGCCGTGCGCAAAAAAAGCGCCGGCTGTATAACGGCCGGCTGGAGTGTGAGTTTTTGATGTATTGAGCTTGCTTTTCTATGAAGCAACTTATCAAGTTGAGAGCCTGGGGTGCCTGACCTTTTGAGGTCCTCCCAGGCTTTTACGTTACATTTCAATCGTTTCTTCTTCTGCAAAATTCGGATCAACCGGCGGCAGTGTCTGGCACGCCATCAAAATAGCATCCTCGCCATTGTCTTCATAATAGCGTTTCCGGCAGCCCACTTGCAGAAAGTTAAGGCTCCTGTATAGGCTTTGGGCTGTATGGTTTGTGCGGCGAACCTCCAATGTCACATACGACGCGCCAAGGTTGGTGGCGTATTGGATCAGCTCTTGCGTAATCAAGCGCCCATATCCTTTGCCGCGCTTGTCTTTTTTGACAGCAATATTGGTAATGTGGCATTCATCCAGCACCATCCAGCAGCCTGCGTAGGCGACAATTTCACTGCCTGCTTCCGCTACCAGATACCGAGCGCATTTGTTTTCAATCAGCTCATCCTCAAAAGCCCCCCGGCTCCAGGGCGAGGAGAAGGATTCGGATTCAATTTGATGAACGGCGTCTACATCCTTCAAGGTCATCCGGCGCACAACCGCATCACAAGGCACCATGCGTTTCCTCCCGCATTTTGCGCTGGCGCTCGGCTTGCGGCGCACGCAGATAATAGGGCATAAGGGAAAGATAATCTACTGCCTGCTGTTGGTATTTATCTGCCAGCAGGGCAACGCTCAAGGGGCGCAAAGATCGGCAATGGGCGGGAGCGAATAATGCCTGCTCTTTAAAATGCTTTTCAATGGCTTCCTGATGGACAGCTGCACCATCTCCCACAAACAAATATGGACCAGTTAGTTCACTCAGCTTTAACAAGTACTCGTCAAGTTTTTGTGCCGCATCTTCCGTCAGTCTTTTCGGAGGAAGCCCCGCCTCAAAGGCGGCGCAGTAAACCTGACCGGCTCTGGCATCCTGAATGGGACAGACCGTTCCATGAAAATACGGAATACCGGTGGCCAGCGCCTCCAAAGCGTTGATGCCAATGCATGGCTTTTTTGCCCCGTGAGAAAGACCTTTTAAGGTGCTCACGCCAATGCGTATACCTGTAAAGGAGCCAGGGCCTGCGGTCACAGCAAAAAGATCAATATCCATAACCGATAAGCCAGTGTGCGTAAACCCTTCTTCCACCATGGGCATTAAGCTGACAGAGTGGGTGAATCGGTTGACGGCAGCAGCCTCATACACCGCCTCGCCGCCTTTTACAATGGCTACCCCAGCAACAGGGCCGGAGGTGTCCAGCGCTAAAATATTCATGCCTTGATATCCTTCCCGTAAGCTGCGTTTGTATAGCCGCCTACAGAAATGATTTCGATAATCCGATCATCATCCCCTGCACCATTTGAGAGGGAAATTAGCAAGTACGCATCCGGTAATAGCTCCGGCGCTCTTTCTGCCCATTCGACAACGGCAACGCCATCGCCCTGCAAATATTCCTCCACACCAATTTCGAACAATTCCTCAGGGTCGTTGATCCGATACCAATCAAAGTGATACAGGGGCAGCCGGCCTGAGTCATACGCCTGCAAAATGGTGAAGGTAGGACTGGCAATGGACCCTAAAATACCAAGACCTCTGGCGATGCCGCGGGTGAATTCACTTTTGCCAGCGCCCATGTCTCCTTGAAGCACCAACACGTCCCCCGGACGAAGGCTTATGGAAAGCGCTTCGCCCAAGGAACGTGTTTCAGCAGCGGAATGTGTTACGTATTGCAAAAAATCACTCCCAGGATTAACTGCGGGCGCCGCGCCCGTGAAGGATGGGGGAAAGATGCTTATACAAGAGGAAGGTGGCCAGGCTTAGCACAACGCCTTTAAGAACATTAAAAGGAGCGGTGACAAAGGCCAACATTTTTTCCAGACTGTCAACAGAGGGAATGATATCGGTGAATGTTTTCACAATGGCTTCCAAGGGAAAATGCATGACCGTAACATAGAATGGGATCAACAGCACGGCGTTGGCCAGAACACCGCAAATCGTGAGACCGACGGTGCCAACTACCATGCCAAGCAGTGCGCTCTTGCGGCTTTTGTTCGTGCGGTAAATCAGCACCGCAGGCAGCATGATCGATGCGCCAAGCAAAAAATCAGCCAATTCGCCTACGCCGCCGGAGGTGGTGGTAATCAAGCCGGTCAGGCTCTTGATGGCAAGGATGATCAAGCCGGCAATCGGTCCCATGGAAAAGCCGCCAAGCAGCACAGGCAGATTGCTCAAATCCAGCTTATAAAAGCCGATGATCGGAATCGTAAAGGTGGGTAGAAAGAGTACGGCGGAGATGGCTGCCAGCAGGGCGATACGGGTCATCCTTGGGGGGGTAAAATAGGTTTTGGGGTTCATCGCAATGCCTCCTAAAATATGCACGCCCCTGAAGCAAAAGTTGTTCAGGGGCTAAAACATACTTTGTAACGTTCTTCTATCATCCAGACTTTACTGTCGGTTCTGGAATTTCACCAGATCGGCCATACACTTTATATGCACGGTTCGCGGACTGTACCGCCGGTAGGGAATTTCACCCTGCCCCGAAGAAGCTTCAAGCGCTATGCGATTGTGGGTTTACGCACGTATAATAGCATGACGATTTTGCTTTGTCAATGACATAATACCTGATTGCAAAATAAATCGTGTAAACACCTTTGGCTCAGCCGTTCAGTCCATCAATCCGTGCCGCACCTTCCGGGCGAATATCCAGTTGGTGGCAGCAGTGTGCGCCGAAGGCTGCTTCCATGGCTTCGGTAAAGGTGCGCACCTTATCCAAAGGAACAAAATTTAGCGTGGTGCCGGCAAAGCCGCCGCCATGCACACGCCAGGCGCCATCGCTCTTTAAAAGGTCTTCCGCCAGCGCAAGACCCAAAGAGAGCTGCTGCTCGTTGGGGCGGGCATATACGTTTTGCAAATACATAAAACTAGACTGGCCGGAGGCAATAACATCTTTGTAGAAGGCCGTCAGATCATCCCGCTCCAGAGCGGCTACCTGGTCGCATACACGCTTATTCTCGTTGAAGAAGTGCATGGCGCGAAGCACCGCGCGGTCGGATGTCTTTTCCCGCACGGCAGAGATTTCCTGCATGAGCTGTTCAGGCCTGACCCTGCGCAGTACATCCTCGCCGAAGAATGCAGCCACCTGCTTCATTTCTGTGGGAATGGAGGCATAATCGGCCGTGAGATCGTCGTGGCTGCCGCCGGTATTGACCACCACCAGCGCATAGCCGCGGGCGGCAAAATCGTAGGATATTGGCTTGACGTCAGGCTCGTCCTTCTTAAAATCAATGGTTACAAGCCCGCCGACAGAGCTGGCCATTTGATCCATCAAACCGCTGGGTTTACCGAAATAATTGTTTTCAGCAAACTGGGCGATTTGCGCCCGGACGACCGGAGAAATTTTAAACTCACCATATAGGCTGTCAAGAATGGCGCAGACCAGCACTTCAAATGCAGCGGAGGAGCTTAGGCCGCTGCCGGAAAGCACATTGGAGGTGACGGCGGCATCAAAGCCGCCGATGGGATAACCTAGCTCTTTCATGCGGGCAGCCACACCGCGGATCAGCGAGGCTGTTCTGCCGACCTCTGCTGGGACATAAGCCAAATTGTCAAGGGATAATTCAACGGCGGGATACCCTTCGCTGCAAAGGCGGACGGTCATATCATCTCTTTTGGATACGGCTGCAACGGTATCCAGGTTGACGGCGGCGGCCAGCACCTTGCCGCGGTTATGGTCGGTATGGTTGCCGGAAAGCTCCGTACGGCCAGGCGCACTGATCAACTGTACTTCTTCGTCTGATATATTAAACAGTTCCTCGTGCCGCTTTAATAGACGTATATACCTGGCTGTTTGCGCAACCAGCATACCATCCCTGCGGCCATACAGATGTGTCAGCCTGGACATAACATACGGGGTTTTTAAAGCGCGGATCATATTGGCATATTGGTTCATAAACATACCGCTCCTTCCTTCCGTACCGTTTGCATTATTGAGCCTGACCGTCAAGCACTTGCTGCCAAAGGGCAACAAAGGAGGATAGTCCCATTTTGTCTAGTGTATCAAGATAATTTTGCCAGGTTACATCGGTAAGCTCCGTTTCGCCTATCACAAACTTGGCAAGGCTTTCGTCTACATAGCTTCCAATTTCCATTTGCAGGGGAGCAATTATTTCCTGCTGTTCCTTTGTCAATGTATAAGACGGGAACGGCAGTGTGGCGATTTCGCTTAAATCCTTCATGTAACGCAATAGCTGAACAGTTTGCGCATCTTCGAATTTCAATTGAAAATCCACAGGGTTTAAAACTGGATATATATCGCTGCTACGTAAGGTGGCGGCGGTGATTGCATTCGAAAGCTCCTCCGCAGCATACAGCCACCGCCAGGTGCCGTTTTCATTATAGGCAAATTCTGTATTCTCCTGACCCAGCAGGGCTAGTTTTCCGCCCTCTTCTGAATACAGGTAATCCACCCATTGCAATAATGCCGCAGGGTCTTTGCAGGCGCTGGTAATGGCAAAGGTGCCTCGGGCGGCCGAATCCAAAAAGCTGCGGTATACCTGCTTGCCTTCATATAGCAGGGGAGGGAGAATCACATACTCCTCACCCAGCTTGGACGGCAGGAAGGTAATGGGCGAGGGCCCAAAGAATGCGCCGTATGTAACCACAGCCTTTTCATCCGTCACTTTGCGAAGTGCATCGGCGGTCACAAAGCCATCCTGATCCAACAGATGCAGATCATACAGTTCCTTGGCCCAGGCGATAAACTCCCTGTACTTTTCACTTACAGGCATGAATTGGGCTTGACCGGCGCCATCGACATACATGTTGTAGTCATTCGCAGATAGGCCAAAGGCATGGGCCAGGAATTTTAAATCCCATGGGCCTATGAAGGTGAAGGGGATTTCATCGGAGCGGCTGTTATAATTGGGGTCGCCGGTCTTAAATGCCTCCAGCACGGCTTTCAGTGACGCTGTGTCTGTTGGCATGTCAAGCTTCAGCCGCTCCAGCCACACCTTGTTGATCCACATCGCATTTTGCGAGCGCAAAGTGTTGATAGCCGGCAGAGCGGCAATGGCCCCGCCAGGTAGGGTGATGGCCTTTCTCCACGCGGGGTTTTGATCAAGCAGTGCGCTTAAATTTGGGGCATTTTCTTTAAGCAGCGGGCCTAAATCAATCAGTTTGCCGCTTTGATAATAGGCAAGTGTTTCCTCAGGAGAAAGTTCTGCTCCAAACAAAGCATCCGGCAGCTCTTCACCCGCAAATAGCCTGGTTTTTTCTGCCGACCAAGCCGCGTAATCGGTAAACTGCCGGAACTCAAAGGATATGCCTGTCCTCTCCTGCATTCTTTGAAAGAACAGGTTTTTGCCAAAATCCTGCTGTGCATCATCCCCCGCATACCCGGCTAATATGAAATTTTTGCCGGAAACGGAGGTTTGCTCGCCCACCGCGGGGATAAGCGCGGAGGCGAGCATACATACCAGCAGAAGACTCACAAGCGTCTTGCGCAACGATAGGTCCTCCTTTGCACCTGTTATATGACTATTCTTCATTATAACGCATCGGACAGGCTTTGAACAGCCCAAAGTTAGCAGTGTGTTAGGAATACGGCGCACTTGCGCATGCCGCTTGTGATGGGGTATAATGAAACATACGGCGCATGCGCGCCATCAACGCATGAAATGAGGGCTGGGTTTTGTTCAGAAACCTTCAAATGTGGCTCAATTGGCTGCAAACCGATCCGCTGCAATTCATTATCTATTTTGTTTATCTGATTGTGTCAGTACTGCTGGCATTGACATTTCATGAGGTGGCCCACGGTTATGTGGCATACCGTTGCGGTGATCCTACTGCGAAAATGATGGGACGGCTTACCCTCAACCCCATCAAGCATCTGGATCCTGTTGGAACGGCCTGCATGTTTCTGCTGGGATTTGGCTGGGCCAGGCCTGTGCCTGTTAATCCAAGAAATTTCAGTAATTTTAGAAGAGACGATTTCTTGGTATCCGTGGCGGGCATTGCCACCAACCTTACGTTGTTTATTGCCTCAACTGCACTGGCGGTAGGGATTAACGGACTATTATGGAAACCGGAAGTGATACAGGCCAATGGCGCCATGAATTTGCTTTCCACGCAAGGGGACGCGTTTTATATCCTGCTCAGTGGCCAGGGCGGCGACTACACAGACTTTATGCGGACACCCTGGCTGCAATATGTGCAGCGCTTTTTGCTGCTGTTTTCCTCAATCAATCTTGGTCTTGCCATTTTCAACCTGCTGCCATTCCCGCCGCTGGACGGTTTTCACATTTTCAACGATCTAATTCTTCGCGGCAAACTGAGTTTAAACCGGGAATTTTTTCAGATTACGCAGATTGTACTCATGGTTCTGGTCTTTACCAATGTATTGTCGGGTATTATGTCCACGGTGACAGGGGCCATAGAACGCGGTGTTTTAAATGTGTTTCTTCGTCTGACCGGTGCGGTGTGAGGGTAGATCATGCCGCAGCTGATACACCTAAAGCAATTTGAAGGCCCGCTGGACCTTTTGCTCCACCTGATTAGCAAGGCCAAGGTGGATATAAGGGACATCTTTGTGTCGGAGATTACGGAGCAGTACATCGCTTCCGTCAGCGGTGCTGTGGACCTGGATATGGATGATGCCAGCGAATTTCTGGCAATGGCCGCCACCTTGCTGGAGATTAAAAGCCGGGCGTTATTGCCCAAACCGCCTGTTTTGGAGGATGAAGAAGATCCGGAGCAAGCGCTCATCCGCCGGTTGGAAGAATACAAGCGGTACAAGGAATCGGCCGAAAACCTGCAGGCCTTTGAAAAGGTTGCCGCAGCCATGTACGAAAAACTGCCGGAGGAATATCCGCTTCCGCCGCCGTCCTTTGAATTGACAGGGATTACATTGGACGGGCTGATTGAGGCTTTATCCCGGGTACTTGCAAGAAAACCGGAGGAGCCGGAAGAATCGGTATTCATTAACAGGGAGATACGCCGTGATTCCTTTACCATAGAAGCCTGCATGAACCATATTATCAAGCGCTTGCGCAAAGGCCCAATGCCGTTTGAAAAGCTGTTCAGTGATGCGCCAAGCCGTGAAGAAGTGGTTACGCTTTTTCTGGCACTGCTGGAGATATTGCGCCTGAACCGCGCCTATGTGGAGCAAAGCTCAACATTCGGGGAGATCACCCTGCACCCGGGAAGGAGAAAGGAAATTGCAGCCCAATGAGTGGATGGCCATTATCGAGGCCATTTTGTTTGTCGCCGGCGAGCCGGTATTGCTTTCTGAATTACAAAAAGCGTTGGACATAAGCCCTATTGAGCTAAATTCTGCGGTCAACGCGTTGGAGAGCGATTATAACTTTCACCGCAGGGGTATCTGCCTGAAACGATTTGGCGATCATATTCAACTGGCCACCAGGGCGGAGTATGCGCCTTTTGTGGAAAAGCTTTTGCAGCCCGTTCAAAAGCAATCCCTTTCCCAAGCTGCCATGGAGACCCTGGCCGTTGTTGCTTACCGTCAGCCTGCCACCAAGGCGGAGGTGGAGGCGATTCGCGGTGTAAAGTGTGACTATTCTGTTCAATCGCTGGTGAACAAGGGCTTGATTGTTGAGGTTGGCAGAAAGGAAGCACTGGGCCGCCCGATACTCTACGGCACTACGGATGCGTTTTTAAGCCATTTTGGTATCAGCTCGCTGGCCGAGCTGCCCAAGATCACAGAAAAGCAGCAGGAAGAAGAGCCGTTGGTCCCTTGATGCAAGAAACACGTATAAATTGTGCATAATTACCGATATTTTCATTTTCCTAAGAAGGGATTCTCTGCTTTGTGGAGAATCTTTTTTCTATTGGTTAATTATAGAAACGGCATCATATACTATTGCAGCAATGATAGCAGGGCAAATGCCTGCACATAAATAATTGAATAAGGGGTGGTATCTGGTGAAAAAGTCCACTGTGGCACTGCTGGCGGTTGTTTTGATTCTTGCCATTGCGCTCGGCGTCTTGTTTGGCGACCGCTATCAAACGGCGCAATCAAGAGACCGGTATGAAACGCAGACTGCGCAGCTGCAAGGCAAGCTGGACGACATGACCGCAGAGCTTGAGACGGCCAAGGCTGCAAAGGACGCGGCTGAAAACGATAAAGCTCAGGCAGAGGCGAAGCTTGGGACGTTAGAAGAAGACCTGAAGACCGCCCTTGCCAGCAAAACAGCGGCGGAAGAAGCCAAAATAGCAGCGGATACCGCCCTGAAGACGGCGCAGGATGAAAAGGCGGCGGCGGATATCGCTGCCCAGACATCCGCAGCCGATCTGCAGGCCGCCTTGACAGCTCAGGCAGCAGCCGAGCAGAATACGAAGGATGCGCAGGCTGCAACGCAGGCGGCACTCAATGATAAGCAAACGGCAGAGACTGCCCTCAAGAAGGCGCAGGATGAAAAGGCCGCGGCCGATAAGGCTGCCAAGAAGGCGGCAGATGATCTTGCGGCTGCAAAGGCTGGTGTGGATATCACAAAGAGTGAGCTAGTAAAAGCAACAGCCGATGCGGATGCTGCCAATAAAGAGCTTGATGCTGCCAAGACTGCTGTTGCCGCTGCTATAAAGGAAAAGGAGCAGGCGGTCAAAGACAAAGAAGCGGCTCAAAAGGCGCTGGTTGATGCGAATAAGGCAGCCAAAGATGCTGCCGCTAAAGCCAAAGCGGATATTGATACTTTGCAGACTAAACTGACCGATGCTGAAAAGTTGTTGGCTGATGCACAGCAGGCAGCTGCCGCAGGCACTCAGCAAGCTAGCACGGATGCCCAAACATTGTCCAAGGATTTAGACAAAACAAAGGCTGATCTTGCGGAAGCACAGAAAAAAGTAGCAGCGCTTGAGGCAGAGGTAAAGGATGCAAAGGCCGCAGCGGAAAAGGCTGTCAGCGAGAAGGAAACGGCTGTAACGGCTGTCGCAGCGGCGAATGATAAAGCGGTTGCTGCCGAAACTGCAGCCAAGGAAGCCAGCAACAAGGCTGATGCAGCTCGAAAGGCGCTGGAAGAAGCAGTTGCCAACAAGACGGTATCCCTTGCAGACGTGCTGAAAGTGATCACCGATGGCGGGTACAAGGTGTATACAATAGCCAAGCAGGGCGGCGCAGGACCGGTTGATGTGACAGTTGTGCTGGATGCTACCGGTGCTATTCAGGCGCTATCTGTGAGTGGCAAGGATGTTGATGAAACAGCGGATAAGGAAGCCTTTATCAGCCAGTTCATTGGCAAATCTGGCACGGTCAAGCTGGGTGAGGGTATCGTGGAGCTTAAAGGAGATGCAGTTACCTCTGCCGCGGTGGTGGAAGCCGTGAATGAGGCATTGGTATTGTTTGCAAAGTAAGTTCTGCTCACAGCAAGCAAATATCATTCTTGATTGGGAAAAGCGGGAAATCGCGACATCGCGATTTCCCGCTTTTGAACTTAAGCAATTACTATGGTAGTGCTTAGATTGTAGGAGAACTTAAGCTATGAGAAAATACTTAAGAGGTCTATCCAACCGCAATATCTCTGCCATATCAGTCGGTTCTATTGTGTTATACATGCAATGCAGAAACTTTCGAGTCAATGGATTTTTGCACTTCTGACATAGCAGCCTTTCGTTCATCATCTGGTGTCTGAACCACGGTCAATTGTGTGAACACTTGCATCAATACATCTCTGTTGCTGCATATGACTTGTCCGCAAAAACGCATTTTATCATTTTAATTGCGCCAGAATGCATGAATGATAACAATGTGTAAATCGATTATATCACAAAGTTATGCAAATTCAATTTACAAAACGCCCATATCGCAGTATGATACTATGGATACAAAATACGAAGGGGTTACCTTGGGCGAGTATAGGGGAAAGCCTTCTGGCAACGGACCTTCCTAATGATTTTATGGAGGCGTCAATATGGAAAATCTCGGGTATTACAATGGTAAAATCGGCTTGATGCAGGACATGATGATACCTATGAATGACCGTGTCAGCTACTTCGGTGATGGTGTGTATGATGCTACTTATGCGATCAATCATACCATCTACGATTTAAAAGAGCATGTAGACCGCTTTTTCAACAGCGCGGCATTGATCGAGATTCCCCTTGCCATGAGCAAAGAAGAACTGTCCACCCTGTTGATGGATTTGGTAAAGAAGGTAGACAGCAAGGAAAGCATCGTCTACTGGCAGGTGACCCGCGGTACTGGCATCCGCAATCATGCTTATGTTGGCGCAACAACCGGCCCTAACCTTTGGGTGACCATCCGTCATAACCCCATGAAGAATGTGTATCAAAAATATAAGCTGATCACCGTGCCCGATACCCGTTATTTCCATTGCAACATCAAAACCTTGAATCTTTTGCCCAACTGCATCGCATCCCAGCGTGCGCTGGAGGCCGGCTGTGACGAGGCTGTTTTCCACCGCGACGGCATTGTGACTGAATGCGCCCACAGCAACATTCATATTATCAAAGATGGTGTGTTCCGCACCGCGCCGCTGTCGAACCTCATTTTGCCCGGTATCACCAGGATGGTGCTGATCGGCCTGGCCAAAGAAAACAATATCCCTGTGGCGGAAGAAGCCTTCACGGTTGAAGAAATGATGGATGCCGATGAGGTAATTTACACCAGCGCCGGTGCTTTGTGCTGCCCTGTCAGCCATATTGATGGCAAGCCTGTTGGCGGCCGCGCGCCAGAGCTGTTGAAGACGCTGCAGGATGCATCCATCGCAAGGCTTCATGCCCATACCACACCCGTTGCGGAACTTGCATAACATAAGCCATTATTGAGGTTTTGTAAATGAATCAACAGCAACTGACCATTTTGAATGTAGGGCAGAACCTGGACGACTTGATGAACCTTGATCCACGGGGATATGGCGTATGTCGTATTCTATATAAAGGGGCCAGGGAAAAGTGTAAAATTCCACTGACCATGAATGCGGCGCTGGAGCTTGTTAAGGTGCTTAAGCCCGGCAGCCTTGTATACATCTTTACTGGCTTCATACTGCCCACCCACCAAAAACCGGAGACAGACGGTATTGTTAGTGCTGTTCTCCTGGCGCGTGCGCTGGCCCGCGGTTTTTCCGCGGTGCCGGTGCTTGTTTGTCCGGAAGATTGCATATCGGCTGCTCGGAACATGGCGCCAGTAGCAGGGCTGCATGCCTATGATTCTATTGCGCAGGCGCAGCAATATCCTGCAGCCGTAGCATTGATTCCATTTACAAAGGATGCGGATGCGGCCAAGCAACAAGCGGAGGATATGCTAAGAAACCATCCGCCGGCCGCCGGCATCAGCGTGGAGCATCCCGGCGCCAACAGCATTGGCGTATATCATAATGCTATTGGCCGCAATGTATCCGCCTTGGAAGATAAGTCAGACGTGTTGTTTGACTTGTTGTATCTAAAGAGAATCCTGACAGTTGCTATTGGAGACCTGGGCAATGAAATGGGCTTGGGGTCCATTGCCGAGCATATTCAAACGTATATACCCTACGCGGCACCTGGCGGCTGCGGCTGCGGTTGCGGCGGCGGAATTTGTGTACACACAAAGGCAGATCATATCATTACCGCTACGGTATCCGATTGGGGCTGCTATGGCCTGATGGCTGCTTTGGCTTACTTGCAAAAAGACATGAGCATTATCCACGACAGCGATATGGAACGGGATATGCTGCTGGCTGCCACCCGCAATGGCATGGTGGATATGAACGGCTGGCTGATCCCCGCCATCGACGGCTTTGACTTGAAAATGCAGATGCTGATGGTGGATATGATGCGGGAATGCATAAGCTATGCTCCGCGCTTGGAAAAAACCTGCAAGACATGGTTCGATAAGGTACTGGACCTTGGGTTCTATCAAAAGGAAAACGACCCGTTGGAACTGTAATGCCAAAGGGGGAGAACCATGGCCGGTTACGCATTCCTGCCGGTAGGCGACTGCGCCCTGACGGTGGAATTTGGCAACGAAATAAATGAAGAACTGAGCGGTAAGGTCCGCTCGCTTTCGCTTGCATTAAAAGCAGCCAGTATTCCAGGTGTTTTAGAGTGGATACCCACTTACCGCTCATTGATGGTTTGCTATAACCCGTGTGTAATATCGTTTCGCCGCCTGACTTTACGGCTGAACAAGCTTCTAAAGCAAACCGGTCACATTCAGCAAGCGGGAAAGCGGGTCTGGGAAATTCCCGTATGTTATGGCGGTGAATATGGCGAGGATTTGGACTTTGTGGCATCAAACGCTGGCATCACACCCGATGATGTCATAAAACTGCATGCAGGGCGAGAGTACCGCATCTACATGTTGGGCTTTTTGCCCGGCTTTGCCTATCTTGGCGGGCTTGACAAACGTATTCATACGCCGCGGCTAAAAACGCCAAGAACCAGAATTCCGCCCGGATCGGTAGGCATCGGCGGGGAGCAGACGGGGATTTATCCTATTGCATCTCCTGGCGGATGGCAACTGATTGGCCGTACGCCGCTCAAAGCTTATGACCCTACCCGTGCTCTGCCCATATTGTTTGAGGCGGGGGATTATTTGAAGTTTGTGTCTATCGATCAAAACCATTTTGCACATATAGCCGCCCAGACTGAGGCGGGGACATACAAATACCGCTTGGCACAGGAGGGATGGCTATGAGCATTACCATCCAGTCGCCGGGCCTTTTTACCACCATCCAGGACTTGGGCCGCGCAGGATATCAGCAGTACGGCTTTGCAACAGGAGGCGCGCTGGACCAGCATGCCATGACGATGGCTAACCTGCTGGTCTCAAACGAGCCAGGGGAAGCTGTGTTGGAAATGACGCTGCTGGGGGTGGATGTCACTTTTAACTGCGGCAATGTAATCGCTATCACAGGCGGCGCGTGCCAGCCCAAGCGCAACGGCGAGGATGTACCCATGTATACTGCCCTTTCCATGAAGGCGGGGGATACGTTGTCCATCGGCGCGGTGTTGGATGGCTGCCGGATTTATATGAGCTTCGCGGGCGGATTGGATGTGCCGTCCGTGATGGGCAGCAAATCCACACAGATTAAATATGGCTTGGGCGGATATGGCGGCCGTGCGCTAAAGGCCGGAGATGAAATCAACTTCGCTGCTCCAAGGCCTGCAATTGACTTAATCAGCGGTAATAAACGTACGCTGCCGCCAGTAATCAAGCTGCCGGGTGTACAAATCCTACGTGTGGTCATAGGCCCGCAGGAGAATGCCTTTACCAAGGATTCGCTGGAAGCATTTTTAAGTGAAGAGTATGCTGTTACCAACGAATCCGACCGTATGGGGTACCGGTTGGAAGGAAAGGCATTGTCTTTTGTGGGCAGCGCCGACATTATATCCGATGCCATTGCGTTGGGCAGCGTACAGGTACCAGCGAGCGGTAAGCCCATTGTATTGTTGAGTGACCGGCAGACAGTCGGCGGCTATGCGAAAATCGCCACGGTAATATCCGTTGACATTCCAGTGCTTGCCCAGTGTAAAATGGGGGATAAGGTGCGGTTTGCCAAGGTTTCTGTTGCCGAGGCACAAAGGCTTTATGTAAAACAACAGAAGCAATACATTGCCTGGCAGCGTTTGCTGGGCAGGCGATAAAGGGGAGAGAAGTATGGATTATGGACGCATGAATCCTAAGGACGTGCGACACTTGATCCGCGAGGGAAAGATCACAGGTCCTACTTCTGGTATGAGTTTGGGTTATGCACAATCAAATCTTGTTGCCATACCCAAAGCGTTGGCATATGATTTTTTGCTGTTTTCCCAGCGCAATCCAAAGGCATGCCCGGTGCTGGAGGTCAGTGATGCCGGAAGCCGCAGCCTGCCATTTCTTGCGCCCAATGGGGACATCGCTTTGGATATTCCCAAATACCGCGTATATGAAAACGGGATCATGACAGCTGAGCCTCAGAAAGCGGATCGCTTTTGGCGGGATGATCTGGTGAGCTTTCTTATCGGCTGCAGCTTTTCTTTTGAAGATGCGCTGCTGGAAGCAGGCGTACCGGTTCGTCATATTGAGGAAGGCCGTAATGTGCCTATGTACAACACCAATATTCCCTTGACGCCGGCTGGTGTTTTTCATGGGAACATGGTGGTGAGCATGCGCCCGGTCCCTCGTGACCTTGTGGTACGGGCGGTGACTGTTACTGCAGCCATGCCCAGGGTTCATGGTGCACCGATTCATATCGGCGATCCTGCTGCCATTGGCATACAGGACTTGGATAAGCCTGATTACGGCGACAGCGTGTCCATTCATCCCGGCGAGGTCCCCGTTTTCTGGCCATGCGGCGTAACACCTCAGGCGGTAGTCATGCGGGTCAAACCTCCGTTTGCCATTTCCCACGCCCCAGGGCACATGCTGATTACTGACATTAAAAACGCTCACCTGAAGGATTAGGAGGCGGGATAAATGTGCCGTGTTGATTTAAACTGCGATCTGGGGGAAAGCTTTGGCGCGTATGTCATGGGCATGGATGATAAAGTGATTCCCCATATCACATCCGCCAACGTAGCTTGCGGTTATCACGCATCAGATCCAGTTGTTATGGAAAAGACCATTGCTCTTTGCCGTGCAAACAGCGTGGCGGTTGGTGCACATCCGGGTTTTCCCGATTTGATTGGCTTTGGCCGCAGGGATATGCGGCTTTCACCTGCAGAGGCAAAGGTGTATATTCTCTACCAGATTGGAGCATTGGAGGCGTTTTGCCGGGCAGCCGGTGTGAAGCTGTGCCATGTCAAGCCACACGGCGCGCTATACAATATGGCCGCCAAGGATTCTGCTTTGGCAAAAGCAATCTGCCAGTCCATCAGGGAGTTTGATAGCTCCTTGGTATTGCTTGCCTTGGCCGGCAGTGAAATGATACGTGCAGCACAAGAAATGGGTTTGCCCTCTGCACAGGAAGTGTTTGCTGACAGGGGCTATGAAGAGGATGGTTCGCTGGTAGCAAGAAGCAAGCCCGGCGCCATGATTACCGACGAGGAAGAAGCAATTGCCAGGGTGGTACGTATGGTGACCGAGGGCAAGGTGCGAGCGGTTACAGGCAAAGATGTGCCTGTAAAGGCCGATTCTATCTGTATTCATGGTGATGGGGAGCATGCCCTGCAATTTGCCCAAAAGATACGGGAGGCACTGATCTCATCCAATGTACAATTGGTTCCCCTTCAGCAGTTGTCTGAATGAATTATGACTATCTGGTGAGAACCCCTGAAGCAAATGTTTCAGGGGTTCTCTCTTTTGTGGAAAAAATCTGTTTGTGCGAGAATTCGTCATTATTCTCAAAAAACGAAATCATCAATTTTGAATTATTCAAATGTTGTATACAATGATTTGAAAATTGGCTAATAGTATGTTTTGTTGATGTATTTTTGAATAAATGAAATTGACATCCTGCATTATGGCGCGTATAATAAAACCATTCCTTACCCGTTATGGCGCTCATACTTCCATTTTTGTATGGAAGCATCAACGGATGCGCCATTGCTTTTCCGAGGAGGGAGATCAAATGATTCAATTTGATGATGTTCATGTACGGTTTGGCCCGCTGCATGTTTTAAAGGGTATCAATTTGGAGATTCCCGACGGATCCAAGACAGTGATCATCGGCCCCAGCGGCAGCGGGAAAAGTACGCTGCTCCGTACCATCAATCTGTTTGAAAAGCCCAGCCACGGCAAGATTGTTGTAAATGGCAAAGACATGGGGCGTTTGCATAGCCATCAGCTATATAAGGCGCGCCAAGGCATTGGTATGGTGTTTCAGAACTTTAACCTGTATCCCCATAAAACAGTACTGGAAAACCTGGTCATGGCGCCAGTCGCTTTGAAGCGGGAGCGAAAACATGATGTGGTGGAGCGTGCACTCAAGCACTTGAAGGATGTAAATATACTGGAAAAGCGTGACGCTTATCCCAGTCAGCTATCTGGCGGGCAGCAGCAGCGCGTGGCCATCGCCAGGGCATTGACCATGAATCCGGAGATTTTACTGTTTGATGAGCCCACCTCAGCGCTGGACCCGGAAATGATCAAGGAAGTTCTGGACATTATGGAGCGTGTGGCCGAGCGGAACATTACCATGCTGTTTGTAACCCATGAAATGAATTTTGCCGAGCATATTGCCGACCGGGTGCTGTTCCTGGATGAAGGTAACATACTGGAAGATGGTACACCGGAACAGGTGTTTCATCGCCCATCCAACGAGCGCACCAGCTCGTTCCTGGGCAAGATATTGCACTAAAAAACGAGGAGGAGAAATCCATGAAAAAATTCCTTGCGGTTCTTTTGGCGCTTGTTATGGTATTCATGACCTCCATTGCGCTGGCGCAGTCCACAATAAACAAAGATGATCCTGCCATCAAGGCGATCATCGAACGCGGCAAGCTGTTGGTTGGCGTAAAGGCCGATGTGCCCAAGTTCGGTTATCAGGAATTGGGCGGTGAGTTTGAGGGCCTGGAAATTGACTTGGCAAAAGCGCTGGCCAAGAAGCTGCTTGGCGACGAAAATGCAGTGGCTTTTACCGCTGTTACTGCAGCTACCCGCGGTCCGCTGCTGGATACCGGTGAATTGGATGCCATTATCGCAACCTTTACAATCAAGCCTGACCGCATTTTGCAATATGAGTTCTCTAAGCCCTACTTTGTAGATGCTATCGGCCTGCTGGTTAAAAAGGATTCCGGAATTGCCGGTTTTGCCGATTTAAACGGCAAAAACATAGGCGTCGCCCAGGCAGCCACCACCCGTGCAGCGTTGGAAGCAGCTGCAACTGAAAAGGGATACACATTGAATTTCCTTGAGTTCCCCAGCTATCCCGATATTAAAGCAGCGCTGGATAGTGGCCGAATCGATTGCTTCTCGGTGGATAAGGCAATTCTGATGGGCTATGTAGATGATAGTGTAACACTGCTGCCCGATTCCTTCGCCAGCCAGCCCTACGGCATCGCTGTCAAGAAGGGCAATCTGGAGCTGAATGCCGCAATCAATGCATTGATTGCCGACATGCGTGCTTCCGGTGAATTGGATACATTGGTGGCCAAATGGGAACTTGTTTCAGTGGATTGGACCGTTGTAGACAGTTATGACGTGCTGTGGGAAAAGGCCGCTGAATTGGCTACAGCCACGCCTACGCCTACACCATAACGCATAAAAGGTAGCTTAAGCGAATAGACAGGCGAGTTTCCGCCATCTTAGGGTGGCGGAAACTTTCCCTATTCATGTGCACTTCATTGGGATGGATGTGACGACCATGCAATCAGGACCTTTTTCCATCATGAACTGGCGGTTTCTTTTTTCGGACTTTCATCTTTTTCTGCAGGGGTTTTTCAGGACTCTGCTGATATCTGGCCTTGGACTTGTATTGACCCTTGTGATCGGCATTTTTTTAGGCATGATCCTTTGCAGTAAGTGGAAGATAGCTCATTTGATCATCCGCGGCTATATGTCAATCTTTCAAAACACGCCTTTGGTCATGCAGGTATTTATTTTCTACAACGTTTTTCCGAAAATCGGTATCACTTGGGATACAGTGACGATTGGCGTACTTGGCTTGGCGCTTTATACCGGGGCTTATGCAACAGATATTGTCGCAAGCGCTATCAAAGCAGTTCCTTTCGGGCAGATGGAGGCTGCGTCCAGCCAGGGATTTGGCTTTATGGGTAGCATGTTTCGCGTGGTGCTGCCACAGGCGGTGAAGATAGGTTTGCCGCCCATGACCAACCAAGCGGTGAACTTGATCAAGAATTCTTCTGTGATGGCCGTTATTGCTGGGGGAGAATTGATGTATTCAGCCAATATCTGGAGCGGCAGCAATCTAATATACGCTCCCACTTTTGTATTGACCGGCGTCTTATATCTGGTCATTTGCCTGCCCATTTCCCTGCTGGCCAGAAGGCTGGAGAAAAGGAGCATGAGCAATGGCTGATGCATGGATCGCTGCTTTTCAAAAAGTGTATACGGTCAAAATACTGTCATTTCTGGGGCAAGGGCTGTTAAATACATTATATATTGCCGCTGCCACCATTGTCTTAAGCTTTGTATTAGGCACAATTTTGGGGCTTTTGCGGCAAAGCAAAATGCCGTTTTTTTCACAGTTGGCTTCCATCTACATTGAGGTTGTTCGCAACATTCCTTTGACGCTTTTTATTATCAGCATGCGGTTCATGACAAAACTGCCTCCCCTGGAAAGTGGCATTGCCGCAATGACGATATTCACCTCTGCTGTAGTGGCAGAGATTGTACGTGGAGGCTTGAACAGTGTGAGTAAGGGTCAATGGGAAGCTGCCTACTCCCAAGGATTCAGTTGGATAGGAAGCCTGTGGTATGTGATTATTCCACAGGCGGTGCGTCGTATCCGTTCTCCGCTGGTATCCCAGTTTGTTACTACGATTAAGGACACGTCCTTCTGCGCTGTGGTGGGTACATATGAGCTTTCTTTCACTAGCAAAATCGCTGCTGCCCACCGCTCCATGGTAACTGCGGAAGATATTATCGTCATCTATATGACGGTGACGGCAGTATACTATCTTATCAATCTGATTTTCGCAACGATTGCACGCAACTCACGGGAAAACGCAGCCAAAGGTCTGGTTCGATAAAAGGTTTATACTTACCCACATAACATATTACACCAGCCACAAACACAGCATTACTGCTTGTGGGCTGGTGTTTTTGATATTACTGTTATGCGATATTCTGTGACACATACTATGCATATAGCGTTTTCTGTGTCACATTTTGCTTACAGGGGCTTTTCTTCGCGCGCCGGTACGACAAGCTGGCGAATTCTATTCCTGTATACTGTTTTAAACATGCAGGTCTTTGTATGCGGAGGATAAGCATGAACAGCGGAACACAAGCGGCGGAATTTGCTGAAAAACAGAAGAGACCAAACCGACTGGTGGACTTGATGACAAAGGGGAAGCTGTATAGCGATGGATTTGTGCATGCTGCAGGCGTGCCTGCACTGCTTGCAACAATAACTTTTGTTTTATCGTTTGCTCAATGCTTTCGCGTGCCATCACCTTTTGCATCGGCCTGGATTATTGCGCTGGGCGCTGCTGGGTATCCGCTGCTTTGGCCGGCAGTCGGTTGCGCAGCTGCTTTTGCCATGCGCCTGTTTTGGAATATCCCTCTGGATATGTGGCAATATGTTGGCTGCCTATTACTGATTGCCACCGGACGCTGGTGGAAAAACTGGAGCGAGTTAATGCTGTCCCTATTGGCGATGCTGGCGCTGGTTCCTCGTTTACTTTCATCCCTAGTGACCCATGTGCCTGGGGTTCTGCTATTGGGCGGGGCGGGGCTTTTCATGGGTGCGGTAGCAGCACCATCCTTCAGGCAATGTGTGCGGGTCTTGGTCACCAGCCGTCATACCCTTACCTTGGATGATAAGCTTTGCTGTCTTTTGTTCTTTATGGTCATGTTAACCGGAACAGGATACCTGGAGGTGTTCAGTGTAAATATCGGACAGGCGTTGGCGGTAACCGTTGTATTATGTCTGGCATTTGTAGCCGGCAGTGCCGCGTCTGTCTGTGCTGGCCTTATCGCGGGGGCATCCTTAGCCTTTGGTGGTCAAAGTGCCATGGTCATGGCACAGCTATCCCTGGCAGGGCTCTTGGCAGGTATTCTATTGGGCCGCGGAAAACGCCTGGAGGTATGCGGCTTGTTTATTCTGGCAGATTTGTTGGCAGTGTTTTTGATTCGGGAAGTCACAACGGTGTTGAGTACCGGAGCGATTGTAACCGGATGCCTGTTGTTTTTATCACTTGGCGAAGGGCTTTTATTCCGGGTCAAGGCATTGCTTGTTTCGGCTCAGCCGGTTCGGTCAGGCATGGAGAACGCTTTTGCATCTGAACAAATGCGGCGATGGGAGAGCGCTATGGACAAAATGGCGCAATCGCTGCCGATGGCTGTTCCTCAGGAGGAAATGCCGGAGGCCGAGCAGATGGCAGCCATATTTTGCAAAAACTGCGGCGAAAAAAAAGCTTGCTGGGACGAAAAATTTGTTCAAACCAAAGCTATGCTACAGATGGTTTTGCAGCAGGCAGAATTGGGCGAAGAGGTGCTGGATAAGGCTGTGGCAGGGCTTCGTGGCTGCGGCTGCATTCGCCTGCATGGGCTAAAAGAGGCAACAGCGCGTATACTTAAGGAAAAGCATCAGAAAAAGTCGCAGGAGGCAAGGTCAAGATACGAGCGGGAAATGATCAGGACACACCTAACGGCCATGGCACAGGCAGTCAGGCGCATGGCTGAAACAGTAACAGGTGAGACGGTAGGCGATGCGAAAGCAGCCTTTGATATTGCAAGAGTCATACGGGAAATAGGCTTTCCTGGAAAACTTATCTATGCACGTCAGGTGGATGGTCACTTGCAAATCGGCATTGAAGGTGACGGACTAACCTTGGTCAGATGGCAGCCGGAAAGGCTGATTCGGGCCATTCGAGATAAGCTGCAATTGAGTGTGCGGGAAATTTCTGTGGATCGGGGAAAGCTCCTGCTGGAAGAGGTACCACCCTATGAGCTGATTGTCGGCAGTGCTACTGTCAGTATGCAACAGGATGGTGGGGAGCAAACGGTAAGCGGTGATGCAACCATACAGGAAAATTATCCTGGCGGCATGTGCTTGCTGGGGTTGGCAGACGGCATGGGACATGGAGAACAAGCACGGCGCGAAAGCCAGAAGACATTGGAACTTTTATCCCTGTGCATGGCCGCCGGCTACACCAGAGATCAAGCAATCACGGCTGTAAACGGTATGATGCTGTCGGCCACTGGCGGCGACAGGTTCGCTACTGTTGACATTTGCATTGTGGACTTATGGTCGGGAGAAACACAAATGGAAAAGCTTGGCGCATGTACCTCTTATCTTTTGCGTGGTGAACATGTAAAAGTTATTGCGGGAGCAGCATTACCGCTGGGCATATTAGAGCAGGTGGTACCTATCCATCAGCGCATGCGCCTGCGTGATGGAGACATTTTGATTTTGATCAGCGATGGCGTACAGGATGCGTACTCAGATGCTTCGGCTTTGGAGCGGGCGATTTCGCGTAATGTATATAAAGACCCACAGCGGATGGCTGATGCACTCCTGCGCAGCGCCTTGCTTGCGGCAGGCGGCGTACCAAAGGATGACATGACGGTGCTGGTTACAGCGGTGCTGTGCTCCAAGGTGGTGGACAGTACCCCTGAAACTGTACAAAGCATAGCGGATGCCGTATAATGATGTCAAGCGGAAAGGGGAGGGATACCATGACACAGCGCACCATTCGGGATTTTGCTGATGAAAATGCCCAGCCTTTTTTGCTGGAAGGCAATGAACATGGAATTTTGCTGCTGCACGGTTTCACAGGCAGCGCGGGCCATATGCGGCTAATCGGCGAAGAGCTTCATAAAAAGGGGTATACCGTGCTGGGGATACACCTGCCTGGCCATGGTACTACTATGGAGGATATGCGGCATGTAGGTTGGCAGGATTGGCTGCAGGCGGCTAAGGAAGGCGTATTGACGCTAAAAGAGCGGTGTGATTCGGTGAGTGTCGCCGGTCTTTCCATGGGCGGCGTTTTGACGCTGCTGATCGCCCAGCAGATGAAAATCCAATCTGCCATTGTCATGTCCGCGCCAATGGCACTGAAAAACCGATTTGCTTCTCTATCAAGGCTTGCATCTACTTTTTCGCCGGTCACGTACTGGCGTGGTGATGCAAAGCGGGAAAAGTATCTAGATCAGCAGTACGACTATGGATATCCCGGCTTTCCAACCAATAAGGCTGGTGACTTGCTGCACTTGATCCGCATGGCAAAACGGAATCTGTTTGCCGTAACCTGCCCAACGCTGGTGATACAATCTCATGCGGATGATACCATCCATCCCGACAGTGCGGATATTATTTTGCATGGCATCCGCAGTGAGAAAAAGGCAGTACTGTGGTTGGAGGAAGTGCCGCATGTGATTACCATCTCCAGAGAATACCGGCACATCACAAATGCTATGGTGGAATTTTTGGCATCAGCGTACGCAATGCACCAGAATGAAGAAAAGTTTACGAATATGGTTGACAAAGGCGCTGAAATATAGTATTATCTTCCTTGCCGCCATAAACGGCACATCGCGGGGTAGAGCAGTTTGGTAGCTCGTCGGGCTCATAACCCGGAGGTCGAGGGTTCAAGTCCCTCCCCCGCAACCATCATGGCTACGTAGCTCAGCTGGCCAGAGCATTCGGTTCATACCCGAAGTGTCGTAGATTCGAATTCTACCGTAGCCACCAGCAAACTCACCTATGAAGGTGGGTTTTTTGTTTGCTTTGAGAGTGTACATATTTCCGTGTAAATGGGAACAATAACCAAGAGAGGGGATGTTTCCATGCACGAAAAGGAACAGGCACTGGCAGAGATGCTGTCCGGGCAATGCAAAAGCATCGAGGATGTACGA
>JAEWSC010000019.1 GCA_023398575.1 Bacillota bacterium | reverse complement strand
GGCCCTACGGGAGACACGGGTGCTATCGGTCCCACGGGTCCTACGGGAGATACGGGCACCGTCGGTCCCACAGGCCCTACGGGAGACACGGGCGCCGTCGGTCCCACAGGCCCTACGGGAGACACGGGTGCTATCGGCCCCACGGGTCCTACGGGAGATACGGGTGCTATCGGTCCCACAGGCCCTACGGGCGACACGGGAGCAGTCATTTATGTACAACCGAAGTCAAAAAATAAGAGGTGTTTGGCTGTTCTGGTGTCGCAGGTGTTTTGCCCACAAACTCTAGGATTCGCTCAAGTTCATCCACGAATCTGAACGTTATGGTTATTTCTTTATTCTCATGTATATGGATGGTGTCGATTAGCTCAGCCAGTATACCACGATCTAACTTTTGCACATTCTGATATTTACAAAACTCCTTGAACAAAGCGTTTCCAGAATTCACGCCAATACTCATACAACGTTGTTCTTCTTCGATACAAATAATGGAATAATTCAATTTCTTGATATGCCCCTCGAATTTTGCTTTCATACGCTTATATTCTTCATGGGTAATATCGCCGGATTTCCAGTCTAAATACAGGCTGTCTGAGAAAGACTGAGCTTTCTCCAATTCTCCTCGTTTAGCATCGAGCATTTTTTCGACACGTTTGGATTGGGTATCTACCACTGGAGCTGCATTGATTTCATCAACGAGATCAGCAATGGATTCTACAAGTGAGATTTGCGCCTGTAGGGCTGACTGAACAGCTATTTCCAATTGGTCTGCCCGAATGGAGTGGCGAGTACATTTTGCCTTTGATTTTTCCAAGTGTGTACGGCAGGCATAATAGACAAGTCCTTTGGCATTTCTTCTTAACATTGCCTTACCACAATCTGCGCAGCGGAGGAAACCTGCAAACAGGCATACATAGCGCGTCATATTCGGGGCGCGAGTATCCCTTTGCAATATACACTCAAGAGTATCGAATTCCTCTTTGGAAAATGTCGGCTCGTGAGTGTTTTCTACATAGAACCATTCATCTTCCGGTACCGTTACTTTGTCATGTACCTTGTAACTTACAACGCGCTGCTTACCTTGCACCATATGCCCAAGATTGACCTTGTCCAGCAGTATTCGCTTAACAGTACTTCCAGTCCACAACCCATCATTATTCTTGACATTTGGATTGCAATAATTCCAGCCCTTGCTGCGCTTGTAGGCGGTTGGATTGAGAATTCCAAGTTCATTAAGCTTTTTTGCAACACCGCACAAACTCATGCCATCCTTTACAATCCAAGTCATCATATCCCTTTTTATGGGGACGATATCCGGATCCAGGATAAGATGATTTTTGTCTGCCTGGTCTTTTAAGTAGCCATAAGATGGAAACGCACCGATAAATTCTCCTTTTCTCCGTTTGGTATTGAAGGTGCGCCGAACGTCGCTGGATGTTCTACCTGCGAACCGGTCATTCATTAGTCCTGTAATGGGAACCTCTAGGCCAGTAATGGCTTCCGGGTTTGTGAAAGTATCAATCTTGGGGTCACCGGTGGAAATGAAGCGTACATTTTTCGAGGGGAAGTAGTATTCCAGATAATATCCCTGGTCTGAATAATTTCGGAACGCGCGAGACAAGGTCTTACATAACATGCAATTAACCTTACCCTCCTCTACACCCTGGATCATGCGCATAAATTCCGCCCGCGTATCATCCGTGCCTGTCAGACCGTCATCAATGTAGAAACCCACAATAATATACTGGCCGTCGAAGAACGATTCCAAATACTCGGTTAGTATCTTTTTCTGGTTGATTACACTTTCGCTTGACTCATTCCCATCCTCCTTGGAAAGGCGGATGTAAACGGCAATGTGCCATACCATTTGGCTGTCCTTCTTTGTGCTAATGCAGACTTTCTCGTTTTTTTTGTTCCTTATGCGTGCCATATGCCCTCCCAATCTTCCATAATCACACTGACAGTGTATCCTGGAAAACCGGTCAAATAAGCCCAATTGTTTGCTTAACCGCTCCTCTTAAGCGCTTGCATATAGGCCTTCATGGCATCTTTGAGGGTTCGGCCATCTGATGAAAAGCAAACATTGACTGAAATTTCTCCACATTTAAAGAAATAAGGATTTTTGATTTGGTTCAGGTATTGTTTGGCTCGCATAGCGGCAGGTAAAGCTTTGTCTACAGAAACCCCCATGATGTCCACCCTTTCATCATTGGATATTTTCGTATTCTTTAGGTGCAATAATTGTCTGGCATGCAGAGTAAATACCCCCTTATGTCAAGGTTGTTATATCATCATATGCGCTGTTGCTATGCTTATGAAAAAGCGGAGAGCATCGACAACAGATGCTCTCCGCGGTTCTTAAGAACAAGGGAAAAGTTGACAGAGAAAGAATATGGACATGTAACCCGCTGCGCTATGTCGTCCAAACCCGTTCACCGGTAGCAAAATATCAAGTTAGTGACAGGCCGCTTTCACGGTAGCTCATAAATAGTTATACGGTTGGCTGAACGATTCGATGAGTCTTGAGAGGCAGCCAGAATAGTGCCCTTTTAGGGCTTGTGCAACCCACGCGAGGGATTGATTTCATTGGATCAGCCTTCCTTAAAACAGATCGATTTTAGTGCTGTCTGGCCATTGCCGCGGTAAGTGAGATACAAAGTCTGCTTTCCGTCCGGGAAATCCAGTTCCGCAGTGTATTCTTCCCACACATTGCTGTTGCTAATCTTTATGGCAGCAAGCACCGGGCCATCCCACGCCGATTTGATTTCAAACGCTCCGCCGGCATAGCCCCGTGTCTTAATGCTTATACGCCTTATGCCGTAACAATCAAAATACTTGAATCCGATGGTCGTAGAATCTGTGATCCCGCCAATGTATCCTGTTTCAGGATCACCGTCACGCCCATCTTGCATCACCCGGGGCATGCCAGGCTTACCGGATAACATATGCTCTTCTTCTGTAAACAGGTGACAGGCGATATACGCAGGATATTCGCCAAGCCCCTTTAAAGGCTTCCCATTCAAACCGCAAGACGTTATTTCCACCTGCGGTATGGACCCATTCGCAAGAAAATAAATCGGCTCTGCACAGCCCTGACGGCTGAACCATGTGCCGTTGGTTTGACGGTGATAGAAGATATACCACTGACCGCTGATTTCAACAATGCTGCCATGATTATTGCCGCCATACGCCGCGGGCATGGCGGCCGGCTTATAGGTATCGATATGCAGATCACAGTTGCTCACAATGACGCCGCCATAGCGGAATCCGCCTGTGGGGGTTTGGCTTGTTGCATAGCACAATTCATGCATAGCAGTGGAAGAATAGATAAAGTAATAGGTGTCGCCGCGCTTGCGGATAGAGGAAGCTTCAAAAAAAGCGTGACCCTCAAAATCTGTACCGCTGGCATATTCTGCGCTGGGCACCACATACTTGGGTTCTTCTATAATGGTCAGCATGTCCGGGCCCAGCACAGTAACCATGGCGCCATGCCTGCTTTTATCACCATGGCCAGAAAAACCGGTGTAAAGATAGGTTCTGTCCTCTTCGGTCAAAACGCCAGGGTCAAACTGTGGTTCATCTCCGTTACGTTCGCCAAGGCGCGTGCCGTCTTGATATCGCACATAGCCAAGGAACTGAAACCGCCCAGCCGGCGAGTTACACACAGCCACGGAGACAAAGCCTACCTTGTCCAGCACGTAATACAAATAGTAGCGCCCATCAGGACCAACCGTCATATCTGGTGCATATAGGCACATTTTCCCCTCAGCGTTGACCGGGTCGGCTTTGCGGGGATAGATCACGCCTTCACAACGCCAGTTGGACAAGTCATTTACCGGTGCGGACCAGCCCATGTAATCGCCCATGCAAAACACATGCCCATTGTAAAAATCATGAGAGCCATATACATATACCCTGTCGCCGAATACATACGGTTCACCATCCGGAATATATTCCCACGAGGGGAGGTATGGGTTGTATGCCTGCGTCCTCATTGAAGTTTCTCCTTCTTTATGCCAGATCAACAGCCAGTACACTGGTATATGCGTTAGGCTTATACTCAGGCAGCTTTACGGTCAATACACCCATTTCATGTGCATAAGGCACGTTCCCTGCGCCTAACAGACGTACATTTGTGATGCTTTCACCTTCATGAAAACTGCGCAGCACCGCAACATCATTCTGGGCGCCGCCCATTAAGAAGGCGTATACTGTGTTGCCCTTCTTTGTATAGCGAATGTCACTTGGCTTCCAGGTGGTTTTATCTTCGGTAAAACCTTTAATAGCTACGAGGGTATCACCCTCGCCAAAGGTTTTCCATGGACGAGTGTTATATAAGCCTTCTCCCGCCGTGGGGAACCAGGTGGCAAGCTCGCGTAGAATAAAGGTTGCCTCGTCATCGATGGAACCATCTGGCCGCTGAAGCACATTCAGCAGCATGGTTCCGTTTTTCGATACGATATCAATCAGCATTTCAATGATATGATCCGGCCGCTTGTATTGCTGCCGCACATCATAAAACCAGTTGCCAATGCAGGTATCTGTCTGCCATGGCTCTTCCTGAATGCCAGCCAGCTGGCTCTTTTCAATATCAAGTACGCCTACCCGATAGACTTCCGGCCGGCGGTCTTTTTGGGTGTAAACCGCCCTGTTCTGGCCATGCAGCCGGATGGAGGTATTGTACAGGTAGGATACCACCTCCAAACCGGATTTATAGAAATCAGGACCGCGGTTTTCATTTGTAGTCGACCAATCCGGGCCAAAGGGCAGCACGCCATCTGTATATAGCAAATCAGGCGTGTACTTGTCAATCAGTTCCTTCATGCAGGCAACCCAATAGCTGTGGAACTTTTGGTTGGCGGTGTACCATGGACATAAATTATCTGGATCACCGTTGGGATGCTCATAGTTGTCGTGGTAAAAATCTTTGTAAGACGGGTCATTGCCATCGTAAGGAACACCTTTGTAAGCCCCGTAACTGTCACTGCCTTTATTTACACGCCACCAGCTGAAAGAGGCGCCTAAATGCTCGGTCACACCAAAGGGAAGACTGTATTTTGCGGCTGCCGCCTTCCACATACCCACAATATCTTTGTTCGGCCCCGCATTTTGGCTGTTCATGGGATTGATCTCTGATGGATAGTTAAAAAAGTGATCGTGATGCATCGCTTGGGCAACAAAGTACTTTGCACCAGCCTTCACATACAGCTCCATCAAATGATCCGGATCGAAGCTTTCCGCTTTCCAAAGCTTACAGATATCCTTGTATCCAAATGTTGAGGGATGGCCGTAATGCCGCACATGGTACAGGTATTGAGGTGTTCCCTGGATATACATGTTACGGGCGTACCAATCGCCGTACATTGGCACGCTTTGCGGGCCCCAATGGCTCCAAATGCCAAACTTCACGTCCTGAAACCAAGCGGGCGTTTGATGCGCAATCAGCGAATCAAAATCTGGAGTAAAGGCTTTCATGTATATTCCTCCTACATTTTCGCATTCCCGAATCTCGCCAACCGTTACGATTATTAGATCATTTATCTTCGTTTTCTCAGGCGCTTTACCTGCATGGTCATGTACTGTTCATCGTGGAGTAAAACCCAATGGGTTCATTGTGCCCTTGCATCTTTGTGCTTTAACACTCAAACTTTCTACAATCGAACCGCTTCAATTCTGAGCTTGTCATCACCCTGTTCGCAAAAGCGAATGACGGTCCGTAGCCTGTAATCGTCCAAATATACTGTTCCTCCATCTTGCGATGCTTTTATACACATTTCTTTTCAACTTAGGAATTACATAAGTCATTGACAAACTCATTATTTGTTCACACTTACGTGGAATGCCGTATATAATTCTGCGTATTCAAACCTAAAAATGTTATCTTCTGTCAATGAAACGTTTTATTCCATTTATCAAATTTATTGACTTTCTTCGAAAAATAGTTTAGCATTTTCCCATACAAATTGCAATGCATTCAAAATTGAAATAAATGAAACGTTACGTCAGCTTCGGAAAGTTTGGGAGATGTGTCAGTGCTCCTGCTGTTAAAATCGGTATGCACGGTACTCTCAATCATACAATCCATGAAAAATATGATTGCATAATGAATCCGAACACAAAGGGGCTTGCTTGAAGGCAGCCAAGAAATGCATTGGTTGTCAGAAATGGTTTACTACCCTAATGTACCATGCCTAGTAAAGGAGGCTGGAAGATACGTATAGGATTATAATTGAAAACAAGTTCTATTTGAAACTGATGCTTACATACTGTATCATCATTTTTTTAGGGCTCGGCCTGACATCTTATCTTGTCACCTCTAGCATGATTGATATTTTGACTGAAATGGAATCTCGTTTTGACAATGAGGTGATACTGAAGGTTAAAACCTATGCGGATGACCGGTATAAAGATGTTAAAAGCATATTTGCGCGTCTTTATCAGAAACAGTATTTCAACAACAACACAAGCATAGTGGACTTTATCAATCCGATCAAGGCAGCGCAGAGAAATAACAATATCAAGTCAGGGGCTATTCTAGGCTATTTACAGGATACCTGCAGCGCAAATACGGCCATTGCCGATATGCTGTTGATCGATTATAGCGCAAGAGAAGTGTTCTTTTGCTCCAATGTCCGTAACCGGGATGTATCCATCGATTACAATTTTTATCGAACCGACTTTTTGGGCAGCGGAGAGGTCAAAAATACGATTGAATTTGTACCGAATTACATTCCTGATTACATCAACTCATCCAGTGTGAATGACTTTCCGATTATCAGCTTTCGCATTTTTTTGTTCGATGAAAATGCCATCCGTTTTGACAAGCCCCTTGGAATGGCTGTTGTCAATATGCGGGCGGACTTCTATAAAACTGCATACAGGGAATCCTCCAGCTTTAAAGGAAACCTTTATGTCATTGACGATCTTGGCTTTACCTTGTTCGATTCTTCTGGCGTTATATCCGGCCAGGCTTTTCCTTATGAAATGTACTCTGCCACGGGGCTGAATGACCTAAAAACCGGCAAAAAGTACATTGTTAATAAACTGCATTCAGAAGAAACAGGTTTTTTCTTTGCGGATATCGTGGATAAAAAGCTTATTGAGAAAGAAACAGATGGGATACGTGTAAACATCAACAATGTTATTGCGGTAAGTATTGCACTGACCATGGCCATTGGCCTGATATCGGCAAAGGTGCTTTCCAAGCGAATCAAAGCACTGGTGAAGAACATGAGGGATGTTGAAAGTGGAAAGCTCGATACCCGCATCTCTGTTGGTTCGGAAGATGAGATTGGCTATCTGGAACACAGCTTTAATGCCATGTGCGCCAAGCTTGAAGAATATATCAAGAATGTTTACGTATTTGAAATAAAGACGAAAACTGCAGAACTGCATGCGCTGCAGGCACAAATCGATCCGCATTTTCTTTTTAACACGCTGGAATCCATACGTACCACAGCGCAGCTCAACAAAGATGTCCAGACAGCAAAGATGATCCACCTGCTTGGCAATATGTTTAGGTGGAATATCAAAATGAAGGGGATCATTGTTGACCTGAAGGAGGAAATTGATTATGTGCGCTCCTATATTGAACTGCAAAAGCTAAGATATGATAACGCGTTTGATGTCATCATCCATATCGAAAGCAGTGCTTTGAGGCTAGGCGTTCTCAAGCTCACCCTACAGCCGATTGTAGAAAACGCCTTGCAGCACGGCATGGGAGAGAAGGTGGATGGCGGCCTGATCGTGATTGAAGGAAGGGTAAGCGAGAAAAAGCTTATGCTTCGGGTCTCAGATAACGGAAAGGGGATGGACGAAGCGAAAGCTGCCGAGGTCACCGCCAATCTAAACAAGAGCCATGATGAAAATCTGTCCTCTAGCATTGGTTTAAACAATGTGCATCAGCGCAACAGCATATTATTCGGTGATGACTGCGGTCTGAAAATCTATAGTAGGGTGGGAGAGGGAACTCAAGTCGAGCTTATGCTTCCAGTCATGACCAAAGAGGAGATGGAACGATATGTACAGGGTCTTGCTTGTTGATGACGAGCCCCTCTTATGCAAAGGGCTGCGGGATACCATTGAATGGGACAGCCTTGGTCTGGAAATAGCAGGCGAGGCACACAACGGCGCCGATGCGCTGAAGCTGATTCAGTTAAGTCAGCCACATATTATGATTACTGATATCAGGATGCCGGTGATGGATGGCATTCAACTGATTAAGACCATCAGAGAGCTGGGCATGAATATCCGTGTGATCATTCTGAGCGGCTTCAGTGATTACGCCTTTCTAAAAGAGGCTATTCATCTGGGTGTGGACAGCTATTTGCTAAAACCGATTGACAATGATGAACTCATATCGAATCTTTACGACCTCGTCTTAAGCATTGAAAAGGAGGTACTACGCACCACCCAACTTAATCAGGGTATGGAGATATTGCGATCAAACACTTTAAACAGGTTGATTACCAACGCCATCGGGCAAAGTGAGTTTGAGGAAAAAGCAGCCTTTCTGGATATCATGCTGACTGGGGAGTACTATCTTTGCGCTGTATGTATGGCAGAGAATCAAAACGCCGATATGCTTGGCAGCGGCGAAGCGCAGTCTGTATTTGGTATACATAATATATGCAATGCGCTGGTGCAAAGGAGGGGCATCACCTTTATCGATGCGAAAAGCCGTGTAGTCCTTTTGCTGCATGGCAGCCTGGAGGATCAGTTGTTGGCTATGGCAACCGGTGTGCTTGAAAGCGTCAGTAAGCAGGTGCCAAAGGATACCGGCATATCTGTAATCACAAGCATGGGGTCTATAGTGAACGCAACGACGGATCTATGGAAATCCTATGCCGTGGCAGCGGAGCACTTGGACACAGGAAAGAAGGCGGCAGAGTGTGAATTGCCGGAAGGCAAGCGAAACAGCGCTGTTGAGCGCACCCTTGCCTATACGGCCGCGCATTATCATGAAGCGCTGTCACTCAAGCAGGTGGCAAACGTTTGTGAAGTCAACACCTCTTATCTAGGCCAGATCTTTAGAAAGGCGACCGGAGATTCCTTTACGAACTATGTGAACAGATACAGGATTGAGAAGGCAAAGCAGTTATTGGCCAACTCCAGCCTGAAAGTATATGAAGTGGCCGAGAAGGTTGGATTCACCGACTATCATTACTTTTTAAAGATATATAAGAAAGTGACAGGCAACCTTCCAACAGAAACACGCAGCTAGAATTTTTACCACAAAAAACTAGAATTCATGACATTGACGCTAAATAGACAAAGCGATACCATTAATACTATCAAAGGTGACCGAAATAGAATAAAGGAGCGATCAGTCATGAAAAGAATGCTCACCCTTCTCCTGGCCGTTATCCTACTGCTTGGGCTCTGCGCAGGCAATGGCCTGGCGGAAACAAACAAGTCGAAGATCGTATTCTGCGTCAACATCCAGCCGCAGCTTCCGGTCGAATTCTGGCAGTCCATTGCGGACAGGTACATGGCGGCTCATCCCGAAGTCCAAGTGGAAATCATCGGACAGCCCTCCTCGAATGTGAACGTGTTTCAATATGAAAAGACGCTTCTTGCTACCGGCCAGTTCCCCGATGTCATGGTCATGCAAAATCCGGCTGACTTCGTGCCCTCCGGTGCATTGCTTGCGTTTGAAGACGCGGAACTGGATTATCTGGCGGACCCCAGCATAGGTAAAATTGGCGGCAAACAATATGTAGCCAACTACAAGAAGCAGGTTATAGGCGTGTTCTATAATAAGAAGATATTTGCCGATAACGGTCTGGATATTCCCAAGACGTACCAGGCATTCCTGGACGTATGCGAAGCCCTCAAGGCGAAGGATATCCTTCCGCTTTCCATCGGCATCAAGGATGGTTGGCCGCAGATCATGCTGGCCAACATGATCGCCGGCACCGATCTGCTTGCCAAGAATCCGAACTGGGGTTCTGAAAGGAATGCCGACACGGTCAAGTTTAACAACCCGGAACTTGTCAAGGCAATGCAGAAGTATCAGTACCTGTGCCAGAATTATGCCGGCAGCAGCTTGCCCAGCATCACCTATACACAGATGCTTGAGCAGTTCTTTACGGGCAAAGCAGCCATGCTGCCCATGGGTTCCTGGGTGAACGCTGAGGTTGCCAAGGCCCAGCAGGATTTCGAAGTCGGCTGGTTCCCCATGCCCGGCGATAACGATGCCAATGTTTTGTCTGTATTTGTGAACGAAGGCTTGTCCATTGGCTCCGCCACCAAGTATCCGGATGTTTGCAAAGACTTCGTCAAGTTCTTCTTCACTGACAAGGAACTGTACAGCGATTTCCTCAAGAGCGAGCAGTTGTTCCCCACGACAAAAGAGGCCATCCCCTATGAAATGATTCCTCTTCGCAAGTACATTGAGGAAACGATTGCGGGTATGACGGAAGTTGAGGGCTTTGAGAGCATGACAGGCGATGCGGCTTTCCTGCCGGGCTTGAAGGATTACTATACCAACAAGCTCACGCAGAATATCGCCATTGGCAATGACGTTGCCACCGAACTTGACAATCTCGATAAGGAATGGGCTATTGCCAAAGAGGCAATGAACTAACCGTAAATATTCCTATAAGCGTACAAACTCAAGTTGCATGGGGGGTAAGCCGTAAAACGTTTACCCCCTTTTCTAATGGAGGGGACCCAGAGATGAAACAAAAAAAGTTATATGATGTATTCTTTTTAGCCCCGGGATTCCTTGTATATACCATTTTCATGATCGTACCGGTCATTATGTGTTTCTTATACAGCTTTACCAACTGGGATGGCATCAGTCTAACATTCCGCTTTATTGGGCTGAAAAATTTCAATAATCTTTTTAGCGATGCGGCGTTTTTTAATGCGCTTTCGGTTACGGTCATCATCATGGTCGTAACAGCGTTGATCTACAACATATTTGGTATCATTTTGGCCGCACTGCTAAATGACAAGGGGAAGCTGTTGGGCATCTCCAGAAGTGCGATTTTCATACCAACAGTGCTAAGCAGCGTGGTTGTGGCTTTTATTTGGTCTTACATGGTGCAGACAAATGGGGGAGTGATCAACTCCATCATCCAAGCGCTTGGTGGGAAGAACGTAGACTTTTACGCCACCCCGATGACAACGATATTTATGATTTCCGGTATCATTTGCTGGAACAGCCTGGGCTTCTTTGTGGTGATTTATATCTCCACCCTATCCACCATCCCGCAGGAAATTTACGAGGCCTGCAAAGTGGATGGCGCGGGGTGGTTTCACAGATTCTTTTATATCACGCTGCCGTTGTTGGCGCCGGGCATCACCATCAACAGCATACTTTCGGTGGCAGGCGGGCTGAAGCAATATGACCATGTCAAGGTAATCACTGGCGGAGGCCCGGGTGGTGCAACCCAGACCGTTACACTCTTTGGTGTAGAAAAAGCTTTTGAGTATAACAGGAGAGGTTACTCTTCTGCGGCAATTATCGTTCTGTTTGTCATTATTGTTGTTCTTTCCATAGTGCAGCTCGCCATTTCAAAAAAGCACGAGGTGGAATATTGATATGAAAAAGGCAGCCGCCGGTAATTGGATCAAAAGGATACTCGTTCTTCTCTTTGCCATCCTATATCTCGCGCCATTGTATATCGCTGTGGTAAACTCGGTAAAGCCCTACAGCGAGATCATCAAATCTCCTTTGAGCCTGCCAAAGCAATTTACACTTGATAATTTTATGGAAGCGTATCAAACATCGAATATGCTGGAGCTTTATAAAAATAGCATTGTCATCACCGTTTCGTCTGTCTCATTGCTGATATTGCTAACTTCTATGGCGGCGTACATCATTGCCAGAAGAAAAGGTAAGGGATACCAAGGCCTGTATATCTATTCTCTGGCCGGCATCATGATTCCACCTGTGGTTACACTGATCCCTAGTATTAAAACGCTCAGCACCCTGCATCTTTTATATACTTTGCCTGGCCTTCTGCTGTTTTATGCCGGCACGTATTTTAGCACCACCATCTTTTTGTATGTCGGTTTCATTAAAACAATACCCGCCAGTCTGGACGAGTCAGCCTTTATTGATGGCGCCAATCCATTTACCACTTTCTTTCGAATTATCTTCCCTCTGGTCAAACCCTGCACAGCGACAGCGGTCATCTTTCTTGGCATGTGGATTTGGAATGACTTCCTAAACCCCATGTATATACTCGGCTTTCGGGGTGGAAAAACAATCACGACGGGTATCTACAACGCAATTGGCGCGTACACATCCATGTGGAATCTGGTGTTCGCCAATGTCATGCTGGCATCGCTTCCTATCATCATATTGTATCTTTCCATGCAGAAATTGTTCATGCAGGG
>JAEWSC010000011.1 GCA_023398575.1 Bacillota bacterium | reverse complement strand
CAATAGTAATAGAAGGGGTATATTCTGGGTCCACCGGAATGGGACGGTATAATGCACCAAAAAGATAGCGTGAAAGCAGAAATCCGGCAGTTGCGATAGAATAAGCATATAGAAATTGATTCTGACTAAAATACAAAACACTTTCAGAACGCATTAAAACAATTACCAATGTAACCAGCAACAAAAGCAGTGTGGCCATCGTGGATAAAAGCCCATCCTTGCTTCTGCGGCGGTAGGAATAAAGTGGCTCATGAAATTTGACTGCAAACCGGTCTTTTTCCGTGGCTATTCTAACTACATCCGCCTTGATGCGGTAGCGCTTTTCCGTGCCTTCTTGCAAAATACCAGGCTGCAAGTTAAAATTCAATCCACAGGTTTCACCAACTTCAAAATCTGATGGTAGCATTCCTTTGGGCACAAGAAGCTGCATACCTGTTTGCGATACATCCTGACATACCGCATGAAAGGATTTTCTGCCTTTTCCCCGCAAGGTTAGCGTTACAGGGAAATTTGCCAGATAGCGACGCCCCGCAAAGCGGGCATGCTGCGGCTTTTGACCATCCTGATTTAAGTCTGACCGCCTATCCAAAACATGGCGGATTTCTTCCGGATCAGGCACGTGCGGAAGAAGCCGGCGGTCGGATTGTATTTGAAGTATGCGATCATTGACTGTGCTTTTTTTCTTACGCACTGAACTGCCTCATTTCCTTTTTGACCGTTAAAATGGCATAAATCGCCGGAGGCAATCAATCCATCGTTCGTTACCGGCATCGTTTAAATGGATACCAGCCGTATCAGGGTCTATGCATAAAAACTCATTTAGATTTCCCTGGTCATCCCGCAGCGCATAGGCTGTGTCAATTAATGGAACATCATATTCAAGACAAAACCTTGCCACTGCCAGGTTATATTGGAAGATGCGCGCATTTGTTGGCTCCCCATAGCGCTTTGCTATGCCTGGGGGGATAGTCAGTATGAAAATTCGCACTCCGGGGATTTTTGTACGAATCTGGTAGATAAGTACCTTCAGGCTGTCTATAAGCTTTTCCTGGGAATAGCGCCGTACGTCGCTCAGTCCAGGCATGAGCAGAACGGTTCTCGCTTTCATCTTTGCCAGCGCATCCTCCACCAGCAGCCGTTCCCCGTCCAGTTGAGGATGATCCGAGGTAGATGAAATCCGCATCAGTGAAGATACAACGCCAAAATTTGCAGAGGTCAAAAATTGTAAACCATCCAAATACTCTGGGGCTTCTTTACGGCGCCACTGAACATAGTCCTGCACCCCAGTTGTCAATGCGTCACCAATTAGCACAGTGCCGCTCCATGCGTTCGTATTTTTTGGCGCATGTTCTTGCAAGCCCATAGGGAAATCGGTTGCTGGCAATGCATATGCATCCGGTTTTAGCGCCGCCAACGTCTTTGCGTCTAATTGAGTTGGAGAATCAAACATAGCAATTCGATATGCTTGAAGCTCTTCTGGTGAAACCATCGCATATCCATCCGCTTTTAACGCTTCTATCAGCCATGCAACCACCGGAACAATATTGGCATATGTGTTAATGATTGTACTCTGCATATCATCCGATAAGAACGGTGGAGGATCGACAGCAATATCATCCATATTTGGTTTTGCTTCATTAAATTCAGAAAAGTCAAGCTCCTGACCCAGCTTAATTGTGATGATTGAGCCGCGAGTCAGCCTTTGAACAAACTGCTGCGCATCGCTCATCTGGTGAAAGCTGCGGTGATTTAAAAATACACCTGGCTCAACACCTGCCTCAAGCCCAACTAATGAAGCCGCCTGAAGTACCTCTTTTGTATATATTGACCCGTTACAGCGAAACAGCGTTGGGGCATTGCCTGTTATTGGTTCAATGAGCTCCTGAGAGCGCCGAAACTGGTGTACATTTGCCTGAGCATCCTGTTCTTCCATGCTTTTTGGAGCGTTGATGCCGTAATTTCCAATAACAAATCCGGCCTGATGGATCGCCTTTACAACATCCGGGTGCTCGCTTGCGCTTACCCCACTTAAGAAGAATATACTGGATACCTTCGCTTTTTTAAGCTCTTCCATTATGGCCAGCATAGACAAATCGTCTGTATAGCCTTCAAATACAAGGCTGACAATGCGCTTGTCCGTCAATACGCTTTTATAAAGAATTGCCGGATCGTTGCTAAGTGTTGGTGCAGGCGTGGCAATCAACCTGCTACGCTGGGTGGCCTTATTTTCAAGCACGACTGTAGGGGTGTTTGAACAGCCACTCATCAACAGAAGCACAGAACACAGGCATAAGCATGCAATGGACCTGAAAGTTCTTGGCATATGCTCTCCTTCCGGTATTTATGAAATCACAGAGCCATGCTCATTGACGATACGGGGCGAATCAGCCAACTGTGTCAGCGTAAGACGAGAATTTTCCATAATGCGGAGTATATCAATCGAAGTATCCAGTTCTTGCTCCATTCTGTGAAACCGATCAGCTAATTCCTGTTTGAACTGCAAAGCATTATAATACGCAGCACGACTGGCTGATACGACACGAGCCCTTTGCTCGTTTATTTGCTGTAGCATTTTTTCACTATCTGAAACAGCATGAGCCACAATACTAGAAGCCCGATTTTCGGCATCGAGTATCAGCTCTTCCGTATTCTTTGATTCCAAGCGCGCAATCAACTCGTTCAGCTTTTCAATACGAGTATATGATTTTGCCAATTCAATGGTCTGCTGTGCTATTTCCTCACGTTGACGCGTATTTTCAATATGGCTTTTCATTAACTCATTTCTTGTCTGGTCTAGCTCCTGCTTTTTCTCTTCTAGTTCTACTGCCTGTCTGGATAGCTGCTCTTCCATAGAAGACAGGCGGGCTTTTCTAGAAAGATCATCACGGCTAAGCGCCTCGAATTTTGAGGTTAAGCTAGATAACTCTTTCCTATCTTTTTCCGTCTCATTCGCAACCCAGGCCAAATGCTGATCCACTTCAAATATATGATAATATTTCCGCCACTTTTGTCTAAGCTTTGGGTACCTTATATTGCTGTCGGTGATGGACATCTGTGGTTTCTCCCCTCCATTAAAATACTGTCGGCAAAATATCCAGTTGCATTATCAAAAAAGCAATTGCGGCGAGCGAACATAAAATCAAGACTCCATTGAGCACGCTTAGGAAAGCTGACCTCTCAGGCGGTTTTTCAGCAATCAACATTGCTGGTTGGCCTGTATCCACCTGATCACGCCGTTGATCCTGACCAGGAATCCAGAAAATGGTACTAGCCTCGTCATACACCGCGCTGCTTTGCATAGCGTTGTCCGATGCTAAAACACCTCCCGAACACTCTGATGCAGAATTTATTTGTGTACTACTAGCCACTTGATCTGTTACTGATGCCTCTATCAATGAAGCCGCGTCCACGGCAGTATATGCTTGATCATCCAAGGCATGATCTTGTTCATCTGATTCATGTTGGTTATGACTATCATCATTAAACTCGTTTGCAGTTTGAACAGTAGTTGGTGTTTTACCAGCAGGATCGCCATATTTCATTTCTTTCGCTGAAATCTCAGAAACCATCGATTTCTTTTCACTGGGAGCAGCAAAATCACCTTTTGCATATAACAAATATACTTGCGCTGCCAGATAGGCGTCGCAATGCTTGGCAATAGGTTGGTTTTCATGGCGGTGTTCCAAATCAGCAAATGTTACCTCGGTAAGTTCCCTGGCTTGGTCGTCGGAACCAGTTGCATCAAAAGCATATGCATAAACAGTATTATAGTGTTCCTCACGGAAACGCTTTTTTTCCTGCTGAGAATCTAGAAGGATTGTATGAATGGATGATGTATGCATTGTTTCTCCTTGGAAGGAAGGCGCCATTACAGCATAACCTTCATCATTTGTATTCATAAAACATAAACTTTTCTTGCGCTGCTCTTCCGCGTTAGTTGTCAAAAATATACGCTACATATTTCGCTGTTATTTACAAAAATTCCTTTGAATTCGCTAAAATGCTGTTTTATTATCTACAATATTTTAATACAAAAGCAACTGATAAGCAAGGATTTTAATGCTTTCATAGCATAGTCTCTTCTTACTGATCGGCCATATTCATCTCATATCAAGTGGGTATAATTTCCCTAACAACCTGTAATACGGTGTCGTGACATGTACGCCCGACAAATTTGATCCTGCATGGCGTAATACACCTGACTCCACCGCGACATTTGATTTCATACGGTTTCCATCGGTCAAATGAACATTAACCATAATGTTACCCAAGCTACGCCTAAGGCAGTGCATTTATTCGCAGATCATTTAGCGCGGCTGAGTGTATTTGTCTTATTGTATTTAGATGTGCTTTTTTAATAGTACATAGCAATTTCTTTGCCTTCTCTACCAAGCTCTTTGCGCTGCAACCATGATGTTTATTCATTTTTTAAAATCATTTCAATAAATGATTCTGAGATTAGTGGATCAAATTGTTTACCAGCTCCCTGGCGAATCACGTCCAGCGCCATCTCTTTTCTTATGTGTTCCCCTAAAGCTGTGTCATTAGATACGCGGTCATACGTCTCCGCGATAGAGATGACCCTGGAAATCAGCGGGATATCATTGCCCTTGAGGCCTTTGGGGTATCCTGCTCCATCCCAGCGCTCATGATGGCTGTATACGCCTTCTGCCAGGTCCAGCGTATCGTCGAACAGGTTTAGTATACGGTAGCCTACGGCGGAATGCTGCTGGATTTTCTCACGCTCCGGTTCCGTAAGATCATCCCAATGCAGCACATGCTCATGTAAGGTAATCTTGCCGATATCATGCAGATAGCCGGCCCGCCTGAGTTTTGCAACGTCCGCATCTGTCATATGCATAGCAGCCCCTATGCGTTCGCACAGTCCGCTGACGCCTATGGAGTGCTGTTTTTCTTTGGGGCTTTTTTCGTGCAGCGTCTCCATAATGGTGTCAATCATCCCCTTATTGACTAACTTTCGGTTGAGCGTCTTGTCTTTGTACATCATATTTTCGGCGTTGGCAATGGTCTCCTCTATCGGTGTATCCGGGCTTTCTTTTGTATCGCACCCAAGGGAGATGCTGCATTTTACAGCGGCGACCCGCGCATCGGCAAAGCCCAGGCGGATGCGATCAATAATTGTTTGAGCACTTTCCATGTCTGTACCCGGAAGAAGCAGCACAAACTCATCCCCGCCTATGCGGGCAACCATATCGTCTGCCCGGCAGGATAGGACAAGGATTTCGGCTGCTTTGATGATAAGTGCATCTCCTGCCTCATGGCCGAAGATATCGTTTGTCATTTTCAGACCGTTTAAGTCAGCGAATACCACTGAAAGCGGCAGATTGGCAGGCACATCCATTTGCTTGATGGCCTCCTGGAAATAGCCCCGGTTGAAAAGGCCGGTCAGCACATCATGACTGCTTAAGTACCTGATCTCCTCATCATGCTTTTTGCGCTGTGTGATATCCATAAAGGTGATCACCGCGCCTATGACCCTGCCTTCCTGTATTTGAGGATAGGCGTGATACTCAGCAAAAAACCAACTGCCGTCAGCCCGCCAGAACACCTCGTCATCCGCATTTTTGCCTACGCCAAGGCGGACAGCGTTGGTGATCCCGCACTCTTCTGCCGGAAATGTCGTACCGTCTGCCTTGGTGTGGTGCATGGTCCTATGCATGTTTTTCCCAAGCAGTTCATTTTCGCCTGCATACCCAAGAACCTTGAGGCAGTTCTTATTGCAGAACGTACAATTCCCATCGAGGTCAACACCGTAAATAGCCTCGGCTGTCGAGTCCAGCAAAAGGCGAAGTTGATTTTTACTTCCCTCCATGTCCGCTGTTTTTAGCTTCACCATGTCCTCCAGGTGGTTGATCAGATACAGCATTTTATCAGCTGTTTGATTGAAGGCACATGAAATCCGGCCGATTTCATCCTGGCGGACGACTGATGCGCGTTCTGAAAGATTGCCGGAGGCGATGTGTTCAGCAACCTCAAGAAGATTGTTCATGGGCTGAAACAATCTTCTTGCAATGACAATATAGATAGCCAGCGATAAAACAATGGCGATTATCACAAGAAAGATCGTCCGCTCAATATTACGGATTACTTCTGCCATTAGAAATGATTCCGGTATTGCAGTCAGTATGACCCAGTCCAATCCTTCCCTTTGGTATCCCCTTGCGTTGACATAGAGGTTTACATCCTTTGTGCGTACGAAAAGCTCCGGGCTCGCTTCCACTTTATACTGCTCAAAGGCCTGCGCAACAGCGGGCATCTTGATATCATCCAGCGTATACCGCTTGTAACCGCCGCTATGGGTAAAGGAAAAGTTTGCATAGCCAATAGAGTTTGCAATCAATGCGCCTGTTTTCTTTTCCACCACAAAGGCGTAGCCCTTATCGGCGCCTGCGGCATCCCAAAGGCGCCTAGCCAAATCCGATAACCGGATATCAGCAACCAAAACCCCCAAGAGCCCTCCTGCCTCATCGTATAAAGGCCTGCCAGCCGATACCATCAATTCATATGCGGTGTAATCCAAATAAACCTGTGCAAATGCAGTGCCTTTTGCCTTCACAGCCGCGGTATACCAAGGTTGCGTGCGGCAGTCGTAGACTTCCGCATGATCCATGAGTTCACCGGCGCTAAGGTCCTCCCCAGCACGGTAATGACGCACGATTCCGCCTGTGGTCTCATCCTGCCGAAATATCTCTATACCTCCGCCCGGCACCTTTGTGGCACCATAGAATGCGCCATCGGCGGTGCCGAAGCCGAAACGGAAAATTTCGCCATCATGGGACCCCAGGACACTGGCAAAAAACCTGTCGCGGGCATTAGCATCCGCCAGGTTGAGCGTGCCGTATGCAAGCAATGATCCATTGTAGCGGTTCACGGCTTCCGAAGTTAAGATAAAGGTATCAATGCGCTGATACAGATTCTTATTCAGATCATTCGCGGTATAGCGCATCACTTTGCCGGAGGATGAAATCCAGGAGGCGAACACTAAAAAAGCGATGATGCAAATAGAAACCAGCATCGCCAAGGCAAATGTGATCGTGCTGATCGCTTTTACGGAAAGGCTTCTTCGCTTTATCGAACGCATATTGCGCCTCCTTCCCAAGCGCGGTATACAGGCTTTACCCCTGTTCTTTCAAAAGCGCTATCGCGGCGTCCTCATTCAATGGCTTGCTGAACAGGTAGCCCTGCATCATGTCGCAGCCATGGTCCAGCAAAAACTGCTTCTGTTCCGGGTATTCAACACCCTCAGCCACTACAGTATGCCCCATTCTATGGGCCATGGAAATAATATCCCTGGTAATAGCCTGTTCGGGACGCAGGCTCATCAGCCTGTCAATGAAGGATTTATCAATTTTTAGGCTGTTGATTTTCAAATCCCTTTCCCGGGCCAGAGAGGAATATCCCGTACCAAAGTCATCAATGGCAGTTTTTACACCAATGGCCATCAGCTTTTCCAGCTTTTCGTTGATCACGCGGTAGTTGTCGGTGAACACAGATTCCGTGATCTCCAGCCCAAAGCACTCCGGGTTTACAGTGTGGCTTTTTAATATTCCTGTAAAGTCCGTTAAGAATTCGCTGCGCAACAGCTGAATAGCAGACACATTGACAAAGATCCGTATGCTGCCAAAGCCCAGCGTTTGTATGTGCTGCTGAAACGCGCTTGCCATCTCCAGCACCATTTTTCCAATGGGAATGATCAACTGTGTTTCTTCCGCGATCGGTATGAATTCAAGCGGCGAAACCATGCCGATCTTATCGCTTTTGAAGCGTGCAAGCGCCTCAAACTCCTCCACCCGATTGGTTTTTAAATTCAAAATCGGCTGGTACTGCAGGTACAGGTGTTCTGTTGGAGATCCGCTTGCCAAACGCACCAGTGCCTCTTTGACCTCCGCCTCCCGACGGATGACGGCATCCATTTCACTGTCAAAGAAGCGGTACCCATAGACCTGGCTTTCGTCCGCACGCTCCGCGGCCGTGGACGCATTGCGTATGAGATTTTCAGCCAAGCATTTCCGGCAGTCGAACTCGACCACGCCGATACCGCAACCGATAGTGCGCAGAATCTGTATGCCATCGACCAAGCTGATTATTGTGTGACAGAAAGCCCTCAGCTCTCCGGCGCTTTCATAGCTCGTAAAATAAAAGGCGAAACGCTCAAAGGATATCTGAAACAGGCGCCTGCTGTCGCTGGCGAGCTTTACAAGGCTTGCAGCCAGCTCAGAGATGATCCTTTCGCTGAAACTGTAGCCGTAGGTCAGGCTGATGGAGTGGATTTTTTTGAGGCTCAGCAGCACCACCGCCCGCGGACCCTCCGCGCAGTCAGCCGCGTCCTTTGCTAAAAGGCTCTCCAATATTCTTCGGTTGTGCAGCCCGGTGAGACTGTCAATTTCGCTGATAAGCCGAAGCTTCATTTCGTGTTCTTTCCGGTCGGTGATGTCGATGATGATGCCCTCAATCGCCTGTACGTTTCCGCTCTTGTCAAATACACCCTGGCCCATTTCCAGCACCCATTTGCGCTGGCCGGATGCCGTGATGATCTCATATTCGTATTTGAATGGCTTCCTGCTCGCCAGTACATTCTCCCACTCTCCCCATAGGATGTCCCGGTAGGATGGAAGTATCAGATCATTAAACGTCAGGTCCCTGTTGTGAAGTAGGCTTTCTGCAGGATATCCCGTTAGCGGGAAGCAGCCCTCGGAGACGAAACGCATGGTCCAGTCGCGGTCATAGTCGCACCGGTAAGCCATGCCCGGCAGGTTGGATAAAAGCACGGATTTGCTCCGCTCGCTTTCATACAGCGCACTCTCTACCGCCTTACGCTCGGTGATATCATGGATCAGGCACAAATGATTATACTTCATATCGCTTTTTCGCATCAGCAGCGCCAATGTGACGGCCACCCATACCACACTGCCGTCAGGCCGGATGAACCGCTTTTCCATGGAGTAGCCTTCCGTTTCTCCAGCCTGAAAGCGACGATAAAGCTCCATTTCCCGGTCGAGATCGTCCGGGTGTGTGATCTTCGCCCAGCCCAGCGTAATCAACTCTTCCCTTGTCCTGCCAGTAATCCGTTCATAGGCGGCGTTAAATACCGTCTGCTCTCTTTCACTACTATTGGGGTGCGCACCGTGTGACAGGGCGATGCCAAGAGGGGCTTGATCCAGCAGTGTATCCAAGGTCAGACTGCGGTCATACAGTGTCTGCTCGTACAGTTTTTGAATTTTTAGTAGCTCCAGGTGAATGCCGATACGTACCTTCAGCGATTCCATGTTCACAGGCTTTCGGATAAAGTCCACCGCGCCTGCCTGCAGACCTCTTATTTCCTTCTCAAGCTCATCATAATTGGTCAGTATGATGGTTCTCATTCGTTTGCCCTGATCAATGGCCTTCAGCGCCTCCAGCACCTCAAAGCCATCCATCACGGGCATATTTAAATCGAGTATAATCAGGTCGATATCTTTGTGTGCGTCAATCAAGTGCATGGCTTCGAGGCCGTCACATGCAGTAAGCACGTTGTATTCGGACAGCATATTCTTAATAATCAGACGGTCGGTTGCCGAATCATCGACAATCAGCAGCTTTTCGGCCATAATGATCCTCCTTCTGTATAGGCACCTCAGTATTTATTAGACCTGTGGCTTTGCACTCAATCCTTCATGTCAAGCAGCTCATGAATTTCATAAAGCAGGCGGTCCAGCATTCGTAAAAAGTCCCTTCCCAATGCCTCAATGTCTTGTTCGTTTTTTTCCACCAGCGCTTTTTGCAGCCGCACGGCTAGCTCGTACAATGATTTCGCGCCGATGCTGCCGGAACTGCTTTTTACCTTATGCACGATCCCAGCAGCTTCCGCATACTGCGCCTGTTTGATTAAATCAGCGAGCCGGGCTGTCGTATCATGGTTTTCACTTGCGTACTCATGGAGCACCTGGCCATAAAGCTCCTGATTCTGACCCATGCTCGCAAGGCCCACAGCAGTATCCAGTATTCTGGGTTCATCATTTTTACGGGGCTCTCCCGTTTGCAGCAAGTCCTTAACTGTCTTTAAAAAGCGGCTGGGATCAAAAGGTTTGCTCAGATAGTGATAGATGCCGTGCTCTTCGCATTTTTCCTTGACACCCGTGACCACGTCCGCCGTCATGGCAACGATTGGAATGCTATCGGAGATTTTGCGAATTTCCGCCGCGGCTTCGTAGCCGTTCATCACAGGCATATGCAAATCCATAAGGATCAGGTGAATCGCGTCTTTATTCTTTTGATATTGCTCCACGGCAATTTTCCCGTTTCCGGCCATCAATACCGTAATACCCGCCTGTTCCAGCAGGGATTTGGCAATCAATTGATTGGTTTTGTTGTCCTCCACCACCATAACGCAGTAGGCACCATTCAGTGCATCCTCTTGAGGGGCAGGAGCATCTTGGGCGTACAGGGCCGCAACCGCCTTCAAATGAAAAATGTCCAGAATACCATTGAGCAAAATCGAGGGAATAATCGGCTTTCCAACACCGATATCCACACCATGCTCATCTAGCTTGTCAAACAGATCATCCCGCATCATGGGCAGCAGCATCAATACTTTAGGCTTTCTCACGATCTTGGAATGATCCAAAGCAGACTTCACAAACCCGAACCCGCCCTCCGCCGGCGTGTCATAATCGACGATCAACAAATCAAAAGGCTTGGCATACAGGCCATTGGCGGCTTCCAGCATGCTCAGCGCGCTAGCCTGTGAAGTCGTTAACTCGCAGTGCATGCCAAAGGATTCAAGGTATTTTTGAATCAAGTTCATATTGGCGCCGGTTTTCTCCAGAACCAGCGTCTTGATGTCTTTAAAATGATCGGCAGAGATATTCTTTTTGTATTCCTCTTCCTTCTCCCTATCAAGGGGCAGGGACAGGTGAATGACGAAGGTGGAGCCTTCCCCAGGTGTAGAAAACACCTGAACCTGCCCGCCCATCATATCCAGCAGGTTTTTGACAATAGACAAGCCGAGCCCTGTTCCACCAAAGCGCCGGTTGATGCTAATTTCCCCTTGCGTAAAGGGTACGAATAGCCTTTTAACCTGCTCGTCGGACATACCTATGCCCGTGTCTTTGATGGTGAAAGCAAGGTGATACTTGTCGTTTTCCTTTGCTATGAGGCGCACATCCAGGGACACTTCGCCAACTGTGGTAAACTTTGCGGCGTTGTTCAGTATATTGATCAAAATTTACTCCAGGCGCTTGGCGTCGCCAAAAAACCAATTGGGAATCAGCGGGTCCTTGTTCAGCACAAACCCGATTTCCTGCTCCTCAATTTTGTAGGATACGATGTTGACGACATCCTGGATCACCTGGTCCATGCTAAAGGGCGCAATCTCCAGTTCTACTTTTCCGGCTTCAATCTTGGAAAAATCCAGAATGTCGTTGATGATGCCCAGCATGTTGGTGGAGGATTGAGTAATCCGGTCCACATACATTTTTTGTGTCAGCGTAATGCTTGTTTTTTTTAGGAGATAAGCCATACCAATGATGCCGTTTAAGGGTGTACGAATCTCGTGGGACATTCTGGCCATGAAATTGGATTTGAATTTGTTCGCTTCGTCTGCCTCGCGCTTGGCGTTTTCCAGATCGGCCTGTATCTTTTTGCGCTTGGCAATTTCTTTGCGCAAGCGTATGATCCAGAAAAAAGACACAGTCATCACCAGCACAATGACCGCGGATGCAATGACCGCAACCCGGATCATAAACGTGTAATCGGCGCTTTCTTCCACGCTGATCCACTTGTTACTAATGGCGATGCGGCTCTCCTCATCGATACTTGCCAGTGCCTTGTTCATAATGCCAACAAGTTCCGGCCAGTCATCCCGCACGGCAAAATAGAGGGATTGGGGCGCCTGCGAATTGAATGGAATGTACATGAGATTTGTAATGCCGTGGGATTTGGCCAGATAGTTCGATGTCGCCAAATTACCGACAAAGGCTGTTTCACTTCCGTTGGAAACCGCCCGAAGAGCATCCTCCACATGGACGTATAGGCTCAGACCGATCTGGCTAAAATCCCGCAAAAAGCTGTGATGAGAGCTGTTTGTCTGCACGGCAGCGGTTTTGCCATACAAATCTTCCAACGACTTGATGCTCTGATTGTCTTTGTTCACAAACATGACCCGCTGGAATGAGATGTAGGGATCGGAAAACAGAAAATACTTCTCCCGCTGAGGTGTTTTCGATACGCAAGGCAGGGCGTCCAATTCTCTTTCCACAGCATGCTCATATGCTTGCGACCAGGTAAGACCCTTCGCAACCTCAAACTGCAGGCCGGTTTTTTTTGAAACCAAGTCCAAGTAGTCCGCTGCTATTCCTTTATACACTCCGTCTGAATCGAAAAATTCATAGGGGATGAACTCCGGGTCTACGCCAAGATGGATGACCGGATGCTCCTGAATAAACTTGATCTCATCATCCGACAAACCAATCTTTTGAAGATCAGCCAAAGAAGCCTTCTCCGCATTTGAAGCTGTGGCCCATGCCAGATGTGTAAACAGGACAAGCAATGCCAGACATAGGGCAAGGCGTCTTGAAACCTTCATGGCATGATCCTCCCCATTTTCAATATACCAAATTGTGTCCGGCTACTGGCCCTGCAAGATTGCATTGCCTTTCTTTTCTACGTCACTCAAAAACGCCTCGATGGACATTTCCCCGGTCATGACCTGGTTAAGCCCTGGCGCGTACACCTCATCCTTGATAAGCTGCCACGCTGGCACAGGCACGTCGATGCTGGGCGTCTCAAACCCTTCAATAAAGGCCCGATACTCGGGGTGGTCCAAAAATATCCGACTGTCAGCCATATCGGCGCGGATGGGTGTGCGGAAGGGATAGTAGGTGTCATGCTCCGGGCTGTATTCGCCCTTCATGATCTCCTCCTGCGCTTCCTTGGAAATCATGTAGTTGATAAACTGGGTTGCCGCATCTTTCCCCTCTTTGCTCATACCCGCCGGTATGGTCAGCATCATGGGGCCTACCTCTGCATGCAGCCCGATGTTCTTGAGCGGAAGAATGCCCACCTCAAAGGGGGAACCGTTTTTCATGATATCGGTTACGCCCCATATGCCCAGTATTTCAAACGCCACCTCCTGGCGCCTAAATGCGTTCATCACTTCTACAGCTGTGTCGTCAAGCCATGTCGGCTGAGCATGGGGCCCCAGCACATCTTTATACAGTTTCAAAGCATCAGCGGACTTTTCATTGTTGACCATCACGGTTTTTCCATCAGCGCTGACCAATTGGGAACCAAAGCCGTAAATGAATTGATTGACCATCCAGGATAGGTCATTGCTTTTGGCCCCAACCAGCCCCAGGCCTTTGGCGCCTGTCTTTTTCTCAATTTCTTCCAATTCATCTATAAAATTATCCATACCGGCAATGGACTCCGCCTTAACGCCGGCCTTTTCCAGCAGGCTTTTGTTGTATAACAGGCACATGCTATGGCCCAGCCATGGTATGCCGTAGGTTTTTTCCTCTACCGTGCCAAGGGACCATACTTCTTTGTAAAACAAATCCCTGGACGTAGCAAACGTGTTGGTTACGTCTTGAAGATATCCGTTTGCGCCAAAGAATTTGACATACCGGTAGGGAAGCACATATACGGTTTCCGGTTCCTCTTTTAAAAGCGTCTGTATGGCTGCCCGGTCTTCATCGCCATTGATTAGGGTTACGGAACCAAAGTTTGTGAACTTGCTGTTATAAGTATCCACAATTGCTTGTATGGCTTCCCCGCGGCCGGAATAGCCCTTCCATGTGATTCTGAATTTTAAGCCAGCCTCTTCCACGGCCTGTGCTTCCCGTCCGACACTGCTTCCCTTGGGAGCAGCGCTTTTTGTATCCGGCTCTATGGTCGGCTTCTCCCTATCACACGAAGCGATCAACAAACAAAGCATCAGCAGCACAAGAGCGGCAACGGCCTTTCGAAAGCGCATCGGCTTTTTTCCTCCACTTCCACAATCCTTCTGCCTGCTAGATCTATTTTCGCATACACCACGGGAGATGGAAACATTATGGATTTGTGCCAGATGGGTGCAGAAAACACAAGACTTGTACAGGTCACTGATCTTGCGAATGACGATGAAAAGCCTCCAGCAAGTAATAGAACTTAGCAAACCTTTATAATATGATACTGCTTTTGTCGATTTCTGTCAATCAACTACCCATTGTGCAGAAGAATATCCTATAGAAGCGCTATCATTATTGTTGCATTAGAATATTGGCGAGTTATAATCAAACGGCTCAAATCATCCTAACGCATGTATATGAGCTCAGGCCCTTTCATCCACCGGGATGCCACCCCGCATGTTTTTTTGCCTTGATTTCCATCATGCACTGACCAGGATAGATGATCCGCTCAGAATTGACTGCCTGGCGATGAGCATGGTTTATCTCAAGTGTCTATTCCCTCCTAGACAAACCTGGCATCGATGTGCATCTGCCGTCCATTGAGCTGCGCCATCTCAATCGCACCATAGGAAAACTGGGCCTCCCAATTCATGATTATGTTCCCTGATTACATCTGATCAAGTCGCTCATGCAGTTTGAAACTACTGCGCTCATATGTCAGTATTCCTTCCCTTTGCAATTTGCCAAGCTCGCTGGACATGGCGGACCTGTCCACACAAAGATAATCTGCCAGCTCCTGCCGGTTAAACGGAATCTCAAAGCTTAGGCTGCAAGCCCGCTGGGATTGTGCGGATAGATAATACATCAGCTTATCCCTGGTGGTGCGTTTGGCCATGATCTCCATTTTCTCAGTCAGCAGCAAATTTTTCTTAGCCAGAATAGCCATCATATTCTCAATCAACCGGCTGTGAAAGCCACAGCAATGAGGGCAGGTGCCGGTGATACGCCACCCTTCAATCAACAGGATTTGGCTTGGTTGGGTTGCAGCTACCGTTACTGACAGTGCTTCCGACTTGGCCAGCGCAAAGGTTTCACCAAACAATTCACCCTTTCCAAACTCGCCAAGGATTGTCCTGTTGCCAAGCAAGTCCTCCCGAAACACCCGCACATTGCCATCCAGAACGACAGCGAGATGCTTAGGCGTATCCCCTGCCATGAAAATGATCTGCCCTTTGTCATATTTGCGCTCCCCAGCAGATAAGCAGGAAATTAATTGGCTTAGTTCTGTTTTTCCAATGCCTTGAAATAGTGGCATGTTGTGAAGTGCATCAATATTGTTTTTCACAAAAATTCTCCTCACGTTGTAAAAACAACAGACCTGATAAAGTTAGTGTACTACAATCAAACTGTAAAAACAAGAAGGGGGCAAAATACAATGCTTCGTCAAGTGATAAAGATCGATGAGGAAAAATGCAATGGCTGCGGTCTATGCGCAAAAGCCTGCCACGAAGGGGCTATCGCTATGGTGGAAGGCAAAGCCAGGTTGATTCGGGATGATTTTTGTGACGGCTTGGGCAATTGCCTGCCTGTATGCCCCACCGGCGCCATTTCCTTTGAAGAAAGAGAAGCGGCGGCCTTTGATGAAGCGGCAGTAAAGCGGCATCAGGAAACAAGCGCTGTGCAGCATCACCACCATGAGGGCGGCTGCCCTGGCAGCAGGCTCCGCACCTTCACCCGCGAAGAAGCACCATCGGCCCATACGCAGGAAGCTTCGGCTCCGCAAAGCGAGCTTCGGCAATGGCCGATTCAGCTAAAGCTAGTACCTGTAACAGCGCCGTATTTGAACCATGCTAAGCTGTTAATCGCGGCAGACTGCACTGCCTTTGCCCATGGAAATTTTCATCAGGCTTTTATGAAGAATCATGTAACGCTTATCGGCTGCCCAAAGCTGGATAGCGTTGACTATACCCAGAAGCTGACGGACATACTGACCAGGAACGATATTCAAAGCGTAAAGCTTGTCCGCATGGAAGTTCCTTGCTGCGGCGGTTTGGAGTATGCACTGCGCCAGGCGATGCAAAACAGTGGAAAGTGGATTCCCTGGCAGGTTGTTGTTCTGTCTACCGATGGAGAAGTAATACAGCAATAGGAGGCACAGCATATGGCAAAGATTTTGAAAAACATTCCCCATGAAGAAGTTGTTTCCCTAGCCACCCTGGTAGAGGTTTTGCCGGGACAGGTGGTCAGCAAAACCCTAGCCCAGAACAAAGCGGTCAGCCTGACATTATTCGCCTTTGACAAGGGCGAAGAGATCAGCACTCATGAATCCGGAGGCGACGCTATGGTCCATGTGCTGGAGGGGGAAGGCCGTTTCACCGTAAACGGGAAAGAGCACATTGTTAAAGCCGGAGAAGCTTTGGTTATGCCCTCCGGAAAGCCCCACGCAGTGTTTGCAAGCAATGCCTTTAAGATGCTTTTGACGGTGGTATTTCCCAAGGAGGCATCCTGATGGACAAGGTGCTCGACCTTGATGCATCCGTCTATGTGCTGTGTGAAAAATACCCGGAGCTTAAGGAGGTTCTGCATGACCTAGGCTTTACGGATATCATAAAGCCCGGCATGCTAAGCACGATGGGAAGATTTATGACCCTTACAAAGGGGTCAGCCATGAAACATATTCCAATAGAAACAGTTGTGACGACGCTGAAAGAACACGGATATGATGTTCTTGAAAGGAAATAAAGCGTATGAGCCGAGAAATCAACAATAGTGAATTTAGGCAAAAGGTCATCCGTGACTTATTGCGTCAACTGCACGAAGGGGTACCGGCCGATGATGTAAAAGCGCAGTTTAAAGCCTCATTTGACGGTGTAACCGCCCAGGAGATTGCCCAGGCAGAAAACGAACTGATTGCCGGTGGTCTCCCCCCGGAGGAAATACGGGATCTGTGCGATATACATGCATCCGTTTTCGAGGGCTCTGTTGAGGACATACACAGAGCCGAGGATCAGACGCAAATGCCCGGCCATCCTGCCCACACCATGAAAGCTGAAAATGACGCCATTAAAAACCTGATGGAAGACACGATCCGGCCTGCGCTTGAAGAATACAAGAAGAATGCCACCGGCAAGAGCCTAAACGCACTAAAAAAGTCATATGAACCCATGGTACAGGTGCATTTGCACTATCTAAGAAAAGAAAACCTGATTTTCCCCTACCTGGAACAGCACGGCATTACTGCCCCACCCAAAGTAATGTGGGGCGTGGATGACGATATTCGCGCCATGATAAAAGAAGCCGCCCGCCTGATGTTGGATGAAGCCACTGACGCGAGGGATATCATCCGTATGGTGGAATTTTCACTTATAAAAACGACTGAAATGATATTCAAGGAAGAAAACATCCTCCTTCCCATGCTGAAGGAAACACTCAGCCAGGAAGAATGGGGCAAAATTGCGGCAGAAAGCGGAGACCTTGGCTACTGCCTAATCTCTGCACCGCCTGTATGGCATCCTTCTGTCGCCACAACCGAAGCAGCGCCCCCCAAGGAAGATCTTCCATCTTCCATGATATTGCTGCCCACCGGCCACTTGACTCCCAGCGAGCTTTCCGGCATGCTGGATGCACTGCCCATAGATATTACCTTTGTGGATAAAGATGATACAGTCAAGTATTTCTCTCAGGGATCGGAGCGTATTTTCCCCCGTACCAAAGCAATCATTGGCCGCAAAGTCATCAACTGCCACCCCCCGGCTAGCATGCACATTGTCGAAAAAATTCTAGAAGACTTTAAAGCCGGGAAAAAGAATCACGAAGATTTCTGGCTCAACCTCCACGGAAAATTCATCTACATCCGCTACTATGCTGTCAGGGACCAGGCAGGCGAGTATCTGGGCACGCTGGAGGTAACCCAGGACATTGCCCCAATTCAAGCAATCACTGGAGAAAAGCGGTTGGTTTCGCAGTCATAAGACATAAACTGTGAGAATGTCTGCCTCCTGTATGAATGATTTCATTGCCATGCGAATACAGAAAATAGTTTTGTGTTTGCATGGTATGTTTTTTTATGTCTGCGTTTACAGATTTGCCAAAATGCGCTATAGTGAACGTGTCTGAGTGCCCTTTGTCGGGGCATGCTATGCCTATAACGTAAAATGCTGCGCATGACGCAAAAGGAGAACTATATATGACGGGCACCAAGGAAATTTATTTGGCCGGCGGATGTTTCTGGGGTACAGAAAAGTACATTGCATCCATCAACGGCGTTGTGGAAACGGAAGTTGGTTACGCCAACGGCAATACGGAAAATCCCACCTATGAGCAGGTATGTCACCATAATACCGGCCATGCCGAAACAGTAAAGGTAGTCTATAATTCAAATACGCTGCCCCTGCCCTTCCTGCTGGAACTGTATTATGAATGCATTGATCCCACCTCCGTAAACCGTCAGGGCGGAGACAAGGGCACCCAATACCGCACAGGCATTTATTACGTGCACCCAGAGGATGAAAGTGTTATCCGCGAATCCCTCAAAAAGCTGCAGGCTACGCTTTCCGCACCTGTAGCTGTGGAGTTAAAGCCGCTTGATAATTACTATCCGGCAGAAGCGTATCATCAAAAATATCTGGACAAGAATCCCAATGGCTACTGCCATATTGGTCGTGATAAAATTGCCATGGCGGCCCAGGCTGCTGTTGACCCCACCTTGTATGCGCCAGCCGATCGCGATATGCTGAAAAAAGAACTAACGCCTCAGCAGTTTGAAGTTACACAGAAAGCCGCGACGGAGCCGCCTTTCCAAAACGAATTCTGGAACCATTATGCCCCCGGCATTTATGTGGATATTACCACTGGTGAACCGTTGTTTGCATCCAGCGATAAGTTTGAATCCGGCTGCGGCTGGCCTAGCTTCTCCCGTCCTATCGATCCCCATGTAGTCAAAGAGTTTATGGATCATTCCCTTTTCCGGGTGCGTACAGAGGTGCGCAGCAGGGTGGGAAATGCACACTTGGGCCACGTATTTTACGATGGCCCCAAGGAACTAGGCGGGCTGCGCTATTGCATTAACAGTGCCGCATTAAAGTTTATTCCCAAGGCCAAGATGGAAGAAACGGGCTATGGCAAGCTTGTGCAGTATGTGAAATAAGATAAAACTATTCTATTTGCAAGCCGCCTTTTACGAAGGAGAAAAGAGATGCATCCTGATCTTGTAGCCGCCTTTGAAAAACTGGTGGAAATCCTTAAGGCAGATGAGCGGTGCAAAGGCGGTTGGCAATATGGCTCTCTGAGCCGGTCAGAAGAAGACCTGTATTCTGATTACGATCCTGTTTTCTTGGTGGATGATAAAGATTTCGAAGCCTTTGCTGCTGATGTCCCGAAGTTCTTAAAGCAGGCTTGCGATGAACTGGTCATCTGCTGGCCTGAAAATTATAATGACGCCCACTTCAAAAATTTCTGCAGCGTATTGAAAATTGGTGAAAATCTTCACCAGCATGACTTTTTTATCATGAACGCAGGGTATCCCATGACCTGGTTCTGCCGGCAGCATTTAAAAGGCTGCTCCCGGAAAAACTTAATATTTGACCGTACGGGAGAAGTGGGCATACTTCTGGACAAGGGCCTTCGCACGGATAGTTGTCTGCCTGATATAAAAAGGGCAATGGATACCTATTGGTTCCATATTGAAATGCTGATCAAATACTTCAAACGCCAGGATATCTTTAAGTTGATCAAGAACATCGACATGATTTTTCACGCTCACGTGGACCTCTTGCTGGCCCAGTACGATACGCTGGATTATGGTGCTTGGGAGACTAAAGTCAAAAAATGTGTGCCTAAAGAGAAGCAGGCACATTTGCTCGCCTATTTTGTGCCAGCAGATTTTGGCTCCATGGAGAACATGATCCGCGCCTGCATGCAATATTTCAAAACAGACGCTTTGGATGCCTGCAAAGCAAAGGGTATTGCGCATTCTGACCGAATTTCCGAGCTGGTCATAACGTATTTCGATAAGCGTATGACAGAAAGCGAGTGGAAATAGGTTGGATTCTCTTGGAATATAGACAAAAGCGCTTCGGACAAATGGCCCGGAGCGCTTTTTCGTTATATTGCTTTTTTCTTTAATCAACTGCCCGAACATATGCTTTGGCATGCGCTGTAATCTTGTCCCACTCTCCGGCCTCAATCCAGGCCTTGTTGACAATGCTGCCGCCAACCCCTATACCGATCGCCCCTGCTTCCAAATAGTCAGCACAGTTTTTTTCTGTTATGCCGCCTACCGCAATCAGTGGAATATGTGAAAGCGGTGCGGTGACCGCCTTGACATATTCGGGACCCAGACTGCCCGCTGGAAACAGCTTCACGGCGTCAGCACCGGCTTGATAGGCTGCAGCAATTTCGGTAGGCGTCATTGCGCCAGGGAATGCGCCCATCCCACTGGCCTTTGCCTCGGCAATAATGCTGACGTCCACGTTTGGCGATACCATATACATGGCACCAGCCAGCCGGGCGATTTCCAATTGTCTTTGGGTCAGCACGGTTCCCGCGCCTACCGTCATCTGCCCATCATATTCTTCACGCACAGCACGGATAGCATAAGCGGTATCCGGCCATGTATCCTGATGCTGCTGATCAAACGTCACTTCCATCAAGCGTATGCCACCAGCAAATAGCGCTTTGGCAAATGGGAGCATATGCTCTGACGACAAACCTCTGACAATAACGATAACCTTGTACTTAAGTACTTGCTCCAAAGCATTCATGGTCCATTCCCCTATCTGCAGTGTTCAAAACATATCGCCATTGTTTTTAGGATCGCGCAATTACCATTCGGCGATTACGCCGTCTGAATCCCGCCAGATGGGGTTGTGCCATTTATGGCCGATCTCGGCCATCCGGCGCACATAATCCTCATCCACCTCAATGCCGAGCCCAGGCCCTGTGAGGAGATGAGCGTGACCATCTTTATAATGGAAGACTTCGGGATTTTTTAGATAGTTAAGCAAGTCATAGCCCTTATTGTAATGGATGTTAGCACTCTGCTCCTGAATAAAAACGTTGGGTGTACAAAAGTCCACCTGTAAGCAAGCTGCCAAAGCAATTGGTCCCAGCGGGCAGTGGAGCGCGATAGCTACATCAAAGGCTTCGGCCATGGCCGCAATTTTACGGGTTTCCAAAATACCGCCGCAATGACTTACATCAGGCTGTAAAATATCTACACCGCCGCGGGTGAGCATGCGTTTAAAGCCCCAACGGGTATAGTTTCGCTCGCCAGTGGCGATGGGGATATGGCAGGCTCTGGCGAGTTCAAGAAATTCATCTTCATTTTCACAAAGTACCGGTTCCTCTACAAACAAAAGGTTATAGGGCTCCAGCTTATGCATAAGTACCTTGGCCATGGTTTTATGAACACGGCCATGAAAATCGATAGCAATGCCAAGCTTGTCTCCTACGGCCTCGCGAATGGCTGCCACACGGGCAACGGTCTCATCCAGCTTCGCGTGGGAATCAATCCATTTCAACTCGTCCGTTCCATTCATCTTTACGGCCCGGTATCCCTGGGCTACCGCCTCCCGGGCAGCATCCGCCGTATCCCGGGGATGGTCTCCCCCAATCCAGCGGTATACCTCTATCCGGTCCCGCACCTTGCCGCCCAGAAACTCATACACAGGCATGTTGTGATACTTGCCCTTGATATCCCACATGGCCTGCTCGATGCCGGAGATAGCACTGGTCAGCACAGGTCCGCCTCGGTAAAAGCCGGTGCGGTAGAGCATTTGAAACGTGTCTTCAATTTCTCCCGCGCTTTTGCCGATCAGATGCTCGCTCATCTCCTTTACGCAAGCGGCAACCGTCGCAGCCCGGCCTTCCACAATAGGCTCACCCCAGCCAACAATGCCAGATTCTGTCGTCATTTTGAGAAAGAGCCACCGCGGAGGAACCTGAAACAGCTCAATGGACTTGATTTTCATACGTACACCTCCATATATTAAGTGGATATGCGGCTATCGAAAAAGCCAGTACACACCAAAACCAAGCGCAATAATTTGTAAAATCATTATCAACGGAAAAAAGATTTGAAAGTACCAATGCTTCGTCTTATGACGCAGGCGCTGCATACCCACCACACCACCTAACCCGCCGAAGCAAGCGGCAGCCAGAAACAGCCTTGCTTCCGGAATGCGACGCAGCCCTTTTTGGGCACAACGCTTATCATGTCGCATCAGCAGATAGGAAATAAGATTTGTTATGACCAGCAGTACAAAAGCTGCCAGCAATATTGTGCTTTTATCCATATCATACCTTCACTTTTGCATACCGTCTGAATCATCATAGCGCAGGCCGCACGATTTGTCACGTATGGAATGTGCTTATTTCCATATAAACTGCAAAATCCGGCATGTTGCCCAATAATAGAGCGAGGGCTCCAGCCATTTGTCTGTCTGAAGGGATATATTATTGTACCGGCCATCATTTCGCCAATGGGAGATAGAATATTTGACAGATGCTTCAATTGGATAACTCAATAATCACCAATTGCTTGTACCCCCTATACAGCAAGCACCTTTTCGTTATATCATATGCAAAGAATCATTGAGATGGAGAGAACCATATGCTTAAGATCACGAAACTAACAGTCAACCACTTCAAGCATCCCATGGGTATAGGCGCCAACCCTTCTTTTGGCTGGATAATGGAAAGCGATCAGCGCAACATGAAGCAAGCAGCTTTTCGCTTACAATTGAGCGATGAGGCATCCTTTCAGAAGGTGCTCTTTGACAGTGGTAAAGTGCTTTCTGATTGCTCTGCGCACTATCGGCCAGAAGGGCTTCCCCTTCAGTCCGCCACAAAGTATTTCTGGCGAGTGACGGTATGGACTGATACCGATTCAATGTACGAAAGCGGCCCTGCCTCTTTTGTTACAGCCATCTTGAATGAAAAAGATTGGGTGGCCAGATTCATCACCGCCGAGACAGAAGCTGATGCCGGCAGTTCAAAAGGTACCTTTGTAAAAAGCACTTTTACTGTCCAAGGCAAAGTCCGCTCTGCCTATGCGTTTTCTACCGCACTTGGTCTTTATCATCTATATGTAAACGATGTCAAGGCGGGCGAAGACCATCTGGCTCCTGGCTGGACATCGTACCATCACCACCTGATGTACCAGGCCAATGAAATCACCCACCTAATAAACGAAGGCGAAAACACCCTCTGCGGTTGGCTGGGCGCCGGCTGGTATAAGGGATTGATGGGCTTTTTGAATACCCGCAACAACTATGGTGGCCGTACGGCGCTTTTGTGTCAGATAGAGATTACCTATGAAGATGGCCGCCTGCAAAGACTAGTTACGGATGAAAGCTGGCAAGGTTCTGATTCACCCGTGTTGTTTTCCGAAATATACGACGGCGAAACCTATGACGCCCGATATCATCCCGAAAAAACGCAGCCGGTACATTTGCTCCCCTATGATTTAAAGAATCTGGAGCCGCAAGGCGGCTGCCGTGTCAGGATTATAGATACCCTGCGGGTGAAGAAAATTATTACGACACCAAAGGGCGAAACGGTTTTGGATTTTGGTCAGAACCTTACAGGCTGGGTACACTTCACCGTATCCGGCAAGCCAGGTGATGTAGCGGAGTTGCGCTGCTTTGAGGTATTGGATAAGGACGGCAATGTATATACTGAGAATCTCCGCTCCGCCAAGCAGACGCTGCGTTATATCTTGAAGGGTCAGGGAGAAGAAGCGTATCAGCCACTTTTCACCTATCAAGGCTTCCGTTACGTCCATATCGTTTCTTATCCAGGCAGTATCAAGAAAGAGAGTTTCACAGCCTGCGTTGTTCACTCCGATATGGCGCATACTGGCACCTTTGAATGCTCCCATCCACTTGTGAATCAATTGCAGCACAACATTCTTTGGGGGTTGAAGGGCAATTTTCTGGATGTTCCCACCGACTGCCCCCAAAGGGATGAGCGCCTTGGCTGGACCGGGGATGCACAAATCTTTTGCCCCACAGCCTGCTATTTGATGGATACCCATCCATTCTTTACGAAATGGCTGAAGGATTTACAATACGACCAAACACCGGAGGGCGGTGTGCCGCATGTGATTCCGGATATTATCACAAATGCCAAAGCCACAGAAGAAAACTGGCTGCAATCCAATGGCACCCATTCTGCTACCGCCTGGGCAGACGCCGCGGTAATCGTTCCTTGGAATGTGTACCTTGCTTCCGGCGATGCACAAGTGCTAAAAGATCAGTATGAGAGCATGAAGGCCTGGATTGATTTCATGCGAAGCCATGCCAATGGTCCCTTGTGGGAATACCGCCTGCAGTTTGGTGACTGGGTGGCCCTGGATGCAGAAGAAGGAAGTTGTTTTGGTGCCACGCCAAACGAATATACCTGCTCCGCCTACTACGCCTACTCTACTGGCTTATTTGCCAAAATTGCTGCCACCCTTGGGATGAAAGAGGATGCCAAATTCTATGGCAAACTGCATGATGAAATCTGCCAGGGCTTTGCCAGAACTTTTTTCACAAAGGATGGCGAATTGACAGTCAGCACGCAAACTGCGCACGTGCTTGCGCTGCAATTTGGCTTGACACCGCCTGAATGGGTGGAAAAGACCGCACAAGCCTTGATCCGCCTGATCGAAAAAAACAGCGGTCATTTAGTGACCGGGTTTGTGGGCACACCCTACATCGCCAACGCTCTATCCCAGAGTGGTCATTTGAAGGAAGCCTATGATCTGGTACTTCGGGAGGAATTCCCTTCCTGGCTATTCCAAGTGAAGATGGGCGCTACTACCATCTGGGAGCACTGGGATGGCATCAAGCCCGACGGCAGCATGTGGAGCGCGGGCATGAACTCCTTCAACCATTATGCCTATGGCGCCATCGGCGACTGGCTGTACCGCACCATTGCCGGCATACGCTTGGATGAATCAAATTCAGGTTACCGGCATACATGGATACAGCCTCAAATTGGCGGCGGCCTCGCTTATGCCAAGGCAGCCTATCAGTCAATGTATGGCGAAGTAGCTGTTCACTGGCAGAAGGATGATCATCAGGTTACGCTTCATGTTCATATCCCCTGCAATACAACAGCCACCATCTGCCTTGGAAAAGCAAAAGTAGTGTCTGATGATGGGCTGCAGTTTGCTGATGGTCCAGATGGCGCTTTTGCAAGCACCGGATCTGGAGAATACACCATCATCTACAATTTGCATTAAAACTGCCTGCATAATACAGCAAAAGCGCGAAGCAGATAGTTGTTGCTTCGCGCTTTTGTGTTGTATTTGATGACTCTATTCATTATGCCTAAATGTGATTGTCGGACTTATTGATAGATATAACCTGAGCAAAACTCATTCGAACCGTAAATCCCTCCCGGCATACAAGGGCGCAGCCAAGCTTTTTATCTTTTTGCGCAAAAGCCAACAGCAACACTTCTGCCGCCCACTTGGAACCCCGGGGCTGCAAATCTCCCTTCATGTTCACGGCGTCTAAGCCATAGAACAAAAGGTCCACCTTTTCCTCCTGCCTTTTGAAATGCAGGCTCATAATAGCCGATTCCTTGCCGGCCCAATCAGCGCGCCACATTTCCAGGCCATCCAACCACCAACCACGAAATCCGCCGTATTCTAGGTACTGCTCTACAAAGCTCTTGTTCAGATGCTTTTTAATCTTGAGAAAATTCCGTTGATTTTCTTCTTCCGCCTGCCCAGCCCACTTGCCGTCATACAGGCAGCTGGCGATGATCTCCTTCAAATCCACGGTGCTTTCTCTCCCGTCCCCTATTGCGTTTTTCTCATTGTATCATCCTATAAAACATGCGTCAACAATCATTCTTACTGTACAAACGCTTGAGAAAGAAACGCAAAGCGGGTATAATATTCTTCATGAAAATGTAGTTTGAAAAACGCGAAAGGCGGTTTATTATGACATTGCAAGCGTTAAAGGAACAGGTGTATGAAGCGAATATCACTCTTTGGAAAAGTGGTCTGGTGGTTTTGACTTGGGGCAATGTCAGTGGGATCGACCGGGAAAGGGGTCTGATGGCCATCAAGCCCAGCGGTGTCAGCTATGCGCAGATGAAGCCGGAGGATATTGTTCTGGTCCGCCTGAGCGATGGACAACCGGTGGATAGCCTGCTCCGCCCTTCCAGTGATACCCCAACCCATTTGAAGCTGTACAGAGCTTGGCCGGAAATCGGCGGCGTTACCCATACACACAGCCGTATGGCTACTGCCTGGGCCCAGGCAAGAATGCCTATTCCCTGCTTTGGCACTACCCATGCCGATACTTTCCATGGCCCGGTGCCTTGTGCTCGCCCGCTATCCGCGGAAGAAGTGGCCCGCGACTATGAAGGTGAAACCGGCAACCTGATCGTGGAGACTTTTCAGAGCATCCCCCGGCTGCATGTGCCAGCCGTACTCTTAAGCTGCCACGGCCCTTTTACTTGGGGCGAAACCCCCGAAAAGGCAGTAGAGAATGCCATTATTCTGGAAGAAGTAGCTGCCATGGCTGCCATGACAAGACAAATTAGTCCTGATGCACTCCCTTGCCCCGAGCATGTGAGCGAAAAGCACTTTCAAAGAAAACACGGAAAGAACGCGTATTACGGGCAGAAGAAATAGCAATCATTTGGCTGCATATAAAAAAGAGCTTTTCTTCATGCAAAGAAAGCTCTTTTTTATACGTGATATGAAGTTTTTGAGGGATGGGTGCGGGAAGGGAGGCTTTTTTCAAAAGACTCCCTTCCCGCATATATTATACGTTACTTTACACTCCCGTGACTACCTTGCGCAGGGCTTTTAGACGTTTCATTACGTCGTTGCCGCCGCGGCCAAAGAAATCGTGGAGCAGGTGGTACTCATCATAGAGCTTGTTATACACAGACACGTTTTCGGCGATGGGCATGTACACCGTATCCTTGACCTTGCCCATATCCCGCGCCGCTTCAAACACATCGTCATATCCGCCAGCCTTCTTGCCAGCCGCCACAGCAGCGAAAATTGCGCTGCCCAGCGCCGGGCCTTGCTTGGATGCAGCGATACGCACAGGCATATTCAGAACGTCAGCGTAAATCTGCATGGCCATCGCATTCTTCTGGCTAATGCCGCCGGAAGCGTATAACTCATTGACCGGCACACCGGATTTTTGGAAGTTCTCCACGATCATACGGGTACCATAGGCGGTGGCTTCGATCAACGCACGGTAGATTTCTTCGGGCTTGGTGAGCAGTGTCATACCGACCATCAGGCCGGTAAGGTCTACGTCCACCAGCACGGAGCGGTTGCCATTCCACCAATCAAGCGCAACCAGCCCGCTTTCGCCAACCTTGAGGGCATTTGCCTTCTCCGTCAGGTAGACATGGATATCCATGCCTTTTGCCGCTGCGGCCTTAACATACTCTTCGGGGCAGCAATGGTCCACAAACCAGGCAAAATGATCGCCAACGCAGCTTTGACCGGCTTCATAGCCAAAGAAACCTGGCATAACACCGTCTTCCACCACACCGCACATACCGGGTACTTCACTTTCCTTATCGCCCATCATAATATGACAGGTAGAAGTGCCCATAATAGCAAGTAGCTTGCCCGGGCCGTCTATGCCCACCGCGGGAATGCACACATGAGCATCCACATTGGCGATGGCCACAGCCGTACCCGGATTGAGACCTGTCCAATGGGAGGCTTCCAACGTTACTTCCCCGGCTTTTTGTCCTAAGGGAGAAATATCTGTGGACAGTTTTTCTGCCACCAGATTTTCAAGCTTTGGATGCAAGGCCTTGAAGAAGTCTTTCCCCGGATAACCCTTTTTCTTGTGCCAGATGGCCTTATAGCCGGCGGTACAGCTGTTGCGCGTTTCCTTGCCGGTCAATTGCCATATGACCCAGTCGGCAGCCTCGATGATTCTGTCTGCGGCATCGTAGACTTCCGGCGCTTCTTCCACGATCTGCATGACCTTGGGAACCAGCCATTCACTGGAGATTTTTCCGCCGTACCGAGGCAAAAAGTCTTCACCCCGCTGAGCGGCAATCTCGTTCAACCGGTTTGCTTGCTCCTGAGCGGCATGGTGCTTCCACAGCTTCACGTAAGCATGATGGTTATGCTTGAACTCCGGCACTTCGCAAAGCGCTGTGCCATCCCTTTTCACAGGCAAAACCGTACAGGCGGTAAAGTCGATGCCGATGCCGATCACATCCTGAGCATCGATACCGCTTTCACGGATTACCTGGGGAATGGTTTTTTCCATGGCTTCCAGATAGTCGCGGGGGTACTGCAGCGCCCAATCAGGCGGCAGCTTTTGCCCATCCCACAAGGTTTCATCCATGACGGCATGGGTGTAGGGCCACACAGCGGAAGCAAGCTCCCGCCCTGTACCAATCTCCACCGCCACCGCCCGGCCGGACAGGGTGCCAAAGTCCATGCCGATTGCGTACTTGGCCATCAAAATCGCTCCTTTTGTTTACTTAAGCAAACGCACTACATTCCAGCTCAAGCTGGGAATTACCATCGTAAACCGGCCGTCATCCAACCGTCCGCCTTTGCCAGCAGCGGGGGCGACGTTGTTCGGGTTCTCTTCGGTATTGACAGCCTTCACATCGTCATGGTGCAAAATGGAGTGCTCCATCTTTGTAAAGGTGCCGAAATCACGAAGATCCACAGACATTTCGAGATCATCTGCCATGTCTTTGTTGACAAAGAACAGTGTTACATTACCAGCTTCATCCATGGTGGCCGCAGCGTCTATCAACGGCACGCCGGTATACTTTTTGCCATCATACAAGGGGGATTTTACCACAGGACGCAATGAGGTGCCGCGGCCTAACTGGCTGACCTGCGCAAGCGGCCAGAAGATCGTCTGCGCCCATGCGCCGCCGTTTTCTCGGGTGTGGATGGGGGCGATGGTATTCACCAGCTGCGCCATGCAAGCGACTTTAACACGGTCAGCGTTCTTTAAGAAGGTGATAAGCATAGACCCTACCAGCAAGGCATCTTCAAAGTTGTAGATGTCATCCAAGAGCGGCAGCGCCCGGCCCCACCGATCCAGCTTATACAGCTCCTGATCTTTTTGGTGGGAATGATACCATACATTCCATTCGTCAAAAGATAGATGAATCCTCTTATTGGAATGCTTTTTGCCTTTGATGGCATCACAAATGGAGACAACCGTCTTGATAAAGTCATCCAGGTCCATGGTGCTGGCCAGGAAATCGGGGGTATTGTTCTCCGCGTTACCGTAATAACGGTGCAAAGATACGTAATCCACATGGTCATAGCATTCTTCCAGCATGTTCAGTTCCCAATCGCCAAAGGTCTTCATCTGGCTGGAGGAGGAGCCGCAGGCTACTACCTCAATGGAGGGATCGACCCATTTCATCATCTTGGCGCTTTCATAAGCGACACGGCCATATTCATAGGCGGTCTTTTGCCCCATCTGCCAAGGGCCATCCATTTCATTGCCCAAGCACCATAGCTTGATGCCCATGGGGTCTTCTTTGCCGTTTTTGCGGCGCAGATCGGACCAATATGTGCCCTTGGGATGGTTGCAGTATTCCACGACATTGCGGGCGGCATCTGGTCCGCGAGTGCCCAAGTTGATAGCATACATCACTTCGCTGCCAGCTTCTTTACACCAGTCGTAAAACTCATGCAGGCCCACTTCGTTGGTTTCAGTGGTGAACCAAGCCAAGTCCAGCCGCTTGGGCCGGTCGGCAACGGGGCCGATAGAATCTTCCCAATTAAAGCCGGAGACAAAGTTACCGCCAGGATAGCGCACAACGGGCACATTCAACTTGCGCACCAAATCCAGCACGTCCTTGCGGAAGCCATGCTTGTCCGCGGTTGGATGGCCGGGCTCATAAATACCACCATACACACAACGGCCTAAGTGCTCCACAAAGTTGCCATAAATCCGCTTATCAATTTCACCGATAGCATAGTCCCGGTCCAGTACCATAGTCGCCTTTTTCATAGGAATGCCCCTCTCTAATTATTGTTCAAAAATCAAGGTTGCAACGGCACAGGCAGGCAACTGAAAGGACACCTCCGTACCGTGAGTTTCGGCCTTTAATGTCACGCCATTCAAGGTGACCGGATGAACGGCATTTTTCTCATCAAAGGTGTTTTTGGCCTTCATATCGCCGGCCAGCACCTTAGCATCGACTAGCTTATATGCCTTGACATCCAGCCGCAGTGATACAGGAGCACCCTCTGCCGCATGGAAATTGGCAACCGTTACATAGACACAGCCGTTTTCATCCACAGAGGACGATTCACTAAAGCGTTCGAAAGCGCCCATCTTAGATTCTATGGTTTCATTCTGTACAACGCTGTGAACCAGCTCATTCTCCTGATGAACTTTGAACAGATCAAACACATAATAGGTAGGCGTAAGCACCATATCTTCGCCATCCGTTAAGATGATAGACTGCAAAACATTCACCGTCTGCGCCAGGTTCGCCACCTGTACACGGCGGCTGTACTTGTTGAATAGATTCAGGTTCATTGCCGCCACCATGGCGTCGCGCATGGTGTTCTGCTGGTACAGGAATCCAGGATTGGTGCCCGGCTCCACGTTGTGCCAGGTTCCCCATTCATCCACGATCAAGCCTACTTTATTTTTCGGGTCAAAGCGGTCCATGATCGCGATGTGTCCCTTGAGCAACGTATCCATAAAAGCAGACTGATACAGCGTCTGATAGTACAGTGTTTCATCATACTCCGTAGCGCTGCCCTTATCCTCCCATTGACCAGTAGTAATGGTGTAATAGTGGAGCGATAGCCCGTTCATCATATTTCCGGCCCGTTCCATCATGGTTTGTGTCCACTCATAGCCGGGGTTATCCCGGCCGGTACCAGGCCCGCAGGCGATTTTGTACAGCTTGTTGCCGCTATAGTTGCGTACGTACGTCTGGTAGCGGCGGTATTCATCCGCATAATACTCCGCACGCATATTGCCACCGCAACCCCAGTTTTCATTGCCCACACCAAAGAATTTGAGTTTCCATGGTTCTTCACGCCCATTTTGTTTACGAAGCTCAGTGAGCGGTGACATCTCGCCGGATGTCATATACTCTACCCACTCCTGCATTTCCTGCACGGTACCCGAGCCCAAATTACCATTTACGTAAGGTTCGCATCCGACCTGCTGGCATAGTTCCATGAACTCATGGGTACCGAAGCTATTATCCTCCACCACACCGCCCCAATGATTGTTGATCATTTTCTTGCGTTTTTCTTTGGGGCCGATGCCATCCTTCCAGTGGTACTCATCTGCAAAGCAGCCGCCTGGCCACCTTAAGTTGGGCATCTTTACATGGCGCAAAGCATCTACCACATCTTTGCGCATTCCATTTACGTTTTCAATGGCAGACCCTTCACCGACATACAGTCCGCCATAGATACACCGGCCAAGGTGCTCAGAAAAGTGACCGTAGATGTCTTTTGAAATTCTCGATACCTTAACATCAGGCGCAACAATCACACGCATACATAATCCCTCCGCGTTTATTAGTTATCATTTTCCAAAACCATACCAAACACAATTTTCACCAAAGCCTTTACACTGCAGCTTGGCTCCGGCGCCCCGCCCCCTCCTTATAGTACAGTCGTACTTTGATATCTTCATGATAGTTGCCAAAGGATTTACCAAAGATGGTTAAGCCGCCTTGGTTCCTAGCCTTCTCCGGTGCGCTGATGCGCAGTGACAAGCCGGCTCCATGCGCTAGAGCAAGATCCTCAATGGTAACATCGGATATCTTGCCGCCATCGATGTATGTACCCCCACCATTTATTGATAGCAGCTTAAATAGGCCGTGTTGATTCCAGTTTCGGAACCACCACGGTGGGTTGTATACCCCCTGCCGGACACCAAAATCGCCTGGACTGGTCCAAACCCCGACGTCATGTCCATTGATAGCAAAATAGATATCGCTAGGCCATTCCTCCGCTGAGCCTGGCGCTTCAGATGACAGCTCCAAAGAAATTTGTATCTCTGTCAACTGCTGGTTGGCATGCAGGTAATTGGGAATCATATATTCCACATAACCGCGGCCCAGCCAAAGAATACCTGCTTTCATGCGTTCAGGTGAGGCAAAATACCTTGGATCATCCACCTCGCCAATCAGGTGCTCTGGCGTGGCAATACCGCAGGTGGGATATACATCCCAAGCCGTATACTGACCTACACCAATTTCTGTTTCGTATACGTAACGTTCCGTCTCGTTTTCAAAAGGATCTATGAGTATGCTCTCATTATTAACACGGCAAACCTTCTGCACACCGTGCTTTCCGACAGCAGACTCAATACTGACAAGCCCGCAATCGACGAGCGCTTTGATATGCGGCGTAAGCGCACCGTTGGTAAGGCGCAATTCCTCTGATATGGCAGACATACGCATCGGCCCGTTTTCCAATAGCATTTCTACAATGGCGACACGCACTTCAGAACTTAAGGCCTTAAACAGCGGCAAGCCATCCCTGAACTTGCGGAAATGAAGCATACATAGCCTCCTTCAATATACAAGGCGTTTTCGTTGGCTGACGGTATGAATCATAAAAAGATCATGGCGCTGTGCTTTTGCTTCCCCATATAGCTTCGCCTTTATCAGACAAGGCCGTGAATGTAATTACCCACTGATTCTGCTGATTATCAAATGCCTTCACAAAAATACCTTTGTAAGTCTCACCACCGATAACAATTACCATATTGTTATCCCCACGACTTTGAAAGGTTCCGCTGATATCACCGCTTATATTGCCATCAGGATGCAATTCTACCGTCTGCGAAGCATGATGCTCTATATTGATATCCTTCCCATGGCCAATCATTTTGTAAACCCCAGTCGCCGAATTTGCTTCAATTGATTCAATCGTCTCACCAGCATAACGGTACGGCGTCACCACTGGCCAGCCATTTTCGTTAAAATAGAACTGATGGACTCTGACAGCATGATAATTGCCTGTGCTTAAAAAACGGGTATGGAATACAAGAAAATATTTACCGGTATCCGGATCATAGATGGCTGAGTTATGACCCGGAGAGCGGTAGGTCGGTTCAGCTTTACTATTTTCACCATCCAGTGCCTGAAATTGATATCCACCCATCAGCTTAACGCCATACGGCGCAATGGCTGCATCATCAAAAAAGCTTCCGGCTGGCCCGCCGCACATGATCATATCCTGTCCAAGCGCATCTAAATAGGGTCCATCAGGGTTCTTACTGCGGCAGACCCTAATATTGTATCCCCCGTTCACATCCAGCCCGCCAAAGGATAGAAACAGGTAGTAGAATTCTGTTTGTGGTGAATAAAGAATGTATGGACCTTCGATACGGCTATGGTTTTTTCCCAAAAGCTTTTTGCCATAGCCCTGGCCAGGATATGGGAACCCTGTATCGGGGTCCATTTTCAATATATAGATGCCGCCAGAATAAGAGCCATACACCATCCAGAGTATGTCATTCTCATCAAAAAACACATTTGGATCAACACCATTCGGATGTACTGTCGCATTATACGAAGTGCCATCCTCGCTTTTCCCAACCATACCCGATTTCAGAAATACACCAAGGTCTTTATATGGTCCCTGGGCATTGTCGCTTACAGCCACGCCCATTGCGCTTAAAGGGCTATCGCCGCGACAGCAACAATAGTACATATAGTATCTGCCATCATTGAGCCTGCATACGTCCGGTGCCCAAAACGTATCTGTTTGCGCCCATTCCAGCGCTTCCTTCATTTGCTCTTGAACATTATCTACCAACTTACACCCACGGTCTGCGTTGGTGGAAATGATCTCCCACCGCATCAAGTCTTTGGTGCGTGCGGCGGCCATATGGCTGCCAAAAATATATAAATAGCCATCTTCAGCTTTAATTATCGATGGGTCATGAACAGAAACATCACGAAAAACAGGAGCACCATCTGCATATGCAGACATAACAAGTAGGCACAAGCCAATTACCACAATGGCGTACCTCATGCATATCTTGCGCATAACCCGGCTCCTCCCAATGAATCAATATCTGATACGTGTAATTTACTTTAGCATAATCCAAACTATTATATATGTTTCTAAACCTATTTATATCATACTCCGACCATTTGCCATTGTCAACGGGAAATCAATATATTGCAAAAACCGGCCGCGTATCGCGGCCGGCCAAATTTCAAGAGCAATTATTCGCCTTCCATAAACCTGTATTGGGCCTCACACAGCCCTCTGTAGTGACCGCCTGATATAGCCATCAACTCAGCATGATTTCCAGCTTCGGCAATGTGATGATCCTGCACCACCATAATCACATCCGCCCGCCTGATGGTGGATAGACGATGAGCTATTACAAAACTGGTACGGCCCTTGAGCAGGACCTCTAGTGCCCTTTGGATCATGAGTTCCGTCTTTGTATCGATGGATGAGGTAGCTTCGTCCAAAATCAATACTCTAGGATCATTGAGCAGCGCCCTTGCAAAGGATATCAGTTGCTTCTGGCCTACCGACAGGGTGGAGCCACGCTCATTCACTTCTGTGCTGTAGCCTCTGGGCAGGCTCATAATAAAGTCATGGACGTGCACGGCCTTTGCAGCCTCCATCACTTCCTCTTCTGTAGCATCCAAGCGGCCGTAGCGAATGTTGTCCAGTATGGTCCCGCTGAAAATAAAGCTGTCTTGCAGCATGACAGACATCTGCTTGCGAAGCGAATTGAGTTTTACATCCCGCACATCATATCCGTCAATCGAAATTGAACCACCCGTCACGTCATAAAAGCGGCTAACAAGGCTCACCACCGTGCTCTTGCCTGCACCAGTGGGGCCAACCAAGGCAATGGTCTGCCCAGGCTTTATGGTAAATGAAACATCCTTTAAAACAGGGATATTGGGATCATACCCAAAGGATACATTGTCAAACTGTATCTCACCGCTGATCGGCGGCAATTCAGGCATATCATCCTGCTTATCGAATATGAGCGGCTTGGTATCCATAATTTCAAAAATACGTTCCATGGATGCCATGGCCGCAAGCACACTGTTATAAAAGTTGGACAGATTGTTGATCGGCTCCCAAAACCTCCCAAGATACCAGAGAATGGCGATCAAATCAGCAAGCGGAAGCCCCATAGGGCCGCTCATCAACAGCGTTCCAGCTATGTATACCCCTGCCGTGCCCACGGAACTGAGCGTATCGATATAGGGCCAGAATAGGTTGTTGATACCCACAGCCTTCAGCCAGCTTCGCTTGATATCCTGATTGGTTTCCTCAAAGATCCCCCTGTTCTGCTTTTCGCGTACAAAGGCCTGGGTCACACGCATACCTGCCAAACTCTCATGCAGGTAGCCGTTCATGGTGCTGGTTTTCATACGAACGATCTGCCACGCCTTGCGCATTCTGGTTCGAAGGGTTACAATCAGCAAAACAAGCACGATCAGTGAACATAGTGCAACCAGTGTCAACTGCCAATGGATGACGAACATAATCGCCACGAGCAATATCAGCGTCAGGCAATCTACTAGAACATTGATTATACCGCCTGTAAACAAATCGTTGAGGCTATTGACATCATTGATGACGCGAACCATGATTTTACCGGCTGATCGGCCATCAAAAAATGGTAACGACAAGCCCTGTATATGGTTAAACAAATCTTGACGCAGCGTTGCAATCGCTTTGCGGCCAGCGGTATCCATGGTACGTACTCGGGCTCGAAGGCATATACCGCCTACAATTACCGCCAGTGCCATACCTATAAACAAATATGGCACCTGGGTGTAATTATCATTCTCCATGAATCCCACAGCACGGCTCAAAAGATACGGCCCCAGCAAGGAAGCGGCAGATGCGATAATCATCAGACATAAAGCCAACGCCATTTGTTTTTTGTAGGGCTTTAGGTAAGACAAAAGGCGTAGAAACTGGCGTTTATCAAACGGTGCCTCCATGACCTCGTCATCCAGGTTACGAAGCCGTGTCATGATTGCTCACCTGCCTTTTGTGCCGTTACAAAATCGCGTGTCTGATCGCGGTACATAGAGGCATACATGCCATCTAGGGCAATCAGCTCTTTATGCGTTCCCCGTTCTTCAATCCTGCCTTCATTGAGCACAATGATCTGGTCCGCCTTGCGCACAGAAGAAATGCGATGTGCAATAATGAAGGTGGTCCGGCCCTGAAGAACACTGCCCAGTGCCTTTTGAATCTCTGCTTCTGTTTCCATGTCTACGGCAGATGTAGCATCGTCCAGTATCAATATGGATGGATCGCATAAAATTGCCCGGGCCAGCGCCACACGTTGTTTCTGACCACCGGATAGACCAAGGCCTCTTTCTCCGACCACCGTTTCATAGCCCTGAGGCATTTGCAGTATGAAATCCTCCGCCTGAGCTGCCCTGGCCGCCGCTTTTACCTCATCCATGGTGGTCTCAGGTCTGCCATAGCGAATATTGTCAGCAATGGTTTCGCTGTACAAAAAGGTTTCCTGCATGACAACGCCGATATGGCTGCGCAGGTGCTGCAGGTCATGCTCGCGTACATCCACCCCATCCACCTTTACACTGCCGCAGGCAACATCGTAGTAGCGGCCAAGTAACGTAACCAAGGTACTTTTGCTGGACCCGGTAGCACCCATGATGGCGACTGTCTGGCCTTTGGATACATGCAAATCAACATCATGCAACACAGCTTTGTCGCCATACTTAAAGGTCACATGATCAAAGTCGACCTGACCTTCCCAATTTTCAGGTTCCTTGGGAGCTTCTGGATTGCGGATGGTGGAGCCCAAATCCATATAGTAGATCAACTTTTCTGACGAAACAATGCCGTTTGCAGTGACGTTCACAAAGCTGGCCAACTGACGCATGGGACCGATAATCATCCAAACAAACCCTGTTGCGCCGATCAATGTACCGATGTGGAGATCTCCGCGCATAACAAGATATGAGCCTGACAGCAGCAGTACCGGTAAGGAACAGCTTGCGATCATGTCCATCAATGGAAAAAACGTGCTCCATATCCAAGTAACCCGCAGGTTATTCTTCAGCACTTTTTGGTTATCATCATAAAAAGCTTGCTTTTCATGCTCTTCTCGTGCAAACGCCTTCACCACGCGCACGCCAGCAATGTTCTCCTGGGTGCGGGTGTTTAGCACCGCGTTCTGCTCACGCACGGCAATGTGGGCCGGACGAATCTTCCTATGAAGCTGCCATGCAGCAAATGAAACTACCGGGCAAAAGCAGAGCATGATCAGTGTTAACTGCCATGACATAAAGCTCATGCTGATCAGTGACAGAAAAAACAACAGCAGGTTTTCCACAACACCGATGACAGCAGTAACGATAAAGACCCGCACGCCTTCAATATCTCCGGTCATGCGGCTCATAATTTCGCCGATATGATGGGTGTCATAAAACCCATAGGACAGTTCCTGCATATGCGCATACAAGCTAGTGCGAAGATCATACACCACGCTCTGGGATACATCTTCAATCAACATGCCCCGCTTATACATAAATACGCTGCGGATGGCTGTACAGCCTATCATTACTGCACAAAGCTGTAAAAGCAACCCAATGTCTTTTTGCGGAAGCACCCTATCTACCACGGCTGCTGTGATATACGGGATCACCATTCGCAACGCTGTCACGATGGTAAGAAATACGATGCACAAAATCACTTTGGTGCGGTAGGGCTTCAGCCACTTAAGTATGCGCTTGAACGTATCCATAGTTCCTCCAAGAGGTAATGGTAGCCGTATGCGTACAGTTTATAGCATACCTCCCTCCTGGCCGTCTGTAAAGAGTTTTCGACAAATATAACAGTTTGTTTAACTACAGCCTTTTATTCTGCGCGGAATGACCATAAAGCTACTATGCATGCTGTAGTTGGGCTTGAAAAAATGCTCTGTTGTACAAATAACTTGGATCATCCGGCTTAATTTCACCCGCCAAGCGATTATATTCTATCGCCTTTTCCAGATATCCCTGCCGATAGTAGCATACGCATAGCTGCATATACGGGATATAGCCATAGCAATCGGGCTCTTGAAAGCCCCCCGGCGGATTTATAAGCATACCCGAAATAGCCAGCTCATACCAGAAGGCAGCCGTCTGAAAATCTTCCTTATCATAAAAATGCCGGCCGATCTGGCAGCATGTTTCTGCCCGTGGTGATCCATAGTGAAAAGAACGATACAGCGCAGCAAGTGCTTTTTCCTTGCTTCCCAATGCCTTATAGCACTCGCTCAAATCCCGGCAGGCAGAAAGCACGTTTTCAATCCATCCAAGCCCGCTGTCTAAAAAATGCTCCAATCCCCGTACTGCTTCTTCAAAGCGCTGGTGATACATGAGTTCCCTAGCGTAATAGTATTCGTCCCTGCCATGCAATTTCTGCCCAGAGGCAATCATTTTTTCATAAATGCGTAAATTTCGATCGGGATCACCAGGGCCAACCTTCTGATGCAGTATTGGAATATCCGCATGCACAATCTTCCCAGCCGGTGGGATTACTTCATGAATCGCACCAACCCAGAAAAGGCCTGCTCCATTGCGTATGATCCTTTCACGCTCATACGTCATCGTTAGCTTTCCTTGCGCATCAAAGGCTACATGGTACGGCATCATGACCATATCCGTGTTCGGTTCCAGATTATCCATCAGTGCATTTAGTTGCAGCACAGACTCCGGCAAAATTACATCATCAGCATCCAGCCACATGATATATGGTTTTGTCGCTTTTGAAAAAGCATAGTTTCGCGCCTTTGCAAAGTCGTCGACCCACACAAAGTCATACACGTCATTGGTGTATGCCATAGCTATGTCACGGGTATGATCGATAGATCCAGTATCCACAATTACAATTTCATCCACAGCATCCCGTATGCAATCCAAACAGCGTCCAAGCACCGCTTCCTCATTACGTACAATCATGCACAAGCTTAATTCCGGCAAATCTGCCACCTCCACAATGCATGGAAGCGCACCGAATTTGGCGGCTTCTCATACTTTATTGTATGGAGTTGGTGGGCAATCGTGCTGCCCGCTCTCCCTAGCCTGATGATAAGAAAGGTGATCTTCTTGGCAAAAGGTATTTACGATCAACGGGGTTTTCAACCCATGAGAAACCCGCAGTATGGCCCGGGCAGAGGAAGTGCCGGCACTTCGCCCAATGACGGTTCACTTCATTTTTCCAATGCCGGTATCAGGGATACCATTCCTGATGCCTCATGCCCTCCCTTCCCGCCACCTCCATGCCCCTTCCCTCCGCCTCCTCCTTGTCCGCCTCCTTGTCCGCCTCCTTGTCCTCCTCCGTATCCGCCACCCTGTCCACCGCCTTGCCCTACTGGGTGCATTGGCCCAACTGGTCCCACCGGACCTACGGGCCGTACCGGCGCGACTGGCCCCACCGGTTCAATTGGTCCTACCGGACCTACCGGCGGAACTGGCCCCACCGGACCAACTGGTGGAACTGGTCCAACCGGACCCATTGGCCCTGCCGGTGCCACCGGACCCATTGGCCCCACTGGTGCAACCGGCCCCACCGGGCCTACTGGCGCTAACGGTCCCACCGGACCTACTGGACCTACCGGTGGAACTGGTCCCACTGGCCCCACTGGAGCTACTGGACCGACCGGGCCTACCGGCTCTGCCGGCGCGACTGGCGCACAAGGCGTAGCTGGACCTACAGGACCTACTGGGCCTACAGGGGCCACCGGTGCCACTGGCGCAGCAGGAGTTGCTGGCGCGACTGGCGCAACAGGCGCGACAGGTGTTGCCGGACCAACAGGCGCGACTGGCGCAGCAGGCGCTGCTGGTGCCACCGGGGCCACAGGTGCTCAAGGCGCGACTGGCGCCACAGGTGCACAAGGTATTGCCGGACCCACCGGACCGACCGGACCCGCCGGAGCAGTTGGCGCAACAGGCGCAACGGGTGCACAAGGTATTGCCGGACCCACCGGGCCGACAGGGTCTACTGGACCTACCGGAGCAACGGGTGCAACAGGCGCAGCAGGTGCTGAAGGCGCCACAGGTGCGACAGGCGCTACGGGTGCTACTGGGGCTATCGGAGCAACAGGCGCAACAGGCGCAACAGGTGCAACCGGTGCTACTGGCGCGACTGGTGCAAGCGGTAACGGGGCAATTATTCCCTTCGCTTCCGGTACGCCTGCTGTCATGACCACCGTCATTGGTGAACTAATTGGTACAACTACGTTGGTAGGCTTTGGCAGCTCTGTAACGGGTGTCAGTCTCTTAGGTGGGACGATTAACACCACAACCATTGCCAACATGGCCTTCTCCATGCCCAGAGATGGAACCATCACCTCTTTAGCCGCCTACTTCAGCACAACCGTTGCTCTTTCTCTGGTAGGCACAACGGTTACTCTTACCGCACAATTATATGCATCGGCGGCTCCTGACAATGTTTTCTTCCCCATTCCTGGCGCAGTAGTCACTCTATCTCCCACTTTAACTGGCGTCGTTGGTATTGGGTCTATCTCAAATGGCATTACCACGGGCTTAGGCATCCCTATCTCAATGGGAACACGGCTGCTCATGGTATTTGCGGCAGATGTTACTGCCGGAGTTGATGTTGCCACCACGGTAACTGGATTTGCAAGCGCAGGTGTAACTATTCTATAATTGAATACAAAAGCAGGGCTGACGATTCTGTCAGCCCTGCTTCCACAATTTAATCTCTTAAGCCGAGTATCCCTTGGGATTGTTCTTCTGCCACCGCCATGCATCACGGCACATATCTTCCAAGCTCTTTTCGGCCTTCCACCCTAAAAGCCTCATCGCTTTTTGAGGATCGGCATAGCACTCCGGTACATCACCCGGCCTGCGGTCTGTTAACTGGTGAGGAACTTGAATTCCATTAACCTCCTGGAAAGCACGCAGAATCTCCAATACGCTATATCCATTACCAGTGCCCAGGTTAATGGCCTCCGCACCGGTATGACCCATTGCATATTCAATGGCCTTTACATGGCCGCGAGCCAAATCAGACACATGTATATAGTCCCTGATACATGTACCATCGCGAGTGGGATAATCAGTGCCGAAAACCTTTAGCATGGACAACTTGCCGGATGCTACCTGAGTGATAACGGGCATCAAGTTATTGGGTATGCCATTGGGGTCCTCTCCGATAGTACCACTCTCATGAGCGCCAACGGGATTGAAGTACCTCAACAAAACTACCGACCAGTCCTTTTGTGCAAAAGCCACATCCGTTAAAATCTGTTCGATCATGAACTTCGTCCAGCCATATGGGCTGTTAGCACTGGTCGGCATATCTTCCACCAGCGGCATTTTGTCCGGTACGCCATAAACGGTGGCAGATGAACTGAATACAAGCCGCTTTACAGAAAATGTGTTCATAACCTCGCAAAGCGTTAACGTAGAATCAATGTTATTTCTATAATACCTTAAAGGAATACCGACCGATTCCCCTACAGCCTTCAATCCTGCAAAATGAATGACACCATCTATAGAATGTTTTTCAAATACCTTTGTCAGCTTTTCCTTATCGCAAATATCTATATCATACATAGGGATGGATGTGCCAGTAATTTTTTCAACCCGCCTGATTGCTTCTGGCTGGCTATTCACAAAATTGTCGGCAACAACCACCTCATGGCCGGCCTTTAACAATTCGATAATGGTATGGGAAGCAATATACCCGGCACCGCCTGTTAGCAAAATCATCATACTGTTTTCATACCCCCATTGTCAAAATAATTGATCAGAATAAGCACCCTTTTGATGAAGCCTAAGCAGTTCTTCTCTGACTGTTGGCCGATCCTCCTGAAAGGTAACACCAAACCAGGTGGCATCCGTTGAGAGAACATCAACCTCTATCCTGTGGCTTTGCATCAGCGCATCTACCATCACAGGCAATGGATACTCCTTCTTCTGTTCACCTGGCTCCAGACTGGTCAAAAACGAAGCTAATGCTTCATCTGCCATTTCGAATATCCAGGGCGTAAAGCCCCAGAAATTCATGGATACAAGTGAATCGGCATCTAGCTGCTTGTCATTCTCCATATCCTGAATGATACCATTCTTAAGCAGTGCGATACGATATGTCTCCGCTACACCTGTCAATTTCCCCTGTTCGCTCACACTGCATATACCACGCGTTACCTGGCCGTGTTCGGAAACTGTATTGCGCAGCTTATATCCGACCATAGATGCATGGCACTTCTCAGGCATGATGAGCAATGAATGCCGTATCACTTTAAACGCTTCTTTGCCATAGTAGTCATCGGCATTGATGACTGCAAATGGTTCGTGGATCAAATCCTTTGCGCACAGTACAGCATGAACTGTTCCGTAGGGCTTGGTACGGTCTTCAGGTGGTAGGAAACCTCCGGGAAGAGTGTCATATTCTTGAAAGGCATAAGACACCTCAACCTTTTTTGATATACGGTTACCAACCTTCTCCTTCATGATGCTTTCCATGTCTTTTTTAATCACAAAAACGACCCGGTCAAATCCCGCTTCGATGGCATCGCTGATAGAATATTCCATGAGAATCTCACCATGAGGTCCCAAGTTATCTATCTGCTTGTTACCGCCGTATCGGGCGCCGAGTCCTGCTGCCATGATCAGCAATGTTGTCCGCCGCACTATATCACCCCCATATTGACAATTTTATCATTCTACAGAAAAGAGAAAACTCCTTCTAAATAAATCAGTAGCACATCATGCCCTTATGTAATTCACAATCCGAGGCAACAAAAAAACCTACCGCCGGAATCATGCTGACGATTCCAGCGGCAGGTTTGATTGTTTATAGTCCCAACTCCCTGCGGTATCCATCAAGCTCGCGGTCATTCCCATGAACAAAATGGCCAGGCTTGACTTCAGCCCATACAGGAGCGGCTGTCGAATAATCATGAACGCTGGGGTCATATATCAGCAGGCTCTTACTACGTTCCAGATAAGGGTTGGGGTTAGGTACTGCCGAAAGCAGTGCCTTCGTATAGGGATGCAGCGGATGACGGAACAATTCTTCAGACTCTGCCAGTTCCACGATTCGTCCCTTGTGAATAACAGCTATCCTGTCGGAGATAAAACGTACAACAGATAGGTCATGAGCAATAAACAGGTAGGTCAAGCCGCGCTTCTTCTTCAATTCATTCAGCAAGTTCAACACTTGCGCACGGATGGATACATCCAGAGCGGAAATAGGCTCGTCTGCCACGATAAACTCGGGCTCCATCACCAACGAACGCGCAATACCGATGCGTTGGCGCTGACCACCTGAGAATTCATGCGGAAAACGGCTGGAGAACTCAGGCAGAAGGCCAACTTCTTCCAACGCCTTTTGTACTTTTGCTTCACGGTCTGCGTTATCCTTATACAAATGATGATTTAACAAACCTTCAGAAATGATATAATCTACCTTAGCGCGCTCATTCAAAGAAGCCATAGGATCCTGGAATATCATCTGCATGCTGCGGATGACCTCCACATCTAGCTCCTTGGAAATCTGCCCACTAATCCGCCGACCTTTATAAAGTATCTCACCATCTGTGATTGGATTAATCCGCACGATGGCACGGCCAATGGTGGTTTTTCCTGACCCTGACTCACCAACCAACGAAAGGGTTTCACCGCGGTAGATGGTGAGATTCACATCATCCACTGCTACAAATTTCTTTCTGCCACCGCCAAAGGTAACCTGCATATTTTTGATCTCAACCAGAGGCTCCCGCTTGGGATCCTCATGCGGATGAATCACCGCCGGCGTGTTGACATCCACCTGTATGTGCTGCATGCTTAACTTGCGTATAGAATCCGGACGTTCAAGCTTGGGTGCCCGCGGATCCAATATCCAGGTTTTAGCCTGGTGGGTAAGCGTCACATCATACATTGGTGGTTCTTCCAGAAAGTCAATGTTCAGTGCTTTGCGGTTGCGAGGCGCAAATGAATCACCCTCTACCTTGTTGAAAAGGTTAGGCGGCGTACCATCAATGGCGGGCAGCTTCTCTCCCTTTACACCCAACTGGGGTAACGCGCCTAAAAGTGCCCAACTGTACGGATGCCAAGAATCAAAGAAAATTTCATCTGCCATGCCGATTTCAACGATCTGGCCTGCGTACATCACAGCTACACGGTCAGCCACATTGGCTACAACACCAAGATCGTGGGTGATGTATACAATGGTCATACCTTGATCTTTTTGCAGCCTACGGATTAAGTCAAGTATCTGCGCTTGAATTGTAACATCCAATGCTGTAGTTGGTTCGTCACATATGAGGATTTGGGGTTTGCATGCCACAGCAATGGCAATTACAACGCGTTGACGCATCCCGCCTGAGAACTCATGAGGATATTGGTTATAACGGCGTTCAGGGTCAGGTATTCCTACCTGCTCCAGCATGCGCAAGGCTTCCTTTTTGGCCTGCGCACCATGCAACCCTTGATGCATCTCTACGGATTCCTGAATCTGCGCACCAATCTTCTTCAGCGGGTTCAGGCTCGTCATAGGATCTTGCGTTACCATCGCAATTTTTTTGCCACGAATGGTACGCCACTCGCGTTCAGTAGTAAACTTGGCCAAATCTTGACCACCATACATAATGGAACCGCCTGTAACGGCTCCATTCTTATCCAACATTCCGACAAAAGACTTGGTAAATACAGACTTGCCGGAACCTGATTCACCAACGATTGCCAACGTTTCGCCATCATACAGATCCAGCGAACAGCGGCGAATTGCCTTCAAATGCTGTCCGCGCAGCGTGAAATCAATCTCCACATCTTTTGCAGACAAGATCGGTTCATTTGAAAGCATTTTCTTTGCTCGTGACTCAAAATCAATATGTTCAAAACCAGCGGGCTTATTCATCATTGCATCACTCATTTGCAGCCTCCACTAAACGTGATTGCGCGGGTCGCACGCATCTGAGAATGCGTTGCCCACCAGATAGAATGTGACCGTAATCACGGATACGATGGCGGCCGGGAATATAAGCAGGTAAGGATAGTCCAGGAAAAAGCTTCTGGCATTGCGCAAAAGGATACCAAGAGATGGCGTTGATATATCCATCAGTCCCAAATAAGCTAGTGTTGTCTCATACGCAATAGTTCCAGGAATCGCCAGCGCCAGACGCAATACGATCACACTAACAAGGTAAGGCAGTATATTTTTGATTAAGATGCGCCGAAGGCTAGTGCCCAGGCAACGGGAAGCAAGGTTGTATTCACGATCCCGGTACATAAAGACCAGATTACGCACATTTCGAGCGGTGGGCAGCCAGCCAAACACAATGATGGCAGTTCCCATAATATAGTAGCTCTTACCGATCAGCAATACAATCAATGTCATGTAAATGATGGTAGGTATATTGTCAATCAAATTATACAGTTCAGTAATGATTCGGTCCAGCTTGCGAACATAACCCCATACCAAGCCAATAATCATACCCAGGAATATTTGACCAAAGGATACGGAAACCGCCAAAATAATAGACGTTCTGGTGGCATGCCATACCTGTGACCAATAATCCCGGCCAATATTATCCGTTCCAAACCAAAACTCAGCATTTGGCGAAGTAAACATCAAAGCATTATCAATGCGCAAATTACTCACATCAAATTTGCTGATTTCAACCGCTATAAATGTAAAGATAAATAGCAGCGAAAAAACGATAAGCATAACAACTGCGGATTTTTTCTTCAAAAAGTTCCGCCATACGCTCATCCAGTAGGAGTATTCTGAGTATCCAATGCGCTCAGCATCCTGAGCATGATAATCCGCAAAGTCAAACAATTGACTTTCAGGCATATTCGAACGAGCCTTTACATAGATACGGTCATGCACATGCTTTTGCGCTATGCTTTTATCAACGGCAGACTTATCTGCTGCCATATCTGCGGCATTCTTATCCATCAACGCGTCTCTCCCTTACTTGTTAGACGAATCCTAGGATCGATAAGCGTCATCAACACATCCCCGATAAACACACCAAGAATGCCCAGTGACGCATAGAGTATGACAACCCCCTGTACAACATTTGTATCATAACGCGATATGGCATCTGTAAGCATAGGGCCCATTCCAGGAACGGAGAAGAACCGTTCTACCAGAAGTGAACCACCAACCGTAAGTAAAATGGAATAAGGTAAATATTGTGCTAATGGCACAAATGCATTTTTCAGAACATGTCTATACATAACGCTGCGCGTTGAAAGACCTTTCAGCTTCGCAAGGCGTATATAATCCTTATTTAACTCATCAACCATATACCGGCGTGTCCATAGCATGTAACCCGCAATGGAGGTCATCGCCAAGCAGACAATCGGTAGCACAGATGATATGTCCGGTTTTCGGGCAGAATACATGGATGGCAACCCCAGCACCCGGGCCCCGAGGGCTAGTATGAGTGAAAATGACACAAGATGTGGCACAGCATTAACAAACACCGTATAGGCCGTACCTATATGATCAAACAAACCGTCCTTATAGCGCGCCTGCAGAACGCCAAGAGATACACCGATTGACAAAGCAATGCTCAACGCAATCAGACCAAGACGCATAGATATGCTAAACTTACCTGCAATCAATTGAACCACAGGTACATTTTTCTGTATGCGGCGGCTGACGCCCAGATCCCCCCTTGTGAAGAGAGATTCATAAAAACGTCCTAGCTGCACCAGCGGAGCATCCAGCATACCAGCTGCTTGCAGCCTGTCATGCTTTTGCGTATCGTTGAGCTTGATCAGCTCGTCCTCTGTAAAGAAATAATCGGTAGGCATCATTCGGAGCAGCAGAAAAACAATTGTTACTACCAGCAATACCGTAAAAACTGACTGCAGCAACCGCTTGATCGTGTACTTGGCCATCATATATCCCCTGACTTTCTGATAACTGATAAAAATTTCTGGGGTGGCTCCCTAAGGAGCCTCCCCAGAAACTTTGTTGCCGGTAAGATGCCTTAGCGATTACTTAGCGGCAAACGCCTCGTATTCTTCAGTGGTATAGATGTTGGAGTTGGTTTCCCAGTTCAAATAGCGGGTATTCTGGTTGCCATAAGCGCTATTGATCTTGGAATAGTCATTGATGCTGGTCAGCTGCCACAGTACTTCGTAGCTGCTGGGGATGGTGAACGCATGGCTGATGAAGAAAGCTTCTGCCTTTGCGAAAGCGGCATACCGAGCATCCAGATCATCAGTGATCGCCTTAGCGTCGGTAACCATCTTCGTAAATTCCTTATAGGCGGAGATGAGCTTTTCGTCGGTAGCGTTGTTGATCTTGGAGTAAGCCTGAGAATAGTAGGCGTTATCCTCACCATAGGTTTCCTGACCAAGGAAGTTGATAGGATCGCCGAAGTCAGCACCCCAACCATTGATGTAGAAGGAGCCCAACTGCGGGTTGCGGACTTCCTGAGACAGAGAAGTTACGTAGGTCTTGACGTTGAGCTTCACATAGTCATCGCCCAGGAAATCAGTGAAAATCTGAGCAAGGGTCTGTGCGGTGTCCATAGCGGTCTGGCTGGAACCCATTACATAGTAATCAGCAACAACCGGGAAGGTCACGCCCAGCGCGGTCAGCTCTTCGATCGCCTGCTTTTTGTAAGCAGTGGCCTTTTCGGCATCATAACGGGTGAAGGATTCTTTGCTGTACTCCAGGCCGAGCTCTTTCAGAACCAGGCTTGTGTAATCTTCGCCAGCGGAGGTAACGGCTACCTTGTTGGCAGTGTAAGCGTAGTTCTGGCAGGACTGGGGATTGATGGCGTTGGTGCGGGCCAGATAGGAGGTCAGCTCCAGGCCATAATACCAGCTCAGACGGAAGGCTTCGTTGGCGATAGCGGTGTTCCAGTTGGTGTCGGCTTCGCCAGCTTCGGTCTTCTTGTCATAGGAGAAGTGGATCTGGAAGGAATACTTGGTGGGCAGAGATTCCGCCAGGTTCTTGTGGAACTCGTTGGATTCGCTGCCAGCGATGGTAGACAAGGTGGACTGAGACAGGTTCACGTTATCCAATTCGCCAGTCTGGAAGAGGGAGTAGGCAACGTCAAGAGAATCAACCATCTTGATGGTAACGGTGTTGAAGGTCTTGTTGGTAGCCTTGCCATACCAGTTGGGGTTGGCGGTCAGAACCTTTTCGTTCTGATGAATATAGGAAGTAATGGTGTAGGGACCGGAGTACCAAAGGGTCTCCCAGGTTACACCGCGGTAGCCTTCCACACCCAGTTCAGCAAGCAGCTTGCCGGATACGGGATAGAGGCAGTTGTAGGTGGTCAGGGTCGGGAAGTAGCTCAGCTTATCCACGCACTTGAAGACAAGGGTCTTGTCATCGGTCGCAGATACGCCAACCATTTCCTTGAACTTGTCAAGGTTCAGCGCCTGAGCAGCAGCAGCGCCGTCTTTTTCAGCAAGCGCCTTGGTGTACTCATAGTACTCACCTGCGCCAACGATCATTTCGATGGGCATGGACGTGTTAGCAGAGTCATTCTTGGCGAAGTTCAAAACCCACTCAAGACCCCACAGCCAGTCTTCGGCAACAACGTCAGCTTTGACGTTGCCGTCTTTGTCAACCCAAGTCATACCGTCGTTCAGAACAAAGGTCCAGGTCTGGCCTGCATCTTCGCTTACGAAACTCTTGGCAGCGGAGGGAACCAGCGCGCCTTTGGGATCGTTGGTCAGAAGGCCGTCAACGCAGTTGCTCAAAACATTCAGGTCAACAGCGGCCTGGGAGTAATGGGGGTTGAAGGTTTCCATTTCACGGGCGGTCGTCTCGTAGGTGCGCAGGTCTGTGATCTCATCCGCGCTGGCAGACACGACGGCGATGCTGAGCATCATGCAAAGGGCGAGTACGAGGGACAGAGCTTTCTTCATGTACCTTCCTCCTTAAAATGACCATGGGTAAAAAAAATGACACCTAACCTATTCGTCGGCACCATTACCCCTTGCTTGAAATTATAGCATACAGATATTCATACTGTCAATATAAATATCGTTTGGTCAGATAGCAAAATGCAAAATTCAAAATGATTGCTTGCAAAATCCGCTATTCTTTGCAGGCAAACCTGTCATTATACGGCCGTCACGCCACAGTTAGGATTGATATAGATGCCAAAGGGATGTATAATGACACGCAACAGCCGGTTAAGAAAGGAAGCACCAAATGAAAAAAAAACTACGCCGTATATGGAAAAGGCAGTTGGTCCGCCCCATGATCTATATGACGTTCGTTCGAGGCATATTGAGTTTGACAGCAGCTCTTTTGTGGAATGAATTTGTGAACATCAATGCTGTTCTTCCCATGCGGGCGTTTGCCTTTTTGTTTCTGGGCGTATTTTTGCTTGTTATGGGATGGATGGCTTATCTTCGCTTGGACGGTTTCAAAATGCCGACTTTTGACAGGCAGCTCTTCGAGTGGAAACGTAAGCCAAAACGGTCATATGGAGATATGATCGATCACGTGGATGAATACGTAATCAGTTTTGATGATTTGGAAGAGGACGAAAAAGATTTTTGCCGCTTGACGGCCAATGTGCTCTGCGGCGTCATTTTTCTTTTGCTGTCACTTCTATAAGCCAAAGAGTGTTTGAAGCGATTATAAACCGCTTCAAACACTCCTTTAGAGCCGATTTATGCATGTTCGGAAGCATTCGCCTCCAACTCCTCTGAGAACGGTGTTTTTTCTTCGTAGTCTTCGTTCCAGGTTGTAAACCCTTCTGTACTGTCCCCAGATTTGAAAAAAACAGTAAACGTACGCAAAAGCAATTTTATATCCATCCATATGGAATAGTTTTCTATGTACATTAAATCCATCATCAGCTTATCCTTTGCAGTTGTATTGTACCTGCCCTCGATTTGTGCATACCCTGTCAAACCTGCCTTCATCTTTTGACGATATGCAAAAGCAGGATTTTCCCTTTTGTACTGCTCAACATTTTCCAGCATTTCAGGTCTTGGGCCGACAACACTCATATCTCCCATGAAAATATTGATAAACTGCGGCAGTTCATCTAAACGATACTTTCGTAGGAACGCACCAACCCGAGTAATTCTTTCATCATTTTGTCTGACAGATTTCTGCGGACCTTTTGCTCCTCCATCCTGACGCATCGTGCGGAACTTGATGATCTTAAAAACCTTGCCCTGGATCGTCATGCGTTTTTGCAAAAAGAATACCGGATGCTTGTCTTCAATGAAAATTGATATCGCAGACAGAAGCATAATCGGACTGAACAGGATCAATGCCGTTGTAGAAATGAAAATATCCATGATCCGCTTCATCAAGCGCTCATGCATCTCCATTTCACCTTTACCCATGGCAATAAACGGGCAATCATCCAGCACAACCTGCCTTCCGTTTGCCACCATGACATCGTACAGGTCCGTGGTAACATATACGTTTTTTTGCTGCTCATAACAATAGGAAAAAAGTCTTGTTTTGTACTCAGTGGGTATATCGGCAAAAAAGACTGTATCGCTGCGCGAAATGCATTTACGTACATTGCTCGCACTATAAATGACCATATCTTGGACGGTGTACTGCAGACGGTATCTCAAGAGCTTGGAAGCCACATGATTCGCCGCATCTCGTGAACTTGCTATGATACAGCATCTTTCAGGCGGATGTACGTCAAAATAGAGCTTATTGCCTATGCGGGTAAAAAGTATGATCACAAGAATCTGCACTGCCATTGCTCCCAACAGCAGCACAAAATCCCACCCTAATAAAACCAACCTGCTATTGTTTGCCGCATTCACATTCATAATTTGAAGCTGCACATATGTCACCAAGTCTGTCAAGCATACTGCCATAATTAGTGAAGAAATCACAGGTTTGCTTTTACGCTTTCCAATGTCGTAACCGCCATAAACGGAAAGCATCACAGTCAAGAGCACTGTAAAAGTAAGCATCGTCACGCCAGCCGTTCGGCTTAACGTCCACAGCGGCCAGTTATTCAGACCGACAATGCCAAAAAAGGCAGCATATAAAAGTGCATACAGCATAAAACGAAGAGGCATAAACCGCCAGCGTTTTTTGCCAGATTTTTGTTGTATCACAAACTTTCCTCCCCTGCACATATCATCTGCAGCCAATTTGACACAAATTATGAGCGTTGCACATATTATACAGTCACACACATCCAATGTCAAAGGCTTCTAAATCCATGGGAGGATATGCAAGTCACTTTACCATGTATTCATTTATTTCTAATCAACTTCTACTTGACGCAGCTTACGATTAGGATTACAATGCATCAACCGGAATTGTTTAACCGGCTAACGATTAAGAAAGGTTCTCGATCATGCCAGAAAAAATGATGCTTCCTAAACAGTACCATCGATTGCACCATTTGTTTTTCGCGTGCATATCTAAAGAGCTTGAAACACCGCTTGTTCATCCTGGCCAGGGTGCGCTGCTGAGCTCCCTGTTGGACAAAGGCTGCATTAATCAGAACGAGCTATGCCGAAAGCTACAAGTAAGCGCAGCAACCGTTGCCGTTTCTCTAAGGCGGCTGGAGCAGCAAGGTCTGATATGCAGAAAACAAAACCCAAGCGATTTGCGTGAGAAGATGCTTTCCCTGACCCCCTTGGGAGAAAAAATGGCGTTGGACCTACGAGCGGCCATCCAAAAGGTGGAGGTCCAGGCGATGGCAGGTTTTTCTCAAGCTGAGCTTGACGCACTGGAAAACTACATGTCACGGATCATGTCGAATCTGCAGGCTCTGAAGAACTCAAATGAAATAAGCGCTTTAAACGAAGAAGGAGATGATTGCTTTTGACGCGCATGCTTAAGTACCTTAAAGGCTCCTGGCCGGCCCTTCTGGTTATTGTTGCGATGCTGGCAGCGCAGGCTATATGCGAACTGGCACTGCCAGGCTATACCGCTAAAATTGTCAATGTCGGCATCCAGCAGCAAGGTATAGAATACGCCTCGCCCAGCGTAATCCGCGCATCAGAATTGGATGCCTTGTCTAAATTTATGCTGAGTACCGAATATAAGGATCAGGTTCTTCCCAATTATGAAAAGTTGGATTCGGATGCCGTTGGAAAATATACTTTGCATTCGTCGGAAGCACTATACGAAATCAAAAATGTTAATGAGGATATCCGATCTTCTCTTAACAAGATCTTTTCCCAGGCGTATTTGATCCGTATGGTAGTGGATGGAAAAATGCCGGAAGCACTTTCCGAATCCAGCATGGGCAGCATGCTGCCCAAAGCGCCGCCAATGGCAGCCTCAATAACGCTTCTACCAGACCTCATGCGGGATGAGATTCTAAAGGGCATATACCAGCAAATGTCCGCCGTTCCCCAGACCACACTATCCCAATTGTCCATCTATTTTGTACAGGAAGAATACAAGGCAATAGGTTTAAATGCTGAATCTATGCAGACCAATTACATTCTGCTGGCCGGCCTGAAAATGTTGGGCGTAGCCCTGGCAGCAATGGCTGCATCCGTTGGCGTTGGCTACCTTGGATCCCGCGTGTCGGCCACACTCGGCCGTGACTTGCGCAGCCATGTATTTTCAAAGGTTGTCTCCTTTTCGCAAAAGGAAATGGATAATTTTTCCACAGCCTCCCTTATCACCCGCTCAACAAACGATATCCAGCAGGTGCAGACAGTTATGGTATTCCTTTTGCGGATGGTCATATTTGCGCCAATCATGGGTATCGGCGGTATATTGCAAGTTCTGCGCACCAATGTATCCATGACATGGATCATCGCTTTGGCGGTGGGCCTTCTTCTTACCTTGGTCGGCACCATGTACTTTACGTCCATGCCAAAGTTTAAAAAGCTGCAGCCCTACATCGACCAGTTAAACCGCGTTTCCCGGGAAATATTGACCGGTCTCCCTGTTATACGCGCCTTTGGCACGCAGAAAAAGGAAGAGGAACGCTTTGACGAAGCCAACGTCATATTGACAAAGACCCACCGGTTTGTTACCCGTATCATGTCCGGCATGATGCCGCTGATGATGCTGATTATGAACGCAGTGACTCTTTTGATTTTGTGGGTCGGTGCACACAGCATCGGAGACGGTAGCATGCAAGTCGGCGACATGATGGCTTTTATCCAGTATGCCATGCAAATCATCATGTCCTTCCTGATGATTTCCTTCATGTCTATCATGCTGCCCCGCGCATCCGTGTCTGCCAAGCGCATCGACGAAGTAATCTCCTGTACGCCTTCCATTAATGATCCCGAAGCTCCCGCAGCGTTTACTGCCAACATGAAAGGTGTCATTCAATTTGAAAATGTGTCCTTCCGCTATCCAAATGCCAAAGAAGATATGCTTTGCAACATCAATTTTACCGCCTTGCCCGGAAAAACAACTGCTATCTTGGGCGGTACCGGTTCCGGTAAATCCACGCTGGTGCAATTGATTCCCAGATTCTTTGATGTTACCGGCGGCCGCATCCTGGTGGACGGACAGGACATTCGTGAGGTCACCCAGCATGATTTGAGGGAGCGCATCGGATTCGTTCCTCAAAAAGGCGTTCTTTTCTCCGGAACCATTGCATCAAACATCGCCTTCGGAATGGAAGACGCACAGCAGGCGGATATTGAAAAAGCGGCCGAGATTGCACAAGCCTCCGGCTTTATCGCCGAAAAAGCGGAAGGCTATAGCGATCCCATCGCTCAGGGCGGCACCAACGTATCCGGCGGCCAAAAGCAGCGGCTTTCCATCGCCCGGGCGGTGTATAGAAAGCCTGAAATCTTCATTTTTGATGATAGCTTTTCCGCACTGGATTACAAAACAGACGTTTCGCTGCGCACAGCGCTTAAGCAAGAAACGGCCAATAGTACTGTGATCATTGTAGCACAGCGTATCAGTACTGTTTTGCACGCTGAGCAGATCATTGTGCTGGATGAGGGCAAGGTTGTCGGCATCGGCAGCCACAGCCAATTGATGGGTACCTGCGAAGTTTACAGGCAGATTGCCATGAGCCAGCTGTCAAAGGAGGAATTGGCACATGCAGAACAATAATCGCAGCCGTGGTCCAAGAGGACCTATGGCCGGCGGCCCTATGGGCGGCGGTCCAATGATGGGCGGAGAAAAGCCCAAAAACTTTAAAGGTACCATGAGCAAGCTGATTGGCCGTTTGGCAGACTACCGTGTGGCAACCCTCTCCGTCATTTTGCTGGCTGTTGCCAGTGCCATTTTCTCCATTATTGGCCCAAAGCAGATGGGTCACATTGTGGATAAGATATTCACCGGCCTTGTCAGTGGATTTCAAGGTGGAGCAGGCATTGACTTTCCTGCTGTAGCTACTTTGCTTATTGGCTTGCTGGCGCTGTACCTACTTAGCTCTGTCTTTGGCATACTACAAGGCTATGTAATGGCTGGCGTATCGCAAAAACTGAGCTATCAGTTTCGCAAAGAGTTGTCCACAAAAATTCACCGGCTTCCCATGAGCCATTTTGACAGCGTAACCCACGGCGAGGTTTTATCCCGCATCACCAACGATGTAGATACCCTGACACAGAGCTTGAACCAAAGCCTTTCACAGGTAATATCCTCGATTACCATTGCTATCGGTGTGCTCATCATGATGCTCTCCATTTCGTGGCAGATGACGCTGGCAGCGCTTTTGATCGTTCCACTATCCGCGTTTTTGATGCAATTCGTGGTGAAGAAATCCCAAAAGCACTTTACAAGGCAGCAGCAATACCTGGGCCATGTCAACGGGCAAGTAGAAGAAATCTATTCAGGTCAATTGATTGTAAAAGCATTCAACGGCGAAAAAAGAGCGTTGGATGCATTTGAAAAAAACAATCAGGAGCTGTATGCCTCCGCATGGAAATCTCAGTTCCTATCGGGGCTGATGATGCCCATTATGATCTTCATTGGTAACCTGGGCTATGTAATGGTCGCCATCCTAGGCGGAACGCTGGCTGTCCGCGGCATCATTACAGTCGGTGACATACAGTCGTTTATCCAGTATGTCCGCATGTTCAATCAACCGCTTTCCCAGATTGCGCAGGTCACCACCATGCTGCAATCTACCGCAGCGGCCGCCGAGCGCGTATTCGAATTTCTGGAACTGTCGGAGGAAGAACAGACAATAGAAAACCCGGCTTCCACGCAGAATCTCAGCGGCCAGGTAACCTTTGACCATGTTCGGTTTGGATATCAAGAAGATAAGACCATCATTCGCGATTTCTGCGCTGTGATTAAGCCAGGCCAAAAAGTTGCCATCGTTGGTCCCACCGGGGCAGGCAAAACCACCATGGTCAAGCTGCTGATGCGCTTTTATGACGTGTCTGGTGGCAGAATCCTTATTGATGGTCATGATATCCGCAGCTTTGACCGTAATGACCTGCGCAGCATGTTCGGCATGGTATTGCAAGACACTTGGCTCTTTAACGGCAGCATACTCGACAATATCCGTTATGGCCGCTTGAATGCTACGCAGGAAGAGGTGGAGGCTGCCGCCCGTTCGGCCCACGCTCATCACTTTATTCAAACGCTGCCCGATGGTTACGATATGGTTATCAATGAAGAAGCAAACAATATTTCACAGGGCCAGAAACAGCTGCTGACCATCGCAAGAGCGATTCTGGCCGACCCGCAGATACTCATCCTTGATGAAGCCACAAGCTCCGTGGATACCCGAACAGAGCTGCGTATCCAAAAGGCCATGGATAATCTGATGCATGGTCGAACCAGTTTCGTAATTGCTCACCGCTTATCCACCATTCGCGATGCCGACCTGATCCTCGTCATGCAGGATGGTGACATTGTGGAACAGGGAAATCATGAGGAATTGCTGGAAAGGAACGGTTTTTACGCACAGCTGTATAACGCCCAGTTCCAGCAGTCGATATCTGCATAAGCAAAGGTAAAACACAACGGAAACTTAAACGGAACCATGAATCGCAATATAAGGTGGCATGCCTTACGTTGCAGAAACATGGTTCCTTTTTTTATTTTGGCAGCTTTGAAATTGCTGTCATTACATGAGCAATTAGCACATAGCGCATACTAAAGCCTGCGGTCATGCATCCGCATAAATGAGGCAATGAAAGCAGGTGCTTTTTCATGGAAAAAACGCGAAACACCCTCGTTCCGTACACATTGGAGACTGTGCCAAGGGCAGGCGACAGAGAAATACGCATGCGGCCTATGCCCCAAACATTAAACGCCCGGCCTAAAACACAGATAGAAAAGGAGTAAAACCATGTTTGACAAGCAAAAGCCAATCACCCTTCGGCAAAAGCAAAAGCAGGATGCGTACCGTGATCTTATCTCCCGTCTTTCACCCAAGTCACAGTTAGGCCAAGGTATACTCCGAGCCTTTTTGGTAGGAGGATTGATCTGCACACTCGGTCAGGGATTAATCGATATTGGAGTCACCTATTTAAATATGAAAGCCTCTACCGCCGCCACTTTTTCCAGCATTGTACTTGTCTTCCTGACGGCGCTGTTTACAGGCATCGGCTTGTTTGACAATATTGCGAAATTTGGCGGTGCAGGTACGCTTGTGCCCATTACCGGCTTCGCCAACGCTATGGTTTCACCCGCCATGGAATTCCGGCGGGAGGGAATGGTGCTGGGTCTTGGCGCGAGACTATTTACAATTGCAGGTCCGGTCTTGGTGTACGGCATAAGTGCTTCGGTCATCGTAGGCATATTGTACACCATTTTTAAGTGGTAAAGGAGCGCAAAGCATGCAAAAACGACTCGGCGCACAAACTGTACAACTTCCTTCCCGTCCTGGTATTATAACCGGTGCAGCATTTGCCGGCAAAAAAGAGGGCGAAGGGCCCTTGGGCAGCCTTTTTGACCAGATTGTACCAGACGATACGTATGGCGAAGAAAGCTGGGAAAAGGCAGAGAGCCACTTCTTCTTTTCAGCCGTAAAGACTTGCCTTCAAAAGGCTGGCGTAGTGGAGAAAAATGTTCATTATCTGCTGGGAGGTGACCTTCTAAATCAAATCATGGCATCCTCCATGGCGGCCAGAGAACTAGGCATTCCCTTTTTGGGATTATATGGTGCCTGCTCTACCATGTCAGAAAGCCTTTCCTTAGGATCTATGCTTGTGGATGGCGGTTTTGCCACATCCATCATCTGCGGCGCCAGCAGCCATTTCTGTACAGCGGAGAGACAGTACCGCTTCCCCTTGGAATACGGAAGCCAACGCTGTCCTACCGCTCAATGGACTGTTACGGGTGCTGGCGCAACACTGGTATCCTGCGACCCAAAACTCAAGCCCATTGCCCATGTGACGCATGTGACCATTGGCCGGCTGGTGGATATGGGTATCACCGATGCCAATAATATGGGTGCCGCCATGGCACCGGCAGCGGCTGCCACCCTTGCCGCCCATTTTCAAGATACGGGTCGCAGCGCCGCAGACTATGACCGGGTGGTTTCCGGTGATCTTGGCCGCGTTGGCCACGACGCACTGCTGGAACTGATGGACAAAAAGGGCATCCCGTTGGATTTTGATCATTATATGGACTGCGGATTGCAAATATATGATGCGAACCAGGATGTGCACTCCGGCGGCAGCGGCTGCGGCTGCGCGGCTAGTGTGCTCAATACGCTTTTGCTAAACAAGCTGGCTACCGGAGAATTCAAGCGCATCTTATTTATGGCCACAGGTGCGCTTCTTAGTCCCACCAGCAACCAACAGGGCGAAAGTATACCTGGCGTGGCGCATGCCGTCGCCATCGAATCAGCTCTGGCATAAGGAGGAATAGTGCATGCTCATGTATCTAAAAGCTTTTCTGGTGGGCGGCGTGCTGTGCGCCATTGGCGAACTGCTGGTCTTAAAGACCAATGCCACACCTGCGCGGATTCTGGTCGGTTATATTGTTGCCGGGGTAATTTTAAGTGCTGTCGGCGTCTACGGTTATCTGGTAGACTTCGCAGGCGCAGGGGCTACCGTACCACTCACCGGCTTTGGTCATGCACTGAGCCAGGGAGTCATACATGCCGTGCAAGAAGTAGGGCTGATAGGCGTCTTTACAGGCGGACTTAGCGCCACCTCAGGCGGCATCACAGCCGCAGTTCTGTTTGGCGCACTGGCGGCTATGCTCTTTAAACCAAGGGCAAAGGGATAAACCATTTCAAAAGTGAAGCAAAGCCGCTTCCTCGCATAGCATGGAAGCGGCTTTGCTTGGCTTTGATCTATTGAGCCCCCGCCATGGCCTGTGTCAGATAACCCATTGCCTGCGTCAGGCTGGAGGCAGATGGGCTTCCTTGGTTCAGAATTCCCTGCAGGCTGCTGATGGCGTTTTGTAGGTTGCTGTAAGCATCTGTCCCTTGCGTCATGTTGTTCAGTACATCCTGCGCCTGGCCCAAAAGGCGGTTTGCGTCGGGTACCAGTGTGTTATCAACAAAATAGTTGTCGTTGTTGGTACCCGGACCATGAATGTCGCAAGTTATGGAGCTGTTCAATGCCGCATTTGCGTTTGCATCATTGGAATAGCGTAGCGTAGCGAATTCGCCAAGATATTTCTCCAATGTGGAGTTATACTTGCTGCCGATAAAACCATACAGCGGATGACCTTTCGGTATCACGATAACGCCCTTGTTTGCCCTTACAACATTCGGGCAATACTCATTGGTAAGCTTACCACTTTCAGTACAAACAGTCATTACCTTGTGCATCTGACATTCCGTCAATGGTTTGGTTCCCGTGGCCCAGTAATCTGTCACAGTGCCATAACCCATTTGGTCGTTTCTGCAGGCGCTGGTCGCCAACTGGCCGCTTACCCCGCAAGTAGTTACTTTTACCAGGCCAAATTGGGAAGGGTCGCCTTCCAGTATGTCACGGTTGGGCAGATTCTTGGCCGTATGGATTTTGCTCATATAGGCCTTCCAAAGCGGCGTGGCCGAATTGCTGCCCGTTGACTTGGAGGATAGCGCCTTGTAATTGTCATGTCCTATCCATACATAGCTAACATACCAGCCTGTCATGCCGCCAAAACCAATGCCCTTTTGATCAGAGTTCGTGCCTGTTTTTCCAGCAACCGTCTGTCCACTAATTTTGGCGCCTGTACCAGTACCGCCGGATACAACATCCTTCATCATATCCACCGTAAGCCAGGCCGTAGATGCCTTGAACACCTGCCGGCGTTGCTGGTTGGCATGACTGTCATAAATCACCTTGCCATTGCTGTCGGATATGCCCAGAAAGGATATCGGCTCCTGATACAAACCGCCGTTGCCCAGCACACCATAAGCCACGGTCATCTCCAGCGGAGATATACCGCTGGAACCCAGTGCCACACCAAAGGGCGTTGCGTTGATATGATCCCGATCAACACCCATTTTCTGAAGATAATCCACAGCCCGGTCTACACCCACCATGGTCATCAGCGTTTGTGCCGCGGATACGTTATAGCTGTTTCTCATAGCCGCCCGCAATGTCTGCGGACCTTTATATCCCCCGCCGCCATAATTTTCTGGCCAGGCATCCTGATTCTTTTCATTTTTATAGCCGACAATAGGCAAAGGCATATTATACACTACCGTAGCAGGTGATGCCCCGCCTTCTATAGCCGGTGCATATACTGCCAATGGCTTGATGGCAGAACCAACCGGCATTTCGTTATCGGTGGCCCGGTTTAAAGTCTTGCGCTGTGTAGGCCTGTTGCGGCCGCCGACAATGGCCTTCAACTCACCGGTCCTATAGTCCATGACCACAGCCGCCGCCTGGGGCTGAATGATTTCAGAATAGGTTCCGTCAGCGTTGCGCGCCCTGTAAATCTTGTCGCTGGGGTTACGCAGGCTGGGGTAGTTCTTCCATGTTTCCAGCGTATCCTCCACAATCTCCTGAATCTGCGTATCAATGGCCAGCTTGACATGATAGCCGCCGGTGCGCAGCTTGTTCTCCATGGCGTAACGGTTTTCACTCGTATCCGGCAAACCTTCCATTTGCAGGAACTTATTCACCACATCCCTGACGGCGTATTCCACATAGTGAGCATATTTGTACATGCCGGCGCCGTCTGAGGGAGAGGTCTTTAGAACTACCGCCGTCTCCGTCTTTAATGCTTCGGTATACTGCTCATGGGTAATGAATTGATTCTCATACATACACCGCAGCACATAATTGGTACGATTGTTTGTAATGGCAGGATAATCGACGCCTTCGGCAGACCGTACAAAGAAGTTCCGGCGGGGATTATAGTAGTATGGACTATTGTTTACACCCGCCAGCATGGCACATTCCCGCAGCGTCAGTTCGCCAAGTTCCTTACCGAAATAGCCCTCAGCGGCCACTTGCACACCATAATAGTTTTCGCCAAGGTAAATGGTATTCAAATAGCTTTCCAATATCTGCTGCTTACTGTAGCGCGCTTCCAACTGCATAGCCAGGTAAGCTTCCTGAATTTTTCGTTTATAGCTTAACTCATCACTCAAAACCGTATTTTTAATCAATTGCTGCGTAATCGTCGATCCTCCCTGGTTGCTGCCAGAGGTCAGATTAGCGACAAACGCGCCAACAATACGCTTAATATCTACGCCGTTATGGGTAAAGAATCGGGCATCCTCCACGGCGATAAAAGCGTTTTGCAAATGGGTTGGCATTTGATTAATAGAGACCATGACGCGGTTTTCCGTGCCCTTATAATCGGTAATCAAATTACCCTCGGCATCGTAAATAAAAGATGTCTGATCCTGAGCATCCAAAAGTGCCAAATTCAGCGTCGGTGCTGTCTCCACATATGCCTTGGCGATACCCACCACTGCACCAAGTCCTGCCAAGCCGGCCAAAACGGCGATCAACGCGAATATGCGTACGGCGTTGACCAGCATCGATAAGATAAAGCTTGGCTTGCGGACCTTGGGCTTAAAAATGGTATGACGATAGGTCTTTTCAGACGGAAGCTCGTCTTGCCAATCTTCGCTTACCTCCTCCTGCTGCACATACTGGGTGTCATATTCCCCTGCCTGCCAGTTATCCTGCTGATCCACATAGTCATAATTCACATCGCCTGCCGGATAAGCATCATATTGCTCATCCGTGTACTGTGCATCTACAGCCTGCATATCATTGGGCTGTGCATTGGGATATTCACCCGCCCGCTTTGCTTTCTTAGGATCATTTGCATAAGGTGGTTGATACAAAGCCAAGCCTCCAAACGGCATTACGCCAAGAATCGTCATCGTCATTTTCAGGACATGCCCGTATTATACCACAGGCGCAAAAGCAATTCAAAGTTTCCCACAAAACGGGTATAGCCTCATGCTTTCGCATATTCATAAAACGAGGGAGGAATGAAAATGGTTGCATTGCCGCAAAGAAAAAAACGTCTCTCACGAAAGCTTCTGCGCTGGACGGTCATCATTCTTTTACTTTTGACCGCAGCTTTCTTGGTACTGGAAAACAATCTTTCTCAGGTGATACTGGATATGGCATACGCCGACGCCTATTCTCTGGCAGTAAAGGTCATTAACTCCGCCGTGGCCGACATTATGCATTCTGGCATCACTTATGACGATCTCATCATGGTACATATGAATGACAAAAGACAAGTTACCATGATACAGGCCAATACGGTGCGCATGAATGACCTAGCTACACGCACAGCACTGCAGGCTCAGGAAAAACTGCAAGAAACGAAAAACCAAGTGATTCTTATTCCACTGGGTGCTGCCTTTGGAATACACTTTCTTGCCGGCAGCGGACCGGGCATACCTGTCAAGATACTGCCTGTTGGTGCCGTATCTACACAATTCGTAACAGAGTTTGAATCCGCAGGTATCAATCAAACAAGGCACAAAATTCTTTTGTCTACCAAAACGACAGTCCGCTTGATTATTCCAACCGGTGCAAAACAAGTTGAATTGGTCAGTACGGTACCAATTGCCGAAAGCATAATTGTAGGTGAAGTGCCCGCCCAATTTGTTGATCTAAATGAAAAAGCGGATATTGTCAACTTGGTTCCATAAGCGGAATATGCCATGCCCGTGCCAATTCTTGTTACAAAATTCGCTATTTTTCATGCTTTTCAGGAAAACAGAACCAAATTACGCTGCTTGACAGGCCGCTTTGCTTGACACATGCTCAGGGATGTTCTACAATATCAGCGATAGTATAAGTATACGATGGTTGATCTGTATATCCTTGTATGTTTGTGGCATACTATTTGTGTTTCACCATTGCGCACCACTTGTGTGCGAGTGAGGGGAGGATGGGTGTTCCCAAACGCCCGATGATGTACATGAGGCAAAAGCTATTTTTGCTGATTCTGCTATGCACCTTGCTGGTGGGCATCCTTGGCATGGCAAAGGCAGATGACCCCATTAAAGTAAGCATGGATCTATCCAAAAACGAGTTCACAGAACCTGGCGATGTGACGGTATCCATCAAAGTCAGCAATGTAGGCGATGACAGAATACCGGGGTCGGTCTATTTGTATTACCCAGATGGAAAAGCTGTTACCGATTTTGGTGACGGCGGTGCCGTAACACTGGATATCGGTGTCTTTCGAACCTGGACGGGTACATGGCGTGTTACCCAAAAGCAGTTGGAAGCCGGCAAAATCACCTTTATGGTCAAGTATCCCGTCCCAAATGAAGACGGAAGCGATCTTGTCGTAAAAAATAAGTACTTTAATAAGGCAATCATTTATAATGGCGCTGTTCCCGGTTTGGAGATAAAGCGCACTTTTTCCGCGCAAATGGCCCGCAAGGATCAAAAGGTGACCATCACCTATGAGTTAAGCAATACCGGAAATGTTGCACTGACAAACATCACGCTGACTGAAAACAAGAGCATTTCAAGTAAAAAAGCCACTATCAAATCACTTGCTGCCAATGCCAGCGAAAAGATCAATTTTGAAGTGACCATGGGCAGTAAAAACCTGACCAGCAGTGCCACCATCACCTATAAAGCCAGCGGCTCCAACGAGACCCTGAAGAAGACGATTGAAGCGCAAACCATCAGCTTGGGCGAGGCCAATCTTTCTGCCAAGCTAGAAGCCAGTGCTGCCGGTGTAAATATCGGTGAGAAGGTAAAGCTGACATTAACACTGAAAAATCAAGGTACCATCAGCTATAGCAATGTCAAGATAGCAGACGCTGTGCTAGGCGAGATCGAATCCAATCTGGAACTGGCTGCTGGCGAAACAAAGACCATTGAAAAAGAAGTTACGCTGATGGCTAGTGCTGAGTATGCTTTCTCTGTGCAAGCTACCGATAACACCGGCTCAGAAGTAAACATTACTACCGACAAGGTGCCAGTCAGCGCAGTAGACCCCAATAAAAAGCTTGAGCTAACTGTTAATGCATCTGCTGACAAGCTGGAAGTTTACACTCAACCTGCTCAAGTTCGTTTTGAGGTTTCCGTCACAAACACCAGTGAAACAGACGCAACAAAGGTGGAACTGCGTCACGGCAGCAACCTGCTGTATACCTTCCCCACCATTAAGGCTGGCGAAACCAAGAAACTCCAGCGGGATACAAGTATTTCCATGGCTGGAACCTTTAAGTTTACAGCCACATGTGAAGACCTTTTAAAAAATAAAGTTTCTTTTGAGAGCAATCCTATCGCCATCTCGTTTTCTGTGCCCACGGCAGAGCCGACCACTGTACCCCAGCGCACCCCCGCTCCGCTTGTAACGGAAGCGCTACCCACAAAAGCCGGGTTGCCGCCTGCCTTTGCCACTGCAAAGAGCATCGCCACAATCCTGCTTGCGCTTTTTCTTGTGCTGATAGCAGGGGCAATCTTGTTGATCGCTATAGCGTTTGCCAAGCGGCTGGCTGCAAAGCGTCAATCGAATACTGCGTTGGATCATTTGGAACGCGGTACACGAAGGGATTATACATCGCCAAGCGAATATGACGATTCTGATGCAGCCGAATACAGTGAAGATGGCGAGGATCAGGATGGATCACAGGCAGACCTTGTTTTCTCTGATGAAGCTGACGAATTGCCGCATATGAAATACGTACGCGGCGATCACACGCAGGATGGCAGCGATACCTCTGATGACAATCAGGAAGATGACGACTCACCACATGCCGAAAAAGACTACCGTGAACTCTCCGAAGAGGAAGCGGCTATTCTTTCCGGCGGTACAGGTCATTACCGCCTCCCTCGCACCGCAAAGCCGGCTGCGGAGGATGAGCAAACATTATCCGCAGCCAGTTTCGCCCGCCGCCGCCGCACCGCAAGAGCCGAGGGCAATGACAAGACGCTTGATTCATGACATCTAACATTAAAAAGCCGCCGCCTAAGGCGGTTTTTTCTTATCTATCATTATCATGCAGCTTAAATTGGTTTGTTTTTTTCGGACATGCAGTTGCTTCCAATGGATTTTCCGGGTATAATCATACAGGCAGAAATTTGGAGGTGCAGTATGTTTACGGGCTTTCCGGAAGCAACCATCCAGTTCTTTCTAAGCTTGCGTTTCAATAACAATGTCTCCTTTTTTGAAACCCATAAAGAGGAGTATTTGAAAGATGTGCAAGTGCCCTTTTATACCTTTATCGCAGAAATTGCGCCTCATATGCGCGTTATAGATGAATCAATGGAGGTTCGCCCGGCTAAATGCCTGGCACGCATCCGTCGCGATGTACGCTTCACAAAGGATAAATCTCCCTTTCGCGACCATTTATGGCTTTTGTTCCGAAGGGCAGCCGAGCCTAGAGATGGCAGCCTGATGTTTTGGTTTGAGGTCTCCCCCGAAACGACTGGCTGGGGCATGGGTTTCTGGGGTGAAAACCGGCCTGTATTGGACCTTTTGCGCCGCAGGCTTTCCGCCAATCCAGCTGCTTTTCAAAATGTTCTGGAGAGCTGCAATTTGAAGGACCGTGGGCTTGTAATGGGTGGAGAAAGCTTCAAACGTATGGCTGTACCCGAGCAAATACCGCTGGAGCTTAAGCCTTGGTACACCACTAAAGAGTTGTACATTCATCAGTCTCAAACACAGCTTCCCTGGATCTATTCCCCCGACATCGTCCGCAGGGTGGCGGAGGATTATCAAGCCATGATTCCCCTATACAAGGCGCTGCGCAGCCTAATGGAGGAAGTCTCCAATATTCCCGAACAGATGTGACTCTCCGCTGCATTAAGGAGGTATGTATGGACTGGATGGCTTTGAAGAGCGGCAGCGATATCCGCGGTGTAGCCGTAGGTAGTGCTGCTACATTAACCCCTGCCGTTGCGCGGGCGCTTGGCAGCGCTTTTGTACGCCTGCTTTCCCGGCATATAGGAAAGACAGCGCAAGACTTAACCGTATCTATCGGGCGTGATTCCAGAATCTCCGGACCTGAGCTCCTTCTCGCTGTAGCAGAGGGGATGGCGAAGGCCGGTGCCAACGTGTTGGACTTTGGCATGTGCACTACTCCCGCTATGTACATGAGCACATTGACCAATGGGTATTGCGTTGATGGCGCGATCATGGTCACTGCAAGCCATCATCCCTATCAACTGAATGGCTTAAAATTCTTTGAAAATAAGGGCGGCTTGAGCGGCGAAGATATTTCCCTTTTGCTCACAGATGCTTCATCTTTTTCGTATGAGGACCAGTCTGGCACAGGCAGCATTGTACAAAAGCCCTTTCTGCCCGCCTATTCCAAACTGCTGGCCGATCGCATTAAAAAGGGGCTTCAGGTGGATATTGCCCGGCCGCTTCTGGGACTGCATGTAGTAGTAGACGCTGGCAATGGCGCAGGCGGCTTTTATGCGGAGCTTTTGCAAAGCTTGGGGGCCTGGGTAGATGGCAGCCAGTTTTTAGAGCCAGACGGCATGTTCCCCAACCATGTGCCCAACCCAGAAAACGAAGAAGCCATGGCTTCCATCTCCGCAGCAGTAAAACGCGTAAAGGCGGACCTTGGTGTCATTTTTGATGCCGATTGCGACCGGGCAGCCATTGTGGATGATACAGGCCGTGAAATTAACCGCAACAGGCTGATTGCACTAATCTCAGCCATACTGCTTGGTAATTCGCCTGGGTTGACCATCGTGACCGATTCTGTCACTTCCTCCGGCTTGGCCCAGTTCATTACCGAGTGGGGCGGCGAGCATTACCGATATAAACGCGGTTACCGCAATGTGATCGACGAAGCCATTCGATTAAATGAAAGTGGTATCAATTGCCCGTTGGCCATCGAAACAAGCGGCCACGCGGCTTTCCGTGAAAATCACTTTCTAGATGATGGCATGTACCTTGTAACCCTGTTAATTGTAGAGGCTATGCGCCGTAAGCAGGAAGGCAAGACGCTGGGCAGTTTAATCGCAGAACTGCGTGAGCCGGTAGAAAATGCCGAAATTCGTTTGAGGATCACTGCGCCTGACTTCAAGACTGCGGGTAAAGCAGCTATTCAGCAGGTGCTGGATTATGCCTCCGATGCTGAAGGCTGGCACATCGCTCCGGATAGCCGGGAGGGTGTCCGCATCAATTTCGACCTTAGCGATGGTTTCCAAAATGGTTGGTTCCTTTTGCGTCTGTCGGTGCACGATCCTGTACTTCCCCTAAATGTGGAAAGCGACGTGCCAGGCGGCATGAAATATATGCTTGAATCGTTGTTAAACGTTATAGCAGACGCACCAGGCATTGATGCATCACCCATTCAAGAAAAGCTCTCCACCCTATCCTAAAAAATACTGGAGGTTTTGCGGTCATGAACATCACGGAAAAAACGATCAACACTATTCGCGTACTGGCAGCCGATACCGTGCAAAAGGCAAACAGCGGCCATCCCGGGGCACCCATGGGCATGGCACCAATGGCATATGCCGTCTGGGCGGAAGCAATGCGCCATAATCCTGCAAACCCCGTCTGGAAGGACAGGGACCGCTTTGTTCTCTCCGCTGGCCATGCCAGCGCCCTTTTATACACGCTATTGCACATGTTCGGCTATGGCTTATCTATGGATGAGTTGAAGTCCTTCCGTCAATGGGGCAGCAAAACCCCTGGCCATCCGGAATTTGGACATACTGCTGGTGTTGAAACAACCACCGGACCTTTGGGCCAGGGCATTGCCAACGCGGTAGGCTTTGCCATGGCGGAAACCATGCTTGCAGCCAAATTCAACAAACCAGGCTTCAACGTTGTCGATCACTATACCTATTGTTTCTGCGGCGACGGTTGCATGATGGAAGGAATCTCAGGAGAGGCAGCTTCTCTGGCCGCCACGCTTAAACTTGGCAAATTGATACTTTTATATGATGACAATGAAATTTCTATTGAAGGCAACACGGATATCGCCATGACAGAAAATGTCGGCGCCCGCTTTGAGGCCTATGGCTGGCATGTGCAGCACGTCAAGGATGGCAATGACGTTATACAAATCAGCGATGCCATCCATGCCGCTAAATCTGACGATCGTCCCTCTCTCATCGTAGTGCCTACCACCATCGGCTTCGGTTCCCCCAAGGCCGGCAAAGCCAGCGCCCACGGCGAGCCCTTAGGCGCAGAGAACGTACAGGCCTCCAAGGTTGCCCTTGGTATGCCGGAAGATTCCTTCTTCGTGTTGCCTGAGGTGTATGATCACCTAAACAGTATCATTGAAAAAGGTGTAAAAGCAGAAGCAGAATGGAACAAACAGTTTGCCGAGTATACAAAGGCCTATCCCGAACTGGCCGCCCAATGGCATGTATGGTTCGATAGCAAGCTGCCCGAAGGTGCTCTTTCCGGCGATGATCTGTGGCAGTTCCCCGAAAAGATGGCCACGCGCAATACATCTTTTGAAATGATCAACCGCCTGGCCAAGCGCATTCCCAACCTGGTGGGCGGTTCAGCCGACCTTGCTCCTTCCACTAAAACGCTGATCAAGGACGGCGGAGATTACAGCGCCGAAAACCGCTCAGGCCGCAACCTGCATTTTGGTGTCCGCGAGCATGCCATGGCCGCCATTTCTAATGGCCTTGCTATCCACGGGGGGCTGAGGGTTTATTGTGCCACATTCTTTGTGTTCAGCGATTATATGAAAAATGCCATGCGCCTTTCCGCCATCATGAAGGCACCCGTTACCTACGTTCTGACACATGACTCCATCGGCGTCGGCGAGGATGGCCCCACACACCAGCCCATTGAACACTTGGCCGGGCTGCGCGCCATACCCGATCTTCTTGTATTCCGCCCCGCTGACGGCCCCGAAACAGCTGCTGGTTGGATTACGGCTCTCACAAGCGGTCTGCCTACTTGCCTTGTACTGACTAGGCAAGACCTGCCCCTGCAAAACGGCAGCGGTGAAATGGCCTTTAAAGGTGGTTATGTACTCTCTGCAGCCAAGAAAGAAACTCCAGACGCTATCCTTTTGGGCAGCGGCAGCGAAGTGGCGCCCCTGATCACAGCTCAGAAGCAACTTTGGGATGATGGCATTGACGTAAGTGTTGTGTCCATGCCCTGTATGGAACTGTTCGACAGCCAGCCTGCCGGGTATAGACAATGCGTTTTGCCCATAGCCGTACGCGCCCGTGTTGCCATGGAGGCCGGCACATCCATGCCTTGGTTTAAGTATATCGGCCTGGATGGCGAAGCCATCTGTATTGACCATTATGGTGCTTCCGCGCCCGCTGGCAAGCTCTTTGAAACCTATGGTTTTACCGCTGCAAATACTATTACCACTGTCAAACGTATCCTTGGAAAATAAGCAATAACGAGCCCAATTGGCACTTGCAGCCCGATCGGAATAACTCCGGTCGGGCTGCTTTTTGCTAAAAAAAGAGCCGCCTACCAGCGGCTGAGATTCTCACTTGTTCACTTGCCTCTTAATGTGAGTACGGCATCCAGTATGTCATCTGCCAGCGCAATTTTGCTCTGTAATGGCCGCTGTGTTATGCCATCCTTCGTTATCAAGGCGGCAATGTTTGTATCTACATGGAAGCCGGCTCCAGGTTTTGTTACATCATTAGCGACAATCATGTCAAGATTCTTCTTATCTAGCTTTCTGTTTGCGTTTTCAAAAAGGTTCTCTGTTTCCGCCGCAAACCCCACCAAAATTTGACCTAGCCTTTTCACTTTACCAACCGCTTGGGCAACGTCAGGGGTTTCAATCAGAGATAGTGTTAACCCTTCTCCAGATTGCTTTTTGATCTTTTGACTGCTTGCGTGAAGCGGTCTATAATCAGCCGGCGCGGCTGCCTGAATGATCACATCCTGCACTACGCAATGCGCTACCACCGTGTCGTACAAATCTTCAGTGCTGACTACAGGAACCATCTTAACACCAGCAGGTTCAGAGATTGCCACCGGACCAGACACCAGCGTTACTTCCGCTCCCCTGGCTGCTGCCCGCTGGGCAATGGCATAGCCCATTTTTCCGGAGGAATCATTGGTAATATACCGTACAGGGTCAATCCGTTCCCTGGTAGGGCCGGCTGTAACCAGCACTTTCAAGCCAACCATGTCTTGCTTTTGCGAGAGCATACGCACGATGGCATCAACAATTTCTTGAGGATCGGACATACGGCCAACGCCGCTGGTACCTTCCGCCAGAAAGCCATCATCGGGACCGACGGTTAAAACCCCGCGCTTTTCAAGCACCTGCATGTTCTCACGGGTAACGTCCGCTTCCCACATATTCGTATTCATCGCCGGTGCTACGAGAATAGGCGCACGGGTTGCAAGTACTGTAGTGGAGAGCATATCATCCGCTATTCCATGAGCCATCTTCGCCAAAATATTGGCTGTTGCCGGTGCAATGCAAAACAGTGCGGCCCGTTTCGCCAGGGCAATATGCTCTACTTCCCATGTCTCCGGGCGGGCGAAGGTATCTGTAACTACAGGGTGGTTGGATATCGTTTCAAAAGTTAGGGGCGTTACAAATTCGCAGGCATGCTTGGTCATGATAACATATACCTGCGCACCAAGTTTGCGCAGGCGCGATGCCACTTCCACCGCCTTGTAGGCGGCAATGCCGCCAGTAACGCCTAAAACAATATCCTTCCCTGCCAGTATCATACATCAAGCCTCATCTTCTGAATTGCGTACATAACCAATCAGTCCACGATTGATTTCCTCTACAGCCAGCTTCAACGGTTTCATGTCCTTACGGTCCAGTAAAGGCTGCCCACCAGCTACTAATTGACGTGCACGCTTGGATGCTTCCACCACCAAAGTATAACGGCAATCTGCTTTGTCACCCAATTCAACGATGGTAGGTTCTACAATAGACATAGTCCCTCGTCCTCCTTATATTCCTATTCTTCCTTTACAGTCGGGAAAAACCGGATCGTTCTTTGCTTTTCGGCAGTAACGATACTATAAAGCTGATCATATGCCAGGTCCAGCACATCATTCACCACAGCGTACTGATAGCGGTTAAGCTGTTCAATCTCGCCGCGGGCATTACCAAGGCGTCGCTTGATTTCCTTAGGATCGTCCGTATTCCTCGTGTGCAGACGGACTTCCAACGCTTTGTAGCTGGGCGGCAATATAAACACGGTTACGCAATCTTTTTCCTTTTCCATGACCTTGCGTGCACCTTGCGGATCAATATCCAGCAGGATGTTTTCGCCGCGCTCCATGCTTTGATACACCTGTGACTTTAGTGTTCCATACCGATTGCCGTGTACAATGGCATGCTCCAGAAAAGCATCCTCTGCGAGCAGCTTATCAAACTGCTCATCAGTAATAAAATGGTAATGGACCCCTTCTATCTCATTGGTCCGCCTGGCTCGCGTGGTAGCGCTTACCGAAAATCGGAAGCTGGGATCTTCTTTCAAAAGCCTCTGTGCAAGCGTTCCCTTGCCTGTTCCAGAAGGACCCGAAATCACCAGAAGCATGCCTTTCCTCAGTAACTGCATTCCTCTATTCCTCTCCTTCATCCTCAACCGGCGATGTCTCCCGCGCATTCAGGCGGTGGGCTACCGTTTCAGGCTGCACAGGAGAAAGCACCAGATGCTCGCTATCCATGACAATAACTGCCCTTGTACGTCTACCGTACGTCGCGTCAATCAGCTTGCCGCTTTCTCTTGCATCCTGTATCAGGCGTTTGACAGGCGCGGATTCAGGGCTGATGATAGCAATGAGCCTTGATGCGGAAACCATGTTCCCAAACCCGATGTTAATTAACTTTGGCCCCATGCTGCCCCTCATTTCCGAGCCAGTGCCCGTCACTCGATATTTTGAACCTGCTCCCGCAATTTTTCAATTTCACACTTCGCCGCGACCACCCACCCAGTAATCTCCACATCGGAGGCCTTGGAACCGATGGTGTTTACTTCCCTGTTCAATTCTTGTACAAGGAAATCCAGCTTACGCCCTGCCTCACCGTCATTTTGTATGCAACTGCGCATTTGAGCGATATGTGAGGATAACCTGGAAAGCTCTTCATCAATGGCACATCGGTCCGCGAATAAGGCAACCTCCTGTGCTAAGCGCTGTGGCTCGACCGGCGTGATGGATACCTCGTTAAGCCGCTGCTCCAGCCTCTCCCTGTATAGCTGTGCTACATGGGGGGCCTTTTCAGATATCTTCGCCGCCAGTTGCTCCAGCTGACCCAAATGGAAATCCAGATCAGCGCCTAGGGCTTGGCCTTCCTTTTCCCGCATGGCCACCACATCCAAAAGGACCAAGCTAATTGTTTGCCGAAGAAGTGATGTTACGGCCTCTCTGTCTTCTTCCCGTTCTGTGACGCGCAGGATATCGGGCAGCGTCATATAATGGGATAGAGCGATATCATTTGGAGCTTTTGCCAAAGTCTCCATTCGCTCCAGTACCTGACTGTACAAAAGCAAAAGCGGCTCGTCAACCGCGACCTCTCTGGCATCTTCCCTGTTGTTGCGATAGCTTAAAAAAACATCGGCATGGCCGCGCTTTAAGGTCTCAGAGAGCAGCGTGCGCACCGGCTCTTCCAGAAAGCTTAAATTACGCGGCATACGAAAGCCGATGTCCAAAAAGCGGTGATTTACCGTTTTGACTTCTACCGTCATCTCACGGCCTTCCACCTGCAACTGCCTACGGCCGTATCCTGTCATGCTGCGCATCAAATGTCCTCCGATGGCTTCTTCAAGTATATTATTATATCACAGCCTAGCCAGCATGAAAAGCCGTATCCTGCCATTTTCACAAATTCCTTTATCTTAATACAGCAATTCGATCAGGATTTAGCATCCAACCCCATGCGCGTATAAAGGTCACTGTCTCCTACGCGTGGTAACACTTGTATTCTTGTCCGCATATTGTGGTCATTGGATGGATTTCATCCAAATTTCGCAGAAGAATGAGGATTGTATATGAGATATCCCAATTATCATTATACACCCCAGGGTGTTGGACCGGGAGGCTACGGCCAAGGCCGTCAGATCGGCTACCCGCCTCCCTGCCCGGTGCCTGATATACAACCCGTAATGCCGTGCCCCCCCAGGCCACCCTATCCACCTTGTCCGCCATACCCACCGTGCCCGCCTCCACCCTGTCCTCCAGGCCCTCCAGGCCCTCCAGGCCCTCCGGGTCCCATGGGCTGTAGAGGAGCGACTGGTGCCACAGGTGCGACCGGCGCAACAGGTGCTACTGGTGCCACAGGCGCTACTGGAGCGACTGGCCCGGCCGGAACTGGCGCAACCGGCCCAACTGGTCCCACTGGGCCAACAGGACCAGCCGGTGCTACTGGGCCTACCGGACCTACCGGACCTAGCGGCGCAACCGGACCCACTGGACCCACCGGACCCACTGGACCCACCGGACCTGCAGGCGCAACAGGTGCAACAGGCGTGGCTGGCCCCACCGGGCCCACCGGACCCACAGGGCCTACGGGACCTACCGGACCTACCGGTGCTAACGGCTTAACCGGCGCAACTGGTGCCACTGGTGCAACAGGCGCAACCGGCGCCACTGGGCCAACAGGTTCAACCGGCGCTACAGGACCCACTGGGGCGACTGGATCAACCGGCGCTACAGGCCCTACAGGAGCGACAGGCGCTACGGGTGCCACTGGACCTTCCGGCGCAACGGGCGCTACCGGCCCCACCGGAGCCACCGGTGCCACCGGTGCGACAGGCGCGACAGGGCCTACTGGACCTGGCAGCGTTCTGCTGGGCATTCAAACACAACTCTTAGCCTCTCCGAGTTCCACAATAGACGATGGGGATAATGTAATTTTTGATACTATCCTCAACGACCAAACCCCCAGCATCACCTATGATGGAACAACCGGTGAATTTACAGTCACTGCTTCAGGCAACTATTTTGTTTCTTGGTGGGTTGCCGTCGATGGCACAGAAGGTCCGCTCAATGTGGCTTTTGCAATAGAGATCGATGGTGCTGGCGCTATCATAGGCAATGCGCCAACAGTTACAGGGCAGATAAACGGAAGCGCGTTTATCACCGTTACTACCGTTCCTGCAGTCATCACACTGGTCAATGCCACTGGTGCAACTGTTTCACTGGCGAGCACGGATGTTCAAGCAAACATGGTAATCATGCAGATATTCCCATAAAAATGAGTAGACCGTCGGTTTTTGCCGGCGGTCTTTCTACTATCAGTCACTCTTGCTTTTATACTCAGGAACCTGCTCAGATGTACCTATGCCAAGTATCTCTGCGGCACGCCTCGCGCTGGCATTGCTTCCTGAGCTCTTTCCCAAATGAATGATTTGCTCTCCCATAAAGACCATGGTAGCTGTCTGTCCGCCATCCAGATTAAAGCCGGTTGCACAACCTTTTTCCATAAGCCGCTCCGCCAAAAAAGAGATTCCTGCACCTTTGCTTTTACTATGGCGGCCCTCCAGCATCATAGCAAAGTAATGACCAGGTTCCACCATGCCAATGGCTGTGCGCGGCGCACTGCTCTTGCCGTACTTCTTGAGGGCTGTATCATTCAACTGGCCATCTTTTATCAAGTATGGACCAAAGGCCAGCACATCCACCGCTTCCATATCTAAGTACTCCTGAGCGGTATACGCATCGGAAGCGTAGACCTCCATCCTACCATCCGGGAACAAAGCCATATTATCCAAGTTTGGAAAGTTGCCTTTATTATGCGTGAAAGTCCTTGTACCAATTACTTCCCCGCTGCGCACCAAAATACCGGACCGGCCTTTTTGCTGCAGTCGCAAATGAGAAAAGTCACTGTTAATAGCAAACACTGTGCCGTTTTTCTTTGCAATGCTTGCCGGCCAGTCACCGCTGTTAATACGATCTTTCGCATCATTAGGGATACAGCGGAAGATTTCGCCGTCCCGGCTCCATATCTCTGCCTCATACCATGTCTGGTTCAACCCTTTATCGTATACACGATATATCTCAACCTTCAAAACAGAGGACGCATACCTCCATATGCCTTCCTCCTCATTTTGATACACAAACTCACCATCCGCCAGAAAACCTGCGGTGTTTAAGGTTGGAAAGCTACCATCCTCCGCTAAAGATCCATAAAGGGGCAAAAGCATCAACAACGCAAACAAAATTGATAATATACGTTTCACAACGATTCCCCACTTATCCTATGAATGATCCACTAAAGCATACCATGAAAAAAGGGCGGTATCAATGGAAATCTACTTTCCAGCCGCCCAAAACCACAGTTTTACGAAACTTTATCAACCAACGCCCATTAGGCGGTTCAAAACCTCCTGATACCCCTGCTCTACATTACCAAGATCGCGGCGGAAACGGTCCAAATCCAACGGCTCATGGGTATTGGCATCCCAGAAGCGGCATGTATCCGGAGATATTTCGTCTGCCAATATAATCTTTCCCTGAAAGCGGCCAAATTCCAGTTTAAAATCGATCAGCTCAATATTTATATCCTTCAGGTAGGCTGTCAATATCTCATTGATTTTCAGTGCCATTTGATACATTTGGGCGAGTTCTTCGTCCGTACACAGCCCCATAGCCCTGATATGGGTTTCGTTGATTAAAGGGTATTCCAATTCATCGTCTTTTAGATTGCATTCGAGCACTGTGCTTTTCAGCCTAGTTCCCTCCGCATAGCCAGTACGCTTAGCCAAGCTGCCGGCAACAATGTTGCGCACCTTGACATTAACCGGTACAATCTCTACCCGTTTGACCAATGACTGCCTTGCATCCAACTTGCTGACAAAATGATTTGGTATACCCTGTGCTGTCAGCAGAGAAAAAAGATGACAGCATATCTCGTTATTGATTTCACCCTTGCCAACGATTCTTCCACGTTTGAGACCATGAAAAGCCATTGTCTCATCCTTAAAACATACCACAAGAAGACTTTGATCATCAGTCTCAAAAATTTTCTTGCCCTTGCCTTCCCGAACCAATGCGCCAATTTTCATGCATGATGCTCCTTTGCGCCCTGCCGAAAATGATAAAAGTACAGATATTTATTTTATCAGAAAAAGTGCATATCAGCAATAGAATTGTCAACTACTGTTTGCAATACCAGCATAACATCGAAAAACACCTAACTTACAGCATCACGGGTGACAAATAACAGCAGCAAACCATCCTCTAGGGTGATAATTGCTTCTGGTCCGGCAAACTCATTACTGATTCCAAGGGGGAACTCATTTGTCAGCACCGCATTCCGCAAAGGATATTTAACATTTTCTAGAGTAACGCCTTTGCATGCTTTTTCATGTGCGAGCACAGAAAGCTTCCAGCCCAAAATCCGCTTTATACGCTTTTCGCCGGGGCACATAGCAGTCACTCGATTATTCGCGTCCGCCATCCACATATCCAGCCCATGATTTGCGGCATATGCCAAAAGCTGCAAATTAGCAAGCGTATGGTCAATCCTCCCGCCCATACCGCCGGCAACCATAAACGAGTGAAAACCTGCCTGCATCCCATATGATAGACATAAGAAGGTATCCGTTTCATTCTTTTCCGGAGCAGCCTGAATAACTTTGCAGCTTTCCGGAAAATCGCCTGGTACTTTTCCTAGAGAATCAAAATCGCCAATAACCGCATTTGGGATGATATTCTCTCTCAAGGCCAGCGCAAAGCCGCCGTCTGCGCACAGAACAAAATCATCCGGCCGTATAGCAACCACATCCCGTATCCCATCCGGAGCCCAAGCTGGAATAATCACGCAACGCCCCAATACTAACACCTTCAAGCCCTTGATTCTAGAAAAAAAGAAGCTGCACCCATGGTACGGCAAATTGATGCCATATACCATGAATACAGCTTATATGCTCACAGCTTATTCCGCTGTGGGTTCTTGGCCAGCATCCTCTTGATGAGCTTCAAATTCACCTTCGCCGGGAATTTCCTGACTGTAGTTGAAAGCTTCATCTTCCAGTACTTCGCGAATGCTCAAGCTAATGCGCTTTTCGGCGGGCTCAACCTTCAAGACCTTCACGCGTACCACCTGACCTACCTTCACGGCATCCTCAACCTTTTGAACGCGGGTCAGAGCGCACTGGGAAATATGTACCAAACCATCCAGGCCGGGCTCCAACTCCACAAAAGCGCCGAATGCAGTAATACGGACCACCTTGCCTTCCACCACGGAGCCGATGGCGTACTTTTCTTCCACCACGTCCCAGGGCTTGGGCTGCAGTTGCTTGTAACCCAACTGAATGCGCTCGCGCTCACGGTCTAAAGACAGGATTTTAACCTGCACTTCCTGATTGGCGGAAACGACTTCAGAGGGATGCTTAATGCGGCCCCAACTAAGGTCAGTCACATGAATCAGGCCATCTACGCCGCCCACATCCACAAAGGCACCGAAGTCGGTGAGCCTGCGAACGATACCGGTAACGACTTCGCCCTCCACCAGCTTATCCCAGGCACCCTGCTTTTTGCTGGCGCTTTCTTCCTGCAGATAAGCCTTACGGCTGGCAACAATACGTTTTTTCTGCTTGTCCACTTCAATGATTTTCAGTTTGACGGGCTTGCCCACAAACTCAGAAATCTTTTCCACATACCGCTGAGATAGCTGGGAAGCAGGAACAAAGGCGCGAATCCCCTCAACGTCTGCAATCAGGCCGCCTTTTACGGCTTCCTTGCCAACGCCGTCCACGTATTCACCCGCATCAAACTTCACCATCAGCGCGTCCCAGGCCTTGCGGTTGACGATGTTGCGTTGGGAGAGAATTACGTTGCCCTCGCCATCGTTGACCTTGACGACTTCCACTTCGATTTCTTGGCCAAGCTCAATGCCATCGCCAACCATGTCGGAGCGCTTGATCAAGCCATCGGACTTATAGCCGATGTTGACGCAAATCTCGTCTTCGGTGATTTGCACGACGGTTCCGGTAACAGTCTGGCCGGGTTTGATTTTGACCAGAGTTGCCTCCACATCCGCCATGAAGTTGTGTTTGGATTCTTCTTCCGCGGGAAACATCTGATCCTGTTGTTCCTTGTCGATCATGCGGGTGACAACCTCCTTAAGTGACCAATCCGGCGTAGACGCGCCAGCGGTTATTCCGATAAGATCTGAATGGATATCTGCAAAGCCCGGCGGTATATCCGCCGCACGCTCTACCAAAATGGTTCTTGGGCATAACTCCTTGCAGGTTTCAAAGAGTTTTTTCGTGTTGGCGCTATTCGGCCCGCCAACCACGATCATTGCATCTGCCCTTGTAGCCAATTCCCTGGCTTCCTTTTGCCTATGCCTGGTTTCGGGGCATATGGTATCCTTCACCGTAATCCCAGGTATCCGCTTTCGAAGAAGTTCTGTGATTGCTTCCCACTTTTCAGGCGGGAAAGTGGTCTGCACCACTGCCAGAGCCTCGTCCATCGGTGGCAGTGTTTCTACCGCCATCTCATCTTTCAGTATAAATACCGGTCCATTGCACCACCCGGCTGTTCCCGAAACCTCAGGATGATCGGGCTGTCCAACCAGTATGACCGGTTTGCCTTCGGCAGAGTATGCAGAAACTGCATGGTGCAATTTATCCACAAAGGGACAAGTACAGTCGATAATATCGCTGCCTGTTTCCCGAAGGGTTTGAATCGTCTTTGGTGTGACACCATGGCTTCGGATAAGAACTGTGCGACCGTCAGCTTCGGAGATACTTTCGATCGAGGGAACACCTTTTTCTTTCAGTATTTCCACAACCTGCGGGTTATGAATCAACTCGCCCAGCGTACACAATTGCTTACCCGCCCCTGCCGAATTCAGCGCAGATTTTACCGCACGACTAACCCCCATGCAAAAACCGGCGTGGGCTGTGATTTCAAGCGGCATATTCCATCCTTTCCGCAAAAAACACTAATGTTATAAGATTCGCTTGAGGAAGTTATTTTCCTTCTAAAATGTAAAAAATTTTTTCCAGTAATTTTTGTGAAAAATCATCCATCGGCACGCTTTTCGAGCTGTGCATACAACGCCGCAATCCTTTTGAGCAGCTCATCGCTGGAATCGCGGCCTACGCCCATTTCACGCAAATCTTCCATAGGAATAGGCGCATCGGCATAGCAATGAACGCGGCGGAAGGGCTTTAACTTGCCATGGATATACACTGGCACCACCGGCACTTGGCTTCGCAGGGCTAATATCGCTACACCTGCTTCCAGTTCTTCCATATTACCTTTTTTATATCTGGTGCCTTCCGGGAAAATGCCAAGCACTCTTCCTTCCTTCAAGGTCTGCATGCAGGCTCGCATGGCGGCCATGTCAAAATTGTGTCTGTCTACCGGTATGGCATGCAGCGTACGCAATAGCCAACCAGAAAAGCGGCCTTGCATCACTTCCTTCTTAGCTAGATAAGTGACCTCTTCTCCGCTTACAGCATGAGCCACGCAAATAGGATCCAGACCACTTAAATGGTTGGCGATCAAAATGCACGGACCAGTTAAGCGAAGATGCTCTTTGCCATGAACGGTTACCGGATATACCGTATGAAAAAGTATCCAGGCCAGTACTTTGGCGATACTATACAACAAAGTTTTAGGCTTTTTTAGAGAGCCGCTATTTTTCTGTTTTTCCATAACAGGCCTCCACAGCACCCAAAATGCGCTCCACTACCTGAGGCATATCAAGGCCGGTGCTATCCAATAGAAGTGCATCTTCCGCCGGGCGGAGAGGATCAATTGGCCGGGTTGAATCCTGCAGGTCTCGCTTATGCAAATCCCGCAAGACATCTTCATAGGTATCCTTTGCGCCTGAATCGATCAACTCTAAATGACGTCTGCGGGCACGCTCTTCCGGCGTGGCAGTCAAAAAAATCTTCACGCCGGCATCAGGTAGCACATTGGTGCCAATATCCCGGCCATCCACCACCATGGAGGTTTGCTTTGCAAGCGACCGCTGGAGGGAAACCATATGCTTTCTCACCGTTTGGAATCTGGATACAGCTGAGGCTGCCATCCCCACCTCCGGGGTGCGGATCAGACCGCTGACATCCAAACCGTTCACCAGCGTCTGCTGCCTGCCATTCACATATTTTACAGTGATGTCAATCTGTTCGCATAATTCATCCAGCGCTTTTTCATTCTCAGGGGATATATTCCGCGAAAGGGCGGAATATCCCACCGCACGGTACATAGCGCCGGTGTCCAGATGCAGTATATTCAAACGCCGGGCTACCTCCCTGGCAATGGAGGATTTTCCGGCCCCTACAGGTCCGTCAATTGCGATATTCAAAGGCATTTTCTTTCTCTCCCGTATCTTTATATGGCCCTGTGACCCATGCCTACACACACCTCATTAAGGTG
>JAEWSC010000015.1 GCA_023398575.1 Bacillota bacterium | reverse complement strand
TCAACTGTCACCGCGGATGAAAGCCCGGCAACCGGTATGGTTGATACTTCCGTCAGCAAGGCAGTAACAGGCCTTTTGCCCAATACCACCTACCACTTCAGAGCGGTTGGCGTAAATACTGCCGGGACGACATTCGGATTGGATGCAACCTTCACCACAGACAAAGCTCCGCCTAGCGCTGCGACAGACGCAGCAAGCGGTTTATCATCCTCTGGGGCAACGCTTAACGGCACGGTGAACGCCAACAATGAAAGCACAACAGTCACATTCGAATATGGAACGTCAGTCAGCTACGGTTCTTATGCGACAGCAAACCAAAGCCCTGTAACAGGGACAGGCGATACTTCGGTGAGTTTTGGACTGACTGGCCTCATTCCCAATACTACGTACCATTATCGCGTGGTGGCGGTGAATCCCACCGGCAGAACAGAAGGATTGGATCAGACATTTACCACATCCGCTATAGCACCAACGGTAACCACTGGCAGCGCAGGAAGCATCACCCCCTCGGCTGCGACGCTTACAGGTACGGTGAATGCCAATAACGCCGATACTGCCGTAACGTTCCAATATGGGCTGACAACCGCTTACGGCATGTCTATTACGGCTTCGCCGGATACGGTTACCGGCACGAGCAATACAAACGTAAGCGCTGCGCTGTCAGGCTTATTGCCCTACACAACCTACCATTTCAGGGCTGTAGGCGTAAATACCGCCGGGACGATCGAAGGGCTAGACGCCACCTTTACCACAGGGAAATTGGCGCCTGCCGCCAGCACAAATGCTGCAAGCCACGTTGCCCCTACCGGGGCGACACTTCGTGGCACTGTGAACGCCATGAACGATTCAACCACGGTGACTTTCCAATATGGCCAGACGGATTCTTACGGCTCTGAAGTAGTGGCGGCTGAAAGCCCGGTTTCGGGGGCAAGCGGTACTTTGGTGTCCCATGTCATAACGGGGCTCACGCCAAATACCACCTATCACTTCCGGATTGTTGCCCATAATTCCGCCGGCACAACATACAGTTCGGATACAACTTTTACCACGCCGCTGAAACCAGCCGTCATTCTTACGGCGGATACCGCGGACAACGATGTGGATCATCCGCTGGAAATCACTTTCACACCGGATGGTATATTCGAAAGCGGAATTACGGCCGTTATCTATGGCGGCATGCCGCTTACATCATCTGCGGATTATACGGTCAGCAGCGGCAAGATTACACTTTTGCCCGCAGGCGGTAATGATGCTTTGCAAGCACCGGGAACTGCAAATCTTGTGATTTCCGCCGCAGGATGCTATGACTCATCCGTAGCTCAGACCATTACCGCAGGTGCGGCGACTACCATGGCAATTACCACCCAGCCCGTTCCCGGTATAAACAGCGGGGACTCCTTTTTAACACAGCCGACGGTTATCCTGAAGGATCAATACGGGAATACCTGCGCGGACGGCCCTTCTTCAGCGGCTGATGTGACCGCATCGGCAGCTAACGGTACGGGAACATGGGATATAGGCGGAACAGTGACAAAGGCTGCCGTGAGCGGTGTCGCAACGTTTGACAGCCTTACCTGCACACAACTTAACTATGGCACAGGCGTAATGGAATTTGCTTCAGGGTTGGTATCAGGCAGCAGCGCCGCGTTTGATTTGCCGCTGAAAGCTGCCGTTACGCTTACGGCGGATACTTCGGACAACAGCGTGGATTATGAAATCAGTATCGATTATGATTCTACCGCCGGCTTTGCAAGCGCCATCAGCAGCATCACCTTTGGTGGCGTTTCATTGACGGAAGGTACGGATTATGAGGTGTACAAAGACGCTATCGCACTTAAGCCGGCCGGCGGGAATCCCGTTCTCAGGAAGCCTGACACTGCCCTGCTGGTGATTAAGGCTACAGGGTTCCGGGATTCATCCGTTACCCAGACCATTACCGCCGGAGAGGTTGCGAGCCTTACAGTGAGTACGGAACCGCAGCCGGGCCCAAGCAGCGGGGACTCCTTTTTAACACAGCCGGCGGTTATCCTGAAGGATCAATACGGGAATACCTGCGCGGACGGCCCTTCTGCAGCGGCTGATGTGACCGCATCGGCAGCTAACGGTACGGGAACATGGGATATAGGCGGAACAGTGACAAGGGCTGCTGTGATTGGTGTCGCAACGTTTAACGGCCTTACTTGCACACAGCTTAAATACGGTACAGGCGCAATGGAATTTACTTCAGGGTTGGTATCAGGCAGCAGTGCCGCGTTTGATTTGCCGTTGAAAGCTGCCGTTACACTTACGGCGGATACTTCGGACAACAGCGTGGATCATGAAATCAGTATCGATTATGGTTCTGCCTCCGGCTTTGCAAGCGCCATCAGCAGCATCACCTTTGGTGGCGTTTCATTGACGGAAGGTACGGATTATGAGGTGTACAAAGACGCTATCGCACTCAAACCGGCCGGCGGGAATCAGGCCCTCACGAAACCTGCCTCGGCCTTGCTGGTAATAAAGGCCGTAGGGTTCAGGGATTCTTCTGTTACCCAGTCCATTACGGCCGGAGAAGCGGCATACTTAACAGTTAGTGCTGAACCAAAGCCTGGCCCAAACAGCGGGGACGCTTTTGCAATTCAACCCATTGTCATACTGAAAGACCAATATGGCAATATCTGCACCGACGGCCCATCCGCAGCGACGGTTGTGACTGCATCAGCTGCGGCCGGTACAGGAAAGTGGGCTATTGGCGGAACTGTGTCAAAGGCGGCCGTGAACGGTACCGCAGTATTTGCCGGCCTTACCGCAACACAGCTTGACCCCGGTACCGGCGCGGTCCGCTTTATATCAGGCGCAGTATCAGGCACAAGCCTTGCTTTTGATCTGCCGTCCAAAGCTTCTGTAGTTCTATCTGCCAATGTTTCAGGCAACAGTGTGGATGATGCTATTGAGATTGTTTTCCCTTCCAATGCCGATTTTGAGAAGAAGGTAACCTGTGTAAAAATCGGCGGCACTGTACTTGTGCCGGGTACCGACTATACAGTAACAAACGGAAAGATTACACTGAAACCGGCCGGGGGGAACGCTGCTTTGCGCAAGCCCGGAATGTTAAGTGTAACGGTGTCCTCGGCAGGCTACAAGGAAAGCACCGTCTCCCAGACCATCACGGCAGGTGCTGTAGCAAGCATTGCTGTAACTACGCAGCCTGTGCCGGGCAAGGTAAGCGGCGACGCTTTTGCCACGCAGCCGAAGGTTACGCTGTATGACCAATATGGCAATATTTGTATCGACGGCCCGTCATCTGCTGCCCTGGTAACGGTAAGCGCGGCGGCCGACACGGGAACATGGACCATCGGTGGCGCTGCCTCCAGGCTTGCGGTGAACGGTGTTGCGGCCTTTAGCGGGCTCACGTCTGCAAATTTGACGCCGGGCAAAGGAAAGATGGATTTTGCCTGCGGCAGTTTCACCGTAAGCAGTACCGTATTTTCCATCCCGGAACGGAACGCTTCTATTTCCGCAGCATCGGCGCGCTTTGACAAATATGCTGATAGCGGAAACTACAAGAATATTACCGTTACCCTTGCATTGAACGGCAATACGCTGGACACTGTCAGGAACGGTTCGGCGGCGCTTGTCCTCAATACGGACTATACTGTAAACGGAGATACGGCTGTTATCAAAAAGGAGTATCTGGCGAAACAGCCGAAAAGCACGATAAAACTGACATTTGACTTCAGCCAGGGCATAGATCCTGTTCTCTCCATAACGGTGTCCGACTCAACTCCCTCGTCCTCCACCGAAGGAACGCCTGCGGTCAATGTGATCGTCAACGGGGAAGGGCAGGATGCCGGCTCCGTTCATACAACTGATCAGGATGGGAAAACTGAAACAACCGTCACGGTAGACAATGAAAAGCTTCTTAAGATCCTGGACGCAAAGGGGAACAACGCGTCTGTTATCATACCCGTGGCCACAGGCTCCAGCGTATCCTCTGTGGTCATGAACGGGCAGATGATGGCCGCCCTTCAAACCTCCCAGGCAACGCTTAAGGTGCAGACGGAAACCAGCTCCTATACGCTACCTTCCGACGGGCTTGATATGGTAGAGGTGGCAAAGGAACTGGGCGAGGATGTACCCAAGGATAAGGTACAGGTGATTATCACCATTTCCGAACCGCCGGCCGAGAGGGTACAGGTGGTGGAAAACGCAGCGGAGGAAGGTAATTTTGTCATTGTAGTGCCTGCCGTGGAATTCAAGGTGGAATGCAGCTATAACGAACAGACGGTGGAAGTCAAGAACTTCAATGCGTATGTGGAACGCACCATTGTCATTCCGGACGGCGTGGACCCATACAAGATCACCACGGCGGTAGTGGTAAGACCCGACAAGACTACCTATCATGTGCCTACGAAGATTACCGTGATCGACGGAAAGTATTACGCGGTGATCAACAGCCTTACCAACAGCACATATACTGTGATCTGGCATCCTGTTGCGTATGAGGATATGAAGGACCACTGGGCAAAAGAGGCGGTCAATGATATGGGGTCCAGAATGGTCGTGACTGGCGTGGATGATAAGAATTACGCGCCGGATATCGAAATCACCCGTGCCGATTTTGTGGCTGATGTGGTACGTGCACTGGGTCTTAACCCAGATGAGGGCGAAAATCCGTACGCTGATGTTCTGGATACGGACTGGTATTATGGGTATGTGAAGGCGGCGACAGCCTATGGCCTGATTGAATCTGACGGCACAGCTCCTTTTGCAGCCCAGGAGACTGTAAGTCGCGAGGAAGCCATGGCTATGATCTGTAAGGCCATGGAGATTGCCCAAATGGATATCACGCTTAGTGATGGTGAAGCCCAAACATTACTGAAATCTTACAAGGATGGTCAAAACGTATCAGAAGCGCAAGTAATGAACGTTGCCGCCTGCCTGAAGGCGGAAATCACCTTTGCTCTGCCGGGCGGCGATATGAAACCTCAAACACCTGTCACAAGGGCTGAGGCGGCGGCAATCCTGCGGATGCTTCTTATAAAGGCGAATTTGATTTAGAAACAGCCAATAGCATAGTAAAACCGGAGAAAGCTGCATGTGGCTTTTAGTTACGGCATATGATCACATAAACTTGCGTGTTTTCATCCCCTGAGGCGGTTCATTCAGCAAAAGCTGTTTGTTGGTGCTCAGGGGGTAACGCAGGTTTTTTCATGGAATGGGGTATTGGTATGATGCAATGTTCACGAGTGAGGTTGTTTCAGCCATTGTGCTTTTATTATATGAGTTCACAACAAGACCGAAATCTTCCGGGTTTGGGCTATTTGCTTCGTGTTTCCAGATGGATAAAGATGCTTTGTGTCGTATAATAATTGGCTTATCAAAAAATGGAAAGTAAAAAACCTTGTTGCACTGCTAGACAAAGGCTCTGCCCTCATTTGAAACCTTCTCACATTTCCCCAGCCCGCCAGCCAAATGATGGAGAGATGGCCGAGTGGTTAATGGCGCTGGTCTTTAAAGTCCAACGCGAGCCCAAAAAGCTTGATAAATCAAAGATTTCACCGATGTTTGACATCGGTTTTTTGTTGTTTTGGATGTCCTTTGATGGCAAAATGTCTGAAAAGCGTGCCATCAGATTTATTGAAAAATCGGATGGCACGTAATATGGCGAAAGTAAATTCTGATGGCAAAGGTAAATCGGATTGGCAAATGGCTATTCATAAGAAGAATGATGGCAGAAACGCCGGAAAGGTAGTTATAGCGTTGGCCTGCAAAATGACATCAGTTCTGAGAGTTGCCATCAAAAAACAGAAAGTTCGATGGCAGACACATGGCCCGATAATAATTTTGATGGCAAATGTATGAACTATTCAGAAGTTTGATGAGAAAGACAAGTACTATCCATCGCATTACCTATTTTCCAGTGCCGCCACTGGTTGTCAGATATTGCGACTTTACGAAGCCGCTATATCCACCGTAAGTAGTGCTAGACCAAGTGTCGTTGCGAGTCTGTACCGTCAGGGCGGTATTGTTGATAATCTGGATTGGGATGGAAGCAGAGGTACCGAGTATAACCCAAGACCAGACCGCCTCCGGTAATGTTTCGGCATTGCTCCCACTTCACACGAATTCTTCACCATTTCTTGCCCAGTTTTTCACTCCTTTAGTGTTTGATAATGCAGTAAAATGCCATTAAGACATATACTTGGATGCTGCATTTTATGGAGAAAGCGAGGGGGTACGATGGAGGAAAAAATCATCGATCTGTTCAAACTGCGGCGCAAAATCGAAGCAAGTGCCCGTATCCTACGCGCTGAACTTCTGGGAAATACACAGGCGGCAAACTCTGAAAAGTCAAAGCATCTTCTACTACTAGAAAGGAAAATCAATTTTTCCGACAGCTTGCTTATGGTTGCAAATGAAGATCAGGCGTATGTAATCCGTCGCCACCTGATCGACGGGGTTGACTGGCCGCGGGTCACCGTTTCGTACAATGAGGCTTGGGGGCCTGAGTATTCAAAAAGTGAAAGAACTCTCAAGGCGTATCAGCAAAAGGGCTTGCAAGCAATCGTGCGGTTTCTTGAGAGCGAAGGAACCGATGTTTCATTTCTATAAGGAACATCATTTGCCAGCAGTTAAAGGGGCGGTCAATCGGGTTTCTCGCCATCCTTAAGGCCGCTTAGTAAGGGCTTGTTATGGCCATTGAGGAGGATGACAGGTTCATGTTTCATGATGCTTGCTTCTCATCCTTTCAATATGAAATAAACCGGCCTGCACTTCCTTTGCATGGTTTGTTATATAGTGATGATGCACAGAGCATCAGCGCTATGCTCCTGCAAGAAAGCATGAAGAATTCCAACAGATCAGCGCATGCCCCGTCTTAGCGTTTTATGCAACTACAAAAAGGATCGAATAAACATCATTCATTCGATCCTTTGCCCTGGCTGCTATATTTGCTTCTCCTTATCTATCAACCAAAGGCCAGAATCTCAGCGAAAAATTCTTCGTTACTCGGCTGGCAAACAGGAATGAGCATGATCGATACGATTTCACCATCAAAATTCGCATATCCTTGGAATTCCTTTGGCGACACAACCGCTCCTGATGAATCAACGGGTTGAATATTGCCGGCAAATGCACCGTTGATATACACATTGTAGCTCGTAATGGGGCTATTGGTAGAATACGATGGACCAAACTCTAACTCTACTTGCATATTGAATTCGCCAGGCTGGATTTCATAAGCAGAAGCCTGTGCACTGTAATCGGGCATCGTTAAAAATGCTTGGTATTCACGCATTGCAGATGTTGATGCCGCTCGTTTGGGTGTCATCATCTTTAGATATTGCGTCATGATATAGCCCGTCTTACCTTCAATTTTCAGATAGCTCCAATCGCCAACCGTCCCATAGACCAAAGCAACTCTTCCGTTGTAATACTCGCCCAGTTTGTCTGCCGACAATGACGGTTCCGCCCTAAGATTCACCCAGGAAGAAGTGGTGTTCTTTACAATATACACGGGTAATGCAAGAGTCACCTCAGATGGAGAATTCACAAAGGAAAAATGATCTGCAGAAACATACCCTTGGATGCTTCCAACAGATATTTTTACCCATCCTAAAGGGGCGTTGTCATAGTAAGCCGCTTCGACTCCCTGATAGTATGATCCCATGACTTTAGATCCGGCATTTGCTTTTGAATAGACATTTACCGGATAGGCTACCCCTCCATTATGAATAATGCCATACCCCTGAATAACTCCAGATGGCTGTGTATGTGTAACGGGTGTTGGGGCTTGCGGCTGACTAGGTTGGGTAGGTTTAGGCGGCCGCTGTGTGACCAATGGAATTGTCGGTTGATTGTGCAAGCTTTCTGAATAAGGTTTGTCTTGTGCAATGTTCTCAGATGTAATCCAGCCAACCTCTCTCCCAGACGCCAAATGATAGCATTCTATCTCCAGCCATGTCCCTTGCACGGTCAATATCTCAAAATCCTGTCCGGTTGGCAATATCCCAATCACATCAGAACTGGTATCTGGTTGAGTATAAATGTTTTTTGAAGACCCATTATTCACATAACCAGAACCCGGCGCTAGTGTGTCAGATGCGTTTGCGGCGCACATCCCCACCAAAAAATCAAAAATCAGAAGGAAAACGACCATAAACCCCTTTTGTCTCATTTTCCATTCACCCTTTTCCATCATAGTGATTTCCCATGGAAATCCATTCCATAAATAGAACGTTTTACCCCGTTCATTTCTTGCCGGAATGTTTCATACTTCCTGCCGGAACCTCTCACTCCAATTTTTCCCTCACCGGTGCTACACTGTACTCAACGCCAATTGCAGCTGCAGCACAATGAACGTGAATAAATTACAGGAGGTAACCCCATGGATATTAAAGTAAACTTTTCTGAGGCCGTAAACATCAATAAGTTCGGGTATAGCAAGACCTTCGACATCGAGGAATACCTGCGCTATGTTGTCCCCAGCGAGAGCCCGGCCTCTTGGCCTGCGGCAGCATTGTATACACAAGCAGTTGCGGCGAGGAGTTATGCCATTGTTCAAAAAAAGCGTTACGGCGCTATCGGTGACACCACGGATTATCAGGTCTTCAATGCAAACAACCAGAATGCCAACACAGATGCCGCCATTACCGCCACCAGTGGAAAGGTTCTCACCTACAAGGGAGCCGTCGCCGAAGCCTGTTTCAGTGCTTCTAACGGCGGCACGCAGTTGAGCTCCGTTGAGGCCGGATGGAACAGCCTTCCCTACCTTATTCATCAGAGCGACCCTTGGACGCTCAAACCTCGCGATGGACATTGTGTTGGCCTCAGCCAGTGGGGTGCCTATCAGGCCGCTACTCTGGGAAAGACCTACGAGCAAATCCTTGCGTTCTACTATCCCGGCACGGTAATCACCAGCAACTATGGCGCTGGCGGGAGCACACCCCCGCCTCCGACTGGCGGTAACGTTGGGAAAACCGGCGTTGTGGTCGTCAATTCAGCCGGTTTGAACGTACGCAGCTCCCCCAATGGCACGTTACTGTCCTACAAGCTCTACAATGGGCACCAAATCACGGTTCTTGAAGAACAGTCTGCTGGCGGGTACAACTGGTATCGCGTCAGGGATGAGGAAGGGCGTACTAACGGCTGGATTCGCAGTGACTTTGTAACACTAAGCAGCGGCGGCACTAATCCGCCCATCAATCAGAACGTCGGCAAGACTGGTGTAGTTGTTGTCAACTCTGCCGGGCTTAACGTACGCGATTCCGCCAATGGTAACCTGCTGTCCTACAAGCTGTATGACGGACATAAGATTACGGTTCTGGAAGAACAGTTCGCCGGCGGGTATACCTGGTTCCGCATTCGCGATGAGCAGGGCCGTACGAACGGTTGGGTGCGCAGCGACTTCGTCTCCTTGAACAGCGGCGGCGGCAGCTCTGATCCTCTGGGTGGCAATGTAGGTAAAACAGGCGTTGTTGCAGTGAACTCCGCCGGCTTGAATGTTCGCGTCTCCCCGAACGGCGCCCTCCTTTCCTACAAGCTCTATGACGGCCACATCATCGTGGTACTCGAAGAGCAGGCGCTGGATGGGTTCAACTGGTTCCGTGTCCGCGACGAGCAAAACCGCACGAATGGCTGGGTTCGCTCCGACTTTATCGTGCTCGATGTTGGCGGCTCTGGCAGCTCCGGATATTCAACATGGCAGGACAAATACGGAAACAACACTTTCGTTGAGTCGTACACTTACAGCGCTATTGTGTACCGCTACCAAGTTGACCTGAACAAGTGGCTTTCACGAAACTACCTATCTACCGTCGCCGCAGATGGTATGTATGGTACCGGCACCATGAGTGCAACGCGCTCGTTCCAGACCTATATGTATCTGGGCGTGGACGGTTTTGCCGGGCCGGAAACGAAGGCCGCGCTCTTCAATCTATACGGCTAAGCGCTACGCAGATAATCAATCTCATTCTCGACAGTACCTAGGGTATGGCGGTCGCCATGCCCTAGGTACTGTCTACCAGCCCACTTTTCAAGCAAAGAAGAGTGGGCTCTTTATATGGGAAGAAAAGAGAAAAGACACAAAAGCGGCAACACAAGAAAAATGCAGGAAGGAGCTGCGGCTTCTCCACAGCCAGAGTTCCACGAACCATGCCTAATCAATTAGAATCTCGAACCAAATAGGAAGATCAACTTTTTCGCGATTTGCGTAGGTTTTGTGTACATTCTTTCAATCCCATCATGTTGTTTCTTGCTTTATACTAAGAGTGGCAAAAGGAAAGGCTGGCCAGCGAACCGGATGCTGAAAAATAATACACAACAAGAAACAAAGGAGAAAAATGATGGCATACGATATCCGAGCGACTGTTGAGACGTCTGCGCATGGAACCGGCGGATCCCTGAACATGCGGGCCCAGGCAAGTACCAGCGCCTCACTAGTCACCACTATTCCCAACAACTCTACGATCTATGTATCTACGCTTTCCGGCACCTGGCTCCCGGCCAAGTATGGTACCTATACCGGCTATGTGATGGGCCAATTTATCCGTGAAGCCGATGCATACTCCGGATCTACCAGCACGCACCCGCAAACAATTGGCCAGGCATTCGGATCTGCTACAATTGGAACCGGGTATGTCACCCAGGGTAATGCGGTACGGAACGTGCAGATCTGTGTAGAAGATTTAGTTTGGCCGCCCGTCGCCGGCTGGGTAGACGGTTATTGGGGGCCGAAAACCATGCAAGCCGTCAAGGACTTTCAGGGTGCAAATGGTATGAGCCCTGTGGACGGCATTGTTGGATCAAATACCAAGAATGCTTTCTGGGAACAATATGAAGAGAAGCTGAAGTCCTCTGGGTTCATCGTCTAAACCGATTCTGCAACAAAACGCTCAAAAAATATGGGGCTGCTGTTCTTAAAACGGCAGCCCCATATTTCGCAGCAGTTCAAATATGGAGAACTTACTTTTAAACGCTTTTTAGCGGAACAGATATGCCTCGGTTTGTTCTGTCCGCACATATGCATCTACCAAACCACCTTCAATTGCATCAATCACCACAAAATACCCCATACTGTCACCGTATTTCCAGTTATATGAAAACAAGGTCGATAGATACACTTTCCACAAGGGACGCTTTGCATCCGTAATGTCATAATAGTAATGCACACCGCATCGTGCCAATTCTTCCTCAGTCGCGTGAAGCTTTTCAAGTGCGGTTGTCTGAGCGGCCTTCAAAGCATCCGATTGGGAGATACCGCCATCTTGCGGCAAGCCATAGAGATGTTGGGTTTCCATGTAATAGGGTCCCCTGTAGTCGAGATGTCCCTTCATATATTGTTCCATAAACGGCATCCACTCTTGCGAAAACGCGGCCTTTTCGTCAAGAGACCAGCCCCCAAATTCGTATACTTTTAGGTCAGGATCAAGATCCAAAGTCACGCCTGTATTATCCCTGTCCGCTTTTTCTTCGGCAGGTGACTGTGTAAAACTAAAGTAGGAAGTATCCATCACCTGGCCTTCCTTGGTAATGTAACAGATGTATTCTGTGCTATAGCTTGGTCTGCCGGTGAAAGAATCTACAGCAGGCAAACCAAAGGAAATAAAGTAAAATGGGTCATAGTCCGCTGCATTTACGCGTGGAACACTAAATTCGATTCGTACACCATATTTGTCCCACGAGAGATCAGACGACGATCCATATACTTCGCCGATCGCTTTTCGTGCTATGCTCACCGCTTCTTCGGGTGTAATCGCCGTATCATTGGGAATCTGGCTGATGCCGACATCCCAATTAGCCGGGAAATACCGAAGCATCATTTGCGTTTGCCAGGCACGGGTATCTAGCGGCCACAGGAATTCGGGGCCAAGCTCAACCTCCATGACGGAACCCAGACCGATGGATTCCAATCTGCCGCCTGTTCCATATTTTTGAAGAAGCCAGTCATCAATTTGTTTAACGTGGCTGGCATCCATTTTGTCCGCCTTTAATATGTCCGCTGCTCTTTGGGCATCATCTGCCGGGCCATATGTTTGCAGGGCATTCATCCATTCCAGTTTGGGTTCAAGACTCCAATCCATATAATAGCCATACTTTTGCGACAAGGCCGCGATGGTTTCAAAATACTCGCGTGGCATATTTACGGCAAATGCGCTTGGCAGCATAAGCAAAAGCATCAAAAGGACCAGACCGAGAAAACAGAATCTGTTCTTCATATGTTTATCTTTTCCTTTCACAAGTTATCAGCAAGTGATGTTGAACAAACTTTTGTTGTACCAATTATCCCGGCAATATTTCTTGGTTTCAGGCTGATGTAAGAGTATCATGCGTATTATCACCTCCCGTACCAGGGGAATTCCCCCAACCCAAAAAGTAAAATTTGCTCTTCCTCAGTTTAGATATTACCTTTAGCGCATCAAACCGAGCCCAATTCTGTGTCGCTGCCACGGTAGCCAATTCATCGTATGACACTGCATCCCCATTTCCATACAGCTCAATTTTGCATTATCATATCATCAGCAAAGGGAATAGCGAGAATATGTATACCCCTCCATATTTATTTTGCCATATTAGGCCACATGTCAGGATGAACCAGTATATCAAACTCTGAAAAAGGAATTTTTTGAGAGATATAGATTTCCCGTTTACCCAGAGTAATTAACGTTCTATTGTCTGACACGGGCCACCAGCGTAATTCCAATCTCTCTTCACCCTGCAGTATAGCGTCGATAAGCAACCATTCATCCTGATAAATGGTGAAAACTGATAATGCGTTTTGTCCGACACACTGGTGTATCTTATTGTAAACCTGACAAAAGCGTTTTTCTCAATGAAAGGTATATGATTATACACATCATCGTTTTGATAGACCGCGTAGACACTGACACCATCGACTCTTCATGTTCTGTCTTTATTCTCATGCAAAAAAACAAAAGTAAATCTTTCTTCTAATTCGATAAGAATGACAGAAAGCTCAGAAGGTTCTCCGCGTATCGTGTCCTGATCCGCCGCGAGCATTACACCTGAACAAGAAATCCCTTAGTCATTCAATGCTTTATAGACAGGTGCAGGGATACGTGCATCTTCTGCTAACGCGCCGGACATCGACCGAATGAAGATCACTAACAGAAGTACCATTGTTCGTTTTATCTAATTCTCTCTCCTCCTGCATATAAATACCATTTTGTCACCGGATATATTGCTCGGGAAGGGGATGATAAAGAATATTTACGCCTCCTTCACATTTGACAATTGTTACGGATCTGCACATACAACGCTCCAGTTTATTCCTTTATTCCCACCGATATAAATAAGATGTTAACATATGGCAACCGGCGGCAAAGTGAAAGAACGCCGTTACCAGCGTTCTTATATCTTCATATAGCCTTTGGGTACATCGTCCCTTTGCATAAAGCATTTTCCTTTGTTCCGTTTTTTGACCATGGCGGCTACGCTAAATAAAACGTCTTGCAGGCTGATATAGAACTGCCTTCGTATTACGGCCGGCAATACCGCTAGCGGCAATTTTGTGCGTAGTCTGAAAATCCTTGACCGCTTTTGCTGTAGCCGTGTCATATGCGCCATGAATTTCACCGGCATAATATCCAAGATACTCCAACCGGCGCTGGAGATTTGATACACTGATGCCGGTGCTCCCAACAAACAGGTCGACTGTACCAAAGTCAGACATCGCCGTATAAAAATCCTCATCGCTGTCATACCCAACATAAAGCCTGTCATTTGGTTGTAAGTTTACTAAATCGTGTATATGGTAGTAAACGGATGCCTGTGAGCCGCGTACGGCATCCAACTGATTCGTCGTATGGCCGCAAACAAGGATCCTGCCTTCGCAGCCGACATCTTCAGTAACGATTACGACATGTGGAAGGCTTTTTTCAGATTTATAGGTATATACGATGTCACCCTTCTTCAAATCCAGAGGAGATACAAGCTTTGTTGCCCAGCCGCGGCTTATAAGAAAGTTGCGCATAGAAACGGTGCCTGTCCAGGCGGATGTCCTTTTCCCCGCTCCGGTATATGGCGTTCGGTAATACCAAATATCCGTTTGGGGTATTCCCCCCGCAAACAGGCATTGAGAAACATAGTTTGCACAATCGCCGCCAGCTTTGACTGCATTGAAGCCGGCGGTGTTATAGTTTGCCTTGCCAGGGGAATTGCCGGTAAACTGCCGGGCATACGCAACAGCCGCAGCCCGGTTGTAGGATATAAGTTCCGCTGAGGGTGTGCCGTCAGACACCGCAGGATTTTGTTTGCTGCAGTCAGCCTGATCAACGTTGGTGCCCATTTTTTTCCTCCCTTTCAATTTGTTTTGAAGTTGATTGTTGCATGGAAGGATAATTTGAAAAATGAGGAGCATCTTGCACTTAAAATGCTCCTCAATGTATATCGATCCATGAAAAATCAAGTCGCTTATTGATGGCGCGTGCAATTTTAGCCAGTGCTTTGGTTTGACAGATTTGAAATGATCGGATTGACTTTTCCGCTTCGCGGCCCCATATGTTTGTATATTCCTTGACAATCTGCGGCCAATCGATTTGTGCCAATACGTGGCGCTTAATAACAAACGCTTCGTTTTCAGAGAGAACGGATAACAGGCTGTCAATAACCATCAGATTTTGTTCAAGCTTGCTAATCCTATGCTGCATCTGTGGTGGAACTTCTTCAGGTCGATTCAAGTGTTGGGCCCTGCAAACCCCAAGTTCCATCTCAATTTCACCGCGCAGGGCAAAAAGCCTTCTTACATCTTCTTCCGTATACATAAGCCTTTGCCCCCTTCATTTGCCGAATAGGAATAATCAAAACGAAGTCGGCTCCATTGGTAAACTGAACCGATATACTTATTTGTCTTTGCCGTCTTTCCCTGGCAATGCATTTTCGATGCAATCAAGACGGTTTTGGATGTTTTCAATCCCTTCCTGGATTTTGCCGCTCAAATTGCTGATGATCGATTGGTATTGCGTTTCACGCTCTTCGTTTTGCTTTAGCATCCTGAAGAACAGATAAATATACAAAGCCGCCCAGATCCCCTGCTGCAAAGCCGCCTCCAAGATGTTCTGGGGTACCGTATCCATGGTAATCCTCCTTTCATTTGCCGATAGTAGACTGTCTACAAAGCAGGATAAGGGATGAATGTTTCCTGCCTCTGTACATAATGATACAGGCTGAATGAGAATTAAGGGAGTGAAAAAAGCGACGCAATTCGCACACAATTCGTGAAATGTTGGATATATAGATGCATCAAACCTTTAGCTAATGTTATTTCAGCAATGCCAATCATGGTCGTTAGTAATCCCGGTTCGGCGGCAAACCTTAATCTCAGAGAAGGACCATTTGCTACTTCAAAATCACTTGGAATTTATGCAAATGGAACCAAGGTCATTCTGATGGGATTTAGCGATAAATGGGCACATGTCATAGTCGCTGGAAAGATGGGTTTTATGCAAGCGACTTTCTTGAAGTAAGCAAAACGGACGAGTCAACGGGGAGCATCGCGTTTGCGGCGCCCCCTTTTTTTCTTTCCGAGAGCCTATCCTGTAGTGCTTCTGCGCGGTCAACGGTAAGCACAAAAGATAACTCGCAGGGAAAGAAAAGTGATGGTTCAAAGGCCATCCAAAACACGGGGCAATTACTCCGCCTTTTCCATCAAATGCTTCGGCTGGTTTATTAGTCAGCTCGTTTTCCCGGCGTGTATTGACCAGCGCTACAAAAGGGCAGTTTTAATCCCAAAAGCCCGCCAAGCAGAAAAGTACGCCAAATGTGGTTCTTTTCTGCCCTTCTAAAGCGTAAATTCCCAAAGTAAGTTCCACAGTATGAAGAGTGCAGAATCTTTGGGAATTTACTTGCCCTTCTAAAGCCCAAAAAACCATTTTCCCGTTGACTTTGCTAAGAAACCCTGATATAATAACCTTCGCTGGTTCTTTATAGATGGAGAGATGGCCGAGCGGTTGATGGCGCTGGTCTTGAAAGTCCAACATAAGCCAAAAAAGCTTGATAAATCAAAGGTTTCACCGATGTCTGACATCGGTTTTTTGCTGTTTTGGATGTCTTTTTGATGGCAGAAATGTCAGAATAGCCTGCCATCAGATTAACTAGATATCGGATGGCAGGCAAACAACTTAACTATTATTTTGATGGCAAACAGCAGTAGATAATGACGACTCCGCTTAAGGTCTCATATTGCTCTAAGGGCCCGCATTTAATGATTTGGTTTGAACCCCGCCGGGCACACTGTCAAAAGGCACATTAGTTGATTATGCGGAAACCTGGAAGTCGTGTAACAGTACCTAAACCTTTACGGCAATGGCTGATATATCTACACTTCTCTAAGAATGCTTAATTTCCCATCTCTTTCAACCACCGGCAGGAATACGGGGTTAGATGGTTCTAGGCTATGATTATGATTGTGCAATACCAACATTCTCCTGCCATCATGGGTGGTAAAAAGCATTCCATGTCCACTGTCATGCATACGCTGCGTCTGCAACCGGTGGCTAGCCACTTGGTTACTTGCGAGTCTAAGTGCAAAAAAAAGAATGAGGGTAACAAAAAACAAAATCATAAGCAGTTGATAAAGTGGACGATGAACAAAAAGCGCACGCATTGTATCCTCCTCATATAAGCATTGATGAGATATAATATACAGGTAAGCGACAAAACAACTGTTTTTTCGCTAGTTGATTCCATATCAGCCTTCTGTTTTCCTTGTCATTATTACCAAACACAATTTTTCCTGCGCTATCTTAAGTTTCCGGCTCATTCTCACTGCTTATAAAAAAAGTTGTGCCTTGGTATTGACAACAGTATCCGGCTGTAGTATAAGTTAATTATCGTAACGTTACAAATACAATCGGAGGAAGCAAGTGGCAAGCATCACTATTAAAGAAGTTGCCAAGGCGGCAGGCGTATCCCCAACCACTGCTTCATATGCACTCAACAATCGACCGGAGGTCAAGGAGGATACCAAAGCACGCGTTCGCGAAATTGCAGAGCGTATCGGCTACATTCCCAATCGTGTGGCACAGACATTTCGCAGCGGCAAGACGAGAACGATCGCAGTTATTACAAGTGAGAACATAGAGTGTGGCAACACGTTTTCAGCAGAATTTTTTGGTGTACTAGCCTGCGCGCGTGAGCAGCAGTATGATGTATTGGTCAAACTGGTAGGCACCGGTGAAAATACAATGGCTAATATCGACCGCATGCTTAGCAGCCTTATGTGTGACGGGTATTTGCTGCTTGGCAATCATTTAGACCTGGTGGCCAAGTGCATTCTTGACAATCATCAAAAGGGTGTGATGTTATCTTCCCATTCCCCCTATGAAATCACGCAAGTAAATGTCGATGGCCGAAAGTGGATCACCGAAATGACACGTCTTGTGATTGGAAGCGGCAAGACAAACCCCTATTATGTCTCATTTGACTTCCTTGAGGAGGAAGAAAAGCTTCGTGCTGAGGGATTTCAAATAGCAATGGCCGAGCGTGGCTTAAATGCGGCCAATCGTTTTTTATACTGTGGCGCGGGAGGGCTTAGACTCAAGCAGGTTATTACCGAAGCAGTGCAGTCAGGCTGTGATGCCTTTGTCTGTTGGAATGATGTGATCGCACTGCAAGTTGTCAGCATTTTGAACGATATTGGCAAGAAGATCCCGCAGGATATTGCTGTAACCGGCTTTGATGATAATGGCTTCATGATGGACATCAATCCCATTCTTACTACCGTGCACCAACCCTTTGCCGAAAAAGGGCGTACTGCCTTAAAAATGCTAATCGATCTCATTGAGAACCGGGCATCCGCCGAGCCGGAAAACAGATTTATTGAGTGTTCCATTTTGATGCGTGCTACACTATAGAGACTTTTTATTTATCAACATTTCGTAACGTTACGAAATGTTGAACAAGGAAAGGAGGACCTAAAGCACCATCACGGCACGCAGCTGCAAATGAACTGTCGCACAAGTATGAAAGGAGATTTTCCCATGAAGAAGATTCTGTCAATTGCTCTGGCGGTACTCTTGATGCTATCCATGACAACATTCGCCTCCGCCCAAACACAAAAACAGATCATCACCTTCTGGAATGGTTTCACTGGAACGGATGGCGAGGTGCTGACCGCACTAACCGAAGAGTACAACAAAACAAACACGTTAAATGTTGAGGTGAAGATGGAGATTATGTCTTGGGACAGTCTCTATCAGAAGCTGGCAACATCCCTCCCGGTCGGTGAAGGCCCCGACATCATTGCTTTCAACACTGAACGCATCGGCGCATATGCAGAAGCTGGATCCCTGGCCACCATCAACGATCTCTACGAAGGGGAAAACGGACTGGACGCGTCTTTGATTCCCACCGCTTTTTCAGAAAACCTTAAGTTTGGTGGCGAGTATTACGGAGTACCATGCGATTTTGCCACACTGTTGATGTACTACAACAAGGATATGTTCACAGCAGCAGGTTTGGATCCCGAGCAGCCCCCTAAGACATGGGACGAGCTTGAGACATATGCCAAGAAGCTAACCCGTGAGCTAGACGGCGAAAAGCAGTATGGTTTTGGTATGGCCACGAACAATACAATTCCTATGTGGCCAGTTATGATCTGGGGGGGTGGCGGTGATTTCATCGGCCCCGATGGAAAATCTGTATTTAACAGCAAAGAGAATGTGGATGCAGTTTCCCGCTGGGCAAAACTCATTCGTGAGGATGGCATTGCCCCGGCTACGATGACCGGTGCAGAAATCGACACTCTTTTCGCCTCTGGCAAGCTTGGCATGTATTTCTGCGGCCCTTGGGCGACTGGCGTTTTTGATGCTGCCGGCCTAAACTACGGCATTGCAGCGCCGCCTGCCGGCCCCGGTGGGGATGCCACCCTTGGCACCGGCGTGGCGATGGTCATGTCCGCCTCCAGCAAAAGCAAGGATGCTGTATATGATTACTTCAAGTTCTGGAACAGCCTGGAGACACAAATAAATTGGTCGCTTGATGTCGGATATCCGCTTAGCCGTACCGATGCCGCAACAGATTCGCGTATCACAGCAAATGCAAAAGTGCGCGCCTTTTCCAGCGTTGCCAAAGACATGCATTTTTACCTGCAGCAGCTAACCAACTTCGCCGAGATCGATTCCGAAGTGATTATCCCTGCACTGGAGACCATCCTTTTGACCGGCGCTGATGTCCAAAGGACATTAGACGATGCAGCTGCTCAGATGGATGCGCTGCTTAACAAGTAACACTTCCTTAAGTATTCTGTCCGTTTACTTTGGGAAGGGGCATTTGCCCCTTCCCACTCACTATAAGGAGGTGTCAGTTATGAGGACACCGCGGAGAAGAAGTATCAATGCAGCGCAGGCAAAGGCTGGCCGCCTATTCATACTGCCATCCATGATCATCTTCACGGGTTTTGTGTTTCTTCCGCTTCTTGCTTCCTTTGTGTTCAGCACATTCAAGATTGACATGATGTTCCGCAAACTGATCTTCCTCGGTTTTGACAACTATTCTCGGTTGTTTGGTGACCATCGGCTCTGGAACTCACTTTTCAATACCCTTTATTACACCGCGGGGCTTGTACCTGTGCAAATTATGCTATCCCTTCTGGCAGCAGTAGCACTTCGGGAGCAAAACCGCTTCAACAGTTTCATCAAGTCCGTTTTTTTCCTGCCTGCCATATGCTCCATGACCATCATCTCCATATTGTGGATGTTCATACTTGATCAAAATGTGGGCATCTTTACCTATTATCTTTCCCGCATTGGGCTCAAGCTTCCAGCGCTTCTCAAAAGCCCAACACTCGCCATGCCTACTATTATCAGTGTAGGCATCTGGAAAAACCTAGGCTTCAATATGGTAATTCTTATTGCAGGTCTTCAGGGCATTTCTGAAAGCTATTACGAAGCGGCCGATATAGATGGCGCGACAGCATGGCACAAGCTTACCCGCATTACCATACCAATGCTTATGCCTACGCTTACGTTCGTGACTGTCAATGCTATCATCTCATCATTCCAGGTATTTGATCAGGTGTTTGTGATGACAGGCGGCGGCCCTTTGTACCGTACAGAAACGGTTGTACAATACATTTATAGCTGTGCCTTTACTAAATTTGACCGAGGTTATGCATCTTCAGTCGCGGTTGTGCTGCTCTTAATCACGCTTAGTGTTTCGACTATTCTGTTCCGTTACATGAAGCGGGACGAGTCCGATCTGCGATAGGAGGCACGAACAATGAAGAGAAAATGGACGCTTGGCCGAATGGCCATTACCCTTCTGATGCTCGTTGTTGCACTTTTATTCATATACCCTTTCGTATGGATGCTGCTTACCTCCTTCAAGCTTGAAAAGGACGTACTCACTTATCCTCCTGCTTTATTTAACCGTTCTTTCACGATAAGCAATTATGCGGGTATTTGGACACGTGTTCCCTTCTTTCGCTACTTCATTAACACAGTGCTTTTCTCCGGTGGTGTGACCTTTGTTTCCCTGTTTCTGGATACTATGGCCGGCTATTCCTTTGCACGCCTCCACTTCAGGGGACGAGACACACTATTTATGCTTGTGCTCATAACGCTAATGATTCCTTTTCAGGTGATCATGGTACCGTTGTATTATGAGGTATACAAACTGGGCTTGCTCAGTACTTATCTTGGACTGATTTTACCACGGGCTACCAATGCATTTGGCATCTTCATGATGCGGCAATTTTTTGTATCCCTGCCTATCGGGCTGGAAGAGGCCGCACGCATCGACGGCTGCAGTGAGTTTCGGATATTCCGTTGCATTATGCTTCCGCTATGCAAGCCTGCGGTGATTTCCCTGGCCATTTTTCATTTCATGTATAACTGGAACGATCTGCTATATCCGTTAATTCTGGTAACAGGATCTGAGATGTACACGCTATCCTCGGGGTTAGCAATGTTCATGGGCACGCACGTTGTGGAATATGCGTTACTGATGGCTGGCGGTGTATTGACGTTGCTACCTATTCTAACTGCGTATGTCAGTGCGCAAAAATACTTTATCAAAGGCATTGCCATGACTGGCTTAAAGGGTTGATACATATGAGAGATGTAACCGTTACATTAAGGACAAAGCAAACTCTGGGACCGGTTTCCCAGCGCCTGTTTGGTCACTTCATCGAATTCATGCACGATTGCATTGACCCGGGGCTCTACGCAGAAATGTTGTTATCCCGGGGATTTGAAAACCCATCCGCAGATGAGGGTGTATCCCAACCATGGCAAGCCTTCGGTGACGTTCACTGCGTTCTTGACAATGAGGTGGTCTATGCGCCATCTCAATCACAGCGCATCACCAGCACGCAGGGCGAAGGCGGTATTCAGCAAGGCGGCCTGCTGCTGCGTGATGGTATCTCTTATGAAGGATACGTTTACCTGTGCGTTGAGCAGTGCGCAGCCATTCGTTTGAGTATGCGGGACGACCTGGGAACGGTTTTCATGGAGGAAACGCAGCTCAAACCTGCCTGTTGGAACCGCCTTGCATTCCAGTTCACGCCCTCCCGTTCCAGTAGGCAAGCGATATTCTCTATCACACTTATCAGCAGCGGCACACTGTGGATAGATCAGGCTTCCCTACGCCCTGCAAATCGTATCGCGGGAGTGTGGCCTGATGTTATGGAGCGTATCGCGGCTCTTCGCATGGGTGTGCTGCGATTTCCCGGTGGTTGCTTTGCTGATACCTACCATTGGAAGGACGGTGTTGGTCCTGTGGACTGTCGTCCGAGTCGTCCAAATCGGCACTGGGGTGGCATTGAGCAAAACCACTTTGGCAGCGATGAATTTATGAGCCTATGCCACCATTTGGATTGTGAGCCGATTATCTGCGTCAATTTTGGTGGTGCATCACCCGAAGAGGCAGCAAATTGGGTAGAATACATGAATGGAGACCCCTCCACCCTCTTTGGTGCAATGCGCGCTGCAAATGGCCACGCATCCCCCTACGGCGTGCGCTACTGGGACATTGGCAATGAAATGTTTGCTGAGTGGGAAAATGGTCACTGTACCGCCGTGGAGTATGCCCAGCGCTATCTTTCCTTTGCAAAAGCCATGCGAGCCCGCGATGCATCCATCCGCTTGATTGCTTGTGCGGGGGACGGCAATCAACTTGACCAGCAATGGAACGAAAACATACTGCCTGTAATCAGGCAATATGTCGATGTGCTGGCGTTACACACGTATGCGCCAATGATTGCTGATGCGGCATATAAACCTGAGGTGCTGTATGATGCTGTGGTCGGCGGAGCACCAGTCAAGTTTGCGCAAGTACTACAACAAACACAGGCAACCGTGGAACGCCTTTGCGGCGCAGATAGCCGAATCAGTTTGGCTGTGACTGAATGGAACACTTCCTACCACAATGATTCCCTGCGTGAGCAGACTTTTGAAGCTGCACTGAGCAACGCAGGGTTGATGAATGTTTTTCTGCGCAATGCTGCGCACCTGTCGCTATGCACCGCATCCGACCTGATCAATGGCTGGCCGGGTGGACTTATTCGCAGCATGCGCGGTGAGGCATTTGGCACACCCACTTATCACGCCATCTGTCTCTATGCCAACCAAGGTCTGACACATGCAATTTATGCAGAGAGCGATTCAGACACCTACACTTGTGAGAAGGTAGGGAACATTGAGGCTCAGACAGCAATTCCTCTTGTCGATGTTGCTGCCGGATGCAATTTGCATAATGAAATAGTTCTTTTTGCTATAAACCGAAGCCGTACGGAAAGCGCTCGCATCCACATTAAGGGTGCCAGCTTCTCTGGCTGGCGTGGCATGTCGCTCCATGCGGATAATTTTGATCACCATAATGATCTGCTTCATGAAACGCTTGTCCCGATGCCTATGAATGTACAAAATGGCATTGTGCTCAAACCCATGACCATTGCAGCCATCATTCTGGAAAGTGGAGAGATATGAGCAGTACTGAGCATAAATATACCCGTTTACCAGGAGCAACTTCTACTAGCAGTCGGGCTTTTCGATATTCAGGTTAACGCTCACAGTATTTGAATTGCGCGAACGTGGATGATAAGTGTAGGGGGTGCAGCCTTCATACAGACATCATATATTTGCCCAGCTGTTCATACGGCTGGGCGATTTGACGTTGTCACCTGAATAAAGCCTAAAAACGCTTCTGTTAATATAGTATCAAGCACATGTAAAAACAGTTTGCCCTTCATTATTTACTATGCTAGACTGGACGGGATTAACGAGGGAAAGGAAGATTGCCTTGTATCGGGTATTGCTTGTGGATGACGAACGGCATGCGCGTGTGGGTTTGCGGGATTTTGTCCCATGGCCGCAACTGGGTCTTCAGGTATGCGCAGAGGCGGATGACGGGGACACAGCGCTTCCCCTGGTGGAACAGCTCCGGCCGGATATTCTGATTACCGACGTACGCATGCGAAGAATGGACGGCATCGAATTAAGCGAGCGGGCAAAGGCGCTTATTCCGGAGCTGAAGGTCGTTTTTCTCAGCGGATATAATGATACCGAATACTTACGCAAGGCACTGCGCATGGATGCTGTGGACTACATGTATAAGCCCGCCACCCCCGATGAGGTAGCCGAAGTGATGGGCAGAATCGTACAGCAGCTGAATGAACAGAAAAGCGAGACGGAAAAGTACAAAAGACTTCAGCGCGTGCTGGAGGAAAGCCTGCCCCTGCTCCGGGAGCAGTTTTTGCACGAATGGCTGGATGGCCTGAGTGACGATATGCAGCGCATCCGCAGGAAGGTAGAGTTTTTCCAGTTCTCGCTGCCCGCCAATAAAGCCGTTATGCCGGTCCTTTTCTCCCCGGAGGGAGGGGAGAATGGTGAGATTGCAGCGGGATACCTAGCTGCCTCCATGCGCCGATGTATTCAAAACCAGATGCCCGGTGCGGCTGTCTGTGCCCAGGCCGGGGCAATGGTGGCTCTGGCATCGTATGAGGAATCCCGAGGCAGGGAGGACCTGGTACAGGTCCTTACGAACATTCGCGCCTATATTTATGATCTGCATGGCGTGCGCATGTCCATATGCGTAGGGAACCCCGTGGATGACTGGACGGATGTCCCAGCCTCCCTCCAGCAGGCGTATGACGTGCTGGAGAACCGGCTGTTTACCAATGAGGACCGGATTCTGTACTGTGATGCGTTCCAGGAAGACAGCCCAGTCTCCGGCGCGATGCTCAAGCCAGTGCTGCTTGCGGAGGCCATCCATTCGGGAAACGAGGCGATGGTGAATGGCATGTTGGAGGACATCCGCCGTGAGGTGCTGGAGGGCCGTATGACGCTCGCCAAGGCGCGGGTTCATTTGATGAGCATTGCCCTGCTTGCAGAGGTAGAGTTGGGTACCATGGGCGCACAGCCAGCAGACGCACCTTCCTTTTTGAAGGATGCCCTGAGCAGCATGACATATGATAGCATTCACCGGGACATCAAAGTGTTGATGAAGGCCGTGTTTGATCATGTAAAGCTGAAACGTACGGCGCAATATGACAGGGAGGTTGCGCATGTCTGCGACGTGATCCGTCAGCGATATACCACGCATCTGACCATTGAGGCCCTTTCACAGGAGGTGCACTATTCCCCCGCGTACCTCAGTGAGCTGTTCAGACAAGAAACCGGTCAAACCATCGGTAAGTATATACTGCAGGTCCGCATGGAAAGAGCCATGGAGCTTTTGCGGACCACCCGGCGCAGCATTTATCAGGTGGCAGCGGATGTCGGGTATGCGGAGCAAACGCATTTTACCCGGCTATTCAAGCGGTACACCGGCATGACGCCGCTGGAATACCGGAAGAAGGTGATCCTATAAACCGCAAGCTGCTTTTGGGTGTCTTTTTTCCCATCATTGCCGCGTTGCTAGCGCTGGGGCTGATCCTGATTCTGGTGCTGAGCGCGCAGTTCACCCACAGCGCAAGGGAGGAGGTGCTTTCCTCCCTGCAGCAGGCGCTGTATCAGGCGGCTGCAAACCTGAATGACAGGATGTCGGCCATTGATTCCGTATCTGCCCTGCTGGCCTATGACAGCCGCCTGCAAACGGCCATCGGGCGCAGAAGCCGCACATTGGCCAACCAGATCGAGGACATATCGGAGCTTAGGGAAATGCTGGAGCCGGTGCTGATACGCAGGGATATTGTGGGGGTGCGCATCTATCTGCCCAAGGATCAGTACCTGTCCAGGGAAGGCGTTTATTTTTATTCCATGGACGAGGCAAAAAAGCTGCCAGAGTATGATAGAATTCTTAAATCCGGCGGCGGCGGGGTATGGATAGGGGCAAGGGAAGTGAACAGCCTGCAGTTCAAGCAACGCGTCCTGTCATTTGCGCGATGCGTGCGCAATCCAAACAATTATGAAGAAATATCCGCCATCATCCTTTTGGATATCCCGTTGATCCGCCTGGCCGCAGTGCTTTCCTCCCTCTCCATGGCCCATGGGGAAAACACGCTGTTTTTGATGGACGCCCAAGGCGGCTTGGCGCTTACGGCGGATGAGCGGCCTGTGGAGGAGGAGCTGCTGCGCGCATCGACTGCCTTTGCAGAGGATGCCACCCTGAAAACCATGGACTGGGAGAAGCAAAACGAGAAGGTTGTGCTGATGCACAATCCATTGTCCGAGGGCGACTGGCATCTGGTGGCGGCGCTGCCCGATTCCAGACTGCTGGAAAAGCACGGGGTGATCGGCAACGTCCTGCCCATGATCGTTCTGGCCGTGCTGGTGCTTTGCACCGGGAGCATCGTGGTCTTGCTGATAACGGCCAATACCCGCAGCATCAGGCGGCAGATACGCCAGATGAATGGCGAGCTTGAGGCCTCTGGCATGGTGGGATTGCACGCACAGCCGCTCCGGCAGGATATCTTCCACCTGCGGGCGGGTGTGAGCAGGCTGTTGGACACCGCCAAGTCGCTGATCGATGACGCTTATCAGGCGCAGGTTCGGGAGAGGGAGGCGGCTTTCCGGGTTTTGCAGGCGCAGATCAATCCGCACTTTTTGTACAATACCCTGGATACAATCTATTGGCTGGCCGTACGGCAGAACGCCCCGGAAGCGGCACGGCTGATCAAGACACTGGCAGACTATTTCCGCATCAGCTTAAGCAGCGGCCGGGATATCATCATGCTGGAAGAAGAAGTACGCATGGTGCGCGCCTATCTGACCATTCAGGCGGAGCGGTACGATCACGAATTTCAGGTAGAATGGGATGTTTCCCCGGAAGCGCTGGCTTGCCTTTTACCCAAGCTGACACTGCAGCCGCTGGTGGAGAACGCGCTTTTGCATGGCCTGCGGAAAAGAACGGAAGGATCAGGCGCGCTTTTACGCATTGAGGCGGAGGCAACATCCGGCATGCTTCAGATGCGGGTGATGGATAACGGTCCCGGATTTTCACCTAAGGCTCGGGATGCATTCGACGATCCATGCGCCGGCGCTGACCGGAAGGATGGAGGATACGGCCTTCACAATGTGCGGGAAAGGATTCGCTTGTTTTCAGCAGAGATATCTGAACTACGGCTCACACATGATCCCTCCGGGTTCACAACGTTGTCTGTCCTGCTGGCGGTTCGGACCACTTCTTCATAAAGGCGATTGATCGATGAGAATCGGAGCATCCGTCAAAAAATCGGCGGATGCTCCAGTTTTCTTTTGCGCATCTTTGCATTAAACTTTTGCAGAAGGTGTTGATGATATGCACAGAATCCAACAGAGGTCTTCTTTTTTGCGGTATTTTTCTCAGAACTGGTCACTTTATTTGATGTCGCTGCCCGGGATTGTCTATCTTGTTCTATACAAGTTCCTACCCCTGATCGGCCTTTCTCTGGCGTTCAAGGAGTATGACATGTTTGCCGGGTCGGGTCTTTTGGATTCCATGCTGAAAAGCGATTGGGTGGGGCTGGATTATTTCCGGCGGATTTTTTCAACCCCCCAATTTTGGACGCTTTTGCGCAACACGATTCTCATCAGCGTCTATAAAATTGTTATTCTTTTTCCGCTTCCCATCCTGCTCTCGCTTCTGCTCAACGAGCTGCGCAGCGCCCGCATCAAGCGCTATGTGCAGACGGCGCTGTACCTGCCGCATTTTTTAAGCTGGGTTATTATCTACGGCATCTTTTTTACCCTGCTTTCCACGGACGGCATCGTAAACCAGGTGCTTGAAAAAATAGGGAGCCCACAGTTGATGTTCTTTACGGACCAGTCGCTGTTCCGCTCTCTCTTGGTCGCTACGGAGGGCTGGCGGGAAACGGGATGGGGCACCATCGTATACCTGGCTGCACTAACCAGTATCGACCCGGCCTTGTACGAGGCCGCGCTGATGGATGGTGCAAACCGTTTCCAGCGCATGATCCATATCACCTTTCCCTCCATTGCGTCGGTGGTGGCCCTAATGCTTCTTTTGCGGGTGGGAAACATCCTGCAGGCTGGTTACGAGCAAATTCTGGTGATGTACAACCCCGCTGTCTATCCCGTGGCAGATATCCTTCAAACCTATATTTACCGCATAGGCCTTGGAAAATTGGACTTTTCCACCGGTACTGCCATGGGCATGTTCGAGTCGGTGGTAGGCTTTATGCTGGTCATTACATGCAACGGCATCAGCCGCAAGTTCTTTGAAAGGAGCTTGTGGTAGTATGATCAAGCAGCAAAGCACCTTGGGGCTAAAACGCAGGCCGTCAGGGGGATGGGTTTTCAAAGCATTCAACAATACGCTGTTCGTATTGCTCGGGCTGGTATGCCTTCTCCCTTTCGTTCACCTGATCTCCAAGGCGCTCTCCTCCAACACTGCGGTGATGTCCGGATTTGTATCCTTCTGGCCCGTGGGCTTTCAGCTGGATGTTGTAAGGTATGTGCTGAACAACAATATGTTCTGGCAGGCTTTTTCAAACAGCTTGTTCGTAACGGTGGCAGGCACGGTGATTTCCGTCTCTGTTACGGTGCTGGCGGCCTATCCCCTTTCCAAGTCAGATTTCCGCGGCCGTAAATGCATTCTGCTCATGTACGTGTTCAGCATGCTGTTTTACGGGGGCACGGTGCCCGTTTATATCCTGATGCAGTCACTGGGGCTTCTCAATAACCTTTGGTCTGTCATCATCCCATTTACGGTATCGCAGTTCAACCTGTTTGTGATGAAGACATTCTTCGAGGGCATTCCGGAATCCATTGAGGAATCAGCCAGGATAGACGGGGCAAAGCCATTACGGATTCTGCGCAGCATCATATTGCCCTTATCGCTGCCTTCCGTAGCCACCATAGCCTTGTTTTACGCGGTGAACTACTGGAACGGCTACACCCACGCCATGCTGTTCATTACCAAGCCTGCTGTCAAGCCCCTGCAGCTATATCTGTACGAATTGATCAGTACCGCCAGCAAAATCAAGGAGCTTGACCCGGAGCAGGCCATGAATCTTTCCAGCATAGGCGTACAAGCCGCATCCATCGTGCTGGGCACGTTGCCGATCATTTTGGCCTATCCCTTTGCACAGCGGTATTTTGTCCACGGATTGACCGTCGGCTCGGTGAAGGGCTGATCCATCCTGGATGAAAATAGAGAAGGAGGTATCCCCATGAAGTCCAAACGTTTCCTATCCCTATGGCTGGCCGTTCTCCTGGTGCTAGGCGTTGTGTCCCTGCCCGCGGCCCTGGCTTCTGAATCCCTGCCGGAGCTGAAAGTGCTGGGCACCTACAATGGCCATGATCCCAACAATGACCCCACCGCCACGGCCATTGAAGAAAAAACGGGCTACAAGGTAACGTATTCCATGCTGCCTTCCGAAAACGGTCCGCAAAACCTGTACATGCAGATCGCTTCCGGCGCTGACTTTGATATCGTCCGCAGCGGCCCGGACGAGTTCCGCACGCTGGTGGAAAAGGGCGCACTGCTCCCGCTGAACGACCTGCTTGCGCAGCACGGCGATGTGCTGACCCAGGTCATCGGGAAGGACACCTGGGATCTGACCACCTACAACGGCAGCATCTATGGCATCCCCATGATGAATGAGCGCCCCAACATCGAAAATACCATTTTGATGCGCAAGGACATACTGGATGCGCTTTCCCTTCAACTGCCCACCACGCCTGAAGAGCTGTACCAGGTTCTCACGGCGGTAAAGCAGGCGTATCCCGACATGGTGCCCTTCTCCATGAGCGGCGGCATCTTCAGCGAGACGCTGATCTCCGGCTTTGGCTTCTACTTTGACTGGAACGAGCGGGATGGCAAGCTGGTCCACTTCGTGGAACTGCCGGAGTACCAGGAATACCTGTCCTATATGCTCAAGCTGTACACCGAGGGCCTGTTGGATCAGGACCTGGCCATCAACACCAATGTGACTGTGGATGAGAAGTTCGCTTCCGGCAAGGTGTTTGCCGTTGCATCCGGCTGGTTCAACGCCGCCACCCAGGTGCCGGCGCTGTATCAAAACGTGCCCACCGCCAGCATTGCCTATGTGGACCCGCTGATGGACAAGAACGGCAAAGCCTTTATCCGGGCCAACCGTTACCTAAACAATGTCAGTTACATTCCCAAAACGGCCCAGCATCCAGAAGACGCTGTGAAGTTTATGAACAAGAAGCTCAGCGAGGATGTATTTACATACATCACCCTGGGTGAGGAGAGCGTGCATTTCACAAAGGATAATGGCAATTACTTCCCCATTATGCCCATCTTCTCCGAAGTCCGCAGCAATGCCTGGTGGTATTTGAACGGCATCCGCGAAGTAGAGTATGCCGACATGTGGATGGCGCGCACCCGCCGCAATCCGGAGCTGGGCAAGGCCTTTGACGCTGCCAACGCGAACTTTGACAAGTACGCGGTCTTCAGCCCGGTGGGTACGATGCCTACCATGCCGTCGGTTTCCAAGTACAAGGCGGCCCTTTCGGAACTCATCAAGGATTATACCATTCAATTGATGGTAGGTGTGGAAAAGCTAGAAAACTACGGCACCTTCGCGGAGCAGTGGCGCACCAGCGGCGGCGCGGAATGCACCGCGGAAATCAACACCTGGTACAGTGCAAAGTAAATGGATTCAGGACCCGGAGCGCCGGAATGGCCGGCACTCCGGGCCATCTTACGCAACAAGAGGGAGAATGCCATGAAAGCCTATCAGAAACAATTGGCGGAGTATCCGATTCTGGACGTCCTTGTTTGCGGCTCAGGGCCTTCGGGCATAGCGGCAGCTGTGGCTTCTGCACGTCAGGGGCTGAAAACGGGGCTGCTGGAGCGCTATGGCGTGGTGGGAGGCAATCTGACCTTGGGCAATGTAACCACCATCATGGGTACGGTGGCACCGGGGACAATCAGTGCGGAAATATGCCGGCTGCTAAACGCGCCGGATGGCGGCACAGCCATCGATCCGGAGTTGGCGAAGCTTCAGCTGACACGGCTTTTACAGGACGCGGGCGTACAGCTGTTTTTGCAGACGCCTGTAGTGGACGCCATTGTGGAGGATGGTGCGGTCCGGGGTGTCGTGGCCACTACTCAGGCAGGTCCCATCTATTTCCCGGCCAGGCGGATCATTGACGCTACTGGCGACGGGTTTGTGGCGGCTGCTGCGGGAGCACAGGTCATGAAGGGGCGGGATGGCGACGGCTTGGTCCAGCCTGTTTCCCTGTTGTATCATATCGAAGGGGCCGATCTGGCCCAGCCCATGGCCTGCCGCCATGAGGAGGACTATACCGTGTTCCCTGATGGGCGCGAATACCTTCAGATGTGCGCCGATGCGGCCCGGGAAGGGAAGCTGCCGCCCAATGTGACAATCGTCCGGCTATACCCATCTCACCATGCGGGGGAATATCTGGTCAACGCCACGCAAGAAAACAGCATTGATATCACCCGCCCGGGGGATCTGGAGAAGGCAGAGCTGGAGCTGCGTTTGCAGATTGAAAGGGTGAACAGTTTCCTGCGGGATCAGGTGCCCGGCTTTCAAAACATACGCACCCGCTTGTCTGCGGGCACCATGGGCGTTCGGGAAAGCAGGCGTATCCGCGGACAATATGTGCTGCATGACAACGACCTGGTTGCCGGGCGCAAGTTCGGTGATGTGGTGGTGCACAACGCCAACTTCGTGATCGATATCCATAATCCCACCGGCGGCGGCCAGGCGGAAACGGACGGCTGCCCCCATAAGGCGCAGCCTTATGATATCCCCATGCGCAGCCTGCAGCCCTTGGAGGTGGAGCATCTGATACTCTGCGGCCGGTCCATCAGCGGTACGCATCGCGCCCACGCATCTTACCGGGTGATGAACATCACCATGGCCATAGGCCAGGCGGCAGGAATGATGGCGGCATCCTCCATTGAACAGAACGTCCCCGTGGCTGAGATTGATGTGAAGGATGTTCAAAAGAGGCTTGAAGCAACGGGATGCACCCTGTTTGAATGATGGAAATGCCAAAAGGAGAGCCAGACCATCAATTAAAATGAATCTACAGTATCCCGAGAAATCGGGATACTGATTTGGTATGATGAGGTCCAACTTACCGCCAAGGGCTACAAGCATCATATATTTGACACCATCCCGCATCTATGTGTTTGTTGTGCTGTTGCCTTCATCGATATAAACTTTCACTATAATGGCTGTTGATGTTAATGCCAACATCAACAGCCATTGTAATTGAATATTGTTATTATTCGCATAGATGCTGTCTGGGTGAATGTGATATTGGCCACACAGAAGGGCACATATCATTATTCCGCGGCCTGCCTTAACGGGCAGGCTGTATTTTTTTAAGGTATCCTTCAGGGCCGGTTCATCCATCCATTGCCAGGCTGTTCAAACCTCCTCAACCTCAAAACTGGCAAATGGAATGCCCCCGGTCTTCTCATCCTTGAGCAACCTGCCTACATGGTACAACAGCGGAAAATCCTCTTCCTTTACAATACAGCGTTCCGCCAGCTTTTGCATGGCGCGGACCATGCGGGTTGCGATAGATACAGATTCCAGCGTAATGCCTGAGAGCTCATTCATTGCCTGGGAAAAACGCAGTCCCCGGCCGAGCAGCGTTCCCAGCATTCTGGTGCGTCCACCAAATATCGTTACGTATAGGTCTCCTGCCGCATAGACGATATTTTCATCTCTGCCTCCGGTGAGCTTGAGCATTTTTGCCATTTCACGCACACTTTGCCCGAAAAGGGCGGCCTGGGGATTGTACGCCTGCGTGCAGTCGATCCCTTCCTCCCTTTCAATCATGCCAACCGCCAGGGTAACGCCCAGTGCATAGGCATTCTTCATTGCGACGGCGCACTCGACGCCAATGATATCGGTAGAGAGGCTAATGTGATAATAGCTTGTTTCCAGTATGGCTTTGAGCTTATGCAGTATTTCAATATCATCGCCGCAAAAGGTCACGCAGCTATGGCGCCGGTCGGCCAGCTCATAGCTGGTGCAGGGCCCGCCTATGGCATTCAGGGAGAGTTGTTTGTTTGTGCAGGTCTTGTACACTTGGGGAAAAGTCATCAGTGTTCCATCCGGAAGATCCAAAAGACCTTTCGTGACAGAAAGAATCGGCAGGGATTCTGGTACCAGCGGCAGCACATTGTCTGCGAACCAATCCACGCCAAAGCTGCTGACCCCGCCGATCAAAAGGTCTGCTCCAGCCAATGCCTTCTCCATTTCCTCCACATGATAATAGGTGATACTCTCCGGAAGCTTGCGTTTCATGCTCAGGTGTGTGTGGTGCGCTTTGGCGTACTCAATAATGGCCCTATCCAGGTGGGTACCCACAATGCGTACCTGATGGCCGTTGTCACAGGCGGGAATGCTTAAGGCGGAGCCCATCATTCCGGCTCCGATGATTGTTACAATACTCATGTCATCCATCCTTTCTTGTCATCTGACCGGTGTTTGCGCTTCCTTGATTTTCAGCAGCCGCTTCATAATATCATTTTCACCACGGCCAAAGAAATCGTACAGGCGGGCATATTCTGCATATAACAGGTCATACACAGGTGTATTGCTATCGCATGGCGTAAAAATGGCTGAGCATGGCCGGCCCATGGCATGGGTCGCGTCTTTCACGGAGGGATACACCCCCGCTGCCACAGCTGCGAAAATTGCGCTGCCCAATGCGCCGCCTTCCGACGCGTCCACAACCTTTACGGGTATGCGTAACACGTCCGCAAATATCTGCATGACCAGACTGTTTTTCTGGCTGATACCGCCGGCAGCGTAAAACGCTTCTACCGGTATACCGTGCTCCCGAAAGTTTTCTACGATCATTCTTGTGCCAAAGGCTGTGGCTTCAATCAAGGCACGATAGATCTCGGCGGAGGTGGTATGCAGCGTCAAACCTATCAAAAGCCCTGTCAGGTGCGCATCCACAAGGATGGAGCGGTTCCCGTTCCACCAGTCCAGTGCAAGCAGCCCGCTTTGCCCGGGTTGAAGATTCCTGGCCTGATCCGTCAGGCAGGTGTGCAGGCTTATACCGGCCGCTCTTGCCTTTTCCCTGTCCGCCTCGGTCGCACAGTGTTCCGCAACCCAGGCAAAGTGATCGCCCATACAGGATAGCCCGGCTTCATAGCCAAGATACTCAGGTACGATACCGTCCTCCACCATGCCGCAGATACCGGGCACCGGCATCTCCTCCTTGGATAGCAACATGTAGCAGGCGGATGTGCCCAATATGCCCAGCATTTTGCCAGGACCATCGATACCCGCAGCCGGAACGCATACATGCGCGTCGATCACCGGCACGCTGACGGCAGTTCCGGCAGGCAGGTGCAGCTGATCGGCAAAGGTAGGCGTGAGATAGCCCGCCGCTGCCCCGGATGGGAGGATAGGCGCATTCATCTTTTCCTGCACCACTGTTTCAAGTCTTTTATCCAGGGCAGCAAGATAACTTGGGGAGGGATACCCCATTCGCTTATGGTAGCATGCTTTGTACCCGGCGCAGCAGGCGTTGCGTGTTTGGGTGCCAGTAAGCATAAAGGTCAGCCAGTCCGCCGCCTCTATCCAGGTGTCCATTGCCTCATAAAGCACCGGTGCTTCTTCCAGAAGCTGCAATAGCTTGGGAAACGCCCATTCGGAGGATATTTTACCACCATATAAATTCAGGAAGCTTTCGTCCCTCCGCTTTGCCGTTTCCGTCATGCGGTTTGCCTGGTCCTGGGCGGCATGGTGCTTCCACAGCTTTACATAGGCATGGGGTTCATTTTCATATTGAGGCAAAAAGCATAGGGGCGTGCCGTCTTGTAAGATTGGCATCACAGTGCTTGCTGTAAAGTCGATACCAAGCCCAACAACCTGTTTTATGTCAATGCCAGCTTTTTGCAAAACATCAGGAATGGTATGCGTCAGTACATCCAGATAATCCTGCGGATGCTGCAGCGCCCAATTGGCCGGCAGCTGCCGGCCGGTGGGAAGGCATTTGTCCATGACCCCATGAGGATAATCGTACATGGACGTTGCAACTTCCTGACCGTTTGCGATATCCACCAGTGATGCCCGCCCGGACAGGGTGCCGAAATCTATGCCAATCGTATATACAGAAGGCATGCTCATACCACAACCCCTTTTCGGAGAATCAGATTGCCGTACAGGGCGGTTTCTCCTGCCTGCAGCAAGGGTAAAACTCAAAAAAGTGGCGTAGCCGCTTTTTTGATACGCTGAGGGGATAGACGATCGTCTATCCCCATATAAACATGGATCATTTTCTGCCGTACAGCGGTCCCAGCTTATCGCATGCCCTGAAGTCGGCCCCTTCCAGATCCCTGGTGCCAAAAGCATCCCACATGCTGGGGCGGTACACCAGATGATCTTCGACGTTATGCATGCATACGGGAATGCGCAGCATGGCGCACAGCGTGATCAGATCGGCGCCGATGTGGCCATAGCTGAACGCACCATGGTTGGCGCCCCAGCGGCGCATGACCTCGTACACGCTGATAAAGGCACCCTCGCCAGTGAGCCTTGGCACAAACCAGGTGGTAGGCCAGGTGGGATCGGTCCGCTTGTTCAGCTTTTCATGAACCCCCTCCGGCACGGATGCTGTCCAACCCTCGGCAATCTGCATCACCGGCCCCAGGCCGTCCACCAGGTTCAATCGGCACATGGTTATAGGCATGCTGCCTTCACTTTTCAGCTGCGAGGAGTACCCGCCACCCCTAAAATAGAACAGGTCACCGTAGCAGAATTGTGTGGCATCCACACAGGCTTTGGCTTCCTCCACAGTGATATCCACCCATGGCTTGATAGCCGGGTGGCCATCCTTTTTGCACGCTCCGCTGGCCTCTAGGGTAACGGAGCCGGAGTTGATTAAATGGATGAATCCATCCTTGCAAAGCCCATCGGGCTGCCAGCCGGTCACCCGCTCGATGGCCGCCGGGCTCCAGTAGGTGCGCACATCCGCAAAGCCCTGGGCTGTCCCGGTCAAAAGCTTACCGAACAGCATAGAAATGCCGTTGAGATGGTCATTCTCCGTAGCTACAATCATGGGCTCACGAATGCCGTTCCAATCGAAGGAGGAGTTCAAAATCGCCTCCATGAAGTCACCGTTGGGGAAGTGGTCCGTCCACTGCCGCTGGCCCTGGAAGCCGCCGACGATGGCGTTGTGCCCGCAAGATTCCTCAATAAAGCCGATTTCAGCCAGCCTTTTATTACCCTGCATCAGGTCCCGGCCGATCATGGTCATCAGAATGCACTTGCTCAGCACATCCTCTTTCTTCTCATCACTGTGGCGCACAGAATCCGGGTTTTTGTCGTATCCGATGTGGATGTATTCTTTGACCCATTTTTTCGCCAGTTCGAATTCCTCATGATCATAAATGCCCTCTTCCCAGCGGCGGACGAACTCAGACATGTCGACAGATTCCATGCGCATGCCCAGATATTTTTCCAAAAACTCCGCACTGACAATGGAGCCCGCAATACCCATGGACATGCCGCCCATGCCCAGATAGCTCTTACCCCGCATAGAAGCTAGTGCAAGGCCTGCCCTTGCAAAGCGCAGCAGCTTTTCCTCCACATCACAGGGGATGGAGGTATCCTGTGCGTCCTGCACATCCTGGCCGTAGATGCCAAAGGCGGGAAGCCCCTTTTGGTTGTGGCCGGCCAAAGCGGAGGCCAAGTAGACCGCGCCGGGCCGCTCCGTACAGTTAAAGCCATAGATGGCCTTGGGCAGCAGAGAATCCATATCGATGGTTTCTGCGCCATAGCACCAGCAGGGGGTCACGCTGATTGTAAGGCCTACGCCGGCCTTTTGAAACTTTTCAGCGCAGTCGGCCGCTTCCGCAACGCCGCCGATGGTTGTATCGGCAATCACGCATTCCACCGGCAGTCCGCAGGCATGGCGCAGTTTCGTCTCAATAAGATTCGCCACACTTTGGGCGATATCCATTGTCTGGCCTTCCAGACTTTCCCGAATACCATTGCGCCGCCCATCAATGATGGGGCGAATACCTACCTTGGGCAGCCCGCCATGCAGCGCGTTGTGAGGTTTTACATGAGCAAAATCCGGCATAAAACATCCTCCTTTGTTGGTTGTCATTGCAGTATTTGAATGGATTGTTCTTTTGTTCCATCCTTCTTTAGCGTCTGGTGAAGGATGCCAAAGTGACGCCCATCGCAGTAGAAGCAATGGAAATCTTCCGCCTGATAACGGGGCTCAAACGTGACAGTGCCGTCTGGCGCGGCCTGAAATCCGCTGAGTGCTGCCAGCACGCCATAGCTGGCCAGGCTCCGGCCATAGTGGTAGCCGCACTCGATCTCACTGAAAGGATTGCGGCGGATGCCGTCATACCGTTTGCGCACGGCGGCTACGATGGATAGCCCTTCTTCCACCAAGCCTTCATATATTAATAGTGTCGCAACCTGGTATTCAATTCCCGTCCACACCTCATCGGAGTAGACAAAGGGAAAGCGGGGCTTTTCACCCTTGGGCCAAGTGCATAACACCAACCCTGGCTCGTCGTCATGGACATACAGCCGCTGCAGACAGGCGGGGCGTTGATCACCTGTAAGGAAGTTGTTGCGGTAGATAGCACTGGCTGCCTCCTTGAGATGGTCCTTGGGCAAAAGAGGTCCAAGGCCGCTCAAATACGCCAGCGTTTGGCCGAAAAGCTGATCAGACAGGCAGCCAACACCAAACTGATACGGCAGTACATCCACATTATCGATGGCCTGCACATAGTAATCATCTTTGTAACACACCGCATCCAGAGATTTGGAGGACACTTCAAACTTTTCATTCAACTGTCTTTGAGTCGTCTCATCCCCCAACGCCTCCGCCATTTTGCCGGCAGCCCGCAGCGCTGCCAGGTACATCACCCCGGACAGGGGATTGACGCCAGTAAATTCAATATCATAGGTATTGTGTTGCAGACCCTCTAAAAGACTGTCCCCATCCGCATCCCAGGTCTTTTCTGCGTAATCGATACACTTCAAAACGGACGGATAGATGTTTTGCAGGTATGCTTTGTCGCCGGACAAAATGTATTCCCGATAGGCACGGACGATGGTGCCCAGCTGCCCGTCGGCGGCCGCGTGCATTTGAAAGGGCGGCATGCCGAAAAGCTTCTGGGTGCGGAAGTTCATCTTCCCATCCTCTTCCACTTCCATCAGGAATTCATTCAGCCGGGCTGAGCGCTCCATGGCTGGGAACAAATATGCTGCACTTTGGGCGTAGTTCCAAACATGGGTACAGGTGCCGTGACAGCTTCCCTCCTGCTCGTGGCACCCTTCCCAGCACAAAAACGTGCCGGCATCATCCCGAAAGCAGGTATTGCTGGTCAGCACGGCAAGGTTGCTAGCCACCGCGTCAATCACATAAGCCGGCAGCGTGCTGTTATATAATGCATCGGAGAACAGCCTGCTTTCCGCTTCCAGGCGGACGATGTTTTCCAGCAGATACCTTCCGGCATCCAAAGCACTTTCGAATATGGTGGCATAATGATTTTTCATTGTCCCACGAGGTGATTCTCCAGGGAACCACCCCCGCAGGCGATTGGGTACATACCAGGAGAGCACGAACAGGAAATCCTCGCTTTCCCCAGGCTGTATCCATTTTTCCAGCCCGGCTGAACCCACAGGATATCCTTGCGGGCCTATCGCTCCCCGTTTTTCGTCGTCTTCCTGCGTAGGCTCAAGGCGGCCAGCAGTAAACCCGTTCCAGAAATCAGTAATGCTGTCCCACCAGCCGCCCCGGTACCAGGTAGGCTTAAGCCGAGCATGGCCAGACGGCACAAGGATAGCGTTGTTGGCGTAGGCCAGCGCATCCTTTTGTGCCGCACTGCCATCCATAAAGACCCCGGACAGTCGCTCATCCCGTATTTCTTCATTACTGCAATCCTTGCTGGGCAGATAGTTTTCGAAGCAATCATAACCGTGAAAGTTGTGGATATTGGGCATAGAGCCCGCAATCAGCACCTTTACGGGAATACTCGCCGTATTCTTCACACGGTAACGGAAGGCAGCCGCAGGAATGCCGGAATCATCTTCCTTCAAAGGAATAAAAGGAACAAAAGCCTCCAGGGAGACGTCAAGCGGCAGGGAGTCATCCTGAAAATGAATGCGGGCAAAGGGAAACTGTACTTCCATTTGAGAGGTATGGAAACGAGGCAAACCCATCACTCTCTGAGGATGATACCCGCGGCCCAAATCAAAGTCAGGCGCCTGTTTTGCTTCCAGCACCCGGGTATCCGTCTTTTCTCCCCAGGCCGCGTGAAGCGCGAAAAAGGAATAGGGTAGCTTATTGCCCTTTGCCGGCCGGTTGATAATTTCAAAATCCGTCAGCGCCCCGCTGGCGTGCAGCGTGATACTGCCGGTTCCCAAACCTCCCAGGGGAAATGCGGCGTTTGGTGACAAGTTCGAAAACTGTGGAAAGCGCGTCATGTAACCCCTCCAATTTAGATCAATTATGGCATCGATGTCATTTCATGTCTAATTCAATCCGCAAATAATTGATTCTCGCGATACCTATTTTCCTTCCGATGCATTGCTACTGTTTCAAATCATAAAGCACAGCCACAAAAATGTCAATAGAATATCGTTGCATTTTCACCAGAAGCATGCTACAATGTGCGGGAAAGTGATATTGCATCGTATTTTTGAATAGATTCTCAATAATCCTTGAAGTAAGAGATATTGTGGTTTCGATGTCACATAAATTTTCCAGAGAAGTCCGGAAGAAGGTGTCTTTATGGCAAGCATTTATGAAATCGCCCAAGAGGTCGGCGTTTCTGCCTCCACAGTCGCCAGGGCCCTTCGCGGCACAGGTTATTGCAGTAAAGAAAACTATGACAAGATCATGGAGGCTGCAAAAAAGCTCAACTACGTGCCGTCCCACGCGGCCAGGTCCTTAAAAAGCAAGCGTACCAACAAAATCCTCTTTTGCATTCCCGACATTTACAACCCCTTCTATTTTGGCATGATCAAAGGGGCCAGCGATGTTTTCGACCAGCATGGCTATTACTGCATTCTTTGCCATACCAGAGGTGATGCAGAAATGGAGAAGAAAATGCTGCGCAACCTACAGGAGGGGTATGGCGACGGCATGATCTTTGTTTCCTTCGATTTCAACAAGGAAAACATCGGTGAAGTCAACGCCTGCGGTCTGCCGGTGGTGCTGACCAACAATTATCAATCCCTGCGGGGGGAAGACCATTTTGACTGCGTTTATATAGATTCCTACGAGGGCGTCTATATTGCATGCAAGCATTTTATTGACAGCGGCTTCCGCAAAATCGGTTATATCGGCGGCGACACCTCCGTGCAAACCGGCCGCGAACGTTTTGAAGGCTTTATGAAGGCCATGAACGAAGGCAACGTGCCCATCAATCAAAAGCTGTTGAAGGAAGGAGACTTCTCCCGCGAAAGCGGAGAAAGGTCCATGGAAGAACTGATTATGGCCGGCACAGTACCTGAAGCACTGGTGGTAGCCAACGACTTGATGGCTATTGGCGCCTTGAAAGCTTGCCGGCATCGGGGCTTGCGTATCCCCCAGGATGTGGCCATCATCGGCATGGATAACACCGACATGGCAGCCTGCACTTCACCCGAATTGTCTTCCATCAACATGAAGGAAGAGGATATCGGGCGCTATGCGGCCACGCTTTTGATGGAACGGATCTTAAGTGGACGCCAGGAGAAGCGGACGATGCGCCTGCAGCCAGAGCTATGCCTGAGGGCCTCCAGCCGTCGTCCTTAACGAAAACGGCAGATTCTTGTGAAAAGTGTATTGACATGCCTCCCCTATCCTGTTATGATTTTAGTATGAGACCGATGTTATATCGCACGGTAGCCCAAAGAATTCTAATTGGGCTGGAAAGAGAATAATTGGTTTTCTTCTGAAATAGATCGCTTGTCCTTTCATTCGCATTGTGACATCGATGCCACAAAGTGTGATCATGTAAACCGCTGCAAGGGAGGAAGGTACCATGATTCTTGAGAACGAACGCATCCGTTTCACATTGGACGACACGAATGGATGCATCACCGGATTCGAAGATAAAAAGTTGAACCGCGCCTATGTGAACAGCGTTCATGACATCCCCCCATTTCGGGTCATACAGGATGCAGATGCCCAAGCGGTTCCCTACCGTTTCAGTGCTGCACCTGCGCATGATAGCCTTCAGCTTGTATGGGGCATGGAAGATGCCACACTGAAAGCCGATATACAACTGCTGGCAGACGGCGTGTCTTTCCGAGCTTCCCTTCAAAACAATGATGGCAGCTGCATCAAGGCCTTCGAATACCCCATTCTTTCCGGTCTATGTGACTTTGGCCCGCAAGGATATTTGGCTCACTCCTACGCCACTGGCGTTCTGTTGAAAAATCCCCTTTCCTATATGCCAGAAACAGGCGCACTAAGGTACACGCCGTATCCCGAATCCTTCTCCGGCGCGTCCATGCAGTTTTTTACCTATTACGAGGAAAACAAGGGCGGCTTGTACTTCGCCGCTTTGGACGGGGCGGGACATCAAAAGTGGCTCAATGTCTATAAAGAAAAGGACCATCTGACCGCCAGCCATATGGCCGGCTTTGAAAACGCCGTTCCCGGCAGCCGCATTGATATGACATACGATTTTACCGTGCGTGCAACCCATGGCAAGGGCTGGGAGGAAGCGGCGGAACTATACAAGGCCTGGGCGCTTGATCAGCCTTGGTGCGTTAGGGGCTTGGCGAAGAATCGCGAGGATAAGGCAGATTGGCTGCACGAAAGGGTAGGCTATTGTACCTTCGGTGTCAATGCAGGGCATGACCGTACAAAGTGGCTACATCGCTACCGGCAGGATATCGGCACTCCCGGCTTTCATGTGCTTGGGCCCGACTGGACCAACACACCTCAAACCTTCGGATGGGGCGTGCCTGGGGACATGTGCGACTGGGTGCCTACGAAATTCAATGAAGAGAATCTGCAAACGATACGGGAAAACGGCGATTACTTTGCGCCTTTTGAATTTGACTTCATGGTAGCCATGAACAAAAGCAATCCAGAAAAGTTGCGGCCCCATCTTCAAAAGTTCCCCTCCCCCACCTATAGCCATGACAGGTATACCTTTAATATGCTGTGCCCCTGTGACCCCTTCACAAAAGACTTCCACCGGGAAAAGAACCTGACCATGCTGAAGGAAGCCCATGCGGACGCAATGTACTATGATATTTCCGCCAACAACCTGATCAAGGTCTGCATGGAGGAAAACCATGGCCATCAGAGGGGCGGCGGCAAGGAAATCACCGACGGATATTGTGATGTTTACGCAGATACACACGATGCCCTGTCAAAAGAGGCCGGCAAGTACATTCCCCTCGGCACTGAGATGATGAATGAAACATTCCTCTCCCATTTGGATTTTTACCAAGCCCGGGCCTGGGCGCAGCCCTGCTCAACCCTGGAGACCTATCCCTTCCGGGAACAAATGCGAAGCGGTCTAGCCCAAATGATTCCCCTGTTTGACTACGTGTATCACGAAATGGGCGTGGTGCGCATGGACGGCTGGGGAAAATTGGTCGGTGAAATCGGCAGCCTGTTTTATTACAATGTAGCTAAAGTGTATCTATGGGGCGGCTTGTATGAAATCAATCATGAATACAGCCCCATGGAGGAACTGGACGGGGCGGAAAACAGTGGCGAAGAACATTATTTCCACTTTGATCCGCAGCACTGCGCTTACGCTCCCGAGCGTGCAAGCTATGTAAAACAGTTTGCCAGCCTCCGCACTGGCGCGGGACTTCCCTATCTCGCTTACGGCAGAATGACAAAAAAGCCGGAGATAGAAATCCCGGAAATGGATGCCTCCTGGTACCATTACAACCACGGCCAGACGGATACATCCTACAAGGCCAGGGGCGTTTTGAAGGTAAAGTCTGTGCTCACCTCAGCGTACGAGGATCTAAACGGCAGCTACGCCCTCTTTCTGGCCAACGCTGATGAGAAGCCCCATGAACTTTCATTCACACTAACACACCACACGCTCCGCCTTGCAAAAGACAGCCATACGGTTCGGTTGCTGCATGGCTTTGGCAAGGGGACGGAGCATAAAACAATGGATTTAGGCATGTTGTGCGATGGGAAAACGCTTGCGGTCTCATTGACCCTGGACCCCCTCACACCGTACATGCTGGAGATCAAATAATAAAGGAGGATCATAGGTATGAAACGTCTCTTCTCATGGACCCTAGTTTTCGTTCTGGCCCTTACCATGGTGTCACTCCCCACAGCCCTGGCCACCACGGAAGGCAAAACGGAAGTGGTTCTGTGGAACCGCATTTTCGAGGATTGGAACCAGGCCTGGTGCAAGCAGATGGTGGAAACATTCAATGCCGACCCGAACCAGAAGTACTATATCACCCAGGAATTCGTGGATGGCGCTGCCTGGGATGAAAAGGTCACGGCTGCCCGCGCTGCCGGCACCATGCCCGACATGCTGCTCATGAACTACGGTGGCATTCCCTGGGGCGCAAGCCAGGGCTTGTATCTGCCGCTGGATGAACTGATTCCCCAGGAAGCATGGGACGACGTGTATCCCAACGTGCTGGACATGGTATCCCTGGGCGGCCACAAATACGCCTATCCCCAGATGGTGGAACCCGCTGTCGTCATGTACTACCGCAAGGACCTGCTGGCTGCCGCTGGCTACAACGAGCCCCCCAAGACCTGGGATGAGTTCCTTGCCGCCGCCAAAGCCATGACCACCCCCGACGTCTATGGCGCCACCTTCAACTATGAATGGTCCATGTGGGGCTGGGAGAACACCGCAGCCGGCCACTGGCCCATCTCTGACGACTGGTCCAGCGCCAACTGCCAGGATCAGGGCTACATTGATCTTTTGACCTTCATGAAGGACTTGTATGCCAGCGAAGCCGTTCCCGCACAGGCGCTGGAAGGCTATAACGGTTCCGCCCGCCTCATCGGCGATGGCAGCGTGGCTATGACCTTCTCCGGTTCCTGGGGAATCGCGGACCTCACCAAGAACTATCCCGACATGGTGGAAAACATTGGCGTTGCTCCCGCACCTACCAAGGATGGTAACCCCTTCCACTCCACCGTGGGCGGCTGGACGTACGTGGTTGATGCCAAGGCCAAGCAGCCCGAAGGCGCTGCCGCTTACATCACCTGGCTGCTGGGCTCCGATGCTGCCCGCGCCGCCTCCTTCTTCGAGGCCGCCAGCTTCTCCAAGTACTCCCCTCGCAAGTCTGTGGACGAATACCTGACCACCAACACCGCCGCCAAGGATGACGCCTGGATGCAGGTCATCTCCTCCCAGATCATCCCCACCTCCATCAGTGAGCCCCTGTACGCCTGGGATGTCAGCGCCAACATGCTGACCGCCATGGGTGAAGTGATTGTCAATGGCGCAACGCCGGAGGATGCATTAAAGGCCGCTGCGGACGCCATCAACCTGTTCATCCAGAACAACGACTACTCCACCAAGAAGCCGCAGTAACGCTTCAATACTCTTCTTAGGGGGAGGGTTCATCCCCTCCCCCCTTCATTATCAAAAAGATGGCAACGCCGCTTTATCGATAATCGGCCGCACAAAGCACATGCTTTTCCGGCCTTTCCATCAAATTTGAAAGGAAGGAAGCAATGTGACCAAGGGAAAATCAAGCGGTCTATCCACCAGGCGTATGGACCATTGGACAGCTTATATGATGATCCTGCCATCCATATTGTGCCTGAGCATATTCGTACTGGTGCCCCTGTTTATGGCCTTGAGCAGAAGCTTTACCAACTGGCAATTTTATCAGGAAACCAAATTTATCGGCTTCGATAATTTTATCATGGTACTAAAAAACCAACTGTTTCATACAGCCATCAAAAACATATTGGGATTTGTGGTTATTATTGTGCCCATCCAAATGATAGCATCCTTTCTTTTTGCCCATGTACTTCGGGACATGAGCCCCAAGATCGGCGCGTATGCAAAAACAGCAATCTATGTCCCCACCGTTATCGCAGGCGTGGTGGCATCTGTCATCTTCCTATTCATCTTCAACTATCAGGGTGGCATTCTCAACTGGTTTGTCCGCCAACTGGGCGGCAAGCGCATAGGCTTTCTGGCCGAGCCGAACCTTGCCAGATGGGCCGTTTCCATTGCATCCCTGTGGTTGGGCTTTGGCTACAACTCATTAATCATGTACGCGGGCCTTCAAAACATACCGCAGAACTATTACGAGGCAGCAGAAGTCGACGGGGCAAACGCCTTGACCAAGCTGTTCAAAATCACCTTGCCTTCCATGCGGAACATCTTCATCCTTCTGCTGATTGGCCTCATGACTGGCACCTTGCAGATGTTCGATTTGCCATATCTTATGATGAATGGAACCGGCGGGCCGGTGAACAGTACCTTAACACCGATGATATACATCTACAACAACTTTAAAAGCCCGGATTATACCATGGGCTATACCGTTGCGGCCGCACTTTTGCTGATGGTGATCATCGGCGCCTTGAATTGCATCGTGTTTACCTTGATCGGCTCGCAAAAAGCCCAGGACGAATAAGGAAAGGGGGATGACCGCATGAGCTCCGTTAACAAAAACAAAAAAACACTTGAAACGATCTTTACCGCTTTGGCGCTGACCGTGACGCTGATTTCCCTGTTTCCGTTGTTCTGGATGATGGTTTCCGCCTTTAAGTCCGGAAAAGAAGTACTAAAAGCCAATCCCTTGCGCTTTTTCCCAAGCGTGTGGACCATGGAAAACCTGCAAAAATTGTTCAACGACACAAACTATCCCTTCCTGCAGGCCATGAAATCTAGTGCATTTGTGGCCATCACGGCTGCCCTTCTGGCTATCACCATCAATTCCATGGCAGCCTATGCCTATGCCAGGCTGGAGTTCAGGCTGAAAAAACTGTTTTGGCGCATTACCATCTTCACCATGTACATTCCAGGCATCACCATCCTAATCACCTCCTTTGTGGTAGTGAACAGCCTTGGCATGCTGGATTCTTACTGGGTGCTGATTCTGCCAGGCCTGGCCAGCGCAGGCTCCATCTTCTTTTTCCGGCAGTTCTTTTTAAACATGCCCATGGCCACCGAGGAGGCCGCGCTCATCGACGGCGCCAGCCGGTTCCGCATTTTTTTGAGCATCTTCATCCCCAATGCCAAATCCCCTTACGTGATTATCGGCACCGGCGCGTTTCTAGGGTATTGGAACAGCTTTCTCTGGCCGGCCATGACGGTTACCAGCAGCCAGTACATGCAGGTGATGCAGGTAATCCGTTCCTACAACAACATGTACAGCAACAATTACGGTGTTGTTTTAGCCGGGTCTGCCATCGCGGCGCTGCCCCCCATATTGGTATTCCTGCTGTTCCAGCGGCACATCGTCAAGGGACTCATGATCTCCGGCATTAAATAATGAAATTTATGAGGTAGCATATGAGCAAACCGTTTGTACCGGCTGATTTATCCAATATCCATCTTCGGCGGCACACGAAAAGGCTGCGTCTTTCCAGCTATGATATCACCGGCGGCAACGAGGATCGTTGGACCATAGCTCCCGGCGAAACCCGTGTCGTAGCGGAAATAACTGGCCCCGCTTGCATCAACCACATCTGGTTCACACTGATGAACGCCCCCCAGGATGAGCCTCACTTTTTGCGTAAGGTGCTCCTGCGCATGTACTGGGATGGCGAGGAAATCCCCAGCGTAGAGGCGCCCATCGGTGACTTTTTCGGCATGGGCCACGCCATCAGCCGGAATTTCGTTTCCGAGCCATTGCAAATGAGCCCGGAAAACGGCAAGGGCTTCAATTGCTGGTTCCCCATGCCCTTTCACAAATCCGCCAAGGTAGAGGTCGTGAACCAGGGCACGCTGCCACTGCTGACCTATTTCTATTTTGATTACGAGACCATGGAAGCGCTGCCGGAGGAAACACTGTATTTCCATGCCAAGTGGCACAGGGAATGCCCCACCGAAGGCATCAGCGATCAAGGCGTGGACAACCGCTTTTACTGCTTCGGCGGGAAGAATGTGACAGGCGACGGCAACTATGTTATTCTGGAAGCCGAAGGGGCCGGCCATTATGTGGGCTGCAATATCAACATTCACAACCTTCGCGAAAGCAACAAGTGGGATTGGCCCGGCGAAGGCGATGATATGATCTTTGTGGATGGCGAAACCTGGCCGCCCCAAATTCACGGTACAGGCACAGAAGATTACGTCAATATGTCCTGGTGCCCTCAGCAGGAGTATTCCGCGCCGTATCATGGCATCATCCTGGGCGGCGACAACAACTGGAAGGGCAAAATCACCTATTACCGGTACCATATCAAGGACCCCATCACCTTTGAAAAGTCCATCCGCGTGACCATCGAGCATGGCCACAACAACCACCGCAGCGACGACTGGGCCACCACCGCCTATTGGTACCAAACGGAGCCCCACAAGCCCTTTGAACCTATCCTGCCGGCGGAAAAACGCTTGCCGCTGGATGCGGAGAAGTTGCGCTGGGGAGAAGAGGTGCTGTAAATGAAACGGTTTGCGTGTGCGTGCCTTTTCGCCATGTTGATTTTCTCCCTTTCCGCGTCGCTGGCGCAGCCCCTTCCCCTGGGCGATGACAACGCTGTAGGGATGCTTGAAAACAAGCAATGGGAACTGCACAACCTGACCAAAACAAACGTTTCCAAGGTTTCGCAGATAACAGGCGAGGACAGCGAAAACAAAACCCAGTCCCGCTTTGGGGTATGGGGCGTCGATCTGGGTTCCATGGCGGTGATCGGCAACACCACCTACATGTTCGGCGGCGATACCTTCGGCGACGAAAACAGCGGCCACTGGCGCAGCAACGTGTTGTTTTTGATCGAGGACGATGATCCCTCTGACGGCCTTACCATTGTGGACGCCATTACCGACAAGCAAGGCAAGGCCAAAGAGCTGCTGGGCAGCCTGAAGCAGGACTACACCGAGATGACAGTAATCCCCACCAACATTTTTGCGGTGGATGATACACTTTACTGCATCTACATGTCCGTCTCCCACTGGGGCGACCCCGGCCGGTGGGACTGCCGGTATTCTGGACTTGCCAAATCGGAAGACGGCGGCAAGAAATGGACGAAGCTGAATGACCTGAAATGGCCCGGCGATTCGAAATTTATTCAGACCGCCAACTGCCAAATCGGAGACACCATGTACATTTGGGGCATCCCCGGAGGCAGGGATGGCGGCGTGGCACTGATGAAGGTGCCGGTCGATAAGATCGAGAATTATCAAAGCTATTCCTACTTCACAGGCCTTGATAAGGATGGAGCCCCTCTGTGGGTGCAAGGTGAAGAAGGCATAAAGCGGGCGAAAGTGATCATCGACGGCCCGGTCGGAGAAATCTCCGTGATCTACAATCCTTACCTAGGTAACTTCATCATGACCTACCTGTCAGAAAAGGCCCATGGTATCGTAATGCGGGAGGGCGTGACCCCCTGGGATACATGGAGCAAAGAGTATACGCTTGCCAGTGCAGCACGGTATGCATCCCTGTACGGCGCTTACATGCACCCCAAGTATATCGAAAATGATGGCAAGACCTTTTACTTCGCCATGAGCCAATTCTTTCCCATCTACAACATCATGTGGATGCGGGCTGACCTGCCGTAATACACTTCATCAGAAAATCGGAGGATGATGACTATGCGCGCCTTGGAAGACCTCTCACTCCTTAACGGATATGAAACACGCTCCATCTCCCCGGAAAACAGGACAGGTGAAAAAGGCATGGGGGGCCGTACACCTTTGGAAGAAGGCACGGCAAAGGTTGCCGCCAGGGACCTGGGCACCGGCTGGAAGGTGAACCCTTACCTGCACATCCCGGCTGGCGAAACCCTCGAGTTGGCCCGAATGGATGGCCCCGGTATCATTAAGCACATCTGGCTCACCCCCACCGGCGTGTGGCGCAACCAGATCATTCGCTTCTATTGGGATGACAGCGAGGTCCCTTCTGTGGAATGCCCCTTGGGCGATTTCTTTGCCTGTGGCTGGGGCCGGTACGCGCCTGTCAATTCCATGGCGGTATGTGTCAATCCCGGCAGCGCATTCAACTGCTATTGGAGCATGCCTTTCCGCAAAAACTGCCGCATCACGCTGGAAAACCGCAACGACGATCAAGTGACAGTATACTACCAAATCACTTACATTCTGCAGCCGGTGCCTGAGACGGCGGGCTATTTCCATGCCCAGTTCCGCAGGGTCAATCCCCTGCCCTACAAGACCGACTACACCATTTTGGACGGCGTCCAGGGCAAAGGCCAGTATGTAGGCACCTACATGGCCTGGGGAACCAACAACTGCGGCTGGTGGGGCGAGGGCGAAATCAAGTTCTTTATGGATGGAGACAAAGAATACCCCACCATCTGCGGCACCGGCACCGAGGATTACTTCTGCGGCTCCTATGATTTTGAAAATCAAAAAACCCATGAATATGAAGAGTTTTCCACCGCCTACGCCGGGCTCCCCCAGGTCATCCGCCCCGACAGGCTGTACGATTCGCAGATGCGCTTTGGCATGTACCGCTGGCACATTACCGATCCCCTCTACTTTCAAAAGGACCTGCGCGTAACCATTCAGGCCCTTGGTTGGCGCAGCGGCCGGCGGTACCTGCCCTTGCAGGATGACCTGGCCTCCGTCGCCTACTGGTATCAGGACACACCCGCCAAGACCTTCCCGCCCCTTGGCACAAGGGATGATCTGGAGATTATCTGACCGGGATGCGTGTCATTGATGATATTTGCATACCGATATTAGGCTCTGTTGGGGTATTCCTTTGTTATGCCCCTTCTTATCACTGAGTAGATCAGTGGTAAAAGTGCATTCACGGGCATGGTTTGGATGGCGAATTCGATGGGGGATGGGTAGATAAGCGTTCTCTTGGTGATAAGTAGTTTTCTCGTCAAGGGCAACCAGCACCATTGTTTAGAACCATCCTGCTTCTTTGTTATGGTTGCGCTGTTACCTCATCAGTATATCTATTACAACAAGGGCTTTTGATGTCAATGACGACGTCAACAGCCCTTGTAATTGCATATTGATATCTAAAGGTTTGGCTAGGTGAGTGGATGTGATATACCTACATCCCCTTGATAAATATTGTACTAGGATTGCGAGTCCTCAATCCCATACCGGCACATAAAACCGTTAGTGCCCTTGTAGTCTATTAGAATAACGTTTTAGTAAACCCACTTGCAGTTTCTTGCCTTTTCTAGCTAAGGAATATTCTTCATGATTTCGAATTCCAGACACTCTCTGAAATCCAGGAACACCTTTTCTCCCCTGGGATACTTATCGAAAGATAGATCCTGTCCTAGTGTTCGATTAACAAATGAGATCACATTTTCCCTGTCCGTCAACGATTCTAGTAGTTTCAATGCCCGAACATCATCGAATGCCTTTTGGGTTAAATACCCTCTCAAGCTGTCCAATGCACGGCCGTCGCTGGAAGGATAGACGAGGAAAGGATCTCCTGCCGGCCAGCACCCGTCCCCGTCGCTGGTCCGATAGGGGTTAATGAAGTAGCGAGAATTGCGCCCAAAATAAAAATTATAGCCCCACTGCAAAAAGCCTGCTATTTGATACTTGTACAACTGTACACCAAGGATTCTTGTTCTCTCTCCGGGCATGGCGATAAAACTGTTGCTGACATCTTTGTGCTGACCGCAGCAATAATATGCCCATAAGCCTGGGACGTTTTTGTCAAGGAAGGGATTGATAGCATCCGTAGCGGCGATTGGGCAGTCAACAGTCTTGTCTTCCCAAAACGCAACATCCGAAAGCGCATCAATCAGTGGGAATCCATGCAGATACGGCACTAATTGAAGTTTCGCCGCTAAATAGGCTTTTTTGCTCTCCCTGTTTGGCTCGTCTGATATATGGAAAAAACAGCGTTCTGATACTCCCAATGCTTGCAGATGAGCTGTCAGCGCGGTCAGGTACTGACCAAGAAACTCCTGGTATTCCGTTCCACAAGCCGGTGAATCCCATCCAAAGATCCGCTTTTCGCCATCCGGCGTCCAAGCGACAATCTTTGGCGCAGCTGCCGCACCCCATTGCGTGTAAAGATGGGCCATCTCAAAATATTTGATGCCGATTCTGAGACAAAGATCGATCCAGCGATCCAGTAAGGTGAAGTCAAACTCGTAACATCCCTGTACACTCCTGATCACCTTCACCAGTTGCACAGTCTGCCGCTCAGCACCGACATCCGTATCAAGAGGCGGTGTATGAATCGGCGTCAGGACCATATTCATACCCCGCTGTACTGCTTTTTGAAGGAAGCTCTCAATAATTCTCCAATGTTCTTCAGAGAAGACTGGAACTCCATAGTAGATGGAAAGGGCGTCGCAGTGGAACCAGCGCGTATAGATGATTCCGTGGTCTGGAAGCTCAATATCGATTACCCGGACAGACAGTGATTTTTCAGAAAGAATCTGACCAGCAGGGCCAGTCATGGTAATCTCGAAGTGATGCGTACCAGCGAGCATCGTCCCAGGCTCTATCTCCAGAAAAAGAGAGCGCCAGTTTTCATCTGCCTCTAGCACCAGAGCGGTAGGGCAATCGTCCAGAAGATCCGGATACAGTCCCGGTGCATTCCCCAGATAATCCAGATCCCCATTGGGATAGACCGGCAGCTGTACGGCGATAGGTTGTACCCGAAACATCCGTACAGAGCCCGGAAAATTTATCTTAATCTGAAAGCATTCTTTCTGCATGCTCCGGAAGGCGAGTTGGAAGCAGATGACTTCGTTATGAAAGCCGGAAACGGCCTCTATCTGTTCATACCTGTCTGGAATCCCATTCAAGAATACCTTCGCCATGCAACTGAGCAACTTGGCTTCCATATTAAATCTCCCTTCCAACGGTCATATGAAATCATCTGTATTATTGGTCTGAATGCAATTATTCCGTTCTATGCAGGCAGGCCGGCTGTTTATCCTGCTAATGGCCGATGTCTCAAACTTAGGCCTTCGCTCATAAGTATATAAGCCGTTGACCTCCTGTTCAACGTCATATAGCTGCGTATAGCAAAACCCGCATATCCGGGGATGATCCAATAGTGTTTTAACAAGCCCCTCATAACGCACAAGATATTCTTCTTCCGATCGGGGACGAAGGCCATAGCTCATCTGATTTTCGCTTTCATTGCCCGGACTCCACCAGATCCCTCCAAATTCACTTATAAAGTAGGGCTGGTCGGAGTACTTCTGGCGTGTGGGGTGCGTGTTATAGGCACCTGGATCATCGCACATGAATGCAAATTTCTCTTTGAACGCTTTGGGATCTTGTTCATAATCATGTATGTCAAAAATATCTGTCTGCACATGAACAAAGCCGCTGGCGTCGATGACCGGGCGAGTTGGGTCAATAGCCTTTGTTACCGTGTACCCTGTGCGGATCACATGGTCATCCTGCCGGCATCCGTTGGAATTGTCACGCGTCTCGTTAAATGGGCACCAGCCGACGATAGAGGGGCTATTGAAATCCCGTGCGATTACTTCCATCCATTCCGGAACAAAACTCTCCAGCGCTCTGGCAGTTGTGATATCCAGACCTGTATCCGCGTATTCTCCCCAAACCATATAGCCAAGCATATCGGCCCAATACAGAAAGCGCTGTTCAAAGACTTTCTGATGCAGACGAGCACCATTGAAACCCATTAGCATGGCTCTTTGAATATCTGCACACAGATCGATGTCTGTGGGAGCTGTATAAATCCCCTTGGGGTAAAATCCCTGGTCCAATACAAGGCGCTGAAAAATAGGCTCTCCGTTGATGAGTATCGCATTTTTCCCTATCGTGATACTGCGCAAGCCAAAATAACTATGAACAGTATCTATCTCTCCCGAGTCATCCCAAAGCGTTAAAACAAGGTTGTATAGCTCCGGTTTCCCCGGTGCCCACAGATGCTTTTCCGACAACTCTAGTCGAAGCAATGTCTCAGAGCCGAACACTGTGCATTCAGCGTTGCCAACACACTTATCATGGTAAGTAGCCCCTACGTTAAAATGTAGCTTTTTTTCACTACAGGAGAAAAACGCCTGAATATATAAGCATGAATTCTCCGGGTCCGGGTAGTATTTAATACGCTCAATTCGGGAGGTTGGCACAGCCTCTAGCCAAACCGTTTGCCATATGCCCGTTGTTCTAGTGTAAGAACATTCATATGAATGATACTTACGAGACTGCTTGCCTGCAGGTTGAAGCCCTGACAGCATATTATCCCTAGCGCAAACGGTCAAAGTATTAGCTCCGGATTGAACCAAATCGGATATCTCGAAGGTAAAGGAGGAATAACCACCCTGATGCAGCCCGACCTGTCTGCCATTGACCCATATCTCAGCTTCGTAATCTACTGCCCCGAAGTGTAGCAGGATACTGCGGCCAAACCAGCCTTCTGGAAGAAGAAATTCCCTCCGGTACCATACCGCGCGCATAAAATCCGTATATCCTGCACCGGATAACTCGCTTTCTGGACAAAAGGGGACAAGAATCGTTCCTTCTAGCTTGCCCTTGGACGGCAGCCCCCTATCCCTTCCCGAATCACCTAGATCCATTTCAAACTCCCACAGCCCGTTAAGGTTCATCCAATCCTTGCGGACCATTTGTGGGCGTGGGTATTCAGGCCGCGGTATGCTTTCGGGCATCTTCTATTCCCCCTTGCATTGATGCGGGAGCCAGGTCAACTGGCTCCCGCGTGTCAGTTCAGTTACTTCATGTTTGCGTTTACTTCATCAATTGCGGCGCTATATTGCGCCATTTGCTCGGCAGCCCAGCTATTGAATGCAGCATCAATATCCTCATCAGACATGACCAATTGGACATACAGTTCATTATACAGCGCATTCAAATCAGGCAACTTGTTCTTTTCTGGCGTCGACAAAAACTGGATCTTCAGGTTCGGCGCAAGAATGGTCGTGTTGCTCAGTACGCTTTCAAAGTAGCTCTTGGACATCTGGCGAACCTGTGGTGCAAATACAGGATTGATTAGGTTCGCCCAGGTATTCCAGGAGGGGAAGCAATTGCCGAACCATGAGCTCGGATAAGCCTCCTGAAGCGTCAACTGTTTACCAGAGCCTGGATCCACGGGTAGTAAGCTGATAATGTTATCAGACTGCGAAGGTTCCGTGATAGGGCTACCGTCCTTCGATTTATAATCAATGCCCTCCGTACCGAAGATTGAATACAATTGCCCCTCCGGCGTACATAGGTAGTCCATGATATCCAGGATCCGCTCAAGCTTCGCATCTGATACGGTCGGAGCAACAGCGGAGTAGGACCAGTAGTTAAGCGTGCTGTAGAAGTAGCGCTGGCCGTCTACGGCCTTGGGCGGTAAAGATAATTCGATGAAATCTTCGGGCGAGGTGTTCACCATATCAGAGGTGACCTGTTGGTAGAGCATCCCAGGGTCACCATTCGCTTCGATCAGCGCCATTCTTCCCTGCTGAAACAATGTGCGTTCATCAAAGACCTTCCGAATGGAAAAGTCCTTGTCCATGATCCCATCTTGGTACAGCTTGCGCGCAAACTTGAGCTCCTCAATATGTTTCTTGGAGAAAGCGGAGGGGATCCATTTCTCATCTTCAAATATCCAGGAGGCATTGGTTTGCATAAAAGGCATGCTGGTGATTAGCGGCGCTGCCTTAAATCCGATGGTTGAACCCGTCCCGCTGAAATCCTCATCAACTGCCTTTTTTAGAAAGTCATACCATCCATCCAACGTATCCGGTGGTGTGGAAAGTCCGGCCTTCTCCAGAAAGTCCTTACGTACAAAGATGGCACCGAGCGCGGTAGCCTGCGACGCGACATTGAAATGTGACTTGGGTATACTGTAGATTGACCCGTTGACTGTAAGAGCTTCCAGAACATTGGGTAATATGGTGCCCTTCAAATTTGGGTATTTGTCCAGGAGTTCCACCGGGATTGCTTTGAACAGGCCCTGGGCGACCCAATCCATGTAGTTCTCGTCGTGCACAAACAAATCGGGCAAGTTTCCGGATGCTGCCCATAACCTGGTCTTCTCCTGCCAGTCATCCCAGGTTATAACGACTTTCTGGAATGTTACATTAAATTTTTTCCCCAGTTCCTTAAGCCAGGTGTCCTGTGGGGTCTGCTCCCAGTTTCCGCTGTCCCACTGGGCAACAGAGATCTCCATCGGCTCCGCATACTTGCCTTCAACTGCAGTCTGCGCGAAAGCAAGCATGGATGACCCGAAGGTCATTGCCGCCACCAGGGCAAGTGTGACCAGAATGCGCCAGAGATTCACGCGTTTCATTGTATTTCCTCCTTGTAAAGTTATATCTTTCACCGGTTGCTCTAAACCGGCGATTGACGTCAGGATTTGATCGCTCCAATCAACATGCCTTGAGCGAAATACTTTTGCAGGAATGGATATACAATCATAATGGGAACCGTCGCAATGACGATGGTCGCAGCTTTTACAGCACCGTTGAAAACTTGGCGATGGGCAAGATCGCCCAATTGCTGAGTCTGCATGTTGGTCATTGTAACGATGATGTCCCGTAATACCAATTGTAGCGTATACAGCCGTTCATCCCTCATGAACAGCATGGCATTAAACCATTCATTCCATCTATCCACTGCGTAGAAAAGTCCAAAGGTAGCCAGTATTGGAAGGGATATGGGCAAGATAATACTACGCAAAATAGTGAATTCTCCCGCTCCATCGATCCTAGCTGATTCCTCCAGTTCCTTTGGCAGTGTAGCAAAGTAGTTCTTCATGATGATCATATAGAATGAATTTACTCCATATGGTAACAAAACAGCTGCTAATGAATTCTGCAGATGAAGTACATTGGAAACAATTAGGTAAAAGGGGATCAGTCCACCGCCGAAAAACATCGTGACGACCACCAGGTTCATTACGAAGTCACGGCCGGGAAACCTTTTTGACAAAGCGTAACTCATTGGGATGGTAAGAAATAAGTTGTAAGCAACCCCGATTATGGTGATGATCAGGGTATTGCTAATCCCAATCCGAATCAGCGGCTTGCTGAATACAAAGGTGTAAGCATCAAAGCTAATTGATTTGGGGTACAAAAGTGCCGAATCAAGATAATCGTTCAGGTTCGAAAACGATAACACAACCACATAGTAAAAAGGGAATATCATGATTATTGCAAGCACCCCAAGAAGGATAGCATTAACAACAGAAAACAGGCTACGCTGTCGCATTCTCTCACCTCCAGATTCCGGGCTGGCCAAGGAACCGTACCGTTCTGTCTGCTGTCAGCAGCAGTGCGAGGTTGATCAAGGATTTGAACAGACCCGCTGCAGCACTCGAGCTGAAGCTTCCCGATCCCTTAAAACTCGTCCGGTAAACATAGGTATCCAGTATATCCGATACGCTCAGTACATTCGGGCTATACATGTTGAAGATTTGATCAAAGCCAGCATTCATCATGTTGCCGATATTTAGAATGAGAACGATTGCAATAACGGGGAAAATGCCCGGCAATATTACATACAGGATCTTTTGAAAACGATTTGCGCCATCAATGACAGAGGCCTCCATGATTTCAGGATTAATAGCGCTAATGGCTGCAAGAAATATAATGGAACTCCAGCCCAGTGTCTTCCACATATCCGATGAGAATATTAAGACCAGAAACAGCTTCGGATCAGTAAAAAACCCCAGCGGCTTACTTCCAGAATTATGCAGTATCTTATTAAGGATACCGTCGGAGGAAAGAAAATTAAAGAATATGCCGAAAGCCACTACCCAGGATATAAAATGCGGGAATGTATAGATAGTCTGGTAGATGCGTTTAATCTTCCTACTGCGGATTTCATTGAGCAAAATCGCAATCACAACAGGGACGGGAAATTCAAAAATAAGCCGGCCAAAGCTGATCATGAGTGTGTTTCGAACAGCCTGCCAAAAACCTCTTGTCCTGAACAGGTCTTGGAAGTTCTCAAATCCCACCCAGTCGCTGCTCCATATACCTTTCATAAAAGTATAGTTCTTAAAAGCAAGCTGAACCCCATAGATCGGCAGGTAACAGAAGACCAGATAGAAGATGACTCCCGGAATAACCATCAACCAATATGCCCTGTATTTCAGGAAGGATCTTCCCATCCTGATCAAGAGACAGTTATCATTAACCTCTTTATTGTAAACCATTCTACCTGATCATCCTCTCCAGTGGCACATTCTTATTTTTGTGACTCATTTCCCCATATCGTCCGGCCGTTTCCCAATGACTTCCTGAAAGCATGCCGCCACAAGTGCACATCACGCACGTCTATTGCAGGATAGTTCTGCCGGGCTTCCTTTTTGGGTAGTTCAGGATATGAATAATGGGGCTCGGCTTGATACCAGAAGGCGACAGAACAAAGATCAAGCGTCAATGCATTGTTGTGGCCATGCTCGATCCCTGCATCAAGGGATCTTGAAAAGTAAATCGGGTCTTCCAGAAAAAAACGATAACAATGCGTCCTTCCCATCCACCCCAATGTGCTGGGAACCTTCGCATATCCAAAATACGGATGCAAGTATAATTCATTCGGGCACCATGCACCGTTAAAGAAGTCTTCTGTTCCTGTTCCATGCATTGATCCAGGCCAAGCTTCGCCATCAATATTCCACATGTCATCCCCCTCTCCATACCAGATGGGTCCCGGATTGTCTATATAGTAATGAAGACCAACAAATCGTCCCTCCCCACGTATATGCGCAAAGAAATAGTTATTTTTGTTATTTGGGTGCGGTTCATGGGGAGCAATTAGGCCCCATTCCGCTTCCCCCTGTTCCGGAGATACGCTGGTGAGTTCCCGGTTCCACCATGCATGAAACCTTCCCATTTTATCATCTATGGTTCCCCAAACCTCATAATCAACGTAATAATATAAGCTTGATATCGGAGCATCAGACTGGTTTTCCAGTTCAATGCGCGCTCCCTGACCAAAGGGCATAGGAAAATAACAAACCAGCGACTTCCCTTTCGTCGGTCCTGCGCACAGTGGCAAAGATAGAAAGGAATACTCTTCACCCCATCCTTGTCCGAAAAAATCACCTATCGGAGATTGCACACTTGGTTTCTCTTCACCATCCCAATACATCCGAAGAACGGCATTTCTCCGGATCATCGGATCCTTGCAATCTAAAGTCATCCATATGTGGCGAATAATACCGCAGCCTGGAATACTTGCAATACATGCCGTTTCTCCAGCCGGAACAACAATAAAATCCTTGTTGCCACCAGTACGGTCATAGCTTGATATGCGCTTGGATATAATTCCTTTTTTTATTTCATATATCGATTCAAGCATCGTTTAACTTCCTTCCACAATCATTTTTATTTCTGCTGTATCATACACCATTCTTGTCCCATAATTTGCCGATTACTGCTATGATTATGCTTATTACGGACTTTCATGATCTCTGTAATATATATACCACAGTCAAGGAGAGGATACAATAATCTCGATACTCATATGTTTAATCTAAATTTCGATTGAATTATTGAAACCTCTGACCTATAATATATGTTAGGAAGTGATAGAGTCATGGACTACTTACCTTTTTCACCCTACATCCGAGTCGCGCTGGATTACACGATTCCACGATATTGGCCTTTCAGGGAGAGAGTTATTTTTGATTATGAGCTTCTGTATGTGAAGCAAGGTGAAGTAGTAATAACCGTCGAAGGCGATGATCATCACTGCGTGCCCGGCGATTTATTCTTGCTCAAACCTCGAAAAACGCATATGATGACACCATCTGGCAATGTGCTGTTTCGCCACCTGCATATTCATTTTGATGTATATGAGCAATCTGATAGCCAACAGATCAGCGTTTGCTTTCGACCTCTTAAAGAGCTGTCGCAGGATGAGATGCTTCGATTTCGAAAGGATGTTCTTTCAGAACCTCCTTTCTTGATACCAGACCATATACGAATACCTAATCATGAAATAGCAGAAAGGATATTGGCGGACATAATCAGGGAATACGATACTAAGCCCCCCTTCTTTGAACAATCCTGTAAGGGGCTGCTGATTCAATTGCTCTTCTTTATAATGCGTGATTTGAGAGAAATAAAAAAAGCAACATACTCTCCAGCTCATCAGACGCTAAATGAAGCAATTCGATATCTTCAAGCACACCTTCAAGAAAAGGTGTCTATATCAGATCTTGCTCACTCCTCAGGTTACAGTAAATCGTATTTTATCGTTTTGTTCAAGCAGACATTTGGAACATCGCCTGCAAAGTATCACCAAATGCTTCGGATAGAAAAATCAAAGCAATTATTATCTTTCTCCGCCCTGGCAATTTCATCCATTGCAGAGATGTGCGGGTATGATAGTGTTTTTGCTTTCAGTAATGCTTTCAAGGAAATTGTTGGAATTCCGCCTACACAATACAGAAAACATGCACATATGACAATGTAGTTTTTGTCTATTCCCTATGCTGCTTTTTCTTGATCGTCATGTATCTTCGAGAAAAACAGGCAGTTTCAAATGCAATGTCACTCAAAAGATTTACCCCAGACCTCCAATTGTTCCTTCTGTTCTTTCAGATATATGGTTGTCTCTGCATCATCCCATTGAGTACCATTGATGGCGTACATCACAAAACCTCGATACATATCAGGGTTATTCATAATATCAAGAAAGGCAGCTGCACGGTTTACAGCATCCTTGCACATTGCCTTAATATCTTCATTAGAAATATTATATTTGGAATGCGCATCTTCAATGACCTGACGGAACATGAAATCCGCCAGTGCTTTTGGGTACGCATCTTTAAGGGAACTGGCCTTTTTGTAGATTTCTTTTTCGAAGCTGTCCATGAAATTACTCTCCCTTAATCTGTATTAGAGCTATATTATTCAACCACAGGAATATCCGCTTTTTTACAATCCATTCCCAAGTTAATCTCAGATCACAACATCTTCTATAGCAAATCTAATAGGCAGTCATCAGAAGATTTCTGCTTAGCCCTGAGATCGTTGAGAAGCTCTCGTGCTTTGGTATACTCGAGTTTGAAGGTGAAATCCTCCCTATCCAGCATTTTCAGCAGATCATCATATTGATCAGCATCATCAAGGATGGTAGCAATATCAACCTCATAATACCAACCGACTGTGTCTGGCGTGCCATGCTCGATACGATATTGAAAACTAACTTCATCACGGCTTACCAATTCCTGATCTTCGTCTTCATTTACTATGAGTACATACTCATCCTGAAGCAATTCGCTGTACTGGGGTAGGTCATCTACGCCGTATCGCTCACTTTCGGATGCATCAATGAATCGCAATAAATAGTCAAAAAGGA
>JAEWSC010000062.1 GCA_023398575.1 Bacillota bacterium | reverse complement strand
AGCACGTTGTTGATTTGGTTGGGAAAATCGCTGCGGCCTGTGCCAACTACCTGCGCGCCGGCTTCCAGGGCCAGATCCGGCATGATTTCCGGCACAGGGTTGGCCATGGCAAAGACGATGGCGCCTTTTGTCATGGAGGCTACCATTTCCTTTGATACTATGTTGGGAGCCGAAACACCTACAAACACGTCTGCACCGCGCATGGCATCTGCAAGGGTCCCGCGCAGGTGCCCGCGGTTGGTGACAAGGGCCATATCAGCCTGGGCAGGATTCAGTTCGGCCATGCCCTCATCGATAATGCCAAAGCGGTCAACCATCGTGAGCTGCTTAACGCCAAGATTTAAAAGGTGCTTGGCAATGGCGATGCCGGCGGAGCCTGCGCCATTGATAACAAGACGGATACTGCCGATATCCTTTTTCACCACCCTCAGGGCGTTTAAAAGGGCGGCGGCGACTACGATGGCGGTGCCGTGCTGATCGTCATGAAAAACGGGTATATCGCAGATTTCTTTCAAGCGGCGCTCTACCTCAAAGCAGCGTGGCGCAGCGATGTCCTCCAAGTTAATGCCGCCAAAGCTGCCTGAAATCAGATAGATGGTGCGCACCAGCTCGTCCACATCTTTGGAACGGATGCATAGGGGAAAAGCATCCACATCGGCAAAGGCTTTAAACAGGGCACACTTGCCTTCCATCACTGGCATGCCGGCTTCCGGACCGATATCGCCAAGGCCTAGCACCGCGGTGCCATCGGTGATGACAGCCACCAGATTGTGCCTTCGGGTAAGCGAAAAGGATTGTTCATATTCTTTTTGGATGGCAAGGCAAGGCTCTGCCACACCGGGAGTATATGCCAGCGAAAGCTCCTCCCGCGTGTCTAGGGGCGCACGGGAGACGACTTCGATTTTGCCTTGCCACTCATAATGCTTTTTCAGCGATTCCTGGCGGATATCCATAGTGCATACATCCTTTCAAACAAAAGGGCATGAATGATCATGCCCTCAGCGTATCAACAAAGTGGCGATCGCCACTTTGTTAATTTTTTCCCTCGCTGTACTGTAAAACCCGCTATTTTGCGACCGTTTGCTCGGGCGAGGAAGGAATTTTTTCTAAATTCCTGCGCAGATCACCGCACATGTCGCTGATTTGCGATTTTCAATTGAAGGGCTTCGGCCCCCAATACCTCCCAGAGGTTTTTTGATGGTCTATGGGACAGTACATTCCTCATAAATGTTTGTAGCCCATACAGATTGTATGATTAGGATAAAAGCTCCGTGATCACCTTGTTCACCAGCCCGCTGTCGGCCTTGCCCTTTAATTTGGGCATCAGCGCCCGCATGAGCAGCCCTTTGTCCTTGGCGGTAGGTGCGCTGATGTTCAGTTCTAACAGCGTATCGGTGACCGCTTTTTTGATTTCCGCTTCGCCCATAAGTATTGGCGAGAATTGCTGGTATACCGCCATGCGGGCCTTGGCTTCCGCAATGATTTCTATGCGGTCTTTAGGGGCAGTATCAACGGTTTCCTGGCATTGACGGATTTCCTTGAGGACTACGGCATCTTCCTCCTCTTGGGTTAAGTCGGCCCGTTTGTCAATGGCCTTGTTTTTCAGCGCGGAAAGGAGCAGGGAAAGAGCGTCCTTGCGCTCCTTCTCCTTATTTTTCAGGGCGGCCATCATTTCAGCACGCACATCATCGATTCTGGACATTTCAAACACCTCGCATCTCTTTTGAAAATAGTGTAGCCCCTTTTGGCTTTTTTGTCCAGCAGATGAAACGGGAGCACACAAAAAAAGCACGAAAGGCATTCGCGCTTTATAAGGATCAAGCGCCTACCTACAGGCATTGACCCGGTATACGGCTGATATAAGACCGGCATCCTGCCAGGTGCGCGTGCTCAAGAGCTTCAATGAAACCTTCGGCTGGCAGTTGAATAAAGGCGTGCCTTCAAACCCGATGAGTGGGAAGATCATCAGGTGCAGTTCATCCACAAGGCCGTTTGCCATGAGGTCATTCCACAGGGTTCGCCCGCCAAATATCAAAATGTCCCTGCCGGGCTTTTGTTTGAGTGCAGCGATGAAGGCATGAGCTTCGCCAAGCCTGATGATATCGGCGTCGTCCCAGGGGGATAGTTCATCTTTTGAAATTTTGTCAGATACGACCGCTTTGTGCATAGAGCGGATCAGTCTGGCGATTTCGTGCCGTATATTGCTTACTTGCGAATCTTGCTCTCTTTGATGCCAGTAATCGCGAAAGCCTAAAAATTCCTTGCGGCCGCTAAAGAGCAACGTATCGGCGGATAGCAGGCGTTCCAGATTATACATATCAAAATGCGCGTCGCCTGTGTAGTCTGGATGGAAATAGGTAAAGAGCGCATCCAGGCTTTTTCCCTTGCCTTCATAAAAGCCGTCTATAGAAATAAGGTTGCTGACGATGACTTTGCGCATACGATTCCGCCTTCTATTTTCGTTCGTGCATATGTTTGAGCTTTTTTGCTTGAGAAGATACAAGAGAAATACTTGCCCCACTTCTTTGCGCAGTTTATACTTTGTTCAAGCTGCCCGCACAGACGGGCGGCCTGGGAGGGTGTAACAATGAAGTGGAAGGATAGCTTTCATCCCTGTGCATTGACCACCATTTTGTTTTGGTCTATTGCCTTTCCCGTTACACATTTGGCCATGAAGCACTTTTCGGCCCTAAGCCTTGGACTGTGGCGGTATGCCGCCGCCTGTGCGGTGCTAATTCCGGTTGTGCTCATCAAAAAGCTGAAGCCGCCCAAGTGGAAGGATATGGGCTGGTTTGTGCTGGCCGGGGCGCTGGGCTTTGCCATTTATATGTGGGTGTTTAATGTTGGCAACAATCTGGTCACATCGGCCACGGCCAGCGTTATGTTGGCTGTGACGCCTGTATTGACTGCGTTGCTGGCACGCTTTTTCTATAAGGAGAAATTGAAGACCCGCCAGTGGATAGCCGTTGCCATAGAGTTTTCTGGTATACTCATTCTTGCACTGTGGCACGGCGTGCTGGCAATCAACGAAGGTATTCTATGGCTGATGACTGCGGTGGTCTGTAACAGCCTGTACAACCTGATTCAGCGCAAGCTGACAAAGACATATTCATCGCTTCAATCGGCCGTGTACAGCATCTTTTGCGGAACGCTGCTTTTATGCGTTGTTCTGCCGCAAGGCATCAGCGAGGCGCAGACCGCAGCACCGGCTCAGTGGCTGTATATTCTTATACTGGGTGTCTTTCCTAGCGCCATTGCGTATATCACTTGGTCCGCTGCCTTTCAGCGCGCGCCAAGGACAAGCGATGTAAGCAATTATATGTTCATTACCCCTTTTTTGAGCACGCTGGCCGGCTTTTTGCTCAATGGAGAGTCGCCGGACATTTCCACTTTGCTTGGAGGTGCGGTGATTCTTACTGGTGTGGTACTGTTCAACTACCGTCCCAGGTGCGTCGCTCCTGGACCCCATCAAAGGGATAAGTCCCTATGAAATCTCCAATTTGGGATGATAAAGAGAATAGAGCATCATTCTGCCATAAAAGCGGATGCCAAATAAAGCGGACGGTTGACAATCGTCTCTACATGAGATATCTGTCTGGGATAATCAATGGAAGAGTCTAATTAAATATATGTTGAATGATGGGGATTCTCAAGGGGTTATATCCCTTGAGCGGGGTCCCGGGGGGGCGCCCCAGGGGGGGATTCGGTGCTGACGGCATTAAGCCAAC
>JAEWSC010000048.1 GCA_023398575.1 Bacillota bacterium | reverse complement strand
CTTGGGAAGCTAGAACTCTACCATTGAGCTACACCCGCATGTCCGCACATCTTAAGCCAGTCAAAGTTTATTGTAACGATTCCCAGCTTTTTTGTCAACAGCGAAAATACAAAAAAAGAACCTGCGCTTGTTGCAAAAGCGCAGGCTCCAAACATTATGCCTTATGCGTTTCCTCCAGAAACTTTTCCAGCTTGCGCTTCACCCTTTGCAGTGCGTTGTCAATGGATTTTACGTGACGGCCCAGGTTCTCCGCAATCTCCTGATAGCTTTCTCCATCCAGATAAGCAGCCAGCACCTCCTGCTCCAGGCTGGAGAGTACCTCATCAATCTTATCCCTGATGCTCATCAAATCTTCCTGGCTGATGAGCAGCTCCTCGGGATTGGTAGCCCGGCCTTCGATAATCACATCCAGCAGCGTGCGGTCGGATTCTTCATCATACAACGGCTTATTTAGGGAAACGTAGCTATTTAAAGGAATGTGCTTTTGCCTAGTGGCAGTCTTAATGGCAGTGATGATCTGACGGGTGATGCACAATTCCGCAAAAGCGCGGAAGGAGGACAGCTTGTCATGCTTAAAGTCACGGATTGCCTTATACAGGCCGATCATGCCTTCCTGTACAATGTCCTCATGGTCCGCACCGATGAGGAAGTAGCTGCGCGCCTTAGACCGCACAAAATTCTTGTACTTGTTCAGCAGATACTCCAGGGCGGTTCCTTCGGCCTCCTGGGCCATGGTCACGATTTCCTCGTCAGTAAGGGCGGCAAACAAGCCTTCCCCTCCTATTGCCGGGGTTTCGCCTTCCTCCCTGGGCATGATGCTGCGGTTTTGCTCCGTCATCCCATTCCCTGTCCTTTATCAGCAATTTATCCTTTGTTCCTTTTTTGCAGCACGGCATACATGAGTACACCGGCGGCAACGGAAGCGTTTAGTGAACCGATTTCACCCTTTAGCGGCAGCGATACCGCCTTGTCACAATGTTCCTGTACCAGCCGGCTGATACCTTCGCCCTCAGAACCGATCACCAGGGCCACTGGTCCGCTCAAATCCGCCTTTTGAAAATCTTCGCCGTCGGTGGTAGCGGCAGTAATCCACAAGCCGGCCTTTTGCAAATCCTGCATGGTGCGGGTCAGATTGCCTACCCTGGCGACTTTCACATGCTCCACCGCACCGGCGGATGCTTTCACCGCCGCGGGAGTCAGGCCCACCGAGCGCCGCTCGGGCACAATCACGCCATGGGCGCCTACGCATTCCGCTGTACGGATGATGGCACCTAAGTTGTGAGGGTCGGTGATACCGTCCAGCAGGATCAGGAAGGGGTCTTCCCCTTTTTCCTTCGCCTCCGTGAGCATTTCCTCAACCGTGGCGTACTTGTAGGCAGAAGCAAAAGCCAGCATACCTTGATGGTTCCTTGTAATCTCGTCCAGCCTTACACGCTCTACCTCCTGCACGGGGATGCGAGCTTCGCGAGCCATGGCAACAATCTCCCGGGCGGAGCCGCTCAAATCGCCTTTGGCCACCAGCAGCTTTTCAATATCCCGCCCGCTTTTAATGGCCTCACGGATGGGGTTGCGGCCGGAGAGCAGATTCTCCTTGGGATCGATGGCCTCCTCCTGAAAAACAGGGATAGCAGGAGCAACAGGTGTGGCAGGCTTGTATTCATGGCGCTTGTAGGCAGGTTCCGCTTGCACTTCACGAGCGGGGACAGGGGCAGGGCGGCCATAAGGCTTCCTCTCACCTTCGCCGCCTTCGGGACGGCCGCGGAAGGCAGGCTTATCGAAGCCGCCGCGGAAATCACCTTTGGGGGCAGGGCGGCCGTAAGGCTTCCTTTCTCCCGGACCTTCTGCCCTGCCACGGAAAGCTGGCTTATCGTTGTTAGATCGGAAATCGCTTCTGGGCGCCGGATGGCCATAGACCCGCTTTTCGCCTTCTCCGCCTTCCGGCCTTGCACGGAATGCGGGCTTGTCCCCGGCGGGACGGGCATAGGGCTTTCTGCCTCCCTGGAAATGATCATTACCTGTGCGGGAATTGGGCTTGTCCCCTTCGGCGGCAGGACGGTCAAAGCGCCTGCCGTCGCGGCTTTGCGCAGGCCTAGCCGTACGCGGTGCTGGCCCTCCCTTGCCGGGGGTTCTGTAGCGGGTTCCTTCATCCTCAAAAGAGCCGGAAGCGGCGTGATCCTTTTTCTTGTTCTTGTCGTAATCCTTGTAAAAAGCCATGGGCTTATCCTCCTTATTCTCGTGCCAGGCAGGGCGTCATTGTCCCTGGATGGACTGCAAGAGCGCTTCCCGCTCTCTCCGTATCTCCAACATTTTTCCGCAGGTTTTTTCCCCTTCCGGGCAGGGACCGTTCAAACAGCCGGGACCGTACTTTTCAAACAGCAGCGGGGCGGCGTCAAGGCAAAGCCGGTGCATTTGACTGGCCATGGCTCTAATTTCCCACTGGGCACGGTTACACATGCGCAGCGCAAAAAAATGGTTCAGTTCCCGCACATTCATGGTCATCATCAGCCTGGTTTCGCAGGCGCCGGGCAGTACGAACCTGGCGTCCTCGTTACCTTGCTCGCCTGTGCCGAGCTTTTCCTGCCAACCCTCGTACCATTCCTGCATCAGGGCCATCTGCCGCTCGTATTCCATTACGGCTTCCTCGCCAAGCGCCTGAATGCGGGGCGGGAGGATGTAGGAAAAGCCGCCGGCATATGATACATACCGCTGGCTTTGCACACTGAAACTGGCAATGCGGTGGCGGGTAAGCTGAGCCAATAGAATCCGGCTGACCCCTTCCACTGCGAAGGTAAAGGAGGCGTGCTCCATCACCGAATCGTGGCCCATGTCCATCAGCTTTTTGATAAAGGAGGTTTGATCCTTTTCCTCAATACGCCTTTTCAGTGTGTCCACATCTGCCCTGGAATAGCAGAGTCTGGCACCTAATGCCACCAGTTCCTGCATGTCGGCAGTATGGCGCAAAAGCGCCACCTTTAAATGGCTGCGGGCCATGAAATTCCTCCTTACAAGCGCATCAGGATAGAGCTTCCTCCTGACAAAGAGCAAATAACTCTTTCAACCTGTCAAATTTCTGCGTCAGATATAAAAAGCCAATCAGCGTTTCCAAACCGGTGGCCTGGCTGTAATCTGCCGGGTCCTGGTTCTTTGGTGCGCCGTGGCGGGAATGGGCGTTTCTTCCCCTGCGCACATAATCCTTTTCTTCCTCAGTCAAGCTGTCCGATATGCGCACAATAGCTTGTGCCTGCGCTTTGGCGTTTACCTTTTTTACGGCAGCCAAATGCATGCTATGAAGATTCTTGCCTGTGTACAAAAGACCGGTCCGCACCATCAGGTCCCAGACGGTGTCGCCGATGTATGCCAGCTGCAAGGGATTGAGCAGCTGGGCATCCAGCCCCGCCGGAAATTCGGGTGCAAAAAGCAAATCCTTCGCCTCCTGTGCATAGGTGGCTACATTATAGCAGATAGAAACCCCAAGCACAACGGCAAGACCGCTGAAATTAGCAAACGCAAAAACCGCCCTGCCTTATTCTGCGACAGGACGGCTTCCTATCCGCCAGCCTACAGCCTGCGGTTCAAAATGGACATAATCAAATCTCCATTGTTGAACACTCTTGCCAGCACGCTTTGCTCAATCATTTCGCTGAACTGTTCAAATGGCACTACCGTCATCAACAGGGGAATCAGCGCAAACAATGCGTAGCAGATCACAACGCCCCTCAGCCCTCCGAATATTCCACCTGCAAGCCAGTCAAGCTGCTTGAGCAGCGGAAAACGGAAAACACATCTTAGCATATTAATGAGGATGGACAATACCACGAACAGCACCACAAAGCATAAAAAGAAACTAAGTATGTTCACCGATACAGACACGATGGTCTGATTTACATATTCCGATACAGTGCTGATCCCCGCTTTGGCAAACGTCTGGTTCGCAAGATTAAACTTCAAAATGGAATCCATCGGCGTGGGCAGCTGGATGTTTTGGAGTATGCTATCTATGGCGCTTTGGGAAAGGTTGCCCACCTGCGCCACGGAAAGCTCCAAATCGCCCAGTCTGGAAGCAGCATCGGTATAATGGATGAGCGATCTGGCCAAATCCTGATTGCTCTGTATGCTGCCGGCAATTTGCGGATACAGCATAAAGGAACCCACCAGCGCCAGCAATACGGCACCCATGCTGAGCACCGACTGTATAAAGCCGCGGTAAAAGCCCCATAGCACACTTAACGCAATGATGGCCAATATGGCGTAATCCACAATATTCACAAGCTTCCTCCTTATGGCCGTGTCCGCTTCTTAGGGCATGGCTACGGCGTAAACTGCGTCCCCGCTGGCCAGCAGCGCGTTGCCGCCGGTCGTCATTCCCAAAAAGTCGGTAGGCACTTCCATGTCCGACGGCCGGTTCAGCGCCGTAAACCGCTGGGCACCGATATCAGTGCGGTAAATGTAATCGGCAGAAAAAGCGTACACCGCCTTGTTGTAAACGGCAGCCCCCACGCAAACGGAAGGCAGCGTGTAGCGGCGGTCGGTGCTGCCCGTTAAAAGCCTGACCTCTTGTATGGCATACTGATTGGTGGTCTGGGCGTATGGAGCAAGCAGCATATATGCGTCGCCCTTTTTTTGCTCCTCACTGGCCACCAGCTTCCAGCCATATACAAGGGTGGTCGCATCTGCAACCTCCACACCCCTGTAGTTAAAGGTGCGCATCTGCCGCGTTGTGACAACCCGCAGCTTCTGGTTGTCATAGATCACCCTATAGGTCAGTGAATCACCCAGGTATATTTCACCCGTATTCATCTGCCCGACTTCAAAGGTATTGAGTATTGTGTTGGCCACCGTTCCGTAAACGTCCATAGACAACGTCCAGATGTACTGGCCCTCTTCACCGTAAAAGCCAACATCCAGCAGCATACGGTTGGTAAAGAGATCTGCCTCTTCATCCACCGGTGCACCCTCTAAATCCTTGATGACCAGCCTGGGCTTTGTATCCTCGCCAATAACAGCGGCGACATACTTTTGCCCAATCCTTGCAAACTGCACTGTCTGTCCAAGATTATCGTTGTAGGTCGAACGCCCGTCTTGATTGAGAATATGCACCTGGCTTCCCACCCACGCCACTACCGCCTTAGGGCCAACGGAAAAGGAAGCACCTGCGCCGATGGTATAATTCCAGCGAACAGAGCCCGATGTAGTAATGCAAAAGATCGATACCCCGTCATAATACAGTACATATTCCCCAAAAGGCGTTACATTCTGCGAAGAAAGGCATGGCAGCCTGACAGCCGAGGCCTTATTGGGACTGCCTGCCTGACGTAAGACACCGATTCCCAATATCACCAAAATGATCACCAAAATGATGGCGATCACTACCGCCCATCGCTTTCCTCTTGTGTTTTGAGGCTGCCGTCTTTGCATGCATGGCTCCTTCGGGCGGCTGGGTTTCCCTTATGCAACGAACCAGTTGCGCTTTTTCGTGCCTGCCCCATAAAATCACGGCGACCGTGCTGAAGAAAAAAATACCGCTATCTATTATAGTGAACATCCGCCCAATACGCAATGTGCATTTGCAAAACAGTATGTACCCTCTGCTTTGCAAAAGGGGAAGCGCGGCATTCCGCGCTTCCCCGCACTTTTATTCCGCTGCCAGCTTGATAATGGCACGAACATAAATCTTCACGTTCTTCATCAAACCATCCACTGTCATATATTCACCGGCCTGATGGGCCAGTTCCTCGTCATCCGGGAACAGGGCGCCAAAGGCTACGCCTTCTTGCAAACACCGGGCGTATGTGCCGCCGCCGATGGCGATGGCCTTTCTCTCCAGCCCTGTCACCTCGTGATAAGCGTCCAACAGTGATTGTACGAGCTGGCTGCCCTCCGGCACATGGTGAGGTGCTTTGGCAGCGCTGAACACAATGGCAAGCCCAGCAGGCGATACTGCCGCCGTAATGGCCTTTGTAATGGCGTCGGGGTTTACCATCACAGGATAGCGAATATCCAGGGTAACCTCTACGCTCTGCTCATCGGCCTTGAGGATGCCGATGTTCAGCGTCAGCGCGCCGGATATTTTGTCGCTGACCGCAATATTGAGCGAAGCGCCGTCATATTCCGTTCCGATCGCCTGGGCAAGCGTCTTGAGCGGCCCTTGTACGCCCAAATGCTCCAGCGTCTTTAACAAACGGCCGATAGCGTTCTTCGCGATCTCCGGCATGGCGGCATGCCCCGCCACACCCTGGGCGGTAACCTTGACAAGGCCGTCATCCATTTTTTCTGCCGTGACAGGATACCCTGCAGCCTTGGAAAACGCCTCCACCTTTTGCACCGTATCTCCATAGCCCATTACGATGGCGGATGCAAGACCCGGTATGACGTTGGGACGCTGGCCGGCGTCGATGCTGACTACCTTCAGGCCCTCGGCACAGGCTTCACCGCGCAGACGCAGTTGATACAAGCCCTTTTCCGTATTGATTACAGGGAAGCAGGCATCGGGGCTGAAGCCGGTCTTGGGCATATCGGCATGCTCTTTGTAATATTTCATATCCTCCATGCCCGATTCCTCATCGCAGCCCAGAATCAGGCGGACACGCTTTTTGAGCTTTATGCCTGCCATTTGCACCGCTTTCATGGCATACAGGGCAGCAACCGCCGGACCCTTGTCATCGTTGGTACCCCGGCCATAAATGCGGCCATCGATGATTTCGCCGCCAAAGGGATCTTGCTTCCAGCCATCGCCGGCCGGCACGATGTCCAAATGCGCCAGAATGCCCAGCACATCCTCGCCTTCACCCATCTGTGCATCGCCGGCGTAGCCGTCGATATCCCGAACCTCAAACCCCAGTTCTCGGCAATCAGCAAGGGCTGTATCCAGCGCCTGCCGGACAGCCGGGCCAAAGGGAGCGTTCGGTGCGGCCTCACCCTTTACACTGTTGATACGCACCCACTTTTGCAGTGTTTTGATCAGCGGCTCCTGAAGGGATTCCACGATTTCATCCAGCTTTTTGTAATCAACTGCCATCTTTCATTCTCCTTCCGTACATTCGAGGAAATGACTGCGTCGTTTTATCAAATTGCGCACACCCGGCAACGCCGGGTGATATGATTTCACATGAAGGGGCGTTGCCCCTTCATACATGCCCATGAATGTGATGAATCGGTATTGTCAACTGTCTTCCAAAGCTTTTTGCAAGCGGTCCACAGCTTCCGTTATATTTTTATGGGGGCAGCCGAAGTTCAGCCGCATAAAGCCTTCCCCATCCTTTTTGCCGAAAAAGATGCCGTCCGTCATCGCCAGGCCACGCTTGTGGGCGCGCGCCATGATTTCCTGGTTTGAAAAACCATAAGCCCGCAAATCCAGCCAGGCCAGGTAGGTACCCTCGATGGGTGCAAGCTTTGCCTTTTTGAGTTTTTCAGCCACCAATGATGAAAGCAGTTTCCGCCCGGCATTTAAGTAGGCGGTCAGCCCGTCAAGCCAAGCATCTCCCGTTTCATAGGCCGCCCGGGTGCCCTCCAGCGCGAGTATGTTCCCGCTTTTCACACCGCTGGCATTCAGCGTTTTTTCCAGCGCCTCATACATGGGCTGATTGCGGGTAAACAATACCGCCTGCTGCAGCCCGGCCAGGTTAAAGGTCTTGCTGGCCGCGGCCAGGGTGACCACCTTCGCGTTTGGGTTATCCCCCGTCAGCGACAAGGCCGGCACAAATACACTAGGCACAAAGGCAAAGTCGGCGTGAATCTCGTCACAGACAAGGGGGGTACGATACTTGTGCAAAAGCGCAAACAGCTCCTGCATCTCCTCCTTTGTCCATACCCTGGATACAGGGTTGTGTGGGCTGCACAAAAGCATCATCTTTGCGCCCGCCTGCAGCTGCTGCTCCAGCTGCGCAAGGTTCATGCGATAGCGCCCATCCTCCCCCTGTACCAGCGGGTTTTCCACCACGGTGCGGTGATTGGAAAGAATGGCGGAATGGAAAGGCCCGTATACCGGCGGCTGAATGATCACGCCCTCTCCCGGCTGAGTAAACGCCTGGATGCAAGCCTTCAGGCCCGTCACCACACAGGGCAGTAGAAGCATTTGATCCTTTTGAAGTTCCAGGCTATGGCGGCGGCGCCAGAAGGAAAGCACCGCCTGATCATCTTCGTCTGTGATCTGCGTATAGCCGTATGTGCCATGGGCGGCCCTTTTCAAAATCGCCTCCCTTACGCCGGGAGGGCTTTCAAAATCCATGTCCGCTACCCACATGGGTAAAAGGTCGGCATCGCCCTCTAATTTAATTTCCCACTTTTCGCAGTTGGTTCCCCTACGGTCAATGCCCCGGTCAAAATAATCAAAGCCGAATTCCAATAACAGAACCCCCTTTATTAAGCTTTTGTATCCGCGCGGATGACCCAAAACCCGCCGCCCTTTTCCACTACCTGCACCTTGTCATAGATCGTTTCCAAAAAGCTGAGGGCAGAAGGTGCGCCCTGCTGCTTGCGGATGACGATAAACAGCGACCCGCCGGTCATCAAATGACGTGCGCTATGTTCAAACAGGCTGTAAATCACCTGCTTGCCGGCCCGAATGGGCGGATTGGTCACGATCAAAGAAAAAAATATGTCTTGAAGGGCCTCAAAGCCATCGCTTTGCAGTACATGAACCTGTACGCCGTTTTTTTGTGCATTTTTTTGGCTCAGCTCCACCGCACGGCTGTTGATATCCACCATGGTCACATGGGCCCCGGGATATGCCTTGGCCAGGGAAACGCCAACAGCGCCCCACCCGCAGCCCAGATCCAGCACATGCCCGCTGATGGGCGGCAGCGCATGCAATAGCAGCTCTGTGCCCTTGTCCAGACCGTCCCTGGAAAAAACGCCGGCGTCCGTTTCAAACACCAGATCATGGCCTAAAACAGTTGCGCGAAATTCCAGCGGACGATGGGCGCTCTCCGGCGCTTTGGAATAATAGTGGTCAGGCATTTTCAGCATCCTCTCCATGGCCATTGAGCTTTAGGGCACTCACTTCCAAAGGCGTCAGTTCCCGAAAAGCACCTTCTGGTAGTGCCTCATCCAGCACAAGGCTGCCAAAGGAAATGCGCTGCAAATCAAGCACTGTGCGCCCTCTGGCCAGGAACATGCGCTTGACCTGGTGGAATTTGCCCTCGCTGATGATAACATCCGCTTGGGATTCCGCCAACCCGGAGTGCAGTATTTCCAGCTTGGCCGGTTTTGCCACAAAGTCTGAAAGCTGCAAGCCTTGCGCAAAAGCAGCAATGTCCGGTTCACTCAGCGGCCCGTCCACCTTTACCCGGTACCTTTTTTCCACATGCCGCTTGGGGGATAAAAGAAAGTGGGCCAGCGGCCCATCGGTGGTAAACAGCAAAAGGCCCCTTGCGTCCTTATCCAGCCTGCCCACCGGCATCAGGCCCATAGCACGATACTTTTGCGGCAGAATATCCGCTACGGTTTTCGCTTTTTTGTCCATCGCAGCCGTCAAGATGCCCGGGGGCTTGTTCAGCATGCCATAATGAAAAGCGGCAAGGGATACACGTTGACCGTCTGCCTGCACCTCATCCCGTTCAGGGTATACCTTCTGACCCGAATCTAGGCAGGGCTTGCCGTTTACAAGCACGCATCCCTTTTTGATAAGCTCCTTAACAAAGCTGCGCGTGCCCATGCCCTGGTCACAAAGGAGCTTGTCCAAGCGTATCATATTACTTTTTATCCTCTTTCAGATGACGTATATACGCCGCCTGCAGCATTTTGCGAAGGGGCAGCAGCGGCAGATACAGCAGGACAAACACAAGTATAATGCCGATAAGCATCTGCGGCTCCTGCAGGTTTGTAAGGTCAATGCGCATGTACTTAGCATACTCCCTGAGCAGCCGGTAACCCATGTAAATGGCTGGCAGTAAAACCGGCAATAGCAAAACGCTTTGCATCAGGCTTATCAACAACTGCCCCACTCGGCGGCCCTTTAGCCTGCGCAGCATTTCCCGACGGACTGGCGTATACTTTTTTCCGGCGGATAGCCATACAAAGCGAAGCATGCCGTTGCGCATCATGCCGTATAAAAGCACCAGGAACAAAAGACCCGCAAAGGCCGCAATGACATACATGCCCTGCATGATGCCGTATTCCTTACCAAAGACCCGTCCCAGGTCGATGATCATGCGCAAAACCGTTGTGCCATCCTCCACCTGATACAGCATATACCAGCCGGCCGCAAGCCCGGCAATCAGAGGCAAGGCCCAGGGCAGCAGGCGAAGAGCCTGCATCAAAACCGCCTTCATCTTCTGGCCGTAACCACGGAAGCTGATTAAGCGCACCGTGGAAAAGGCTTGGCCATCCAAAGCCTGCTCCATCGCCTCGCCCATGGAATAACGCAGCGGAAACACGACAAACATATATAACACAGGCGCCAGCAGCGCAATGAGCTGCAAGGGATCACCCTTTTGAAAGCACACCAACGCCAATAGCGGCAAAAGCACCAGTGCCCTTACAGCCATAAGCGCCAATATGCCGGCCAGCCAATCAAAGTAACGGCCTTTGCAATTTTGGGCCGTCGTGGTAAGGGCGGCCCCCACAGCCCCGGGGGCTGATGATTTCTGCATGATTTGTTCCTCCTTTAGTCAACAGGCGATGCCCATTGGATTATTATACCGTACACAGCCTACGCACGCAATTGCAATTATTTGTATACGCGTGATACAATGGCTTGCGTAAAGGGGGTGTTTCCCTTGCGATTGACGCTCATCGGCATCGCTAGCAAATACATACATCAAAACCTGGCCCCCTGGTGTTTGAAAGCAGGGCTCTTACAGTACGGGGTAAAATCACCTTGCAAGGTGCTGGAACTGAATATCAACCAGCCCATAGATCACGCACTGGAAAAGCTGATGGCTACCCGGCCCCAGCTGGCCGGTTTTTCCGTATATATATGGAACGTACAAATGGTGCGTTCCCTGGCCGCCAGCCTGAAATTGCTTTCACCTAAGACGGTGATCGTTCTTGGCGGACCCGAAGCCGGCAGCCGCCCCGAAAGTATCATGAAGGAAATCCCCGAAGCAGATTACGTGATTTCTGGCCCGGGCGAGTACGCCTTCGCCGAGCTTTGCAAAAAAACAGCAGCCGGCGAAGATGTAAGCACCATACCAGGCTTGACATACCGCAAGCCGGATGGCTTTTCCACCAATCCCCCTGCCCAGCCGCCACTTCCGCCTCCCGACCCTTATACCAAAGAGTGCCTGCGTCAAGTAAATGGCCGCATCGCGTATGTAGAAACCTCCCGTGGGTGCCCCTTCCATTGCACCTTTTGCCTGTCAGGCAGGGAAGAATCCGTTTCCTTTCTGCCGCTTGATGCCGCCAAGAAACGCCTTGTAAAAGCGGCTGCGTCCGGCGCCAAAACTATCAAGCTGGTAGACCGCACATTTAACTGCCACCGGGAACGGGCTTTGGCACTGTTTCGTTTCTTAATCAGGAAACATCAGGAAGGCGCTTTTATAGACGTCTGCTTTCATTTTGAGGTGGCGGCTGACCTGTTTGATGAAAAAACGCTGGACCTTTTGAAAACCGCGCCGCCGGGGCTTTTCCAAATGGAAGCTGGACTGCAAAGTTTTCACGCAAAAACCCTTCATGCCTGCCAGCGGAAAACCGATATCGAAAAATTAAGCCGGAACATTACATCTATTCTCTTGGGACACAATATCCATCTGCACCTGGACTTGATCGCAGGCCTGCCCTATGAGGATTTTCATACCTTCGGCGATTCTGTAAACAAGGCCCTCTCCTTGCAGCCCCACATGCTCCAGCTTGGCTTTTTAAAGCTTTTGCATGCAAGCCGCATGCGGGAGCAGAGCGTTGAATTTGGCATAGTGCACCGCCCCGAGCCACCTTATGAAATTCTCAAAAGCAAGTGGCTATCCTTTGATGATCTGTGCTGTTTGAAAAAGTGCGAAGAGGCGTTGGACCGGCTGTATAACAGCGGCAGGTTCCGCCGCACACTGGATCTTGTTTTTACCACAACCGGCATACCGCCCTTCCAGCTGTTCTGCCAGCTTGGCGAAATATTTCAAAGGCAAGAAGGCGGCCTGTCACTGGATCAATGCACAAGCATTGCTTTTGATTTTTTCAATGGGCTTCCTGGCATCTCACAGGCCGCGCTTCGAGATGCCATGGCTCATGACCGTCTTGTAAATGACAACACGGGCCGCCTGCCGGAATGCCTGTTGGTTGCGGATGATGCATTGGGCCGGGTGATACGGGATTTGCGCAAGCAGCACCCGGAGGGCTCAAAGCTTGGCGTGTGCATGCTGTATGACGGCGGAAAAAGGGTACTGTGCGCAGACTACAGCCGCCGCGACCCAGTGACCTTTGAATACGCTGCCAGGATTCTTCCCTTATAACTTTTCCCTTATGGCCCTTCCTTTGTTTTTCCGCCGCGGGTCCGCAGCGCCTTTACTATATAGTGAATCACTGTATACACCGCGCCAAAGGCGATGACGCCCCACATGCCCATGGCCACATCTGCCATTTCCATGTTCCCTGTGTTGGTGATGGCTTGTCCGATTTCAATGGCAAAAGCCAATGTGCCCATCACCGTCAGCGTATAGACCCACGCCACCGCATTGGGCCGGAGCTTTGAAAACAGCCATCTGACCACCAGAAAAAGAAAAAATCCTGCGGCACCCATCACCAAAAAGTGCAGCTGCTTGTCGCTGAAGTAGAGCTCAAAGCTGTCATTTATGTGAAGAAGATAGTCGTGGACTTTGGCGACCAGGTCTACCACAAAATATAAAAAAGCCTTCATGCATAGGTCCTTTCTATCCAAAATAACTCCGGTAACACGCATACAACGGCCAAGCCATGGCTAACCCTGCCAAGGAGAGGGGATGACAGAATGCAAAAGGGATTACCACTTTCAAGGCTTATGCGGCAGCGAAGATATCAGCTGCTTGGTTTCCTGGCTCTTTTGCTATTATGGCTTATGTGTTTAAGCGCCTTGAACATAAGTCCCTTCATCCATGACCCCGCGGATTCCTATACGCTGCAGGCGCTGGCCTGGCGTACGGGCCATATACACCTGCCCGAAAACGTGCCGCATCTGGAGCTGGCCATTTATGAAGGGAACTACTACGTGAGCTTCCCGCCAGTGCCTACGCTCCCCCAATGGGTTTTGACCTTTTTCTATGGAGAAAACACGCCCAATATTATCGTAAACTTGTTTTACTTTTTGTCAAGTTACTTCGTCGGCTATTCCTTGTGCCGCCGCCTGGGAAAAAGCGACGGTGCCGCCGCCTTGTGGTCTGCTTTTTTGGTGGCCGGCTGCAATCTGCTCAATCTTTGCTGGTTTGGCGGCGTGTGGTACCAAGCGCAGGCCCTTTCCTTTTTGCTAACACTATGCGCCCTCCGCCTGATGTTGAACAGCTCCAAAGCATCCCTCTGTCTGGGACTATGCGCCCTGGCCCTTTCCGTTGGCTGCCGCCCCTTTCAGGCGGCATACCTGCCTGCCGCTTTATGGATGACATTCATCCGCCTGCAGCGCGTCAAAAAAGCACCCCTGCTTCAAACCCTTGTCCATATGGCTTCGCTTTGCATACCACCCTTTTTGATTGGCATCGCCATGGGGCTGTACAACCTTGCCCGCTTCGATTCGTTTTTTGAGTTCGGGCATACTTATCTGCCGGAATTTCAGGAGTACGGCGTACAGTTTTCCCTAAGCTACGTTTCCCAAAACATCATGAATATTTTGCGCCTGCCATTCCTTGCCGAAAACAGGCTGGATTTTCCCCGTTTCAACGGATTCGCTTTTTTTCTTTGTAACCCGCTTTACCTTATTGCAATTGCGGCATTCATACGCGGATGCATCAAAAAACGGCTGCGCAAGCTGGACATAATACTTGCAGCGTGCCTTACCCTCCACTTCGTGCTGCTGCTTTTGCACCGTACCTTTGGCGGCTGGCAGTTTGGCGCAAGGTATCTGATCGACTTGTGCCCGGTGCTATTCTACCTTTCGTTGCGGCATCCGGGCAAAGGGCGAATTTTGCTTGGCATTGCCATGGCCTGGGGCGTACTTTTCAACATTTATGGTGGATTGCTATTACATTTGACATAAACAATGCAAATTTCCGGTTTCATTTTGCCTTTGACCATGGTATAATCAGGAAGACGAGGGGGAACCCCTCTCCAATCCAAAAAACGGAGGTACATACACCATGGATATTTATGTTTGCACCGTTTGCGGCTATGTCTACGATCCTTCTGTAGGTGATCCTGACAATGGTCTGGAGCCCGGCGTTCCCTTCGAAAACCTGCCCGAAACCTTTGAATGCCCCGTGTGCGGCGTTGGCAAGGACATGTTCGAAAAGCAATAATCTGCGCAAAAAGCAAACCGGGAAGTTTCTGTCTAAGAAGCTCCCCGGTTTTTTTATTTGTTCAAATCCTGTGCAAACCGCCAGGGGACCTCCTTCCAAGGGGAAGGAGCATAGTCAATGCCCACCCTGGGCAGCGTTTTTAGCTGCGGTCGGTACCCGTCGTCTTCCAGCCACATTTCATCTCCGTGAATCAAATCCAAATGGTTCTGCGCCTTGGTAATGCCAAAAGCCTTCGTCCACTTGGCCGGCCCGTCCAGCGGCTTCTCCAGCGCCCGTACAAGTGCGGCCTGGGGCTGATCCACATCCCCAGTCACCACATTGAACAGCCAGTGCAGACCATAGACAAGATACACGTAGCTGATGCCACCCTTTTCAAACAGAGGTGCGCTGCGGCCGGTTTTTCCGTGCCTGGCGTGGCAGGCCAAATCCTCCTGGCCGCGATATGCCTCCGCTTCCAGAATGCGGCCTTTGAGGATGCTGCCATCCTCAAGTCTTTTGCATATCAGCTTGCCTACCAGCTGAGGAGCAACCGCCAGTACATCCTGCCGGTAAAAGCTTTCGTACAGCCGCTGCGCAGCCATTATTCCACCGTTTTTGTGGCAATCACAGGAATGCCGCTTGAACATACATTTTCAAGCACTATCTGCCCGATGCGGATAGGCGCGGACAGTTGAAGCGCTCGAATTTCACGCATACACCGGGCGATATCCTTCTTCGGGATAGGCGCCTTTGTTTTCACACTCAACGGCATGCGGCTGCCGCTTATTGGCACGACAGCAGTAACCATACGTTCCGGCGAAATACTCTCCTGCCGGCCATATACTTCGCCCCGCTTGCAGCTGTTGCCTGAAACCGAAACAAACTCGCCGTTTTCGGTTACGACCTCCATCCGGCAGCCTACGGGACAACTGATGCAAGTAATCATCTGTTTCATGTGAACACCCCCGTTTTATGAAACAATCTCTACAACGATATCCTTGTTTTCCAAGGAGGAAAGGATTTTCTCCGGCAAGGTAATGACGGCCATTTCGCCTGGAGTTAATATGCGGCTCTTTTTGCGCAGCAATTCCCTCTCCCCGCAGCGTACCACCATGGTGGCATTTTCATACACCTTGGCTGGCCTGAACATAATGTCTACCGGTGGTACGGTTTCGCCCTGTACAGGCAAATGCAGCATTTGGGGCACCGCGCCGCGAACACCCGCGCCATCCAAAACATTCACCACATGTCCATCTGGCTTTCTCCCTTGCACAAAGGCCGCCGCGGCCTTACCGGCCCGCAGGCTCTCAGCGCTGACATGGTCCACCAAGTCATGCACGTGCAATACGTTTCCACAGGCGAAAATGCCGGGCACGCTGGTTTGCAGCGTATCATCCACCACCGCGCCCTGGGTGACAGGCGAAAGTGTGACGCCCGCACCCTCGCTCAGCTCGTTTTCCGGTATCAGGCCCACGGACAGGAGCAGCGTGTCGCAATCGTACTCTTTTTCGGTACCTGGAATGGGATTGCGGTTTTCATCCACCTGCATCACCGTAACACCGGTGAGCCTGTCGCGGCCCCTGATGTCCACCACGGTATGGCTAAGTAGCAGCGGAATATCATAATCCTGCAGGCACTGTACAATGTTGCGGTTCAGCCCGCTGGAAAAAGGCATAATCTCCACGCAGGCCAAGACCTTGGCCCCTTGCAGCGTCATGCGTCGGGCCATGATAAGCCCTATATCACCGGAGCCTAAAATCAAAACCCGCTTACCCGGCATATACCCTTCGAGATTCACAAACTTCTGGGCAGTGCCGGCTGAAAAGATACCGGCGCAACGGGTACCCGGCGTTGCCAATGCACCGCGGGGCCGCTCCCGGCAGCCCATGGCCAATATAATTGCGCCTGCCTTATATACACGCAGCCCATGCTCACGGCTGATGGCGGTGACCGTGCGATCCTCCCCCACAGATAAGACTGTGGTACCGCATTCTACCTGTATATTCAGTTCCCGTGCCCGGTCAATATCCCGCTGGGCGTATTCCGGACCGGTCAGCTCCTCTTTAAAACGGTGCAGGCCAAACCCGTTATGTATGCACTGGCGCAAGATCCCGCCAGGCTCATTTTCCCGCTCCAACACCACAAGGCTTTGCACACCTGCTTCCCTTGCTGCGATGGCTGCAGCCAGGCCGGCAGGCCCCGCGCCGACTACCAGCACCCCCACAGGGATCACTTGATTCAATAAATCATTCATGAAGGCTGTCCTCCCCTGCGGCATCCGCGATGGTCCCCACCAGCAGGCGGCTTTCCCCGCCGCACTTGGTCACCTGGGTATGGGGAATATTCAATTCCTCCGCCAGTATGTCCAGCACCCGCGGGCTGCAAAAGCCACCCTGGCACCGGCCCATGCCGGCCCTGGTACGACGCTTGACGCCATCGATGGTGCGTGCGCCTACCGGGCGGCGTATGGCATCGCGGATTTCTGCTTCGGTTACCTGCTCGCACCGGCAAACCAGGCTGCCGTTTTGTGCGTTTTCCTGAACCGCCTGGGCTTTTTCCGCAAGGCTCATGGCGTGAAAGGGCGTGGGGCGCGGAGCAGCCGGCAGAAAAATCGCTTTTTCATCCAAACAAAGCGCCTGGGCCACCTGCCCGCCCAACATTTTGGCAATGGCAGGGGCGGCGGAAAGTCCCGGACTTTCAATGCCCAGCGCCTCAAACGCCAAAGGTGCGTCTTCAATCGGGCCGATGACAAAATCACCGTTTGTCTCATGGGCCCGAATGCCGGAAAAGGTGGTAATGGTACCTCTGGGCGAGGCGTTTTTCCATGTGAGCTTTGCCTTTTCCAATACCGCCTTTAATCCCATGGCGGTAGTGGCGGTATCCGCCTCATCCGGAATATCTTCCGCGGAGGGCCCCAGCAAAAGGTTGCCATGTACCGTTGGACTGACCAGGATGCCTTTGCCCATTTTGGTAGGGCATTGGAACATGGTGCGGGTAAAAGGCAAATGGGCCATTCGATCCATCAGGTAGTACTCGCCGCGGCGGGGAATAATCGCATATTGCTTTTGGGAAATTTGATTATGCAATTTGGCCGATTGCACGCCGGCGCAGTTGATGATCGCCTGGGCGGTAAACTCGCCCCGGCTGGTTATCACATGCCACATATCCCCCTTGCGGCTGATTGCTTGCACTTCCGTTTCAAAATAGAAAGCCGCGCCGTTTTGCGCCGCGTGGTCAGCCAGCGCAAAGCTCAATTCATAGGGGCTGGTTAGTCCGCTGGTCTTGGCCAGCAGCGCGCCTATGACGCCGGGATTAGTGTTGGGTTCCAGCGCCAGCACTTCCTCACGGTCTAAAAGGCTGAGCCACGGAACACCGTTTTTGACGCCTTGGTCGTACAAGTCTTTCAGCGTACTTGCATCTTCCTGCTCAAACCCAAGCACCAGTGCCCCCGGCTGCGTATATGGTGCGCCCAATTCCTCGCACAAAGCAGGATACATCATGGCACCTTCCACATTCAGCCTTGCTTTCAATGTGCCGGGCTTTGCGTCAAAACCAGCGTGCACAATGCCACTGTTGGCCTTGCTGGCACCCTCTGCCACGTCGGACATCCTTTCCAGTACCGCTACACTTGCCTCATAGCGGGATAATTCCCTCGCCAACGCGCATCCCACTACGCCAGCGCCAATAATCAATATATCCACCTGCAATCAGATCCGCCCCCACTTTCCGGCCGTGTTATTATCATAATGCCTAATTATCATAATTTATTGTAGCACATGCACTGCTATCACACCATTGCCAATTCACCGAAAACGTGCAAAAACGCGCACGAAAAAAAGATGTTTTGCGCATGTTTATGAAAAATTGCGGCCAATTTTGATTTTTTGTTATTTTTCCACAGCTTCTGTTTATATGTGTTATTGTATATGATTTTCCACACCTGTTATCTTCCAGCCAATTGTGCTGGTCAAAATTTTCACACACTGCCGGGCTGATTTGAAACAATTCCCTGTATGACTCAAGCAGGAAACAGATGACAAAACCTGCTGTTGAATATATAATGGCATCAACTGTATTGCCTGTATGCGATACGGAGAAAGAAAGGAGTCTACCTATGAAAACCCGCAAATTTACTGCCGTTTTGCTGGTATTGGCGCTGCTTGCTGTCCCCATGTTTGCACTTGGGGAAACTGCATCTGCCTCCCCCTGGGACGCCGCCACTGCCGCCGGCCGCAGCACCAAGACCACCGTCACCTTTGAACCCGGCGAAGGGTTGTCCGCCGATCCATCTCTGGCCCCCGTTGCCGATCTTTTGAAGGCAATGCGGTTGGAAACCCTCGTGCAGGAAAAGGAAGAGGCTGTGCTGATTCAGTCGGACCTTATTCTGCAGGATAAGCCCTCTATCTCCATGACAGAGGTTGTCACGCTTGACGGTACGATTACTGTCAAGAGCAATCTGCTTGGGGAAAAGGCCGTTGCCTTCAACACAGAGGAATACATTCAATGGTTCATCACCCAGCTGGAGATGCAGGGTGAAAAAGAAATGGCCGCCTTCTACAAAATGTACCTGAACATGTATACGGCGATTTTGAAGGGCGACATGACCATGCTTTCCAAGTTTGACCCCGAAAGCCTGCAGCAGGACTTGATGGTGCCTGTTGGCGAATGGTTCACCAACCTGACTGCCGCCCCCGTCGTCACCACCGGCTCCTTTAACAATGACAAGCATGATGCTGCCAGCACCCAGGCTGTTTACAGCCTTTCTGCCGAGCAGATCAAAGATCTTGTGACCATCATTTCCAACTGGGCCGGCAAAGACGCCAACCTGGATGCCATCTTGTCCCTTGCTTCCAGCTTGGACCCGGAGGCCGGTGATTTGTCCGCTTCCAAGGCGGATATCCAGGCAAAAATCAAGGCCATGCCCGATGAATTTATCAAGAATGCCGCTGCCGCTCTGCAAAAGCCCTTCACCTTCACCATTCTGATGGATGACAGCGGAAACCCGGTCGCCTATGAGCTAGGCATCAGCGTATTCGGTGAAGACAAGGAAAAGGCTGAAACCGAAGTCCTTGCCGGCTACTATGTAAAGACGGAAGGCGACGGCAAAAACAACACCCTTTCTTTCAATGTTGCATCCGGCACAAGCGTTGTTGATATCAGCATCTCTGGCAAGGATGGCAGCGACAACTGGCAGGCTGTCATGAATGTGAAAGAGGATGCTGCCGATGCTTTCAGCTTGAAAATGGACTATACCGGCGAAAAAACCGCCGATAAGGACACCTGGAAGCTGAATATCCAAGCCGGTCCCGAAGGCAGCCCCATCGGCGTAGCACTGGAGGGCACTTCCACCACGGTCGTAAACGGCGTTGATGTGAAAGAGGAAGGCAAAGTCAGCGTACTGCTTGCCGGCCAAACTGCGCCTTTGGCAACCATCGTTGTTACCGCCGAGACAGGCGATCCTGTGGAAATCCCCTCCTTTAGCGATGCGCAGGTTGTGCGTCCCGGCAAAATGACCCAGGAAGAACTGACCGCCTGGTACGAGGAGCTTTCCAACGGCCTGATGATGCAGTTCGGCCTGCTCATTCAGAATCTTCCTCCCTCTGTTACCGCTTTGCTCAGCGGCGGTATGGCAAACTAACACCCCTGCATTCTTTTCAATCACCCATACAAAGGCTCCCTTCGGTTTGAGGGGAGCCTTTTCCGTACCGTAAAAGTAATCTTCCGCTTTGTCAACGGGCTGACCGTTTCTGATGAGTACAAGCAGTAATGCTTCCGGAAATCAGCCATCATACCGCATGAAACTGCATACTGAGCATTGCCAGTCGTGCGCATATTTCACCCGTTTTCCCCTTCCTTTTGCGAAATAAATGGTATATGATGGATACAATATACCACGTTTCCCTTTCATTCAATTCCCTTTGTCAGGCGGATGGGAATATTCACATTCAAAACAACTGCAGCCCATCCGCCAAAAAATACCGGGAGGGCACAAATGGACGAACTGCAAAACAGCACAGCCCCGGAGATGGCAAAACCCACTCCTTTCACACCTTACAAAAGCGAGTCCTCGCGGGATGTGTACAGGGCACGGGTCCTCTTTCAAACCAACAAGAAGTTATACCTCAAATGGGCGGTTGGCTACATCCTCACATTCCTTTTGCCTGCCTGGCTGCCGGCATTGGCGGAGCGCTACCTGACGGGGAAGTGGTCTATTCTTTTTCTGTTCCTCCAATACATTCTGGTCCCGCCGCTTTTGATATGTTTGTACAACCGGCTCATCCATTTAATACGGGGCGGTAACCCCGAAGAGCAGTACTTTTTTGAGCTATTCCGCCGGGGCAGCGGCCATTCCATGGGACACAACCTGGCTATCCTCCTGGCTGTAGCCTTTGCGCTGTACGGCGGTTATGCCGTGTTTGGTAAAGCGGTGGAATGGGTCGTTTACCAGCTGTATATCCTTGTGCAGGCTGCATATTCAAGGCTCGCCGGCAGCAGCGCGGAGCTTGCAAAAAGCCAGCTGGCGTTGTATCCCTTCTACCAGATTCCTGTCTTTCTGGCAACAAGCTGGCTGGCAGGCTATTTGTGCATTCACGCATCGCTGACCTGTGGGGAGCGTGCCCTGGGGCTGATCTCCGGCCGTGGCATGATAAAGAAAATCCTTCTGGCAGAAGCACATCTGATGGCAAAGTATTTTTGGGCGCCCTTCCTTTTGTACTATTTGACTTACCCCTATCTGGACGGGCAGGTAAGCAGCGCATTCTATGAACTGATCTACGTCTTTGTGATGCCCTATGCATTGCTTGGCTTTGGGCTATGGTATTTCCCTCAGTCTGCCATCGTGCGGTCGCTGATTTTGATGCAGCAGCCAAGGCTGCCTGACGTAGTATGGGAGCCGGAGGGGAAGCCCTTGGCAACGAGCGGGGAGGCGGTGGAAGAAAGTGCAATAAAAAGCACAGATAAAAATGCGCAGCCCGTCCAGGACCCTGATCAGGCCCTACAGGATGCCGGAGAAGGAGGAATGCAGGAATGAGCGCTGGAAGCAATCAACATGAATCCTTCCTAATGGATGCAGGAAGAGAAGATGCTGCCAAAGTGCATCAGTATACGGTACCGTTTGACATGGATAACCCCAAGCAGGTACTGGCCATGACGAGAGAAGCATTCAAAAGGCACATACTACAAAGCATTGTGTGGGGTTTGTGCTACCTTGTGGTGATCAATGCCTTTGGTTTGTCTTCAAATCTTCGTTATGTGTCTTTCAACGGACAGGATTCGGGTTGGATTTACTATGGGGTTTTTGTCCTTGTCCCGCCGTTGCTTTTGTTGTTGTTTGGCTGGCTACGCCGCATAATTCTTGGGAAAGGAGCTGTTGCGTTTGCACAAGGCCCTTTCCGCTTCGTCAAAATCCGTCCCGTCAAGCAATATTTGCTCCTCTGCCTCGGAGTGGCCGCCGCGTACATTTGCCGGGATGTGATGCTCGAACGATTTGCGGCTGCCGTTGGGCCGTTTCTTTTCCCCCGTCCACTTGGGAATTCGTTTTCCATGTTAGAGCTTCTGGACTTGTTTACCAGCTATACCTTCGAATATATGCTGGCACGCTTCCCTATGCTTTTTCTCCCAGCTCTTTTAATATTGCAATGGTTTGTGGACTATTTGTGCATCCATGCAGCCAGAATGAAAGCGGAAGGTAATGTGGACGGCTTTGACACCCGCAGACTGATCAAGCGGATTTTTCGGGTGGAGCTGCGTTTGATGCCCCTTTACTTGCTGGCGCCTTTGGCACTGCATTGGGCAGCAACCCATTACGCCGGCACCCTGATGGGTGGTGCGGCTGCGCCAATTGCCACGACAGTCACCCAGGTGCTTTTCCTTCTCCTTCTCATTGTGTATTGCGTTCAATCGGCTATGGCACGCACGCTGCTGGTTACAGCTTTACCCAAGGCGCAATGGGTAACCGCTCCGCCTATGGATTTTACAAGGACAGACATTAACTATGCGAGGGAAATCGAAGAGAAACGCCGGGAAGAGGAGGGGGACGAATCCTCTTGAGCAGGAAGGAGAGCAGGAAATAGCGTCTTCGGAAGGGACACATAGTGTATAGAAAAAGCTAAGCCGCCATTCTTTAGGTTTATTCTTGCTGTTCATGATGCTAATATGATATACATTCATCCGAAACTGGACGAAAACTGTATACAAAAATGTATAATAATTTCATGAATGGTGTAAAAAGAAAGGAGAATCCCATGAAATTCCGAAAACTGCTATCCTTCGTGTTGGCCCTTGCACTTCTGGTCATGCCAGCCTTATCCCTTTCAGAGGGCGCATCATCCGTCTCTTTTCTGGACCAGGCTTACGCCGCCGGGCGCAACGTCAAAACCACAGTCACCTTCACCCCCGGCTCCATATTAGCCAAAGACGCCAACCTGTCCATGGCAGCCGACCTGCTCAAAGTGCTGAGAATTGAGTCCTCCTCCCAAGCGCAGGGGGAAACCGTGCTGCAGCAGTTTGATTTGCTGTTGCAGGACAAATCTTCTCTGAACTTTACTTTCCTTACGAAAAGTGAGGAATTCCATATACTGAGCAGCTTGCTGGGCGGCAAGGTTCTTTCCTTTACAATGGAGGAGTTTTACGACCTATACGGCCTTCTGTTGATAGACTCTATGGAAAGTACTTCTATGGACTCCTCTGAAATGGAGGCATACCGCAAATCCTTCAGAAAAGCCATGGCACAAGCCGAACAAAACCGGCAGCAAGTCACCAGCTTTGATACAGAAGTGTTCATTACAGCCATTGGCTTTGATTACAGTAATGTGGAAAAAGATTTAGCCGCCCCGCTTGCAGCCTGGTATGAAGGCATCGCCGCCAAAGGCAATTCCTCAACCGGCGTCTATGAAAGTGAAAAGCACGATGCTGCCGTGACCCGCAAAGAAATGAGCATATCGGCCGCACAGGTCAAAGAGGCGTTAGAAATCCTATCCGCCTGGGCCATTCAGGAAAGGAACCTGGATGCGCTGACCAAATTAATTGATTCAGATAGCAATGCCACGGGCGAGCCCCTTAGCAAGGATGAGGTGCGCGAATTGTACGCGTCATTGCCGGCAGAGTTTGAAAAAGAGGCCGCCAACATCCTTCCCAAGCCCATTACCATTACCCAATGGAGCGATGCAGCCGGTGTTCGCAAGGCACTGGAAATCAAAACGGGAATCCCGGATGGCAGCGCTTCGGATTCAAATATCAATTTGCTGCTTGGCCAATACGAAAAGACAAGGGAAGACGGCATCGTCACGCAATACAATATCAGCATGACATCAGCACAGGAAGGCATTACCCTCACGTATACCGGCAAGAAAATTCCCGTTCAAACAATCGGCGATTCCACCGTTACAACCAACCAATGGAATGTATATGGCAGCTACACTTCTGACGGTCAGCCACTAGGCAGCATCACCCTAACCTTTGACAGCAAGAGCACCGCCGCCTTCTCCACTGTGCAGGATGAGTGGAATCTGGGTGTTGGCCTGAGCAGCTCTGCCATAACGGTAAGCAGCAGTCTTGCCGGCAAAGAAAAGACCATTTACGATGGTGTGGACGCCAAAGTGGAAGGCACTGTGGACCTATATCTCATTGATGTTTCTGAACCGACCCTTTCCATTGCCTACACCACAGCTTCCAGCGAGCCTGATACCTTGCCGGAAATTCCGACCGACAGCGTACGCCTGGGCAAGATGACCATGGAGGAACTGAACGCCTGGGCAGAGGAGATGACGCCGGTGCTGCAGGGACAGCTGATGGCCGTTATGGGCAACCTGCCGCCATCAATTATCAAAATGATCATGGGCGGTACCTCCGCTCAATAAACAGTCTGAACCACACAACAACAATCAGCCCGCTTTCCGTTTTTATCGGAAAGCGGGCTCAGACTATCAAAAACCTATGGGAGGGCTGGGAGGGCCGAAACCCTCCCAGTTTGGATCGCAAATTGGCGACATGTGCGGCAATTTGCGTAGGAATTTCGAAGAAATTCCTACCTTGCCCGAGCAAACGACCGCACAGAGGCGCAGCCGAAGTGCAGTGCCGCGAGGGAAAAACTCAACAAAGTGGCATCGCCACTTTGTTGACGGGCTGATGATTATACCCTGTCTATTACCGTCCGTTCTGCTTGCGCCATTCCTCACGCAGTATGGCATACAACTCAACATCCACAAAGCGGGATTTGTTAAAGAGCCGTTCTTTCAGCGTGCCTTCGCGGCGCATGCCCACATGCTCCATCACCCGGCCGCTGGCTGGGTTATCGCATTCATGCTGGGCTTCGATGCGGTTTAAGTTTAGTTCCACAAAGCCAAAGCGCAAAAGAGCCGCCAGTGCCTCTGTCATGTAGCCTTTGTTCCAGTAGGCCCGGGACAGGCTGTAGCCCACCTCTGCCGATCTGTTTTCATTGCTGACCCACATAAAGCCAATGGTGCCGATGACCCTGCCCGTTTCCTTCAGCGCTATGCAGAAGCTGCTGGGCGAGCCCAGGCGATACTGCCTGAGCACGTAGCGTATGTATGCCTTTGTCTGGTGTATGTTTTGATGTGCCTCCCACAGCACGTGGCGGGCCACCTCAGGATCGCAGGAGTATTCATAAATATCCTTGGCATCGCTCATGCGCATGTTGCGCAAAACCAGCCGGTTGGTGGTAAGCTCCGGCAGACGGGTAAAGATGTTGTCAAAAAGCTGCATGGTATTCTCAAGCCCTTCCGGCATTGCTTTTGTTGATTAGGCACGTAAACCGCCCAGCAGGAAATTGTAAAGCATGAACTGCGGCCCGCGCAAGGGAACAAGCGGCTTTACATAGGTAGCCGCACCCCAAATGAGCACCACCAGGCCGATGATCAAAAGAAGAATCATCAGTATCATGAACAAATGGCCACCGCGTCTTTTTTCCATCCTCGGGCCTCCTTTTATGGAAACATGCAAAGCGTTCCCGCTTTTCTGTTTACAAATTCCAATTTTTCGGGGATGTGTAAAGCCTCTTGTTTCGTTATGTATATGAAGAAGCCACATCAGCCCATCAAGCGGTGATATGCCATCAGGATACCAAGGGCTGTTTTACTGTCAGTAAGCTCTCCGGCCATTACCTGATCCACCGCTTCCTTAAGCGGGATGCGCTTGAGCGTTAGAAACTCATCTTCATCCATATGGGTTTCATGCTGCGTAAGACTTGTCGCCAGGTACAGGGCGATTCGCTCCGTGCAGAACCCAGGCGTGGTATCCACCCGTGTTAAAAGCTCCCATTGGCCGGCCCTAAGACCCGTTTCCTCTTCCAGTTCCCGCTTTGCACAGTCAAAAGGGTCTTCTCCCACAAAGTTCAATTTCCCGGCAGGTATTTCCCAGGTCATGCGGTCGATAGCTACCCTGTGCTGGCGCACCAGCGTCACGTACCCTTCCCCATCCACAGGCACCACGGCGGCGGCACCAGGATGGACGACCACCTCCCGCAGCGCGTTCCTGCCATCGGGCAGCGTGACCTGCCAATGCTCTACCGATATGATCTTTCCATCAAATACCGTCTTCTTTTGGAAAGGGGTTTCCCGTAATGCTTCGTCCCCCATGATCAAGGTTTCCTCCCCCGGTGCGCACCTGCGCAGGCTGTATATCAAACGATATTCGCCAAATGGGCCGGCAATCCTGCTAAATGCCTTGAGGAGCAGCATTTTCCAAGCTCCTTTGAATTGACAACAGGGCATTATAATACTACAATCGTATACATGGTGTACCAACAACAGGAGGGATTTCACCCATGAAAAAGCAATCAGGTATTTCATTCGGCCGCCGCATACTATCCTTGATGATGGTGCTGCTCATGGCCATTCCATGGGTGTCGGCGCCCGCCATGGCAGCTACCAACTGGAATGGCCTTGACATCAAGGTTTACTGGTTTGATGAAAACAACAATCAAGCCTATTCAAATTCCGCTTCTCAGGTAAGCTGGATGAAGGATTACGATGCCTTCTGGTTGTCTGTTCCGGGGAACACACCGCTGAGTTCCCTGTTTTTGAGCATCAGCTATCCCGATCACAGCGACTATACCTTTAATCCCGGCAGCGACACCTCCTTGGGCCAGGTCGCGAACGCCGGTGATTTGACTAGCGCATCCATACCCATCAGCGTCTTTGACAGCAATCAAAACCAGGTGGGCTCTTTTAACTTGTATATTTCCACCAATCCGGTGCCGGCTGAGCCGGAACCCGCGCAGACCGTTGTGCAGGTGTTCTATCGGGGCACCGATGGAAAAGACCTTGGCGGCACCAGCGTTACTGCGATTCAAGGCCAGGACAATCCCATTATTGCTCCATCACCTCTTGAAGGATATACCGTAAAGGGTGAGGGCACGGTTTATGTCACCGTAGACGAAAACGGCAAAGCCAACCCTGAATCTGTAACCTTTGATTATGATCCTCCCGCTCCTATCACTGCCAATGTCACCGTCATCTATCGGGGCACTGATGGCAAAGACCTGGGCGGCACCAGCGTTACTGCCACCCGCGGCCAGGACAATCCCATTATTGCTCCATCACCTCTTGAAGGATATACCGTAAAGGGTGAGGGCACGGTTTATGTCACCGTAGACGAAAATGGCAAAGCCAATCCTGAATCTGTAACCTTTGATTATGATCCTCCGGCCGCTATCACTGCCAATGTCACCGTCATCTATCGGGGCACTGACGGCAAGGATTTAGGCGGTACCAGTGTCGTCGCCACCCATGGTGTAGATAACCCCATACCTGAAAC
>JAEWSC010000071.1 GCA_023398575.1 Bacillota bacterium | reverse complement strand
ATCCTATCTTCTCTCCTTATCTCGGTTTCCCTCGACAAAGTGAAAACTCATTCTTAGAATCAACTGTCGTTTTTCGCTTCCATTTTTAAGTCTCTCGACTCTGTATCGTTTTCAAGGTCCGGCGCCTCTTGCGGCGACGTTTGTTAGTTTAACACACGGCATATCTCTTGTCAACACCTTTTTTCGCTTTTTCTGCAGAAAAAATCATAAAGTCGGCACTTATGAATATCTATTTTCTTACCACTGCAGATTACAAGGTGCTATCTGTTTCCGACTTATATGCCAGGAATGGCAACATGACGTATGGTGATTTGAATGATGCGTATAGACTGATGTGTTCTTTGCATATATATTATGATGCATGAGGAACACACTTCCTATTTAAAGTTCAATGCGAGTTTCGGCGATGTTGAATCAATGTCCTTTTCGGAATGGTAATCTTACTACAAAAGGCAAGGGGGACCATAGCCCCCTTGCCTCTTGTAGATTGATTTTTGTGTCTGTTCCTTGCTGGTCAGTTCTGCCGTGTAGTGCGGCAATTGCATATTCCGCCATGGAGGTTGGCATTACTCGGGCTTGTGCTGCCGTCGTTGCACAAGGACATAGGCGGGAATAGCGGCAAGCTGAAGAATTCGTCGCAGACATTCTCGGCAAACTCTTCGCAGGGCGGGATGGGGCAGAAGCCGTAGGACGGGATAAGAATCTCGACCTTGGCCAGCACCTTTAGAACGATGGTGACGCAAATGGTGAGTTCAAACACATTGTTTCCTTCATAAGTACCTGATACGCAGATGGCGCTGACCATGCTTTCCAGTTCAAAGGGAACGATGGACTCATCTGGCAGGGAGAGCAGTACGTCCTTGTCTACGCACACGATACCTTTGCCAATATACTCTACGCAACGGCTATCCACAAAGAGAATATCCAAAGGAACCTCGATGGTAGCGCGTACGCGGGCAAAGCAAGGACGATCGCACAAACGGTCAATGGTCAGGTTGCAAATGCGTCCCACGGTGCTGTTAGAGCGGCAGCTCTCAAAAGTAATGGGGGCTACAGGGGGTGACGTTGCCGGAATCGTCTCAGGGTTCTCGCGGCAGAAGGCAGGGTTGACTTGGCAGGTGCTGCCGGCCACTTGGGCAAAGCTGGTGATGGTTACCTCTTCATCATCCAACTGCTCCTGTTGCAGGCAGCTGTCATAGACACGCTTCACCTGAACGCAGACCTTCTCCTGCAAGCCGTCCAGCGCATTGCCGGAAATGGTCCCGGGGCAGCAGCTGGGGTTTGCATTCTTGTAGGAGTAGAACGTAAAATTGCCCGATCCGGCCCGCAGATGCCCGATTTTACTGGGTTTTTTGCTTGTCCATAACTGGGTGCAGTAGTAAGCCAGTAGTAAAAGTGATGTGCAACTTCATGGGTACTATCACGCATTACACCGGTGTCACTTTAAAAACCCACAAACTGCTCCCTCATACAGAAGAAAAGTGCTAGTATAAAATTATTACTAGCACTTTTTGCATAGATATTGATGCAAATCCATTTATTTAAGCTGGATCCTGATCATTAGTAATATTAACCTTCTTCTCAGACGCAACTCTTTTCTTAATGTTTTTCAATATCTCTGTCGTTTCCCCTGCTCCAACAATAATCCGTTCATTTCCTTTTTCACCAAATAGAATACGCTCCTTCGAGTTAACTCTATATAGATAAGTGTTTTCTGAGACCTCTTTTACTTTTCCATCATTCTGAAGTTCATCACTAGATTTTGTATACAAGTATTTCATTGCTCTATCATAAACCACGCAAAGAAGAATGCTAGTAAAGAGTGAACGCATCTTTCTAAATGCCGGCATTGAGACGGAAACCTCATATTTCGCATTATCTGGTGGACAGAATAAAGTATCAATTATCGTCTTAAGCACTATGAACTTTGATATTGACGAAAATGATGTTGATAGACACTTCATTTTTTTTAAGGAAACACTGTTAGTAACATTATAAGAAGAATTATCTACAACTTTATCAATAGCACTATCCAACGGCGCAGAGGGTATTGATGCGTTAGTAGTATTCAATTTGTTACCCCCCTTCTTATCTGGTCAGCTATCTTCTTCCCAGCCCTTGCTGTTTTAGTAGCAGCTCGTAGTTCGTTATGTTCTAGGTGATTGAGTGCAACTACTTGGGTTCTTTCCATTACCTCGCATACCATTTTATGAGCACCTGCTTCTCTTAGTGCTTGTGCCTCCTCAGTAATCTTATTGGCAGCAGTCTTATTCCATGCAGAGGCAAGCATATTATGCAAAATTACTACAGCCAGCAGAATCCAAAAATGCGGCTGACAAATCACATGAGGCCATGAAAAAGTATCCCCATCTTTCCAGCTTATTATTTCAGGTAATACGGTAATACAAACATTGCAGGTGACTAAAAACGAAGATGCAACCCAACGGAATAAAGTCTTTCGTAGAATATCCTTCATGTCGCATCTCCTAGTTGTTTGTACACTATAATTATAGTATATATCCCATAAAAATCAATACCTGGATTTTTGCACCAATATATCATTATACCAAAGCATATATAACCATTACATCTATACAACGGACTCAGTAAATAATGACATTCACTATTTAGATACTCTACTTCACTATGAAAAGCTCATTGACCGTAAGTGCGGCATCACGCTTCTTTTGCTATCCTCGCCGATGTAATACTCTTGCGCAGCGGCGATAGTATCGCCCAGGAGATCCCCCACAACGCCAATGGGATACCCGGCCTGATAGGTCAGCGTGCCGATGGTGTGCAGCAGATAATGCAGGTGCGTGCCATCCTTGGCCCCCACCGCCTTTAAGAAGTTGCGGGCTGCCACGGTGGTGCTGTCGGGCGAAAGATAGCCGCCGCTTTTACATTCTCACAAATATAGTGAATGACATTATGAAACCAACCAGTGTCGGCATCAGGAAAGCTAACGAATAATCCATTGCTATTCTCCTCCTATAATACTTTATGCTTTAGTTCGCCATTCCCGTTCGCGCTTTATCTTAACGATAATTAAGATAATAAAGATAATGCCAGTGATATCTAGCAATGCAGCAAACACTGCAGTCACAATACGGTGCTCACTTAGGTGTTTATACCCTTCTTCAAAGGGGATAACCGTACGTCCGTATATCTTTAGTTCAAGAACATCATTGAGCATTGGCCCAGCATAAATGCTTGCCCTTGCCCCGTCAGATAATGTTGCCTTCACCAGCGCTTTATACCTTGTATATAATTCTTGCCGAATTTCGTACATATTACTATCACTACAGTAAATTTGCATGCTCACTCTATTGGGTTTACTTCTTACCGATTCTCTATATGATAATATTGTAGTGTCAACATACCTTGCATCTTCTTTTGTCTGTATCTGCGCAACGAATGAAAACTCGATCCAGAACGGTATGGAAAGAAGAATGGTGACCACGGCCACAATAATGGCTATTAAGGGCGTTAGCTCCATGTCAAACAAATTTCTTCTATTTCTTCTATACCAAAAGAGCATCATCCATCATCCTTATCGCCAAACTCGATTGCGTTTAAATCCAACGATACCATATATCATAAAGCTTATTCCAGTAATATCTAAAAATGCAGCAAGCACAGCATATCCAACATAGTCCACCTTTAGATCCTTATAGCCTTCTTCAAAAGGGATAACCGTTTCTCCGTTTATCGATAATTCAAAAATATCCTTGAGTATTGATCCTGTATAAATGCTGACCTCTGCCCCGGTAGATAAAGCTGACTGCACCTCATCTTTATATCTTCTATATAGTTCCCGTCGAATTTCGTACATGTTTCCATCACTGCAGATAATTAGCATGCTCTTTCTTCTGGGTGTACGTGATACCGACTCTTTCCATGATAGTACGGTAGTGCTAATGTGCTTTGCATCATCCCTTGTATGTATCTCCGCAATGGAAGCAATGCCCATCCAAAACGCTAAGGAAACAAGAATGCTAAGCACAGCCACAACGATGGCGATTAGAGGGGGTACTTCCATGTCCTTGACAACTTTTCTTCTTTTCGCCATTTCAATGCAGCTTATCCTCATAAGTCTTTGCTTAACCTGTATGCACTACTGCGTGATGCTACTTCACCTTAAATAGCTCATTGACCGTAAGTGCGGCGTCGCGCTTCTTTTTGCTATCCTCACCGATGTAATACTTTTGCGCGGCGGCAATGGTATCGCCCAGGAGATCCGCCACAACATCGATGGGATACCCAGCCTGATAGGTCAGTGTGCCGAAGGTATGCCGCAGATCGTGCAGGTGCGTGCCATCTTTGGCCCCCACCGCCTTTAAGAAATTTCGGGCCGCCACGGTGGTGCTGTCGGGCGATAGATAACCGCCGCCCTCGTCGGCGCAAATAAATCCTTCATCTATATACAGGTCACCAAGTTTCAATTTGTCCTCTAGCTGGCGTTTGCGGTGCTTGTGCAGCGCAGCCAGCAGATCGGGCGGAATCTCCAGGTCACGAACAGAACGGTTAGTTTTGGGTTTTTTTAAAGAAACCTTCCTTATATACTTCTTTTGCTGTGCATCGTATTCTGATTCAACGGCAATCTGCATGCGTATGTGCGCCGTTGTCCCTTCAATATCATCCCACTTGAGGGCCAGGGCTTCGCCGCGCCGCAGGCCCAGCATGATGCACAGATAGATGGGCATGTAAAAGCGCGTGCCTTCCATTTTGCGTATCATGGCCTGTATCTGTTCGGCGGTGCAATAGTTTGGCTTTTCTTCGGCCGCGATAGGCGCCTTTACTTTCAAGCAGGGGTTTTTGCGAATCATATCATCTTCCACGGCCTGGGCCATGGCGACACGAAACCATTGATAGATTTGCCGCACGGTGGAAAGCTTTAGCGGCACCGCCTTGTCAGGATTCTTGGATGGCTTCTTTTTCTCAAGTAAAGCAGTCAGCATTTTGCGTATGTGGTGGGGCTTGACATCGGCAAGGCGCACATCCCCTATTTCGGGCTTAATGTGCTTTTCAATATAGCCATAGATGCAGCGCCGGGTGTTCGGTTCAAGGTTCTGCTCAGCACAATAGCTGCTGTGCCAATCGGTCAGCCATTCCCCCACGCTCATATTGCCGGTGTCTTTTACGTTGCCGGCCTCAATATCATACCCGGATAGATGATACCACTGCTGGGCATCCTTTTTGCGCTTGAAGGGTTCGGCTTTATCATCAATGCGCTGGGCCTTGTACTTCCCACTGTCCGGGTCTTTATATTGGCAGGTCCAGGAGTTGCGGGACTTGTCAAAGAAAAAGGATGCCATGGTATCACCTCATAAAAGCACTAAACAATTACACAAAATGGATATACACAGGATTGCCAACATATACCCCTTTCTGATCCATTATAGAAACAAAAACATATGTTCGCAAGCGTAAAATGTAAGCATATTGTAGAAATTCGATCCAAATAGCTTGGTCTATAATATTCCCAACAAAGCATAAAGACTGTTTTCGGACTCACTATACCTTTGGTTTAGTAACTTATAGTAATTCATAATAAATCGGAAAATATCAGAAAAGTTTGAAGCAACAAAAGCACCATACACACTCTCGTCAGCCAAAAGTTCATTAACTGACATGGAATGTACATGGACAGCATTCTCTTTAGCGTTTATAGATAATAGGATATTTAGAAGCCTTTCGTCACCAATTCCAGGAATATCATTTCCTTTGAACTCATTATCAACCAAGCTAAAGTCCAAAACAAATGACGGGAGGCCGGGATGAATGCTTAAATACACCTTATTGGAATCACTCTCATTTTTTTTGTCGGCATAAATACGAAAAGCTATCCAACTTAGAAAGTGGTCAAATCTTTCTCTTTCATTTTGAAATTCCATCTCATGCTCGCGCAGTATTGGCATAATGACCTCTTTGCCTATCCTATCGGGCTTCATATCAACTATCATATTAATCACAGTTTCAGTTCTCCAAGAGTCTTTTTCAATAAAATGCATAATTGCTTGGCTCATTATTTGAGAATCTTTTTCACTCAAACACTTTGCCGCAAAGTATTCTTGAAATGAGCGGTGGTAAAACCTATATTTTCGCCCGTCAATGAACATTAGGCATACCGATTTGCATAAATCATTAATAAAAGCATCCACATCGACTTGAATCCTTGTTAAGCTGGCTGCTTTACTTAATGACCCCTTTAATCCCTCATATGTAAATTCATATTCATGTTTCGCAAATGAAATTAAGCAAAATTCAGAAAGTAATGCTCTAAACGTATCTTTCGCAAGGCCAGAGTTTGATTTCCGAACGTACCCTTCTTTACTTGCATCATGTTTACAATATAATGATTCGAATGCCTCATCATAGAACAAGTACATTTTTTCAGGTATACTGGCGTATTGATCAAAAGTCAAAAGCATTATAGTTAATAGTAATGGATTGGATGCAAATGATCGATGTGAATCGTAAAGTCTGTTTTTTAACTGCATAATGAACTCTGTCTTTTTCTTTTTATCGAACTTCAAATTTTCAATTAGTTGAATAGCTTGCTGTTCTGAGAATGGCATTGTCTGTAAACTAATGAATTTTTGCAGTGACACTATTTCTTCATCTTTTAATGGACGGGACGACATAATATAACAATTCTTGTCATACCTATTAGCTAAGCGATTTAAGCTCGCAAAAAATCCAGATTGCTTAGCATCACTTAATTCATCATAACCATCTAACAAAAACATAAAGCATCCAGAATCTAGTGCATAGTCAAAGTATTCTTTTTTAAGCTTAGTATTAATTGAATCTATTGAGAAATGTAGAAATTCAAGAAATTGTCCTTCGAAACTACTAAAGTTTTTCAGCTCAATGAAAACAGGAATGTAATCTTTTTTCTTAACCTCATCAAGTAGAAAATGCCGCAATAGAATTGATTTGCCTTCCCCTCCCGATCCTTGTATCAAAAAGCACTTATCCTCTGTTAATGATAATATATCATCGATCGATGTAGTCGAAATAGTGTTTTTATAAAAGCGGAGGTTAGGGCATACAAAAAAATCATATAAAGGCTGTGGCTCGTCTTTATAAAGAATTGTTTTCACCTTACCATATGTTTTTAAACACTTTTTCAAATATTTCCTAAAGACAAGATCAAAATCTATCTTTATTTTTTCATACTGATCAATAGCAATTCCTTTTATCTTTGCTGCAATCTTATCAAGTCCTTTATCAATAATCGCAGCTAAGCATTCGGCTGTAATTTTTTCAGGTGATAGATTTGACATGCTCTTGCCTCCCTAAACCTCGTAGAATTCGTATATTCTATCTATTTAATGATCTATCAAACAACCACCCTCCTAGCGCCCATTTGAAATATCAATTTGGCTTGCTTTGAGGGTGGCTGATCATGATCTATCTTAATTTACATTTCATCACAAAAGCGCGCTTACGCTTGCTTCCAATGCAGCCTTATGCTGATACAAATCATCATTGGTTTCAAGCGGATATTTGACCTCTTTTTTCGTTGCGTCGGGGATAATGAGCCATTTCTTTTTACCATCAAGCTGCAGGCGGCATACCCACTTCGTTACCTTCCCATCCAGCAATACACTAAAGTAATTGATTGTATCCTTATAGCTCAATCTGGAAGGTGTTACAACGTTATGCAGAAGGGTCTTAATGATGATAAAGCATTCCAATTCCTCATCGGTTGTATTGATTATGCTTTTTGCATCGACAGGAACAGCCTCAGGCGGTTGTTCTTCTGCCTTTTTCTCGGCTTCCTTCTCCTTGGGTTCAAGCATGGACTTAAACTTTTCATTCATCAAGTCATTCACATACTGCGAAAATGACTTTTTGATGATATCAGTGAATTTCTCGACAATAGGCCCTGTCCTTCTGCCGGGGTACACTTCCTTTAAGACAAATGACAAGAAACCCTCATCAGGATCAACAGCCTGCTTGGCAAGAAGCTGCTTAATTGCCGTCGTGTACTTCAAATCAGATGCAGCACTGAAAATACCATCCACATCCAACGATGACCTATGGAACCGCTTTAGCTCTGGCACAAGGTTATCCTTGATATCAAGAACATTGAATTCCATAAACGGGGTCAGATCCATTTTGTTCTTTTCATCCAGGTCAGTATAAAAACGGTAAACAATACCGTTTGTGAGAATGGCCAGCTTAGAGGAGCATGTGGCAAAATAACGGAACAGTTGTGAATCATGGCTTTCCAGCTTTTCGCCGCACCATTTGGCTTCAATCAGGATGGTAGGCTTACCCTCTATAACAATGGCATAATCGACCTTTTCACCTTTTTTTATGCCAACATCGGCAGTAAATTCAGGTACAAACTCCATTGGATTAAACACATCATACCCAAGCATTTGAAAGAAAGGTAGAATAAGAGCATTTTTTGTTGCTTCCTCAGTTGTGATCATTTTCGATATTTGGGCAGCACGGGCAGAAAACTGCTTGAGTTGATCTATATAATCCATTATTACACCGCCTATTCCTTTTTTTGTTACATCATACTACAAATCTCAAATTACGACAATCATTTCCATAGATTTGTGCGTAATTTATGCATGTAGCAATTTATTGTTGCGGAAAAGGTTGGAAGGGGTTATAATAATGCAAACATACGTTCTTATTTGGAGGTAAGAGATGGCAGGACTAAGGGAGGAAATTATTAAACTTATTAGACAGATTGATGATACAGTAACCTTACGGTTTATGCTGAACTTTATAAAGAGTTATATAAAAAATAAGCCGGAATGACCGGCTTTTAAATTTCTTTCAGGGCTTTTATAAGCTTTTCAAGAGCTGCCCATTCCTCTGGCCCAAGTTTTGCAAAGGCAAGCAATGTTGATTTCATTCTTTCATCAGCGTTAGCAAATATGCGTCCTAGTTCTTGGCCTAGTTCATCCGAAGTAGAGAACATTTGACCTTCCCCAGTTTCCAACCATATCTTGCTTACATTATATGAATTCATTATCGCTATTTTCATCTGTTCAGTTACAGGCCTATCCTCTGATTCTATCTTTGCGATACCAGAAGGTGTAACTCCGAGCTTCTCGCCAAACTTCGCCTGTGATAGTTTTAGGAATGAACGCAATTCTTTCACTCGCGAGTTTATCGTATCCAAACGGTTCGACCCCCTGCTTTAATTTAACGCTATCTTCATGAAAGCATACAATAATCAGATATCTAGTGCACAAAAGCCTCCGGTAGGCTTTAATTTTTTGAAAATGTACTGACATCGCAATCTAATGTCAATACAAATTATACCCTTATGTTGTGGCACAGTCAATATTTTTCCCAAATCCTCTTGACACATAATGACTATGCCATATATAATAGTGGCACAGCCACAATCGGAGGTGGAGTAATGCTAAACAAACCCACTGTGATCACTCCCGAGCAGATCAAGAGCGCCGCACTGGATATCCTTTCGCTATCTAGGGAAAAGCAGGCCCTTGTTTATGGCTTCATGCAAGGTGTGTTGGCCGCAAAAGCCCCTGCCCCCACCACCCCGGCCAAACGCTACCGCCGCCCCCGAACATCCACATAATACCATACTCCCACACCCAACGCCCCGCCATCCCTTACGAATCCCTTACCCTCAAAGGTCAACGAACCACGAAAAGGAGAAGCAATATGAGAAAGCTTGGTTTTGATTGGTGGCTGACTAGAATTGCTTTTCTGGTATCGCTTATTGCTTTAGCAGTGCGATTATCGAGATGATCAAAGCTAGTATTGCAAGGCCGCGATTCCAGTAGTTTTCAAATTTTCTCCGTTTATTTTCTGCCTTTTGGTCTTTCATATGGGATTCATACTCAGCAATCGCATCTTTCCCAAGTGGACATAAGTTGAATTTTGGACTTGTTGGAGCGGGAAAGTATTCAGGGCCAATGGAAGGAGTTTTATCCGTATATTCTATTGAAACAAGACCCGCCTCTTTCATTTTGTTAAGACGTACCCATTGCTCACCACCAAGCAATGGCCCAACAAACACAACACCGACGAATTCCTTTAGTGTTTTGTAATCTGCGTCCGATATCATGCCGCTCCTCCCATTAATCAGCGCTTAAGGAAGTGGACCCATGGAACAAACCCTTTACGTTGCCACCCTCATGGAAATAACGTACCCTTAGCAGTTTCACCCGCAATGGTCACTAAAAGCTTTAGGGCAAACTCTTGCGTAAACTTACCAGAAGCACTTAAGAAGCGTTTAAACTTTGACGCCGCCTCCTGAGTCTTTGGTGTTTCATGAAGAATATCAGGTATTGATTCAATAACGCTTTTTTTCTGTTCAGTAGTTGTCTTTTCATCATTTTGTATCAAAGAAGATAGTGCTTCTATAGCAGAAAGAGTCCATGGGTATGAATTACCACAAATATGGCAATAACTCGGCACTGTTGTTTCTTCAAAAGAGGCAAGACCCTCTACGTAGTAGAAGCCCCGAATTTCACCATTACATGCTGGGCATTTAGTAATTGTCTTTGATCCGCATTTTGAGCAGTAATTCGACATGAGATCCTGTTCAATCTCAATAGCATCACTAATCATATGTCCATTCATGCATACCTGAGCATGGTAAAAGACTCCCATATCGTTTCCCACCTTTTCTTTTTCCTAATAATACCACATCAAACAAGATCGAGCAAGACAAAAGGAGGCCCATATATGTCAATGGTTACAAATGTAGACTTACGCCGCGCCAGGGACGAAAAGGATTTAACCCGCGAGCAGCTTGCCGCCCTGGTGCATGTCAGCGCCAGCACCATTGAAAATTGGGAGCGGGGCATATCCACCCCCAGCCCGGATGATGTGGACAATATTGCCCGTGCGTTAGGCCATCCCACCCTGTGGCATGACTGGATGATGTCCAACTTTACGAGCTTCGCGCGGCGCTATCAGGAGATCAAGCCCTATGCGCTGCCATCCGCCATATTAAGCGCCCGGCATGAGCTTGGCGATGTGCTTGCCCTGCAGGATCAGGTGGAGCGGGATGCCATTGATGGTAAGATTGACGATCCGCAATTGAAAGCCCGGTACAAAAAAGAAACCCGCGAAGCCATTGCCGCCCTGCTTCGGGCCATGCAAAGCCTGGAAGATGGCGAATGACCGGCAATACGGATAATCCCCACGCATATACATATCCCAGGAGGTGACGCCTGTGCCCTTTATCAGTATTCCCACATTTTTAACCGCCCGGCAGGCAGCCGAATACCTGGGCGGACGCTGCAATCATGAAACGATCCACTGGCTTATTCACAAAGGTGAACTGAAAGCCAAGAAGGTGGGCCGGGAATGGCGCATTCTGCCCCAATGGCTGGAAGAATACATGAACAAGGCGGATAACGTTACGCCGCTTCATCAAGGCGAAGGTACAAAAGATGAACCGCAAGCGCATAACTGAGCTTAGCCCCACGCAAACCGCCTTCTTCCTTTCGTATCAGCGGCACCGGGTGATGATGCACGCGCTGGCGCTGTGGGGTTACATCATCCTTGGCATAAGGGGAAGGCATGCCAAGGGCTTTCCCAAAGTGGGACAAGCCCCTTTCATCAGAATGAAACGGTGAGGCGGCCACCGACGATATACGGCCAATACAAAAGAAAGGAGGCATGGCGCACAGATGATATTTGATTGCTATTATGCCCTTCCACGCTGGTTCTTTTATGGCCCATCCGCTCCCCTGTTCCGGGCGAATCCCCGTTTGACATACAAGCGCCCCCGGCGCTGCCTATTTTATGCTCCATGGCCCTGGATGCAAAACATCCTTCGCCCCACCGTGTGCGCTACGGGGGGTTAGCGATGCCAGCAGCCAAAGCAGCACACTACACGACCGCCCCGGAAGGAGGATCACTTTGAAGGAGATCAAGGCCATTGACGATACGCCTTGAAATAGATAAAAACATTGAGCAGGCAGGCGTCATTTATGATGACCGCAATCTGTATACCGCCATCTATGGACGCGGAAAGGGAAAGTCAACAGCGGCAGGCGATGATACTAATGCCCAAAAGCTGACCTTTGATAATGTGGTTTGGACTGTTGCCAACGGCGATCCGGCAGACAAACCGTCTGGTCAGAAATGGATAGAGGATGCAGCTGCAACCGTCTTATATGGGCGCAACGGACGCAAGCGCACAGGTATCAAAGATTTTCCTGATGAAGAAGACCCGGCACGGTTATTGATTCGCACATGGGACTATCTGCAGACGGTTAACAAACCGCGAGTTACCATCAACTGTACGTTGCTTGACATGTATCCTCTTGGCTATGCTCATGAGCAGATTTTGCTTGGTGATGAAGTGGCCATCAGCATTCAGCCGCTTGATGTGGAAGTCAGGGCAACCGTTATACAGATGCCCCGTGACCTTTTACAGCCCGAAAACACAAAGCCGACCATAGGCAATTACCGGGCAAACATTGAGTATATCACCGGCAGGAACAGTAGGGCGGCAGCGATTGTTGAACAGCTTACCAACAGCAATCCAGACCTGATAAACGGCGTGCTAAACACCATGGTGACTTCCATCTTATCAACCGGCACAAGGTTTTACACCGACCCTGCAGACGGCAGCTTTGTATGGGAAACGCCTGACGGGACACAGGCCGTAAGGAACGCAGGCGCGGGTATTCTACTTGCCGCCTCAAAAGTAGCCGGTGTATGGCAATGGCGAACAGCCATAACCGGTAATGGCATGGTGGCCGATGAAATTACCGTTGGCACCTTGCGTACCGCCCTGGTGAAGATATTCGGTAACGATCATTTCTTTTGGGATGCAGCCAACATTGTATGCAAAAACCCGAATGACACCAACCAAGAAATCAGGTTTGGCCTTTTTGATGGCGTTCACTATGGCATTGGGTTTACGTCTAACGGCGGTGAAACGTGGGATACAGCCATTGACTTTGCCGGGGTGAACTTCAATGTGGAAGGATTATCCCAGCGTATAAATGCCCTATCGGATGGCTTGACAACCACTGTCAATCGCATTGCGGCAGCAGAACAGAGCATTGAAGGTTTGGCTACTCAAAGCGACCTGAACGCCAAATATACGGAGCTTAAGCAAAGCGATTCTGCTTTTACTTTTAAGATAGGCACAACAGAACAAAAGGTATCTGAACTAGAAAGCAACACGACAGATTTACTTGCCTTTAAAAGCGTGCAGGAAACCATTGTGCGTCTTGAAGATGCTGGTGTTATTGTCGGGCGTACAGGCGTACCCACATCCGTTCTTGTCGGTCCTGACCGGGTAGCCATCCGTGACCAGCACAACAACGAGGTTACGCAGATCACGGACAACACCATGAATATTGAAAACGCCTCTATCAGGAAGCAGTTAGCCGTTGGCTATGTAGCCAGGGTAAAGCTTGTTGATGGTTCATGCGGCGATAAGTGGATAGGAGCGGAAGCGTAATGCCAACCATGCAATTTAGCCTGTCATCGTTCACCAACAAAAATGCGGATCTAAAAGCGGGTAATGCCTTTTCTGCATATGCGTTTGGGGATGGCGTGGCAAATGCTTTGATTCTGGCCGTGCGCCTTACCCTAAACAATATCCGCGTCTATTCTTCGCAGTGTTATCTGGACTTGGCAAAAGGCAGCGGAACGGGCAGGACAGCTAATTTTGCACAGAACAGCGCTATCCACAATCAGACAGTAGTCCTGTCGGAGTTCGCCCATGCACTGATTCAAGCCGGGGCCGGTGATGTCACGTTCACAGTACGTGCCAGCGGCGGGAGCACAGGCAACCTCATCAATCTACGCGACAATGTATCCGGCATACTTGAGATTGACTATTTCATACCACAAAGCGACTTCACTCTGGATAAGGTAGAGTTGGATGCCGGACAGACGATCACCGCCACAATTGCGCCCACCCACCCGGACGCAGACCATGAAATCATCTGGCGGTTTCAAACGGCCCATAAAGACTATTCCAGCGTGCAGTCTGATAGTGCCAGCTATACAGTACCCTTTACAAAGGCCTTGGCTGTACCGCACTCCTGGCTGGACGCCATTCCAAACACTGAAAGCGGCCTTGCAACCTGCACCGTGAATACCTACATGAACGGCGTATTGACAGGCGTTGTTACAAAACAATTTACCATCAAGGCAGGTGCGGAAATTCTACCGTCGATTGCCTCATTGTCCGCCGCCAGGATCAATAACGGCGTGCCGTCCGGTTGGGCTGAATATGTACAGGGGATCAGCGGCGTACAATTGACCGCACATGGTGTAAATGGCATATACGGCAGTTCCATTGTCGAAGTGAAAACCACCGGGGCCGGGTTTACCGGGACAAGCAACCCCTGTTCCACTGGTGCTATCAATGCCATTGGCGATGTAACATTTACCTGCACCGTGAAAGACAGCCGGGGCCGCACTAAATCTGCCAGTGTCACCGTCACCTTCCGTGCGTATGAGCCACCGCGCTTTACTTCCATTGATACCATAAGATGCAACGCAGACGGTACACCAAACGACAGCGGCACCTATGTCAAAGTCACCGTTACGTATACCTATGCCAGCGTCAACGGAAAAAATGGCATATCTGCCATGGAGACTTCACGACGCCTCTACACAGGCGGATCATATACGCAGCTTTCCACCGTCATTGCCGCGTCTGGCGCACCCTATGTGGCCGGCAATGGATTTGGCGCGGCAAGCAGCTATGTTGTAAAGGTTACCATTGCAGACGGTCTATTCGCGGTGGATACTACCGATATCGTGCCGACTGAAAGCTGGCTTCTGCATTATCGGGTAGGTGGCCGGGGCGTTGCTATCGGAATGATAGCCCAGCGCCAGGATGCTTTTGAAGTCAACCCACTATGGGAGATTTACTATAAGGGCATGACGCTGGATGAACGCTTTGGCGGTATAGACATTCCGAGCATTTGGCCTGTCACTTCTGGTGGAACTGGCCTTGGAGAAGTTGCGTCGGGAAGTTATTTGAAAGGGAATGGCACAGGTGTACTTATCCCCCGGACACCGTCTCAAGTGCTTTCTGACATAGGCGCTGCTGCTTCCTCTCATTCGCACACTAAGGCAAACATCACTGACTTTGCTCACAGTCATCCCATTGTAGAAATCACTGATTTGTCTCCTTCAAATATTGGTGCTGTACGGAATTTGGGGAGCCTAGGAAATATAAGCTCCATTGCGGCCTTAGATGCATATAATACATATGCCTATGAAGGTATGTTTTTTTGGTCTGGAACTACGGATGCTTTTTTTCAAAATGGTTATCTGTACCATGTTAAAGGCGAAATCGCATACTATAGTGGGAATGTCAGTTGCGTCCAGACGTTTACGCAAACCTACCATACAAATACAACAAAAAAATTCTACCGAACATATTATTATGCTTCTGGATGGAGTTCCCTTTTGCGTATGTATGATTCTAATTCACCAACACTAACGGCCAATTCATTTGACATGCAATCACAAAGTATTATTAGAGGAAGCGGAAAGTATTTGCAGCTGGGACCAGGAAATGCAACCTACGCCCACTATAATACAGATGCCACAAATGGCCACTGGTTTAATAGTCGGGTTTACGTCTCTGGGGATATTTATGCTGGAGCCAATTATGATAAGCGCGTTTATCATGCGGGCAACATCACCAACGGCAATGCAGGGCCTTCTGGCGGCGTAGATGGTGACATCTACCTGCAATGGTGAGGTGACATATGCCGCAGCTTACAATCAACCTATCAAACATCCAGACACCCGGCGACTTCCCAAACGGCGGCATTTTCTATGCCGATTCATCAGGCGGTACAGATAGGCTTGCGCATGTAACTGGCGTCACCCTAACCCTTACCAACATAGCCACATACGTTTCTTCGGTGTACCTTGAAATTGCTGCCGGTGGCTATATAGGCAGACATACTACGGCTTTGTTTTCAAACAATGCCTCTTTCCATACTGAAACTGTTGCGCTTATATCTATTGATGACCGATACTTAACGGCAGCCGGGACGAAGTTCGCTTTTTACGTTTTCAGGAGCGGCGGTTCTGGTAACGGGATAACCATCAGGACCAATACCTCAGGCTATTTGACTGTTACCTATGAGTGGGTTCCTTTGCCGATTGTCGTCAAAAGCGGCGGTGTATGGCGGTATGCAACACCCTGGGTACGCAGCGGCGGTGTTTGGCGGAGAGAGGCCCAGCCCTGGGTACGCAGCGGCGGTGTTTGGACGCAGGTCAAAGGTGGGCTAGGATAATAAAAGGAGATGATACGCATGAAGATCAAAGCAGGGAATCAAACCATAACTATAAGGGATATTTACGGCGAAAATGCACACTACGATGGAAAATCAAGACCGGCATTGCGAGTATCCACCAATACGCCGCTAACGGATGATGAGATTACCGCTTTGCTGGAAAACGATTGGAGACTAATTGATAACGGCGCTGATGGTGAATATGTGGCATCCACTCACAAAGGATACGGTGCTGTACACAGGCATCAGACTGTCTTTATACAAACCGAAACCGCTGAGGAACGAGAATCCGCTCTACGACAACGTATTGCCGAACTGGAAGCCGCCACACAGGAGCTTGCCGCCAATAAGGCGGTTTTGCCTATAAATGATGCCTTAACTGTAACCAACACTATAAAAGGAGAATAGCCTATGATTTTTGACAGCCCACAGCAAAAGGAAACGCTCTTAGGCATCCTACAAATGGTGCAAATCAATGCACCAGTCAATGTCGCCCGTCAGCAGATTATCCAGGTTGATGACATGATACAGACAGTGGCCGCAGGAGAGGTAATAGCCTTGCAACCATCGGCCGAAGCGAAGGAAGCAAAATAAGGGGTTGTATCTCAAGCAGATACAGCCCCTTTCAATTGAGAGGTGATACCATGAAAAAGCGTGAAGCCATTTCGCAGTCTGCCTTAAGCCTTGTCGGGCTTGGATACATCTATGGGGCTACAGGTTGGGTATGCACGGAGGCCCGCTTGCAGGCGCAGGCAAAGCAATACCCCGAATATGCTGAAAAAATCTTCTATTATGGCCGCAAGCTGTGGTTGGGCAAAGTCTGTTATGATTGCGCCCAGCTTACCAAGCGGGCAGCAAAGGAGGCCGGATATTCCTTTGTTTCCGGGGCGAACAGTCAAAAGAATATGGGCATTTGGATTGAGGAAGGTACTATCGACACCTTGCCGGATGAAGCTGGGATTTTCCTTTTTGTCATCGATCCCAAAACAGGCAAGGCAAAGCATGTTGCTGTTACGGTCGGCGGTGGTTACGAGGTGGAAGCACGGGGCCATGCCTATGGCGTTGTCAAACGAAAGATCAAGGATTGCGCTTTCACCCATTGGAAGCGCCTCCCCGGCCTGGATGATGAAGTAGGCACCGTCAGCGATCCGGCACAGGCTCCCGTGGAAGATTCGCTTCCCATCCTTCGCAAAGGCAGTCAGGGCGAGTATGTGGCGGCTGCACAATCCTTGCTAAAGGAGTGCGGTTATCCCCTTTCCAAATGGGGCATTGATGGGCAATATGGAGCTGAGACAGAAGCCGCCGTGAAGGAATTTCAGGCGGCTATTGCTTTGAAGGTTGACGGTATCATTGGGCCCAAGACATGGGCCGCGCTGATGGATGCAGCGGAAGCAAAAGAGCAACCCAGTGATGAAACGCCTGACGATCCGCCTAATTCCCCCACCGTGACCTATATGGCCACAATCTCCGGCCTGACGCAGGCGGGAGCCGATGCTGTCAAAGCGCAGTATCCTGGCGCGATCATCAAAGAGGATACATAACCATGACACACCATCCACGCGAACCCTGCTGGCCGGAACGGGCCATATTTTTTAGCAAAGGATGTACCACTATGCCCACGATTGACGACAAAACATTAGGTATCATTTTCACTGCAATTGCACTGATGATATCCATCATCACAACCATCAATTCCAGGAAGCGAAATGCTGCCCTGGATGCCAAAGCCGCAACACTGGAAGCAAAAACGGAAGCCGGAGAGGATACCGGCTTGAAGATGGATGTTAAGTACATCATGCGGGGCGTAGATGATATACGCCTGGATCAGCAACGTATGCGTGAAAGCATGGGGCAAATGTCTGAACGCATTACCCGTGTAGAGGAAAGCGCAAAGTCTTTTCACAAGCGCTTGGACGAGCATCTCAAAATCCACCCGCCTGACTGATGCCAAGCGGGTGGAATATCAATAACATAGGATAAATTGAAAGGTGGAATCATCATGTTTGAACAGAATCGTTGGAAGTCCAAAGTCACCTGGGCAGGTCTGGCCGCCACTCTGTTGATCTTGTTGGGGCAGCTAGGGCTGTATGATGCCCTAAACATTACACAATCCTGGGCGCAAACGGTGGTGGATCTAGTTCTTTCGCTGATGGTGGCATTTGGGGTGCTGAACAACCCGACTGACAAGGAAAACTTCTAAACCATTGATGCATCTGCGAGATATGGCTGTACATCAAAATATGTACTTAGCCAAACCAAAAATCCTGGCCCCGATGCCGTTTATGAGCGGCAACGGGGCCTTTTGCTTTTGGCATCCTTCATTCCAAAAATAAGATGACTGCATAAAACTACTCGACAAATTGAGATTTGCTCTTCTATACACTCTCAACTTTTACTTCATTGTTTTCAAAAAGAATTGCTTGATTGTTGCTTATAGGCTTTAGCAGAATTTTTAGGCCATAGGTATCTATGATTTTTTCAACAGCCTTTTTGAAGGGAGCATTTGTATGATGTGGAACGGGATAGAACTCAACAATCCCAAGTCCATGAAAATCGACTAATTCAGGGGCCTTTTTTACACTATCCATCACTTGTGCAAATTCGACATCAGGAGAAACAACCATTGCTCCAGCAGATTCCCCTATATAAACTTTGCCATGCTCAACCTGCTCTATAATAATCTTATCTGCGCCGCTTTTTCCTAATTCTTGAAGCAAGAAAAAGGTGTTTCCGCCGGTAATATTTACAAAATCGTTTTGTGTCAGTTTGTTTATAATCTCATCACTTGAAGCTGTTGATATTTCAAGCTCATCAACAATCATCCCCATTTTCTCTAATGCTGTCCTACCGGATTTCACAAAGAAGTTCACCTTTTCAACAACGCTTGCCGTGGGAATAAACGTTACCGTTTTCCCTTTAACATCTCCTACAAAATTCGAAAATAAATCCTTCACATCCTTGAACGATGAAGCAAGAAACATTTTTTTCACTATAAATACACAACCTTTCAAATTCCTGTTTATCTATCTTTCGTGTTATTCCTGTGCCTAATTGAGAAAAGAGAATGAGGCATGTCCACACCTCGATAATGCTTTATAAATGTATCGACACAAGTCATGCCATTTCGTTTTGCCACGTTTTGTGATGAAACATTGGTATCACGAATAATTGAATACACTGCGTCCGCAGACAATTTATCGAAAGCATATTCTTTACAGGCAATAGCCGCTTCACTTGCGAATCCCTGATGCCAGAATTCCTTATGAAAAAGATAACCTATCTCCAATATTTGGCCCTCTTTGTAATTCTGCATAGTCAATCCACATTGTCCAATCATCTGACCCGTCTCTTTCAAGACAACTGACCATAGACCAAAACCATACTTTCTATAATTTGCAAGCTGTTTATCAAGCCAGTTTTGAACCTCCTCATCGCTAAACGCACCTTCATACGCATACATTACTTCTTCATCCTGCATAATCTTGCAAAGGGATGAAAAGTCAGCTTGATTCATTTCTCTCAGAGTCAACCTTTTTGTTTCCAAAACCATGTTATTTGATCTCCTTTAAATAGTCTGTGCGCGCTAAATAGTGAGAGTATTCATGTTTATCCGTCTGTTTGATTGTAGCATGCTATCCCATTACAAGTAAAGCGTGCTATTTTGTCCAGCCCTTTCCTACTGTCAACCGTCCCGTTACCATTATCATACGGCAGCAGGGGGTGACTTTTCCAATATTCGGATTCATCCATGTAATTACGGGCCGTAGGTAGTAATATCTGATAGACTATGTTATGATGGAATTGGCAATGGACGAAGAAAGTGGGTAACAACATGAAGCCTGTAACCATCAACGTGGGGATCATTGATTACGACGTGCGAGATAACAGGCGCACCCTCATCGGAAAAAACTATATCATGGATGTTCAGATTGATATTATAGGGCGTTATGGTATCGTAAGTGACGCCAATCATATGAAACGAAAAGTAACTGTGCTCTTGCCGGATTGGGTGGAATCCAGCAAAAAATCTATATGGCCGATGTCTCGTCCCGGCTTTAAATCAGATTCCGGCACAGGTGACTTGTGCTTTGTGACATGCAAAACTCCAGTCAAATTTTCAACCCGCGTTGATAACCCGCAAATAGTAGATTATGAGGGTATGATGCAAAAGGCGATCGACGGAGGATTTATATTCCACTATCCAGAGTTCAGAGGGGATATGAAGTCCATTGACGTTAGTGTGATTGAATAGGATTGATAATGCCCGCACTTATGCTATCAGCACATACTTACCACCTATGAATACACTCCTTTTCCCCCGGTAGCGATGCCGGGGCTTTTTTATATTCACAGACGTTTGGGATTTTCGATATAACCCAGTAGTAAGTCGGTAGTAAAACCAAAATCAAAACAAATCTTACTCCATCTAGCTTTTAGAAAAAGCCTTGATTTACAACGATTCCTCGATGTTAGTAACGATGTCAACCTACCCCCTCTTTTTTGTAGGAGTAGAATGACATAGGCATGCCTCCTTATATGTTGGCTCCTGGTTTGCGGGAGCCTTACACTCCTCATGGTATGTAAGTCGAGGGGGTTGGTGCGGCCGACATAAAGAAAAACAGCTACAACATTCCTATTGCGTTCCAACCCAAAGTCACGTTGTCATAATATTTACTTATATGCAAGCAAAAGCCACAGTTAAAATCTGTGGCTTTTGAGACATGGCTAACATTTTTCTTTACATAAGCGTGACATCAATAAAGTATTTGCACCACTTTGACTATAATCGCTTTTACTTGCTTTTATATGTCTCCTTTATGCTGAACGACTGTCCCCAGATATAGTATGTAACTATGATCTCCCGCATAGGATCATTGTTTCTCTTGGTTAAAATCGTTGCTGCAATGTCACCACGACTTTTAGGAGACAATGATTTTATCCCATTTCCACCCATTTGTAGAACATCGGCATCCGTGGGAACGACCTGCACTTCCACCATATCAGCCGAAAGCAGGCTTTCGTTGCGCAGTCGTACCGTGTAGGTAATGAAGGCATATTCTGACGCCTCTCCAAGGGAATTACTTTTGAAAACAGTACCAAGTACCGTCCCGCCATCCAGCCTGCGTTTCAAATCATCAAAAGTTGTCTGTTGGCTTTGTGCCTCAAACGCTTGTGCGCCCAAAGCCTCCACAATTACGTGCGCAGAAGCGTACAGGTAACCTACACCTGCCAACGCAAGAATCAATAGTATGATCAAAAACCATGCAACATATTTCACGGAAAAAACCCTTTCTTGCATAAGCGTGGCTGTGGATAACACTGGCAATGTATGCCTATTGACCGGAGAGGATGCGGCTCATTTCGTCGATCATCTCGGCATCCTTTAAGCGGAACTGAAACTCCACGCGGCGTGATTGATCCATATTGATGCTGCCGTCTGTATTATAGACAGGATCTGAGTAGCTTTTCCCTTTTGCTGTGAGAATCTTGCGTAGATATTCTCGTTGCTCGCTGGAGAGGCCGCTCATCTCCAAACAGTACTTAGCTACAGCAAGGGCTCGCTGCTGAGAAAGCTCGAGGTTCATTAGGTAATCTCCCTGCGTATCTGTATGGCCCTCGATCACAATTTCACCCAGGTAGTCATTATTTTCCGGACGAAGAAGGACGCTCAAGTATAAGGGGATAAACTGGTTCAACAAGGTCTTACCAGTATCCTTGATTGTAAATTTTCCGGTGTCAAAAAAAACTGCACTATCCAAAACAATATCACCGGTGTTCCTATCTACTGTGGCACGCAGATTTGCACTGTTCAGTGTAGCGCTCAAGTCTTGAATAATCTGAGTGCGAACGCCTATTAAGTCATCAATTTTGACCTGTTGTGCTGCCATCGCTTCTTTTTGGCTGTTCAGCAGTTCTGTAGCCGCATTCAAACGGTTTTGCTGATCCCCCAGTTGCAGCTTTGCATTTTCCAGTTCCTTTTTGTTCTCATCCAGCAGCGCTTGGGCAGCGGCCAGCAGCCTTTGCTGCTCTTCCAGGGTTAATTGCTGGTTGGATAAGGATGCCTCTGCCGACAACAATGCATCCTCCTGCTCCTTTAGTGTCTGTTGCTGCAAAAGAAGCCTAGCCGTCTGTTCATCCAGAGTAATCTGCTGGGTAGACAGTTGCTGTATCTTATCATTGATCTCAGCTTCGCTGGTTTGTAACATGACAAAGTATTGATATATACTATAGGAAAGAACCAATACAAATAAAAGTAGAAGGGCGGCCATCATATCAGAATAGGATATCCAAGCGGCACCTTTGTCGTGCCGTCCTGGTCCCCGGGATGCTCGTTTCAAGCGGGCAGACGTCATGCTGACGCCCCCTCTTTAAGAGCTGATGCTCCATCATTTTTGCCTACATGTACCTTTTCCACCGGGTTTCTATCTATGGTACGGGCGATATCGCTGACAGCCTGCTGTAATTGCGATAGCGAGCTGACATACAACTCCACTTGCTGCGTGTAGCGGTCGGTGCTCTTTTTCATATGATCCGGCATCTTCGAAACAGTAGCGCCGATATCCTCCAGTGTCCCATTCAAGGTCTGGATCAGGCTGTGCATGTTTTCATCAAACATGCCCAACGCCCGTGCCAAGCCCTCCGAAATATTCTCCACAAAGGAAGAATAGCTCTCAGCCAACATCCTGCTGCCTTCCTGCATTTCTTTGGTGGCTGACTGCATACCATCGGTCAAGCCCTTAGCCTGCTCGCTTACCCCACCCAATATTCGGTCGCTCCAGGATACGTATTCCTGCAAACTGCCTTGCAGCACCGCCTGATACTCCTGTAGTTTACCCAGGTAGGTAGCTTGATGTTCTGAAGCCTTGTGCATATTGCTAAGCAGACTCTCTGCCCTCTTGGAAAATTCCGCATCCTCCTGACGAGCCTTCTGCATCGTGTTCACATATTCCTCAAAACGTCCCATCACTTCCTGGGATACTTCTGCCAGGCGTGTTACTTCCTGTACGATTGCCTGTGCGGACGTCATGGAACGCTCCAGATGATCCTGCGATACGGTTTGAGATTGGTTAATCGCTGCAATTGTCTGGCCCAGCTTTAAGAAATGACCGCCCAGTGATTCATTCATTTGTTCAATAAATGCACCAACAATTTGCCTAACCCCTTCAATCTGTTCTTGGGTAGCACCCATGATAAAATTATCCATTGCCATGGTTACAGGCTGCATTGCCCGGCCGATGGCCATTTCCATGCTGCCAGCAAGGCGGCCACCCATTTCATCTGCCGTTCTGCGCAACAGCACATTCCTGTCCTGCCCCTGCACTATCAGCTGAACATCGCTATCCAGCGGGCGCTGCATCGCAAGCAAGGTAAAGGTTTCAGTAAAATCATCCAGCGCTTTAAATGCGCCGCCAACAGCGATCCGGTGCAGCATATTGAATACCAGTGAACAAGTGATACCGGCGACAGAAGTGGCAAAAGCAAAATGCATACCGTTTATCAAGTTCGGGATGCCATTCATTATTTTATCAGCGCTTGTCATATCCAAGCCAGATAGGCCGCTCATCAAGCCCATAAAGGTGCCCAAAATACCCAATGAGGTTAGTAAACTAGGTATCAGTTCTGCTAACTGGGCATGGCCTGGCTTATGTACAACAGTTTCATCATTAATATAGTCTTCCACATTACAGGGGAGGCCCCGCATATCCAATTGTTCTGCGTTTAGTAAGAAACGCTGCCAAGATAATTCCAACGCTTTGCCCATAAAGCGCTCATCCTGCCATACAGGCTGCTTGTCTCCACTGCCCTTTTCCAGACGATGAATAGCGCGGCTCAATGCACGCTTACTTTTCATGACAGGCAGCAGGCATTTTAATATGCCTGTCAGCGTCACACCAGCGATGAACACATATACGAGCGCATCTACCAGTTTGGGAAGAACCTTACTCACCATTTCTTCAAACACTTTAACTATTCACCGCCGCTTTCTTTTGTCCCTTGTATTTTACCCTATTTGGCAGAAAGATGCAAACAGCCTCCGTCTATTTACACATAATCATAAAACGCACTATCTGGAAAATTTCTTGCATTCGAGATAAATGGATATAATTCGACAATCTTTGAATGAAAGAATCTTCAACATATTTACATATATATGTGCTCCTGCTTGAAAGGCCCATTGCTTTCCATTATGGAAGCGTATATAATAATGTTTATCGCATAACGAAAAAATATGCGCTATTGAGAAGCCTGTGAAAAGATTATCTGTAATACATAACTGGGAGGACATGTTATGCCCAAGACGAACTCTGCCAATACTGATCTTACACACAGCATCGCCCACAACCTTTTTGCCGCTCTGCCCATTTTTCGCAAACGCCTTCTGCACATGGATGTGATACAACGAGAGTATAATATTCCGCTTTCCCATGTTCAAGTGCTTGCTATGCTCAACGATAATGGTTCCATGTCCGTAAGTGAAATTTCAAGACGGCTGGGTATTGCCAAGCCCAATATCACACCGCTTGTTGACAGATTAACGGAAGCCCGCCTGGTTGATCGGGAGCGTGATGCTGAAGACCGTCGTGTGGTGAATATCGTTATCCGGCCAGAAGGGATAGAAAAGCTGACTGTCATCCGTTCAACCATGTTGGATTTGGTTACTACTTGGGCTGACAATTTATCTACCGCCGATCTGAAAGAGTTGAACAAGAGCTTGGCTTCCATCACGCGCATACTGGGCTCAGTCAACCGGTGATATAGTGGTTGATACTATGCAGGGATTCCTGCTTCTGGAACGTTTTTTCTTTGAATGGCTGATTTGTCTAGCGCTATGGAGCGTAAGGAAGGAAAACAAGGAGGTTTGCACATTATGACGAAACGGTTATCTTTCCTATTGGCACTGCTTTTGCTCACTGCCGCCTTCTGCCTTCCAGCTTACGCGGCCGATCAGAATGCACCTGTCATTACCTCTGCTGCTGCGTTCGAGGATGGATTTGTACTGGCTGTTGATGGCCTTAAGCAGGATGCACTGCCCGATGGCGTGTCCGTTCTATATGGTAAGCTGTCAAATGACGGTACACAGGCTGAAACTTTGCAGGAGGTAAGCATTGCACTACCGCTCCCGGCAAATAAGGCCGCTGTTGTCAGTGGCCTTCAATTACTTGCTGGTTCAAACTATACCCTGCAGATTAAGGCTGTGTTTGGTGAGTCATCTGTACTATCTGATAGTGTAACAACGATTGTTGTGCAAGGTGCTATGCCAACCGCACCCAACGCCATATCCTTTGTCAACAAAACCGAATCCGTGTTTGAAGGCCAAACGCTTGACCTGTCCATGATGATCGATCCGCTCAGCTCCGGCAAGGCTTATCTCACCTTTGTAAGCAACAAGGAAAAGATAGCAACTGTCGATGATAAGGGCGTTGTTACAGGCATCGCCAAAGGCAAGGCAACCATCACCGCAAGCGGCGTAACAGCCACTGGAAAGAAGCTTAAGGCAACTGTAACAGTTCAGGTCAATCGGCCCGTAACGCAGCTTGTATCAGACAAAACAGATATACTGCTTGCTGTGGGTAAAAAGAGCTCTGTAAAAATCAACGCAGAGCCAAATACGGCCAGTGATAAAAGTGTTCTATTTGCCTCAAATAACGAATCCATTGCCACGGTAGATAAAAAAGGCAACGTTAGGGGCGTTGCAGCAGGTTCTTGTGTTATTACTGCCATCAGCGCAAGTAATCCTGAAATATCAACGACAATAAATGTAACAATTGTCATACCTGTATCCAAAATCACTTTAGTTGACGGCAATATAAAGCTTTATATCGGCCAGACACTGCCGCTATCTGTAGGCTATTTGCCTGCCAACGCTACCATACAGGCTGTCACATTTAAATCAAGCGCTGAAAAGTATGCGACTGTTGATGAAGGCGGTATTGTGACAGGCATTGCCAAAGGTAAAGCGACAATCACTGCCACTGCGAAAGATGGCAGTGGCACAAAGGCTACAAAGCAGATCAACGTACTGCAGCAACCCCAGTCTGTGACATTTAGCGAACCACCAGCTAAACTGAGCGTCGGTACAAATAAGAAGATGACTGCTATCGTTAGTCCCAAGAGTACCAGTGACAAAACGCTTGTTTGGACATCAAGCAATGAGTCCATAGCCACCGTCAGCAAAAGTGGTGTCATCACCCCGCTTTATCCTGGTCAGGTCACGATTACAGCCGCTTCAAAGGATTTTTCAAGCATTTCCGCCAGTGCTGATATCACTGTTGTCCAACCTGCAAAAAAAATCGAACTGAGCGAGACGAAGCTAAATATTCTTGTTCAGAACACAGCCCAATTGACGTATATAATTACACCCGATTATACAACAAACAAAGCTGTAACCTGGAGCAGTAACAGACCAGAGATAGCTTCTGTCGATCAAAACGGTATATTAACCGCTCACAAGCGCGGTACAGCCACAATCACTGTTGCCTGCCTGGATGGTAGCGGCAAAACCGCCAAAGCTACCATCAATGTGATTCAACCTTTGTACGGCATGACGCTGGATAAAGAGGAAATTCGCGTTGGTCTTGGTGATACGGGATCGCTAACAGCCGTGCTTGATCCGCTGGATGCCTCCAACAGCAAAGTTCGCTGGTATTCCAGCAACCCCAACGTTGCACAGGTATCCGGCAGCAGCATCAAAGCCACGGTAACCGGCATTGCTTGGGGTGATGCTGAGATTACAGCTGTTACTGATGAAGGCGACTATACCGATACTGCTATCGTGCATATCGGTGATTACAACAAAGCTTTGGATATTCCCTTGCTTTCCCTGGTGCCTAGGGATGGCGGTGGGTATACTCCTTTCCTCCAGTTAAGAAACTTGAGCAATATGGAGATAACCAGTGTTAACTTTATTATACAGGGCTTTGACATCAACAACAGTCTGCTGTACATGGGAAACAACCATGCTTATGTCTATGGCAAATACCTTCAGGAGTTAGCACCTGGCTGGCAAACAGAATCCATTGGGTTTTATTATGATCACCCCGGCAACTATGCTGGAATCGAGCGGGTACATGTTGCCATTACGGATTACACCACCTCATCAGGTGTAGAGTGGCATATTCCTTTAACTGACCGCGTATGGGCGGAATATTCCACGCCCGAATTTGTAATCGCCAACCCGGGCATCTGAGCAATCAAAACTATATCTAAAAGGGCTTGCCATTGTGTGCAGGCCCTTTCTCATAACAGTCTTGCCTGATTTACCAAAACAAGGTATACTATGCATCGTGTGGATTTGTGCAACAAAACATCATATGCTTGAGGGGGATCATTCCATGAAGCTATCTGTGTTCAATCCCGTACTAGCCACCATACCGTTGGAGGAGGCCTGCAAATATCTTCAGAGCAAAGGTGTTCAATGGATGGAAATGGGCAGCGGCGGGTATCCTGGAAAGGCACACTGCAATCCTGAAGAACTGTTAGGCAGTCCAGAAAAACTGGAAGACTTCCAGGCAACATTGGAGAAGTACAGCATTTCTCTGCCAGCCTTGTCTGTTCATGGCAATCCAGTACATCCAGACAAAGCCGTTGCCGCTCAATTCCACAAGGATTTTGAAAACACCGTTTTGCTGGCACAAAAGCTAGGCATCACCCGCATCGTCACATTCAGCGGCTGCCCAGGTGGCAGCCCAGAAGACAAAACGCCCAACTGGGTTACCTGCTCCTGGCCGGACGATTATAAAAACATTCTCGACTATCAGTGGAACCAAATACTCATCCCCTACTGGAAAGAAACTGCCGCCTTTGCCTCCGCGCACGGCATTAAGAAGATTGCGTTTGAAATGCATCCCGGCTTTTGTGTATATAATCCGGCCACATTGCTTCGCCTGCGCAATGCCGTAGGCCCCATTCTAGGTGCCAATCTGGACCCCAGCCACCTGTTCTGGCAGGGCATTGATCCAATTGCCGCCATCCGCGAATTAGGAGAAGCTATCTATTTCTTCCACGCCAAGGACACCAAGATCAATCCCTATAACACGGCCGCTAACGGCGTTCTGGATATCCGCCATTACGGGGATGAAGCACAGCGCAGCTGGATTTTCCGTACTGTAGGTTATGGTCATGATACCGGTGTATGGAAGGATATCATCAGTAGCTTGCGCATGGCCGGCTATGATGATGTGATCTCTATCGAGCATGAAGATAGCCTGATGAGCCCACTGGAAGGTTTGGAAAAGGCTATTGCTTTCCTCAAGCAAGTTCTGATCTTTGAAGAAGCTGGCCCCATTTATTGGGCTTAAGGAGTAATATATGGCTAGGTTATTTGGTACCGATGGCGTCCGCGGTATCGCCAATGCGGACCTTACCTGTGATATGGCCTATAAATTGGGGCAAGCTGGGGCATATATATTAGGCAGCAACGTCCACCGCCCTACACTTTTAGTAGGCCGTGATACGCGTATCAGCGGTGAAATGCTGGAAGCTGCATTGGTAGCCGGCATCTGCTCAGTTGGCGCCAGGGCTGTTTTGGTGGATGTTTTGCCAACCCCCGGTATCGCCCATCTTACCCGCTATTATGGCGCGGATGCCGGCGTTGTCATATCTGCATCCCATAATACAGTGGAGTACAATGGCATCAAATTCTTCGATCGCAACGGCTGCAAACTGCCTGATGAACTGGAAGATAAAATTGAGGCCATATTATCCTATGGCGATCCTGATATGACCTTACCCACCGGCGTCAAAATCGGCCGCCGCATACGGCAGGTCAATGCACAACGGCGCTATATCGACTTTGTAAAAGAGACCACAAATGAACGGCTGGACGGATTGCATATCGTGGTTGATTGCGCTCAAGGTGCTGCATATCAGGTGGCACCTCTAGCCCTTCGCGAATTAGGCGCTACTGTGTCTGTTTATTATCATGAGCCGGATGGCACCAACATCAATGAAAATTGCGGCTCAACACATCCAGAGCGGCTTTGCGAATTGGTGCGCGAACTAGGCGCAGATATCGGCCTGGCTTTCGACGGTGACGCCGATAGGTTGATTGCCGTGGATGAACGAGGTCAGATTATCAATGGTGACCAGGTCATGTGCATTTGCGCCGTACATATGAAAGAACAAGGCACACTAAAAAACAATACGCTCGTCACCACTGTCATGAGCAACATGGGGCTTGACATCGCACTAAAAAAGCACGGCATAAACAATGTCAAGACCAAGGTCGGTGACAGATATGTGTTAGAAAAAATGCTTGCGGATGGCTATAATCTTGGCGGCGAGCAGAGCGGACATGTGATCTTCCTGGATCATAATACGACAGGCGATGGTTTGATTACAGCCATCCAGCTACTAACCGTTATGGTAAAAACAAAGCAAAGCCTAGGCCGGCTCTCAAAGGTTATGCAGGTCCTTCCGCAATCGCAATATGCTGCCAAAGTATCTGACAAGCGTAAATATGATTTCGAGAAAGATGAAGAAATCATTACGGCTATAAAAGGGTTGGAGAAAAAATATGAAGGCCGCGGCCGGGTATTGGTAAGAGCCAGCGGCACTGAACCATTGGTAAGGGTCATGATCGAAGGCGAGGATCAATTACAAATGGATACTGATGTCTATCAGCTCTCCATGCTGATCGAAAGAAAACTGCAGTAATGTGCATGTCACCCCCAGCGTTAAACTGAGGGGTGACATGCAAAAAAAAGCCGACCCCCGAAAAAGCGGGCCGGCTTTTTTTTGCATACTGCTCAGGAAATAATCAGCGAAATCAAAGACATGACAACAAAAATAACTGCGCAGATCTTGGTAATAAGGGCCAGCTTGCCTTCTACTGACCTTGCCTTATTCTTGCCAAAGAAGGTCTCCGCACCGCCGGCGATAGCACCAAGGCCCTGAGCCTGACCGCTCTGCAAAAGCACGGTAACGGTCATTACCAACGCTGAAATGACCAAAAGGATATTGACTACGATTTGCATGTAAAACCCTCCTTGAACTCAAGCCCAATTATCATACCATGTTTACAGAAAAAATACAAGCATTCTCGAAAAGATGGTATCCATCAGGTATTCTATACACACAATACAGGTCACACCGGCATAGTTTTTTCCTGGCGGTTGAGTTGGGTATGATCTATGCCATACTTCTGAGCCTGGCGATATTGGAAAAACTTCACTGCGACCTGCGGGAACAGGGCATAAGACAGAACATCTTCTTCCTGCTCATAGTATTCGCGGATCTCTTCACGGTACTTGTCAAGCTCCGGCGGGATGTCGTCTGCCGGCCTCTTGGTAATGACTGTAGCATCACCGATAACCTTTTTACGAACCTCCTCGTTGACTGGTGCGGGCAAGCGGCCATACTCGCCGCGTAGCATTGCTTTTGTCTCCTTGGAAACAAGCTTGTACCGCTCTCCACCCAGTATATTCATAACAGCCTGGGTACCAACAATCTGACTGGTGGGCGTTACAAGGGGCGGATAGCCGCAATCTTTGCGGACATTTGGAATTTCGGCAAGCACATCATAGTACTTATCCATGGCGTTGGCTTCCTTCAATTGGCCGATTAAGTTGGAAAGCATGCCACCGGGCACCTGATAAATGAGCGTATTTGTATCAACAGCCAATACGCGTTCAGGGTCACGCCATCCATCTTTTGTAAGCCTTGCAGCCACATTGCGGAAATGGGAGGCGATTTCGCTCAGAAGGCCAAGATCTAGTCCAGTATCGTACTCAGACCCCTGCAGTGTAGCCACCAGCGCTTCTGTAGCTGGCTGGGCCGTGCCGTTACCCAAGGGGGACAAGGCGGTATCTACGATATCTACGCCGGCCTCAACCGCTTTGAGTAGCGTCATATCACCAGTACCAGTCGTGTTATGTGTGTGCATGACGATAGGCAGTTTGGTAGCAGCCTTCAGCCGCTTGATCAAGGAATAAGCGCTATAGGGCAGCAACAAGTTGGCCATATCCTTAATGCAGATGATGTCTGCCCCCATGGCCTCAATGTCTTCCGCCAGCTTCACAAAATAATCTTCTGTGTGCACGGGTGAGACGGTATAGCTCATGGCCACTTCGGCAATTCCGCCATACTTTTTGGTGGCCTTTACCGCGGTCTGCATATTGCGCAGGTCATTTAAAGCATCGAAAGTGCGGATGATGTCAATACCGTTTTCCAATGTCTTCTTAACAAAATAATCGACAACATCATCGGCATAATGCTTGTAGCCCAGAATGTTCTGCCCACGGAACAGCATTTGCAGCTTTGTATTGGGCAGCGCCTTGCGAAGGGCGCGCAACCTCTCCCAAGGGTCTTCGTTCAAAAATCGGAGGCAGGCGTCAAAAGTAGCCCCACCCCAGCATTCCAAGGAAAAATAACCCACCTTATCCAGCTTTTCGCAGGCAGGCAACATTTCGCTTGTTTTCATACGGGTTGCAGCCTGCGACTGGTGCGCATCGCGCAAGATGGTATCGGTAATCAATACTTTTGGCATAAAGCAAAGCTCCTTTACATGAATGCGGCCAAACATTGCGCCGCTGTCAGGCGATGGTCACCAGCACATCATTGGCATTTACGCTGGAGCCCTTGGTGGCAATGACTTGTGCGACGGTTCCATCCACAGGAGAGATGATTTCATTTTCCATTTTCATGGCTTCCAGTATCAAAAGAATAGAACCCTTCTTCACCGCATCGCCTGCCTTCACCTTCACATCCACAACGGTTCCAGGCATGGGCGCTTTCACGGGCTGACCACCGGCAGCTGGTGCTGCCTTAGGAGCGGGAGCAGGCGCTGCAACTGGTGCAGGGGCAACGGGAGCGGCGACCGGAGCAGATGCAACAGGAGCAGGCTCGGGAACAGCAGAACGAATCACAGGTGCTGCACCGGCGGCTACCTCTTCAACCTCAACCTCATAGGATACTCCGTTAACGGCAATCAAAAATTTACGCATATATTTATCCTCCTTTTAATTCGCTTGTTTACATGCGGCTGTATATCTGTTCCTCGCGCCCTGCCTTTTGCCAGGCCGGACTGTTATGTATTCTTCGTACTTTTCTGACTACAAAGCCGCCCTGGTTCTCTTCCCACATTGCGGCAACTGCAGCGGTCAAAACAGCAATCAATCTTTCCTGCTCTTCCTGCTCCAGCGTGGCTGCTACAGCAGCGCTGAGTACCGCAGGAAGATGGTCGGCAGGGCGGCTTTGGGGAATCGCCACTGCTTTCTCCTTACGGGCGTTTTTCATAAGAATTGCGCCGCCAATAATCATGGCCAAGCCGGCCAACACAATCAAGCAGCCAATAACCGTAATCGAAAGACCCAATACCACTTGGTTCATGTATTCACCCATCCCTTCTTACAACGGCAAGTTGCCGTGCTTTTTGGGCGGGTTGGAATCCCGCTTGGATGCGAGCATTTCGAGGGCGGCAATCAGGTATTTGCGAGTCTGAGCAGGCTCGACTACGTCATCTAGTATACCGTCCTTTGCAGCCTGAACACCATCAGCCACATTTTGGGCATAGTCGCTAACAAGCTTTGCTCGTGCCTCCAGAGCAGGCTCCTGGCTCTTTACAAGCTCATCCCTGTAGAGCACCTGCACTGCCGCTTCCGGCGAAAGGGCAGAAATGACTGCTCCTGGCCAGCCATAAGCGATGTCAGCGTTGGCTTTTCCGCCCATGGCCACATAACTCAGGCCAATAGCGTTTCCGACCACAACAGATACTTTAGGGGTGGTTGCCTCAGCGTATGCATATAACAACTGACTGGCGGCGGTCAAAAGCCAACCCTGCTCCTCAGGTTTCACCATGGCAAGACCAGTGGAATGGATCAAGCTTACCACTGGCAGACTGAAGCAATCGCAAAAGCGCACGAAACGAGCTGCTTTATTACAAGCACCAGCTGTCAGCCGTCCATCATCTTCAGCGGCATTGCTGGCAACCACGCCAACCGTACGCCCTCCAAGTCGTCCCAAGGCAATGCGAATCGACTTTGCGTAAGCTGCTTGCAGTTCGACAAAGCTGCCACCATCAAGAAGTGCAGCAAGCAACGCATCGGAGTCTCTAGCATCCACCTCGGGCATCAGTCGGTTCAAATCATCCGTATCTACAATAGGTGCATCTTCAGCGTTACATCCGGGCAGAAAATCCAGTACATCCGCCGTTAGCTTTAAAGCAGCATCCTCATTTTCACAAACGAGAGACACCGCACCTTGGGCTGCAAGCACATCCGCCCCACCCAATGTCTTTGCGGAATACTCCTTGCCGGTAGCTGCACTCATCACCTGCGGGCCAAAAACCATCAGTTCGCCAACAGACTTGGCTATGATGCTGATGTCAGCCATGCGGGAAATCATCGCCGCGCCGCCAACGCACGGGCCAAGCACCAAAGAAATGATGGGGCTCACGCCGCTCATACGGGCCAGCTTGGCATAGATTCTGGCATAAGCGTCCATGGCCTTGGCACCTTCGTCCAACCTGACACCAGCACTGTCACACAGCGCCAAAACAGGTGCGCCAGTCTTTTGCGCAAGATCAAGAACCTTTACAATTTTGGCGGCCTGCATTTCGCCCATTGATCCGCCGTGTACGGTGAAGTCCTGAGCAAACAGATAAACGGGACGTTCACGGACGGTGGCATAACCTGTCACAACGCCTGCACCTTCCCCATTGCGGGAGACAAGGATATCCATTTCCACAAAGCTACCTTGATCTGTAAGCTTTGCAATGCGTTCGCGAGCCGTCATCTTGCCAGCTGCGCGCTGCTTCTCCACCCGTCCCGCATCCCCTTGAATGATGTCCTGTTTTTTTTCCAGCACCGATTGAACACCCTGGGTACCGTTCATGATGTTCCCTCCCGTGGTTTTCCTATAAACCTCCTGACGAGGTAATTGAAAACGTTCAAATCTTTCCCAATTTCTTTTATTCTACAATCCTCCCCTATTTCCTGCCGAAACCGCAATATTCTTTGATTTATTTTTCACAAGAAAAATATCCGCTCCGAAAAGCGGATTAAAAATGCTATTTTTGCTTTTGAAGAATGTAACATTCCGGCGCTCCAGGCCCAGCATTCATGAAGCGCTGGTGTAAAATGTTAAACTGCTGGGGAGGCCAGGCGCATAGCCATTCTTCCAGCGCCAAACGTTCTCTGTCCCCCTCCGCATGTCCTGGATATACACAAATGGTGCAAACCCCGGCTGGTGACAGCAAAGAAAGGCATCCCTCAATCGCTGCTTTGGTGGTTTCCCAATGCGTGGTAATGCTCTTGTCCCCGCCGGGAAGCCAGCCAAGGTTGAATACAGCCAGCTTTACCGGCTGTTGTATGACCTCCAGTACATGCTCATGGCCCATATGATACAGTTCGCACTGTGTAAGAAGACATTCCCGCGTGAGCAGCTCCTTAGCCCTTTCCAAAGCAGCTGCTTGCACATCAAATGCAAATACCTTACCCTGGCTGCCCACCAACCTGGCCAAAGTACAGGTATCCTGCCCGTTGCCGCAGGTGGCGTCGATTACATGATCGCCAGGCTCGAGCAGCTGCCTGTGGCACTCCGCCGCCAGATATCTGGCACTTTTTAACAGAAACGCCATGGCATGCTCACAAGCCCTTCATCTGCTTAACTTCTTCACTCGTTAAATGCCGCCACTGCCCCCGGCCCACATCACCCAGTTTCAGGGGACCAAATTGCACCCGTCGCAGCAAAACCACCTGGTGGCCGACCGCCTCAAACATGCGCCTGACCTGCCGGTTGCGCCCTTCGTGAATTGACACCAACACTGTAGTGGAGAACGTGTCATATTTGAGGATGCGAGCCTTGGATGGAGCCGTCTTGCGGCCGGCAATCCAAACCCCTTCCTGCAGCCGCTTGGCATCCTCCACAGAAAGCCGGTTGGATACCTTGGCCAGATATACCTTTTCCACCTCTTTGCTGGGGTGCAGCATGCGCTGGGTCAATTCACCGTCATTGGTGAGCAATAGCAGCCCTTCGCTGTCAAAATCCAGCCGGCCCACGGGATACAAGCGAACGGGATAATCCCTGAACTTATCCAGCACGGTAGGCCGCCCCTCAGGATCCGAGGCAGTGGTAACCTCACCAGCGGGTTTATGGTACAACAAATAGTGCTTTTCCGCTTCAGGAGAAACGGGCTTTCCATCCACTAGCACTTGATCGTCAGGTTCCACCTGCGAACCCATTTGCGTAATCACAGTGCCATTAATCGTTACCCGGCCATCCGCGATCATTTTTTCAGCTGTTCGCCGGGAGGCAACACCACACTCGGCCAGGAATTTTTGCAAGCGCATGATGATCTTTCCTTACTATATAAAATTCAATCAAACAATTGATAAAAAAACAACGCACTATCCCGCAGCGCCGGCGGTTTTTGCGCCTGCTGCGGAGTAGCGGCATACAGCATTCTATCCACACCGCCTAGCACAAAACCGCAGCTTTGATAAAACTGGCAAGCAACCGGATTTCCATCCTGCGTCTCCACCATCAAGCCTTTTAAGCCATGCTGTACAGCCCAGCTTTTGCTGGCCTCAAGCAGTGCCCGGCCAACACCGTTGCGCCGCCGTCTGACATCTACACGTATATCCCACAGCATCGCAAGGTTATTCCAATGATGTGCTGCCACTGCCTGTCCTACAGGCTGCCCATCCAAATAGGCAAAAAAACATACAGCATCTTTCCGCTTTAATAATTCCTGCGGCGTAAACAAGCTTTCTGGCGGATAAGAACGCCACTCTGCTTTGCCAAGGGGCATATAATCCAGCGAAAAGCCGGAGCGGGCTACCCGAACTGCCGCTAGCTCCCCCACCAAATACCTGTTGTCAATCTGGTTATACAGGGAAGTCGTGGCCTCGTTCAATGGCAGGATTGTCAGCATGCCGCATCTCCTTTTGGCTGGTCGCTCGAGAATTTCCGTTGCCAGCATACCAAAAAATGCGACAAAAAACAAGCCTGGGAGGTTGAATGCCAGCTTACTTAACTCAGCCAATACTTACCATTTATACCTTCCTACGATGACTATTTCACCACCGGATACCTCACATGGGAAGTATGTCCCACAGACTAAAAAAGCGGGTCTTGCTGTTATGCAAAAGCCCGCTGTCTGTTATATGGGTCAATCGTCCTGGAACTTGACATTGATTGATCCGTTGGAGGTATTCACCGTCAGTCTGGATGGTCCGGAGCCGCCGTCCCCAAGGCTGTTATCTGCATTGGAGGTATCGGAAGATATGGTGTAGTCAGATCGCTTGCCAGCCACGCTGCCGGATATCGAAGCATTTGAGCTGCGAATCTCTATCACCGCGGAGGTGACCTGCTCCACATTGATTCTTGCGTTGGAGGTATTTAGTGTAAGCCTATCTTTTGCCGCAACCTGTCTTGCGGTAATCGATCCATTGGAAGACCGTACATCCATGTTACCCGCTACTACAAGTTTATCCAGGGTTACTGTACCGTTGGATGTTTGCGCGTTTATACCCGTAGCAGTTACATCACTGACATCTACAGAAGCGTTGGAAGTCTCTATACGCACATCACCTGCATTGATCAAACCAGAAACACGTATGGATGCGTTGGAGGTGTTTATCTGCAGTGCGTTCGCGTATCCTTCCGGAACAACCAGTTCTACATTTGGGTTCGTATTGTTAATTACATTGAAGATGGTGGAACCGCTAAACCAGCTGCCGACAGAAAACAGATTTTCATATTTGTACTTAAGTGTCAAGACACCGCCCTCCAATGAAACCTCATAGGGATCCTCTTCAGACGTGTAGTAGTGAATGGCAATTTCATTGCCTTTAGTAGGCGTCACCGTGACGGGCATGTTTCTGGTCTTAATGCTGATGCGGCTTATTCCATCTGCCTGAACGGTGTAATCTTCCTTCACATAGGTAAGCTGCGTTACCTTTCCACCCTGCGCTGGACTTTCAGAGGCAAAGGCAGCCATACCCACAAAGTATAGCGCTACCCCGACAACCAGCAATAAGCCGGCGACCTTCAAAATCGTTTTGTTCCTATTCATACAATTCCTCTCCTTACAAATGCCCGTTTAATCCAGGATACCATGCTCACTGTTGCTCCCATAGCCAAGGGGATGGCCCCTTTGGCCGCATAGAATAAGAAAATGGATAACCCCATGGCTGCCATGCCCAGGCCCACTTGCCCGATGAAAGGCATGCCGCTGTGGAAACCGCCCGTGAGCAGCGTGATGATTGCGGCCATGCCGCCGGAAAATAGTCCAAGACAGGTTGCCCATATGGTCAGGACAAAAACCCATATCAGTGTCAGTGCTACCACCATCATCGCCGCGCCGGTAATCAAAAGCGGGAACCACAGTGGAAAGCCTAGAATGAGCATTGTGATCAAAAACACAGACATTTTCCGCGCGGGTACTCCATTGCCTTTAAAGTCCGAAAGGACTCTTCTTGCAATGACATGCATGGGTTCCATTTTCGCCACTGCCTGCTCTTCCGTCATTCCTTCCTCTATTCGGTCAGCGATGATTTCAAAATAGTAATGAACAGTCTGTTCTATCTCCTGTCTTGGCAAGCCATGCAACTCTTGCCGTAGCCCATCAAGAAATTGATCCCGTGTCATTGCCCTACCCCCCTGATGAAGTCATACACTTTCATGACATCTTTCCAGTCGGTCAAGAACTCTGCAATCCTGTCCCTGCCCGCCTGTGTGATAGCATAGTACTTTCGCAGCCGGCCATCGTGCTCCCTGGTGTAAATGCGAAGGCATTGCGCGCTTTCAAGCCTCCGCAAAATGGGATACAAGGTGGACTCTGATATTTCTATGACAACAGATATGTCCTTGATGAGCTGGTAACCATACGAATCCTGCTGTGAGAGCAGCGATAGCACACATATTTCTATCAGCCCTCGTTTCAGCTGGACATCCATGGCATCACCTCCCAACGCGTAGTATCATACATCGAGCAATACTATGTGTCAAGCAGTATAGCAAATTCTAATCATTTCCTAATTATCAAAAATGCCTCGCCATCCAAACCCATGGACAGCGAGGCAAAATGTTACCTTGAAACTACCAATGCTTTTGAATCAGGCGCTTCCAGAAGATACCCAGCAAGAATACAAAGCCTATAAAGAAGAGTATCGTTAAGCTATTGCGCATCCAGTTGTATACCCCAGATGGACCAATTTTCGAAGATTCGTCCGATTCCGTAGCGAAAGGTCCGGGGCATAACGCCGTTAGCTGCAATCAATGGCCGTTCCACCAGCACACTTCCGTTGAGTGTCAGCCTGGCCGTGCCCACCGTCTGCCCTTCCTCCACACCGGCCTTTATGCTGTCCGGCAGGTCAAACTCCATCTGCGGCCATTCTTCCAAGCCTACCGGGGCCGCCAGGTCGCCTTGCAGGCGTATTGACACCTCAGGCTCTGCACCACCCTCTACCGGAAGGCTGCGCACTTGTTCTCCATCGCCGAGCATGACAAGATAACGGTAATTGGCAAAACCATAATCCATTATTTTCGCCGCTTCATCAAACCAATTGGGGCAGTTTAACACAACACCTACTACTTCTAGCCCATTGCGCTCCGCGCCAAACACCAAACAACGGCCTGCCGCTTTTGTATAACCAGTTTTAATGCCGGTCGCACCTTGATAGCTGGAGAGCAGCCGATTTTTGTTATTCAATATTCTGTTGTAATCTCGCCCCTCCCAAGGGATTGTGGCGCGCTGTGTGGAAACAATTTTGCGAAAAAGCGGATACCGCATAGCTTCCCTGGCAATCAATGCCAGATCATATGCCGTTGTGTGATGAATACTGTTTGGCAGCCCATGCGGTGTTTTGAAAACTGTATCTCGGCAGCCAAGCTCCGCCGCGCGATCGGTCATCATAGCGCAAAATTCGTCCACTGATCCACCAATATGCTCCGCAATCGCGACAGCCGCGTCATTACCGCTGGCCAGCATTAAGCCATGCACCATTTGCTCCAGCGTCAGCCTTTCTCCCTGGGATAAGTATATGCTGGTACCCGGCACGCCGAATGCATTTCGGCTGGTGGTGACAATCTCATCCATTTTTCCATATTCCATAGCAAGTAAGGCCGTCATCACCTTTGTAGTGGAAGCCATGGGGAGTGACAGCGTTTCATTTTGGGCATAAAGAACTTTGCCCGTTTTTTCTTCCAGCAAAACTGCCGCTTTGGCGGAGACAGCAAATGTCTGTGCCGCCTCTTCTTGCGCAAGCCCATTGAATGGCAGAAGCAGGCACGCCGCAAGGAGTATGCCTGCCGTTTTCCGTATGGTCATTTGCTTCCTCCGGATATAAAATGCATCAGGACATTCTATCATCATAGGAGGCTGGCGCGCCGCGATTCATTTGGTTCAAAGCCGGCCCATCACGCCTATTGTCCCGCCGGTCATCACTGCGTTCATCTCTGCTTTGGCTGCCTGAATGACCGCTGGCAATATGCTGGTATTTATTATCCCGTCCATCCTCGCCGCCTTTGAAGATACTGCGTACATCTTCCACTACCTGCGGCAGCAACTCCACCATACGGTCAGCCATGGTCACAGGCTGTGCCGGCAACATTTTCACCGAACCGTTGCCTACCACCAAAAAGCCTACCGGCTGCACAGAGACACCCGCGCCGGATCCGCCGGCAAAGGGCATCTTGCCCTCAAACCCTTGAGGCGGATGAACCTTATTTTTTTCATCTGCACCATATTCTCCTCCTCCAGCCACAAAGCCAAAGCTGACCTTGGAAACGGGAATCACCGTCACGCCCTCCGCCGTATTAACAGGGTCGCCGATCACAGTATTCACATCCACCATATCCTTGATATTCTCCATGGTGGTCTGCATCATGTTTCCGATGGGGTGCTCCATGCACGCTCCTCCTCGCTGCTTGTTAATTTTGCCCGTCTGCGGACTGCACGTGCAGCCGCGCTTGCCAATGCGCATCCAAGAAGTAGATTGCCCATGCGCATAAACAATATGCAGGAAAACTGGGCAGCGCATGGATTCCCTTCAAAGTCCGGCCAGACATTAAGGCTGCAATGTATACCACGCAGTTTGAGCCTTTCTCGCCACAAATTCAGTAAAATGCCAATTGACCCCGCGGTCAGTGCCGTGTATGCTGCGTCAGAAAAACCGATCCTTGCCTTTAGATTCACATGCAAAACAGATAGCGTATGGGTGAAAAATGCTTTTGTGATATTTGTTTCTCGAATCATGCGGATCATGACCAGTATCTTCTTCCATGTATCCGCCACGCTGCCGCTATGCTGCTTTGGGCTTCCTTTCAGGCGGAAAGCCAGGTGCAGCCTGCCTTGCTCATTGCGTATCAAGCCCACATTGGCCTGCAAATGAAGTCCCCAAATGCGCAAAACAAGTGCGCCTGATACATGTGCACCTGCTGCTACATCCACCCGAAGCTGCAATGGCGTTATCAAAAGGGCGTACACGACCATGAAAATGCCTAACAGTGGCATAAACCGCCCTCCCTTTGCATATCTCTGACCGTATTCTTGCCACGAGATAAGAACTTCATTCCGCACGCAAAAACGGCAGGCGGATGTTACTCTGTCTGCCGCTTGATATGCCATGCGTATTACTGCTTGCAAAATATGATTTTCTGCGATATTAAATCTAACGTAACCAATAGCTTGTTTTTGATGATTTGGTCAGAGTTTAACTCTATTCTTAATGGGTATGGCAGCCCTTCAGCCTGGCTCATATCATTGATTTGCGCCATATCCTTAAGCGCCAGCTCCATCTTCCCAATTTTTATTGAGATATCCGTAAAACCGGCCGGAGGGCCAACTGAAGAAAAACTACAGTCAGGATTTTGAACAAATGAGTAGTTTTTACCCGTATCCAGAAATACCATCACAGACTCGCCATTCCATTCGGCTTGAAAAAAAGGCAAATCCCAAAGACCATTATCCGTACTATGAAGAAGAGGAAGAACAGTGTACTTCGTATCATCAAGATTTGTACAATCGATAGGCCTATTGCTCACAGCAATTTTTCCGCCCAAATAATCCAAAGCAATTGCTTTGTTTTTGAAGTAAGCCAAGCCGATATTTCCATTAAACTCAGCCGAAGAAATCATCTTCCAATCAGCGATTGCGGCTTCTATATCCTCGTATGCAGCCTGATATACGCTTATCTCGTCTATCCTGATTTTTTTCATCCACCCACGGTGTGAGCCATCCATATTCACTGATTCCACTTGACTCAAAAGGGTATGTGGAATTTTGTCTTCAACTAAATCAGTCAACAAAAGTCCAATGCTGCATCCCGTATCAAAAATTATGTTGTGTTCTTTGTTGCCCGCAGCAATCACAACTTGAGGGCAGCTTCGTTCTCCCGTAAAGTGAAAAGTCAGCGGATGTACTTCCTCTTGCGCAAATCCAAGGTCATGCACCCAGGTATCCCTTTGCAACGAAGGAGCAATTAAGCGGTAACAGGCGTATAGCACCACCAGTGCAACCAGTGTTACAATTAAGAAAGAGATGCGCTTTAGCCTCCATTTTGTGTTTGTAGTGCATTTGTTTCTAAACATTGGCATCCCACCTCCAACCGCCCTCGGCTATGCCGCCTACCTAATCTGCTTATGAGCAAGCGGGGAGAAACAATGGTTTCTCCCCGCTATGTAAAATCAACCTATAGAAAATATTCAGCCTTGGGGCGCAGCGTCCACAACTTCCTTGGGCATGTTCGGATACTTCTCAAAGTTCTTGCGGAACTGGGCGGCCAGCTTTTTGGCGGTGTCGTCATAAGCAGCCTTGTCGGCCCAAGTTAAGCGGGGAGAAAGCACCTCATCCGGCACGCCGGGGCAGGTGGTGGGCACCAGCACGTTGAAGTTGGGATCGAGCGCAAACTCACTCTTTTCGATCTCGCCGTTCAGGCAGGCAGTTACCATCGCGCGGGTCAGGGGCAGCTTCATGCGCTTGCCGTTGCCGCTGGCAGGGCCGCCAGACCAGCCGGTGTTAACCAGGTATACATTGGCGTTGAACTTATCAATGTACTTGCCCAGCAGCTCTGCATACCGGGTAGCGGGCAGGGGCAGGAAGGGAGCGCCAAAGCAGGTGGAGAAGGTAGCCTGGGGCTCAGTGATGCCGCGCTCGGTTCCGGCCAGACGGGCAGTGTACCCGCTGACATAATGGAACATAGCCGATTCACGGGTAAGCTTGGCCACGGGGGGCAGCACACCGAAAGCATCGGCGGTGAGGAAGATTACGGTTTTGGGATGGCCGCCTACACCAGGGATTACGGTATTGGAAATAAACTCCACCGGATAGCCCACGCGGGTGTTTTCGGTCACGGATTCATCGTCGAAATCCAATTCGAGGGTATCCGGGTTGTACACCACGTTTTCCACCAGCGCGCCAAAGCGGATCGCGCCATAGATTTCGGGCTCATGCTCCTTGGAGAGCTTGATGCACTTTGCGTAGCAGCCACCTTCCATGTTAAACACGCCATCCTCAGACCAGCCGTGCTCGTCGTCGCCGATGAGATTGCGGTTGGAGTCAGCAGACAAGGTGGTTTTGCCGGTGCCGCTCAAACCGAAGAACAGGGCGGTATCGCCATCCTTGCCAATGTTAGCGGAGCAGTGCATGGGGAATACATCCTGCTTGGGCAGCAGGTAGTTCATGATAGAGAATACGCTCTTTTTCATTTCACCGGAATACTGGCTGCCGGCAACGATAACCATCTTCTTTTCGAAGGAAACGATAATGGCCGCTTCAGAGCGAACTCCGTCAATTTCCGGCACGCACTTAAAGCCAGGCGCAGCCACAATGGTGAAATCAGCCTTATGAGATGCCAGTTCTTCCTCAGTGGGGCGCAGCAACAACTGATGCATGAACATGTTCTGGCTGGCCAACTCATTGACTACGCGAACGCCAATGCGGTATTTGGGATCAGCACCGGCAAAACCATCAAACACAAACAGCTCACGGTTCTGCAGATAAGCGGTCATTTTGCTATAGATGGATTCAAACTTCTCAATAGAAATTGGGATATTTACCTTACCCCATGCTATTTCATTATGAATGCTGGGCTCATCCACGATATAACGGTCCTCGGGTGAACGGCCAGTGTATTTGCCAGTATACACAAGCAAAGCGCCCGTGTTGCTCAATACGCCTTCTTTGCGTTCAAGAGCATGCTCTACCAATTTGCCAACAGGCAGGTTGTGATGCACGGCTGCCGGGTTATACAGACCAAGGTACTCCAGATTCAGGCTCATGATCTCATCCTCCATAAAATAATGATAATGATGGCGCGCTGCTTTTAGCGCACCGGGTTTTGCCAATACTGGCAAAACGAAACAATTTAGCCCTAATTCTTATAGTTCGGCTTGCACCTTTTCTTTTCCTGCAATTGTTAAAAAAATATTTTAAACAATTCTCAACTATTTGATGACGAAAGAATGCTGCTTTACAATTTATAGTTGAGCAATAATGTAACACGCCTCACTTCCAGATGCAATACTCTCCCAAAAACAGTAAAGAAATGAATCTAAAATGCACCTTCTGTCTTTCAATACTTCACAATGGATAATGCGAAAAAAGGTACGGATGCACACTCAATTTCTCCACTTTATGCCATGGTATCATCATACGTATTGGCCAGTGCAGCAAAAGTCGTCAGGTCAAGTGTTTCACCACGTACGCGTTCATCTAATCCACAAGCGGTAAGCAATTTACTGGCAGACTCTCGTGTCATGGAAAAAGCAGACTGAAGATTGTTCAGCATGGTTTTTCGCCGCATGAGAAATGCCGCGCCGGCTATGCGGAAGAAGGTATTTTCATTCTTCACCGCTACCGCAGGCGTCTGCAAGAAGGGCATTACTACAAAAGCGCTATCCACTTTGGGCGGCGGTGTAAACGCCTCGGCCGGCACGATTTTTGCGATATATGGCCGGCAATGGTATTGAGCCCGAACCGCCAGCATGCCGTATTCGTCGGTGCCGGGCTTAGCCATAATCTTGTCCGCCACTTCCTTTTGCACCATCACCGCCATCAGGTTGATGGGCAAAGAGCCAGACAACAGCAGCGTCAAAAGCGGGGATGTGATATAATAAGGGATATTGGCAACCACGCAAAACCGGTCGCCCAATGGTGCCGTTACTTCCCGCAAATCGGTCTTGAGTACATCACCCTGCACCACTGTCACATTGCTATGAGCCGCAAGCGTGACACGCAATATAGGCAAAAGCGCTTCATCCAACTCTAATGCGATCACTTGCCTGCACTTTTTTGCGAGCATTGCTGTCATGCTGCCGCTGCCTGGGCCAATCTCCAATACGCCGTTGTCTGCAGACACGCCGGAGGCATCCACCAATTCCTGCAATAGCGTTTCGTCATACAGAAAATTTTGACCCAGCCCTTTTTTATAGCGGAATTGACTATCCCGAATCGCCTGTTTTGCCTTGCTCACTGTGTTTCTCCTTTTATCGTGACGTTTACACGCATTTTTTTCCATGATATACTAAATACGATATTTTTCCAATGATGCAGGAGGGAATCCTATGACCGAGCTGCAAAAAAACCGGGAAGCCGCCAGCACCTTTGCATGTCCCGGCTGCGGCGGTCGGGCCGTATTCGACCCCGAAAGCCAAAACCTCAAGTGCCCGTATTGCGGCACTGAATCGCCGGTGGAGAAGATTGTTGAACAGCCGCAGGAATACGATATCCATGATGCCCCCACTGAGTCACAGAAGGACTGGGGTGTGGCCGTCCGGGTTATCCGCTGCCAGGGCTGCGGCGCAGAAACGGTGCTGGAGACAAACGCCACCGCTGAACTTTGCGCTTTTTGCGGAAGCCCTCATGTGCTTAACGATCAATCAGAAGCCGGTATCGCCCCAGAAAGCGTGATTCCCTTTCAGACGACACAGCCGCAAGCCGTAGCTTCCTTCCGCAAGTGGCTGAACCGGCGATGGTTCGCTCCATCCAAAGCCAAACGTATGGCTACGCTGGGTAAGATTTCCGGCGTATATATGCCTCATTGGACATACGATGCCGATACTACCTCTCTGTATGTTGGTCAGGAAGGCCATCATTATTACGTGACTGTGCCCGTTACGGTTACCAGAGATGGCAAGCAGGTAACAGAAATGCGTCAGGAGCAACGTACCCGCTGGTCGCCTACCAGAGGTATCGTACATAATGTTTTTGACGATGTACTGGTGGCCGGCAGCCGTAGGTTGGAGGAGCATTTGCTCTCACGCGTGCGACCTTTTGATTTGCAAATGCTTTGCCGCTATCAGGCTGGATTTTTAAGCGGCTTCTTAAGCGAAAAACCTTCCGTCAGTTTAAAGGAAGGTTGGGAGACTGCACAGGCGGAAATTGATGATGCTATGCGTGACCTGGCCAGGCAGGACATTTTACACCGCGCTGATGAGGCACAAGTAACCAGCATCCGGTCTGAGCACCGCAATGTGCGTTACAAACTTACACTGCTGCCTATGTGGCTGTCATCTTTTACCTACAACAGCAAAATTTTTCACGTGCTCATCAACGGGCAAACAGGCAAGGCCGGCGGGCAGTCACCAGTCAGCCCTTGGCGCGTGCTCATCGCGGTTATTGTGGGCCTTGCAATACTTGGCGGGCTTTATCTGCTGTTTGCAAATGGAGAAGGTGCAGATGCAACCTACTACTTACCAAACTTTTAACCATTATCCCACCAGTCAACCTTCTTTACCAATTGGAAAGCTGCAAACTCCTTCAGGCATTTGTTCAAAGCCCGCTTGTCGGGCTTTTTTCCTTTCTCCGGCCAGTAACCCTTTACAAGCAGAGCATCCCGTTTGCGGTCGGTCTCCAACTCAATGCGGGCAACCAATTCCTCGCCCTGCAGCACCGGCAGTACATAATAGCCATATTGCCGCTGTTCCTTGGGGGTATAGATTTCCCAGCGGTAATAAAAATCAAACAGTACTTCCAACAGCTTTCTATCCCAGAGCATATTGTCCAGCGGCGCCAGCACCTGGGTTCTTGGCATAAATACGTCACCAGAAACCGCTTTTTGTAAAAGCTCCTCGTCCTTTGTGAGAATATACAGCGGCTCACGAATGCCTTCCACACAAACCGGCGTGATTTCCCTTCTGCTCAAAAGCAACTCGAACAACACCTTGCGCTGATCCGTTTTCCGGTCAGGCAAGCCAAGGTAAGCATCTGACGCCTTATTCCACAACATGCCCACGCTGCCGATTCGCCGCTTCAACCGCCAAGCTCCATGCTCAATATCATCAGGATAAGGGTCTTGGGCATGCAAAATCTCAAACGGCAGACAATTTTCCGCAAAGTCATAGGCCTTTTGTGTACCGCGCTTATGATGAACGCAAAGCTCCCCCCGGAAATACAATGCCTCCAGCACTGCCCGGGACGCGGTAGTTTCTGACCAATACCAGTCCACCTTGTGCCGCGCATCGAAATCATCAGAAAAGGATGGGCCTTGTTTTTTAAGTACCTCCCGAATCGCCGGTGCTTCCCGCTCAAGCATGTCGTAGCTGCGTACCCATTCCCCGCTGTATTCCCTGCGGGTGCGGGAAAAGCAAGGCCAATCCTCCACAGGCAGGATGGCCATGTTCTTATCCCAGTAGTCAATGAGCTGCCGCTCTTGATACAGCAGCCTGTCCAGCATGATTTCTCGATAACATTCAACCCTTGATTGCAGCACAATATCCGCATTCCTGCCACATACGTCGATGGGATCATACTGTATGCATCCCGCTTGACGGATGTAGGCCAGAACACCTTCTTCCCCAGAAAAACGCTTTTCTCCCAGTAACCCATGCTTTAGCAGCAAAAACCGGCGGGCATCACGGCGTGTTATTTGCATGGCTGCACCTCTGTGGAATGCAGATAATACAAGCAAAGATGCTCTCCGCCGAAAGCTTTTTTCTTCTTTCCCCACTGGTACTTGTAGCCGGCCCTTTCCAGCACTTTTTTCGAAGGATGATTATCCGACATGAGAATGGCCCATATGCCCGCTAGTGAAAAATGATTGACCGCCCATTTAGAAAAGGCTGCTACCGCTTCAGACGCATAGCCCCTTCCCTGATGATTCATGGCGATAGCATAACCTATCTCAATACCTTCTTCTACCGGGCTAAGTCCCACATGCCCAACTAAATCGCCTGTAGTTTGTAAAGCGATCCCCAGAACAAAGGGCCACTCCTCTATTTTTGCTTTATCCATCAAAAACGCGGCTATTTCTGCCGCTTCTGCTACTGATTGATATACTTGATCAGGCATGCGCAGCTTCAGCGTTTCTTCCTGGCTCATGCGAAAAATTGCCTCTGCGTCTTCCATCACAAAGGGGCGTAGAAGGAGGCGTTCTGTCAGCAAAGAAATCTCCATCAAAAAGAAACCTCCCATATATCATAGGGGTTTTTCAAAGTATACCCCAACTTTTGCGCAAGGTGAAAAGATACTGCATTCGCCGCATCCCAGGAGGGATGCACGCCCTTGACCAAGCAGTCAAGAATCAGTTTGGCACAACAGGCAGCTGCCAGGCCGCGGTTGCGCATATCCAAACGCGTATCTGTTTGAATTTCAATTCCGCCATCATACACTACATAGGAGGAGGCTCCCGCTACCAGTTCTCCATTTTTCATAGCTGCCACACCCATGCCCCTACTAGCATAATCCGCAGCGTCTGAAAATTGGGAGCACCAGTCCCGGCACCATTCTTCCGCCATGGCTTTTTCATATAAAGGAGCGTTGATTTCTTGCAATACATAATCATCAGGCAGGGTCTGCACGATCTCTGCCAGCTTTGCTTTATCAAATGCCGCCCTTGCTTCCATCGCGTAGCGTGTACTTGCGATTATCGAGTTGGGCTGCCAAGCGTCAATATGCTCCCGCCAGCCCATTTGGGCAGGTATCAGCCAGGTTCTATTTTTTTCTAGCGCCAGCTTGCCGGCCAATTGTTTTGCCGCTGGGGTTAAAATGTTACCGCCAAAACAGGCGAAGTCTCCATTGCATAGTAGTACAGCACCGGGTGCGAAGGGGTGGTCGCCATACGCCTGACCCATCCGTCCATCCAGGCAGGAGCGAATAAGCCCATTTTGATCAGGGAAAAGCGAAGCCAGCCTTCCCCGCTCCGCCGCCGGGATAAAAAACACTGCCTGCCGCAAATTACTCCTCCTCGATTTGAACCTTGTCCCTGCCAAAGTCGGCAATCAACTCTTGTACAAGATTCTTTTCCTTGCGTTCCTGATTGGGATCGTTTCCATCTGCCATCACAGCTTCAAACTGCATACGGCTTCCCGTTATATCCAAAATTGCTGCCGAGACCGCCGCTTTCCGTGCATCGCCGTTTAGGTACTTGATGGCAAAGGAATTTGTTTTGGGCACTACCACCCTGCAGATATTTTCCTTGATCCCACCGAAGGCGCAGGAAGCCAGTTGCGCAAAAAGGCTAGCGTCCGACTTTTTTAAGCTTTGCAAAGTCAAATCCCATACTTTTTGAGGCGCCATCGTACCATCTGTTGCCTTTTTCTCAGGAGCTGAGGCTTTTACCGTCTGGGGTTGTGCCTTCGCCTCCGCTACAGCCGGTTTTGGGGCAGGAGAGGCTGCTGCCGGCGCGGCAATGACACCGCTTTGCACCTTGCGCTCCAGCTCTGCTACCCGTTCCAGCAAATCCTCCACACTATTTTCGCCAGCTGGCAGGCAGGCTTTTATCGCAGCAGCTTCCAAGGCGATACGGGGTGAGGATGCCCACTTGATCTCCGTTTCCACCCGCATAAATAAATCCAGCAGCCGCAACAGCTTGTTGGAGGTAAACCGTGCCGCCTGTGTAACATAGGCGGCCGCATCCTCCGTGGTGATCTCCAACAGTGATTC
>JAEWSC010000069.1 GCA_023398575.1 Bacillota bacterium | reverse complement strand
TCGAAAAGCTCTTCCGTGAAATTGGACCCAAGTTCAAGGCACGTAATGCGGAAAAGGGCTGCGCAGGCGGCTACACCCGCATCTACCGCTTGGGACCCCGTCGCGGCGATGCTGCCGAAATGGTGATTCTGGAGATCCTGTAAGGGGTCTGCTCAATAACCTCAATCCAAATAAAACCCCTGGGCGATATAAAACTTTCGCCTAGGGGTTTTATTTCTAAGCCAATTGTACTTTGTGTGGTTGCTGTTGCATTACTACAGCCTGAAAACATGATTACACACCAGAACATAAAGAGTGGTTCCAGAGAATTTGGGACCGCCTATTCAGTTTACTAAATGAGCGAAATTAGAATGGTTAGGTTCTTCCAATCTAATAGAACACTATATAGCATACTAAGCGATCAATACTACTTTTTCTAAAGATTCGTACACGCTATCGTGATATTCATCTTCATTTAGTATAACCATATCTACTTCTTTTCCAAGGTCCCTCTTAACCTTAACTCGCACACACTCTCTTAGTTGCATCAAATTTCTATAATTGCTAGTATGTGAGTTACGATAGATAGTTAACAGGTCAATATCAGAAGGAGACAAAGAATATAAGGCAGAACCAAAAAGGAAAATGTTAGTTATCATCGTCGTCGTGCCAGTAAGTAACAGGCTTTCCTTCAGAATTATACTTAATATAGGGTGTAATTCGTTCATAGTTTATAGCTCCCAAAAATTCACTCACAACAAAAATTCCAACACCTTGTCTTCGGGCAGTTGTCTTTGCCTGATGAGTATATCCATTCCATCCTGATAAAGTGACGATGGCATCAACATCAGGAACTGCCTCTTTGATATTATGGTAGTCTGCTAATCCGACTGTGTATAAATCGGTAATGTAGACAGTAATATCACAACCCCTACTTCGGCATATTTTGTAGACCTGATCCTGTGCCTTACGCCAAGTTTCGATGTTATCATGCCCCGACAAAACGCTTTCGAAGAATGCGACACTATCACTTCTTGGCCTATCTGTGTTCTTCCCCATTTTATAAACCTCCATTAAAAATCATTTCTCTAAACTCTCCCGGAAACAAAGTGACACTTTCATCATCTTGGCGTTCATAAGCATTGTTCTCAAATGATAAGGCATGCATCTTAAATTCGATAAACAGATTGTATTCTTGGCCTGTGAGATATGCTGTATTCGTTTCCACTAGATTAACAATTTTTTTGTTGTTTGGTATTAACGTCACAAGTTTTTGTGCATCCCATATTTCTTTCGCCAAAGACATGGGATTTCTTAGTGCAACTTGAGATTTTGGGCCATACTGTTTATACACTGAGTGGTTTTCTGCCAGAATTCTTTTGATAGATTCAAATAGCGCAGGTTTGTCGGGATAATATTCTCCCGCCAGCTTACTTCTAACAAATTCCTCATGCATCTGTTTCCACTCAAGAATCTGAGTCACCGAATAACTCTGTGGCGATTTATCTATCATTTCATGATGATTATTACACAATAAGATAAGGTTTTGATATGAATCTCTTAACTCAGGATCTATAGCCTCAGAGCCACGTGGGCCATTCTCTTTTCTGGCAATAACGTGGGCCATTTCTCCAATTGTAAAGACTTCTTGAGATGTAAGAACGTATGTAAGGTCGGTTCTACAATGTGCACAAAGCCCAGCAGATCGTCCCCAAAGGAGCTTTATATCTTTGCTCTCAATAGCCATTGCATAATACCTCAAAGAAATTCAGCATTATTGTGCAGCTAATACTCAAGCTGCCCATCAATTGTATCAAATTAATGGCAATAAATAAAGTGTCTTCCATTTTTGCGCTGGAATTCCTTTGTCTTCTATACCTAGAAGCAAATGAACTCCTGTACAGCACTAATCATTCTGATATAATGAGTTTAGGAAAGAAACCCTAACAATAAGGATATTGCTAGGGCACTCATTAAAAGTGTGAAGTTTAAATTTCAAATTCTGAAGTATCCGCATTAATCATGGAGACAAATAAGTCCGTGAGCTGCGGATCAAAATGCAATCCTTTCGCCTGTAAAATGGCCTTCAGCGCCTCATCCCTGCCCATGGCCTCCTTGTTATCCGCACCGGAGCGCTTGCGTTCATAGCTTTCCACCAGTGCGATAATACGGGCCGCCAGCGGTATTTCATCACCCTTTAGCCCTTTGGGGTATCCGGTGCCATCCCAGCGCTCTTGGTGGGCGAGCACGATTTGCGCAATATCCAGCGTATCGTCAAACGAATTGAGAATACGGTATCCGACAACAGGGTGGCGTTTGATTTCATTCCATTCCATCGTAGACAAATGATTGAACTGGTTGGCAAGAAGCTTGCTGTCCAATACCACCTTGCCAATGTCGTGCAAATAGCCGGCGTCATACAGCCGCTTGATTTCATCCTCCGACATGTTCAGCTTTTTGCCCATGGCCTGGCACAGGCGGCTGACACCCTCGGCGTGATCTCGTTCGCGAGGACTGCTTTCATGCAGCATTTGAACAATCGTATGAAGCGTGTCCTTCGCCAGTTCGCTGTGCTCCATGATCTTGGATGTATACATTTCCTCTTCAGCCTTATTAACGATGTCAATGATATCATTCTCATTGCCTAGCTTCACAGCAGCTCCCATGGAAATACTGCCTTGAACAGCTCTGATCCTTTCTTTTGAAAACTCATCCCGCACGCGCGCGGCTATCTGCCTCGCTTCCTCAAGACTTGTCTTTGGAAGCAGCAATGAGAATTCATCTCCACCCCATCGTGCTATGATATCATCGGCCCGGCATATTTTTTTAAGAACATGCGCCAAGCGTTTAAGCAGTTGATCCCCATAGGTGTGGCCAAATATATCATTGGTCAGTTTGAGATTGTTGACGTCGCCAATGAGAATGGATATGGGAAGGTTGCGGGGTGTATCCAACCTGCGCAGCTCCTCTTCAAAGAAGCGGCGGTTATACAGCCCAGTCAGCGAGTCGTGAAAGCTCAAATATTCTATCTCATGCTGCTGCTCTTTTTTTTCAGTAACATTTCGGAAGACTAGAACAACACCGATAACTGCACCGGATTCATCCTTGATAGGCGATGCACTGTCTTCCAAGCAATAGCGCGTACCATTTTTGGATGTCAAAACGGCATGATTCTCCATTTCCTGAACAGCTTGCGTCTCAAGCGCGGCGGCGATGGGATCCTTAATCGCTTTTCCTGTCTGCTCGTGAGAGAGAGAAAACACGTCCTTATACGGCTTGCCGATAACACTGTGCAGCGGCCAGCCAATGAGTTCTTCGGCAATCGGGTTGAGAATTTCTATCAACCCATGCTCATCCACCACCATCACCCCGTCACCAATGGAAAGCAGCGTCTGCTGATATTTTTTCCTTTCCAGGGAAAGCTTCTCCTGTGTTTCGCGCCTGGTGACCGCATTCCAAACGCCAGACATTAACAACATGGTCTCTCGGACGTCATCTTCGTCATAGTCAGATGCCTTATTGGCAACGCCGACGACAGCGACAATCTTTTGATCGATGATCACCGGCACAGACATAAAGGATTTTAACTTGATATGTCCTTGCGGCAAGCCCTTCTTTAAATCGTTAGGCGCATCATAATCATTGATAATAATGGGCCTTCGCTGCCGGACGGCCTCACCCCATACACCTGTTTTGTCCAAGTCGCAATCGGATTGCTGATCCTTGATGCCGCAGGCTTCCTGAACACTGTCTGACCAGGAAATGAGAGAAAAGCGGCGCTTCTCTTCGTCGTATAAGTAGATATAACCATATTGGCTCTCTGTGAGTTTGAGTATCTCACCGATAACATATTCAAGCTCCGCCTGTGTGCTTTCAAAGCTGATAGAAAGCATATCAGCGAGGATTTTATTACGCCGCGCGTTCTTCTCCTGCTGTATTTCAAATGCTCTAGTCTTGGTGATGTCCGTAATATAAGCACCAAGTCCCACTTTGCCATTGGGCAGCGTTACTGGAAATTTGAGCGTTTTGTAAACCTTGCCGTCCCATTCCACCTCGTCAAATACAACCTGCTTTTCCTGCAAAGCTTTCAGATCGGTTATACGGCGCATTTGAGCGAAGGCTTTATCAGATAAATCAAAGTCGCTTTGACCGATGATCTGGTCCTTCCTTCGCTGATAAAACTGCTCTGTTGCTTTATTTACGAAAATATACTTGAGGTTTTCGTCTTTTAAATAGATCATGCTGTCATCTGCATCGATAAAGGTACGATGGAGTTTTTCGGAATATTCAACGGCATCCTTAGCGCTTTTGATACGCTGCCGGCTTTTGAAAAGTGCCAAGGATAAGAATAGCAGCGCAGCTATGGTGATAGCGCCGGCAATAAATATAAAGGTTTCAAGCTGGCTTTGCTTTGCAGCAAGTGCTGCAGCGTCTGTGACATCATGAATAACGGAATACAGTACGCGCTTGTCTGACAATTGAACGGGATAAGAATAAACCTCAACCGTTTTGATAGCGCCGCTGCTGGTGCGGTGTTCAAATGTAAAGAAATTTCTCTTTTCCGTTTGCGCCGCCTGCATCTCTTCGGCAATTTTCTTTTCAGACAGTGTATTGATCTGTGATATCTTCATGGAAAGTAATGCTTCCTTGGAATATCCGTAAAAAGAGACGGCCGCTTTGTTTGCATATACAATATTGCCTGTATCGGCATCAATGAGCAGCATCATGGCGCCATGCTGATCCAGCATGGATATATCCGATAGGGAAGGCTCTTCGGCTGCATTCCCCGCATGCATAAAGCATATGGCAAAGCAGAGAAAGGCGAAAAGTACCCAAACTCTCTTCATAAAACCCGCTCCATTTACAGCAAAATGCAGGCATGCCTCAACGCATGCAGTGAGCAAATATCTCTACTATGGCAGGATCGAATTGTGACCCGGAATTGTTCATGATTTCTTCCATCGCTTCACCATGGCTTCGCTTTTTTCTGTACACCCGCTCCTCGGTCATGGCGTCATAGGAATCCACTACGGCCAGGATGCGGGATAGCAGCGGGATTTCTTCTCCCATGAGACCCCTAGGATACCCCTTTCCATCCCAACGCTCATGGTGCGTTAGGATGTATTCCCCGATGGATGCCAGTTCTGGCAGAGAATTGGCTACACGGTAACCTATCTCGGGGTGTTTTTTCATGATCATCCATTCTTCTTCGCTGAGTTTGCCGGGTTTATTTAGAATACGGTCGTCGATGCCGACTTTGCCGATATCGTGCAGCATGGCTAGTAGCTGCAGATCATCCAGGCTCTTTTGCGGCAGGGCGAGGTGTACGCCGACCATGCGAGAAAGGGATACCAAGCGCAGGGCATGCTCCTCTGTCTCCTGGCTTCTGGCATTCATGGTAGCCATAATGGAGGTGAGCATGGCGTTGTGGTAGCTTTTTTGTTCCAGTATCTTATTCTTGTGCAGGTTTTCCTCCGCTTCTCTTTCAATGGCATCTATCTGCTCAGTGGTGTATGTTTTTGTGCCGCAGCCCAAAGAAAGACTGATGCGCACTGATTGCCCCAGCTTGTCAAAGTTAGCATCCTCGCATGTTTTTTTCATGCTCTGTGCGATGCGGTAAGATTCCTCCTGACCGGTGCATGGCAGGAGAATACCAAACTCATCACCGCCTGTTCTGGCGATGATATCATCCTTGCGGCAACAGCGCTTCAAAATGCCGGCAATCTGCGCAATCACCATATCGCCTTGCTCATAGCCGAAGGCATTGTTGAGCATACGTATACCGTTAATGTCGGCAATGATAATGGAAAGCGGATAGTAATCCGAATGATCCAACTGCCGCTTTGCTTCTTCGAAATATTTTCTGGAATAAATACCTGTCAAAAAGTCATGGTTGTTTAAATGCTGTATTTGAGACAATTGGCGCTTTGATTCTGTGATATCTATGACAATGCCTTCCAACGCTTCTACCTGACCATGTGTATCATATATACCCTGACCCATCTCCAGCACCCATTTTGGATCGCCACCGGCAGTGATGATCTGGTATTCACAGCGGAAGGTGTCCTTTAATGCCAGGACCCTGTCCCACTCACTGCGCAGGTAAGAATGGTATCGCGGTTCGATCAGGTCGTTAAAGGTAATATCCCGATTGAAAAGCAGACTCTCTGGCGGATATCCAGTGAGTTCAAAACAGCCTTCCGAAACAAACTGCATGGTCCAGTCTTTATCATTTAGACAGCGGTAAGCCATGCCTGGCAGATGCGACAGGAGAACCGATTTGCTACGCTCGCTTTCTTTGAGATCCTCCTGGGCCTGCTTTCGAGCCTGAATGTCATAGAGGATGCAAAGATGCTTTTGCTCCTTGCTATTGCTTAGTTTCAGCTGGACAATTACGACCTGAACCCATATGCATGTACCGTCGGGGCGGATGAAACGCTTTTCCATGCTGTAGCCGTCTGTTTCGCCGGCTTCAAATTGTTTAAAATAGTCTGATTCTTCAGTCACATCGTTTTCGTTTGTGATGTCTGACCAGAGCAGTTGATTGAGTTCTTCTTTTGTACGGCCCATGATTTTGCTAAACATGGCGTTCATACTGGATACATTGTGATAATCATCAACAATGGCAATGCCAAAAGGAGCCTGATGAAAAACGGTGCGGAACAGCGCTTCGCTGTCGTCCAGCTTTGCTGTGCCTGTACATGCTGTATAGTAATACGACCAGCAAGAAGGTAAGACCAATCGCTGCCACAGCGTTAAGAATATGTTCTCTGACGATACTCGTCCAAGTTACCGCGTCGTAGTCCATGCCCAGCATGGCAATGGTCCGGCCATTATCAGGGTCTGCAATGGGTACCAGCACGCTGTACCACTTGCCCCAACGGTCGGTTACAGGCTCGGTAATCACCGCATTACCATCTGAAAAAGAAGATTTGTAGATTTCAGGCGCTTCGTAATAAAGTTGGCCCGGGGGAGAATAGCTGCTTGACTGGGGAGATTCAGAATCCGCCATAAAGTAGTACTGGCCATCTATTTGTGTAAGCAAATATGTAAACGCGACATCAGAGTTTAATGCTTTTAAACGAATGAGACCTTCTTTCAGCAGCTGATAGGTGTTTTTAGAAAGGTCGCTTTCATTCACATCCAGCGCTTTTATCCATTCAACAGGCAAATATACGCTTGCAGACTTGGCCAGCGTCAAAGCCTGGTCTCTGAGCGATTGTATCTGGGAAACGTTTGCAGTTGCTATGTAAACGGAACCAAATATGAATAGCACCAGCGCAATCAAAACCACAAAGCCTTGGCGGAAGGGTCGGCGGGGGGTGGCAGATTTTTCCGCTGGCACCATTGGTGGCTCAACCTCCCCCAAAAAATGACATAGAGGCCATGCTTTTGTAGATAGCTATCTCTTATAATTCCCTATAATTATGCAATTTCCTTCATTATTTCCATGTTTTTTCATAAGGACATTTCTGTGATCTCATTGCGCTGCTGTACTGACTGTTCCCTTGGCAAATGGGCACACCGTACGGCACCGGTTGCAGTTGCATACCGAAAAACCCCGTCCATTTACGCCGTAGGTGTGGGGGCGGCATAAATCCTGCCGTACGGTTACGCCATCCAGCGCATTTTGCGGGCAGGCATCAAGGCAGCGGCGGCAGTTAGCAATGCATAGTTCTTCCGCCCGCGGATCGCTTTCAAGGGACAGATCGGTAAGAAAGGCGCCAATGTTCAGTCTGTTGCCAAAACGCCTATTCATGACCAGCGTATTTTTCCCCATGCTGCCAATACCGGCCAGCACAGCAGCATGGCGCATGGACAATACTCCCCGGCCATGCAGGCGCTCCGGTTCCCAGTGCTCATACGGCCCATCACATGGGACAGGCACACATGTGATCCCTTGAGCTTCCAGCTTGCGGCAGGCTGCAAATGCGATGCGGTCGATTTCCGCCAGGCTGCCGTTGTTTGCGTGATTGTATACGATACGTGTATCGGCACCATACAATGTGGAAGGGATGGCAATGGCAAAGACGGCTACAGACCGGCAGGCATCAAATATGTCACGGGGGTGAAAGCCTTGCGGCGCATCCTGAAAATCGTCTACGGAAGCAATGCCGCAGACATCGGCGCCAAGACTCAAAAGTAGATGCTTGATTGCTTGCTTATCCATACAAACGCCCCCTTACTTGTTCTTTACCAAAGCTTTTCCGCAACCGGGGCAAAACGCAAAATCACCATCCAGCCTGCGGCCGCATTCGGTGCAAAAGCTACCGGCAGGGTTGCTCGTCTGCGCCTGTCCGGCACGGCCTGCAGCCTTTTCATTCAGCGGATCGCTTTCTTCGCTGGAATCAACGATATCGATAATGGAATAACGGTCTTTGCCTTTGTAGTTTTTATAGTTATAAACAGCGCTTGCAATGGCTCCGGCAATAAACAAGAGGCCGAAAAGCGGGAAGATGGAGAAGGCAGAGTCCACAGGATCTGGCTCAAATCCAAAGGAAGAGAACTGATTCATGGGCCGGGTAATGCTGGAGGCAACGACAATCCACAGTATGCCAAAGACGACAGCGATGATGCTGCCGATAAACCCCATACCAGACGGGCCGCGGCCTGGCTTGATGCTCTTCATTGAGAATACCTCCATTGCGATGATATTCCAGTATATCCGTATATTGCCATAATGGCAAGGGATCAAGCATATGTTTCATTTTCCGTACATTCCTTGCGCATGGATAGCATAATTCGGGAGAAACTATTGGGAAGCAAGAAACGGGTTACTATGCATTAGTAAACCAATATGCCGAAAACAGGAGGCGCATGCCCATGAAGGATTGGCCGCCGGATGTCAAGGAAAAAATCAGTCAATGGATGGAATCAACCGAACGGCTGCGGCTGGCGGAGTACATAGAGTATATCGATAATAAAAAGCGGATGTTGCTGAACCATTTCATAGGCGGTGTGGCAAGAGGCCTTGGCACGGCGGTGGGCTTTACGATTTTGGGCGCGGTGGTGGTGCTTATCCTGCAAGACCTGGCCAACAGAAACCTGCCGGTGATAGGCGATTTTTTAGCAAAAATTGTGGCTATGGTGCAGGATAATCTGAAATAGATGACAGCGAAAAGGGCTCATGATATAATGAAAAAAAAGTTCTGGAGGGGCGTAATGCTTTTTTTACTGCCGGTTTGCATTTTTGTTGCAGACAGGTTGACGAAGATATGGGCCCAGCAATCGCTGGCCTTGCAGCCTGGGGGTATCATTCCATGGCCGGGCATGCTGCGCCTTGTCTATGTGGAGAACACAGGCATGGCCTTTGGAGTCTTATCGGGGCAGCGGTGGCTGCTTGTGACATTGAGCTTGGCGGCTGTTGTTATTGTAGCTGTCTCCCTGCGGCCCTATAAGCTGGGCCGGTGGGCAGAGCTGTCCCTTTTATGCATCATAGGCGGTATGGCAGGGAACCTTTTGGATAGGGTGCTTTTTGGCTATGTAGTGGATATGTTTGACCTGCTGTTCATCCGCTTTGCCATATTCAATGTGGCGGATATATTCATCAGCCTGGGAGCAGTCATGCTGTGTATCAGCCTGCTGTTTCGGCCAGGTGATTGGAAAAAGAAGGAGGAGAAGCCTCTTTTACCATGATGGAACAACAAAAGATTGCCTGTCAGGCCGATGGCGTAAGCAGGCTGGATGTACTTTTAAGCGAAGCGTCTGCGCTGACCAGATCGCGGATTGGGCAGTTGATTCGGGAGGGGCAGGCGTGCATTGATGGAAAAGTGGAGCAAAAGCCTGGCGTAAAGCCCAGGGGTGGCGCTCTGCTTACGCTTTTTCTCCCGGAGGATAAGCCGGCGGAAGTCATCGCGCAGGATATTCCCTTGCGCATTCTATATGAGGACGATGACCTGGCTGTTGTGGAGAAGCCCTGCGGCATGGTGGTGCATCCCGCCGCCGGCAACGAGGACGGAACGCTTGTCAACGCACTTTTGTTTCATTTAAGCAATTTATCCGGCATAGGCGGCGTAATGCGCCCAGGCATTGTGCACCGGCTGGATAAAGATACTTCAGGTCTTTTGCTGGTAGCCAAGCGGGATAGCGCCCATGTGGAGCTTTCTCGGCAACTGCAGGATCGGGAGATGGAAAAGCATTACCTGACCGTGGTAGAAGGGCTGATGAAGGAATTCTCCGGTGTGGTGAATGCACCGATTGCCCGCAGCAAGACAGATAGAAAGCGTATGGCTGTTGATCCTGCGGGACGGCCGGCGGTAACAGAATGGACCATGCTGGAGGAACTGAAAAGCGCTTCGCTCTTGGATGTGCACCTAATTACTGGCCGCACGCACCAAATCAGGGTGCATATGGCCTCCATCCACCATCCGGTAGCGGGGGATGTTATCTATGGCCGGAAGAACGGCCTGCCTGCGCCTCGCCTGATGCTGCACGCCAGAACGCTTGCTTTCACCCACCCCTCCACAGGCCAACGGATGCAATTTGAAGCACCCTTGCCGCAAGCGTTTTTGCAGACGTGGGAGAAATGGAAAAAGTGATATATGAAATGAGAGCACGCTTGCAAAAGGCGGGCTCTCATTTCATTTTTCAGTGTCTACATTAACTTTTCCCAGTCATCCGTATCAAAGGGATGCAGTGTTTTATCCCTGGTATAGGGGAAGAATTTCGTATCTTCCGCTAGCAGGTGACCCATAATCACCTCGTCCACCAGGAAGGAGAAAAAAGCGGTTGCTTTGATTTCGCCTTTTAGGAATTGCTTCTTTAGCACCAGTGCTTTTTCGGTAATCACCTGGTGTATTTGGGCGTGCTCGGCATATTCCGGATATCCCACATCCCGCTGCAGCTGCTCTTCGTCTGTAAAGTGAAGCACCACGTGTGTAAGCAGCGCTTCAAGGGCCTGTAAGACTGAATCGCGTCCGTTGCAGGATAGAGATAGATCCAGCAGCCTGTCAGACAAGTGTAACAGCTCCCTATGCTGGCCGTCAATCAGCTTGTTTCCGCTTTCCCATTTGCCGCGCCATTCCAGCCGCACGACAGCAGCGGGCAGGCTTTCTGTCGTCCGGTAGGCGGTGACACGGTTGCGGCCGTTGCTCTTGGAACGGTACAGCGCATAATCCACCCGCTTGAACCAGTGTTCAAAGGTTTCACCGGCTTCCCATTGTGCAATGCCAAAGCTGGCTGTAACGCTGACCGCAATGGAATAGGGAGTTTGGGATAGGAGGATGCGCAGTTCTTCTGCCAGCCTGGTTGCTTCACTCAGGTCTGTTCTGGGCAAAAGAATCATGAATTCCTCTCCGCCCCAGCGGGCAAACAAATCCGACATGCGGATAAATTTTTCTGCTATGGAGGCGACGCTAATCAACACTTCGTCCCCGACATCATGGCCAAAGCTGTCGTTGATGGTTTTAAAATGGTCCAGATCAAAAAAGATAATGGAAAGGGGCAGGCTGTAGTTTTTTGCCCGCTGCATTTCGTTATGAACCCGTTGTTCAAAATAATAACGACTGTGAGCCCCTGTCATATTGTCTGTTTTAATCAGAGAGTTTAACAAGGTGTTTTTAGATTTCAGTTCATTGGCAAGACGGAGCAGTTCCCCTTCATTCGCGCTTAGCTTTTCGATCAGGCGGTTTTTTTCTTCTATTTCCTGATTGAGCGCCGCTTCCAGTCTTTTGCGCTGGCTGATGTCTCTGGATACGCCTAAAACGTCAATGGTGTTTTCTTTTTCATTCAACATGATCCGGGTGGATATTTCTACATCCTTGATCGATCCATCCTTGCAATACAGCTGGTACTCATGTACGGATGAGATGCCGTCTGGGCTATATTCGCCCGCTGCTGCAGCATCAAACACCTGCTTGGCAATCTTATTCATCTTTGCCAGCGATTCTGGCGTTAATGATTCTTCCAGCGACTCCTTCATAGCCTCTTCGGGCGTATAACCCCGCAGTTGAAAAATAGACGGACTGATATATCTGAACCGCTTATTGGTAAAATCCATCAACCAGATGCACTCCACCGTATTTTCGGCAAGCAGCTGATACTTTTCATAGAGGGCTTTATAGTGTTCCAAAGATTCCTGCGGTATGCTATCCATGAAAATCATTCCTTACCATTGCTCCCATTGTGCGGGATAGGCTTCGCTAAAGAGAATCAGACATGATCGCTTAAAGGAAGTGGGCTTGTTTTTATCTTATATCATAATTTTACAAATTTCGCAAGATGTTGAAGGTGGTTGTCAAATTGCTTGTGGGCAAAATGGTATTGCAGCAGTCACGTATAACCAACTTCTGCCAAGCAAGGGATGTCTTGGGGAGATCGTCATTCAATTTTCTTTACAGGCATTTTTTTGCAGTGGCAATAATGCGCATGTCAGAAGCGTGGCAGGGAAAAATACGCATGAACCGTCCGCTTTCAATAGGAACGGCTGAAAGGAGCAAAATGGTGGCTGGTATCCAGGGCCTGATCGGACTGCCTGTAATCCGCGGCGGAAAAACGGTAGGGCTGCTAGAGCAAGCAGTGCTTGAGGAAAGTGGGAGAAAACTACACGGAATTATTGTCCGTGAAGGAATTGGTGGAGCCAAGTGGGTTGATCGCGAGAATATTCAGACAATCGGTGGAGTTTCTGTGCTAATTTCTGGCGATTTGAAAAAGCCGCCGAAGGAAGCGGAATTCCATCTTGGGCGCGTGCAGGATACCACAGGCCTTCGCTTGGGAACAGTAACGGATGCGCTGATCAACCCGGAGACGTTGGAGGTGGAGGCGCTGGAAATCTCCAATGGACCATTGGACGATCTGCTTCATGGCCGGTGGCTGGCCAAAGACTTCGTGCTGCGCAAGCAGCAGGAAGGTACCAGTACTGCACGCAAAAAAGAAAAAGCACAGCCGTTTGTGCTGGTGCCGGCCATGGACAGGGTGAATGGGAAAGCGGATAAAAGGAAGGGAGATGAAGGGAAAAGATGAGGTTAGGGAAAATGGCCGCAACTGGGGCGTTGGGTTTTGCTATTGGCGCCGGATTGATGATGATGCCTAACGGCAACAAATGGCGTAAAGCGGTTTTGCGCGAAGCGGAAAACCTTCGCCGTGCCGCCAGAAATTGGTGACAGATATACGCTGATCAGGCAATGGAAATCTGGGATAGACTGCTTTCATTACGAACGATAAATACGCGGCAGTCGGAACGGGGATGCCTCGGTTTCCCCGTTCCTGTCATACACCAAAATAATTGCTTGGGACATCCCTTGCTGGGGGAGAGGATTCATGACAACCTATGAGGGAGAAAAACGCAAAACCGCCGGCGCGAACAAGCAGCTTATAAAAGGGCTGGCCATCGCGCTTTTATTATCTGTGCTCATTCTCTGGCAAGTGCTTTGGGCACTTGTTATTCAGATATTCCTGGGGCTGCTGGTCATGGCGGCTGCGCTGCCCATTTGCCGCAGGGTGGAAAAAAAACTGCCGAGATCCATTGCTGCATCACTATCCATGATTGTGATCAGCGGAATCGCAGTAGCGTTTGTGCTTGTTTTTGTTCCGCTTCTCTGGCGGCAGTTAGGACAGCTGGCAGCCATGCTGCCTGACATCTTGAATCAGCTGCGTATGAAACTGGAGTCTGCACAGCAGTGGCTGGCCCGCCAGGGGGTGCCCATGGATGAAGGCACACAGAAGATGATGATGGATAAGGTACAAGAGGTGGCGGGCACTGTTTTGCCCACGCTCATGGGTAAGGCCGGCAGCTGGGCAGGCAGCTTATCCAAGCTGTTTCTGGCGCCGGTGATTGCGTTTTATTTCCTTCGGGATAGGGAGGAACTGGCGCAGCGCATGTCGCTGTGGGTGCCGCTCGTGTATAGGCGCAAGGCGGTGTCTATCTTCAGGGAGATGCGCAGAGAGATCAGCGGGTTCTGGCGTGGGCAATTAATGATATCCGGTGCCATTGCCACGCTGACATCTCTGGGGCTGTTGATTGTGGGCGTACCCGCCTGGCTTTTGCTGGGCTTGTTAATGGGGATATTGGAAATGGTGCCGTATGTTGGCCCTATTTTAGGTGCGGTGCCGGTGTTTCTCTTTACCCTGCCGCTGGGCTTAAGTCGTGTCGCTTGGGCAATGGCAGTGGTGATTCTGGTGCAGCAGTTGGAAGGAGGAATGATCTCTCCTTACCTTATGTCCGGCGCGACACGGCTGCATCCCGTGGCGGTTCTTTTAACGATTTCTGCAGGCGGCCTGCTGGGCGGCGTAGCCGGCATGTTATTGGCGGTGCCGGTGGTGGTTTCCCTGCGAGGCGGTTTACGCATGCTAAGACGCGATAACACGCAGGTGTAAATGTGTGGCTTTGGGGCGAAAGTATGTAGAAATTGGCAAAGCCTCGTTGAAAAAGCACCGCTGCTGGTGTATAATGGATTCAGGTCCGGGAAAGGAGGGAAACCCATGCCCGACGCATTTGATACGACGAAACTGCCCCCGCTGACAGAAAGCGGAAATCAGGCCAATGATATATTCAGGTATGTGTACCGCGCGCTGCAGGCAAAGGGCTACGATCCCATCACCCAGATCGTAGGTTACCTTATCTCCGGTGATCCAACCTATATCACAAGCCACAACCAGGCACGCAGCATGATTTGCCGTGTGGAGCGGGATGAGCTGCTGGAAGAGATCGTCCGGTATTATCTTTCCGGGCAGTCTATTTAACCTCAGGCAGGATGATGATTGTTTTATAGGGCGGAGGATGAAATGGACGAACGGGTGCTGGCGCTGGATATCGGGGACGTTCGGATTGGCATTGCGGTGAGCGACCCCGGAAGGCTTATTGCCCAGCCCGTATCTGTGTACCGCAGGGTGGGTTATGGCCCTGATGTGCGTCATATCCTATCCGTATGCCAGGAGTATGATACCCATCATGTGCTGTGCGGCCTGCCTAGGAATATGGACGGCAGCGAGGGCGGACAGGCGCAAAAAGTTCGCGCCTTTGCGGCAGAGCTTGAAAAGGCCGGCTTGAATGTGTTCTTTCAGGACGAGCGGCTTACGACGGTGACGGCAGAGCGGGCGCTGGTGGACGGCGGCATGCGAAGGGAAGACCGCCGTATGACGGTGGATAAGGTGGCTGCGGCGGTGATCCTGCAACAATGGTTCGACAGCGGCGCAATGCCTGTCGATAGAAATCAAAAAAGCGAGGACATAACCATGGATGGCGAAGGCAATATCATTGAATTGGTGGATGAGCAGGGCAAAGCCGTTGAGTTTGAGCACCTGATGACCGTAGAACATGAAGGGGACTATTATATCGTTCTGATGGCCGCCCAGGAAGACGAAGAGAATGAAGAGGGCGAAGTCGTCATTCTCAAAATGGAGAAGGATGACAAGGGCGAAGATTGCTATGTAACCATTGAAGATGACAATGTGCTGCAGGCAGTATTTGATAAATTTGTGGCTGCCGTTGAGGAAGAGGATGACGCCATTCCCGAAGACGGCGAGGATGAGGAAGAAGATGACGAATAATCCCAATGCGCCTCACGAGGAGCTGGATGCGCAGGAGCTATCGGATGCCGTGGTGGAACTGACCGGCCCCGACGGTACGGTGTACCGCTTCCGCTATGGCGCCATATTGCCCTATGCCGGGCAGGAATATGTGGTGCTGGTGGAGATGGAAAACGACGAGAATGATGAGGAGCAGCTGCTGATCACGCGGCTTTCCGACTCCCCGGATGGTGAGATGACCTTTGAGGTTGTCACGGAGGAGGATATCATTCAGGCAGTGTTCCAAAAGTACATGCAGGAGAAGCTGAGCGGTTCCCTGGGTGATGAGGAAGATTGCTGTTGCGGCCATGACCATGGTCATGAGGGCGGATGCTGCGGTGGCCACGGACACGATCACAATCATGAGGACGGCTGCTGCGGCGGCCACAACCATGAGGGTGGTTGCTGCGGCGGTAAACATTAAGAGGTCTTTTGCCGGCGGGATGCGGCTTGTGCATCCCGCCGTTTTCATTTATGAAACGAACAAGAGAGGGCAGAAAGGGTGAGACGATGCCGCATGTATATGGCAAAAGTGTTATGCTCAGGGAATACCGCAGGGATGATCTGAACAATATTACCGAATGGGTCAATGACATGGACACCACAAAGTATCTTTCCAACCTGTTCGTCTGGCCTCAAACGGTAAAAAACAGCGATGACTTTTTGGAAATGCGTTTATCAGGCAGCCGGCGGGAGGCATGCTTTGTTATTGCTGACAAGGAAACCCAGGCGTATCTTGGCCAAGCGGACTTGATGGATATTGATTGGATCGACCGCTGCGCCACCGTGGGTATTGTAATCGGCCGGGCAGAAAAGCGGGGTGTGGGCATTGGCGAGCAGGCGCTGACCCTTTTACTGGAGCATGCGTTCTTGCGGCTTGGCCTGCACAGGGTGCAGTTGGATGTTTATGCCGGAAACGAACGGGGCATCGCCTGTTACCAGAAGGCAGGCTTTGTACAAGAGGGCGTAAAGCGCCGCGCCCGCTATGTAAACGGCGTTTACATGGATGTCATTTTGATGAGTGTGCTGCGTGAGGAATGGGAAGCGCGCCGCAAGGAATAAACATGGCCTTTCCCCGGCAGAATAATGAAAAAATGGCGGGGATGTAATGTATCAGGGAGAGCTGGTGCGCCTTCGGGCATTCGAGCGGGGCGATGTGGAAGCCCACTGGGGCTACATGAACGATTATCTGACTGTGCGGGGCATGTCCTCGGGCATTTTGTACCCATCCTCCAGGGAAGATGAGGCAAGGTTTTTAGACCAGCAAACCTGCTACACCAGGGGCGAATACCAGTTTGCGATGGAAACCTTGGAGGGCCAATTGATCGGCCGGTGCGGCTTTACCAAGGTAGATTGGAAAAACCGCGTGGCGGAAATCGGGATAATGATCGGGGATAAGGATTTTCGCGGCCGCGGCTTCGGCGCCGACGCGCTAAAGCTGCTCATCCGCTTTGCCAGGGATGAAATGAACCTGCACAAGTTGAAACTGATGGTCTTCGCCTTTAACCAGCAGGCCATAGCATGCTATGAAAAATGCGGCTTTGTCAAGGAAGGGCTGTTTAAACAGGAGCTGTGGCGGGAAGGCGCGTATTATGATGTGGTGGCGCTGGGCTTATGCCTTGCGGCATAACACCACCGCTTGCCTGCAAGCATACCATGAACCATCGCCCAGCAGATTGGGGGATGGTTTTTTTCATCAAATTGGCAATGTGGCAATGCTGCTTTGTCGAGGTTTTCCCTCGCTTCATGGCAAAAGCTATGCTATTGCGGTCGTTTGCCCGGGCAAGATCGCCCATGGGAGAATACCTATCTGTACGGGCAAGCTGGTACAGTTGCGTGCACATGGAGGCGTATGGCCCGACATGCTTGCCTTGGGCATTTAAGCCAGCGGATGCCTTGTTTTTTTCGTAAGCAGTGATTGACTTTACAGGCCCCCTTCGATACAATAACCTGTATGGCGCAAGGGCCGCGTCTTTCTTTGTGGAGGGTGAGGAAATGGGGATCAAAGTAGCGAAATTTGGCGGCAGCTCCCTTG
>JAEWSC010000063.1 GCA_023398575.1 Bacillota bacterium | reverse complement strand
GGGGGGGGGGGGGGGGGGGGGGTTCTGGGGGGGGGAAATCGAAATCCCCCCTACGCCCCCTGCGTTAAGGTCGTTCTCTTTCACGTTCACGCCAGCCCTACAAGCAGACCAATAGCTTATATACTTTCTATTCTTCCCCTACCGCTACCCCAGCCTCCACCACAAACGCAACCCGAAACCCTGCCTCATAGCACATTCTTTCCGACGTCCCATGCATAGGCCATTGAAAGCAATTGCGAAATCCCTTTTCCCTGCAATACTCTACCGCAAAGCTCAGCATCTCCCGGGCATACCCATGCCCCCGGTTCTTTAGCGCCGTTTCAATGGTATCAAACCTTGTGCAATCCAGTTTCGATGTATGAAAAGAAACAATAGCGGCAACCTCATCCCCCAGCATGCCGGCAAATAAATAGTAGTTGTCCTTTTGTATAGCCTTCTGTTCCACCGCGATGGCATACCCCTCCTCCGCAGGCAGAAAAATATCCCTGGCAATCCGCTGATCCCAGGTGGTGACTCTGCGTATGTCCAGCCGCCGGGGCACAGCAATTGTGTTTTCACCCGTCAACACCATAAACTTGTTTTTCCCGTATATCTGCACGCCATACCCGCATTTTTCAAGGATATCTTTTCTGTTTACAAAATACCCTTCATCAAACGGCTGATAGATTCTGGGCACAAGGCCCTTTTCCAAATAAAACGCCTTGATCTCTAAAACCGTTTTTGAAAAGTCTATTATCTTTTCTGGATACAAAACGGCATGGTTACTGTCGTGGGATTCATCATCCTCCGTATCATAAAACAGTATGCCGTATTCCCTTTCCTCCCACAATGCAAACAGCTTGGGAAATTCCATTTCCTCGCGCAGTATATTTTCCTGTATAGACATATCCATAAACGCCTCTTCTTGTATCAAATCCTAAAATCAATCATTAATAAAGTTTTTGAGGATAGGGTACGGGGAAGGAGATTTTTTCAAAAAGCTCCTTCCCCGCTCTGTACCCGTTATATATCCCCGGTTTTTCCGCGTTTACCTCGCCAGGCCTACCTTAATCTCCCCATCCTGGAAATAGATCCCCGCAAAGGGCATATCCTTCTTCACATAAAAGGACAAGCCCCCAATCACCACCACGCACCCAAAATGCATCACTTCGGTGCAAACCACACGCCCGTATCCCTTTTTCGCAATCTGCTGGTTGATATCTGCCAGCTCCACCTTGTCGCTTTCTAAAACCGCAGTATTGTTCTCAAAGCTGTAGCTGACGTTGTTGAGTATCTCCCGCTTGTCCGGCGTCAGGGCACCCGCGTTTTCCAACTGGTGCAGCAATTCCAAAAGCGGCTGCATGCTCTTTAAGGATTTTTCCAGTTCGGCAATCTCCACGGTCAGCTGCTGCTGCCTTTGCAATATGGCCGGGTCGGTGCCCAATTCCAGCCTGGTGGAAACGCCCGCGGGCGAACCAATGGTCCGCGCCTCTATGTTCTCACCGGCAATCAGGTTGCCGCCAATGATTTTGGAATCACGACCGACTGCCCGTATGTTTTTGCCGCAGTGTATGTTGCTGTCTACAATGTATTCGGCCTGCAGATCGCCCTTTACAAACATGCCGCATCTTTCCATAAACCGGCCCACAAAATTCCCGTCACAAATAACCTCGCTGCCAATAATGCCGCCCTGCAGCCGGATGTTGCCGCCAGCCTTGATGGTTGCGGATTCCACCACGCCGCCGACCTGTATGTTTCCGGTAGCCTCCACCTTAAAGCCCGGCATGATGGTACCGGCGATGATGATGTTGCCTACCACATTGAGGTTGCCGGTGGCATGGTCTACATTTCCCTGCACTCGCAGCGTTTCATTGACCGAAATACGGTAATTGGCAAAAACAACCTGGCCGTCAATTTTCGATACAATGGCCGTTCCGTCTTCTGTGAGCATTGTATTGCTGCCTACATAGGAGGCGACGGGCCGGCCCTTGGTCTGCTTTATTTCACGCCCCTTAACCGACATGCCGGGCGTGCCCTCTGTCGGGTGAGTGATGGTGCAAAGCACCTGGCCTTGCTTTACATTCTCTACGATGTCCAGATCATAATAGTCTACAGAGCCGTCTGCCTTGATTTTGGGTGCCATAGACGGCTTTTCGGTACGTATGTGAAAGGTTGCCGTACCGTTTACACCATCTTGTGCCGCATACCCTTGCGCAATAGGAATAAAGGTGCTGTAAACAGGTTCTGCTTCCAGCTCCTTCAGCTTTTCCACATCAATATTATAGGCCACCCCGGCAGACGCAAGGGCATATTGCATCCTTTCAAGGGTGGGACCGGCGCCGCCGTTCTCGGGCGGATCAATGCGCAGAAAGGCCGTCAGCTCGTTTTGATCAATAACCGCGCGTGCTTGCGCGTCAACCGGCGGAAGTACCGGCTGCAACGGCGCGGTGTCGTTTGTGCTATCTGCGTTTCCTGCGTTTACTGCATTTCCTGCGTTTGCTATGTCGGACACGAGTATGCCATTATTGCCGCCGGTTTCATCCGTGGCTTGAGCGGTATTTTGCATCATGTACTTCTCCTTTAATATCTATTTCATATATCGTCCAAAATTTCCGTATGCTAAGCCCTTGAAGATATTTGAAAAAGATATTGGAAAGATACAGGCATAATCGTCTTTAGCTATCTGAAAATATTATTTGTTGAGCAGCATGACCATGCGCATTCGCGTATCCGTGTCCACTTCATCCAGGGAGACTCTTTTTAATACACCACCGACGGCAGGTGATATATGAAAGACCGACACCCAAAGGTCTTCGCTCCATTTTTCCAGCACGCTCAAGGCGCAGTTTCGCAAGTGAATCACGGGGGATTGCAGCGCGGTTTGCAAAAGCTGCTCGCCCAGATTGGGATATGGCCCCAGTTCTGCCAGCACGCGCATAAGGCATTGGTGCTCCTGCTGGTATTCCACTGCAAATAGCGCCTCCCCCATGCCGGTGGCCATTTGGTTAAGGGGAAGAATCTTCTCGTATGCAGCCGCCAGTTTTTTGGCAAAATCGGCCCGTACAAAGAGCGGCGACAAAAACGCGCTGTATTCCACAGGCTTTTTGATCACCGTTTTAAACAGCAGACTGGTAATATCCATCTGCAGCCGCCTGGCCGCATCAACGGCATAATACAGCATTTCTTCGTCGCCTTCCACCACTGCCTTTTTGATCATATCCCGCCAGCGGGGCCGGTCTGCAATGCAGGCACAGAGAATCAGCAATTCATCGCTATATTCATACGCCGTCTTGGCAAGCCAATCTTTGATATTCAGCACATGCCAAAGCTGCTGTAAGGTGACCGCGTGTTTTGTGGCGGATTGCAGGTACAATTGCAAGGCTTCTTGCGCATGTGCATAGTCCTTCATGCCGGCCACCGGCCCATCGCTCAGCAGCGCATCCATAATAACGGAAATGCCCTCAAACAGTTCCTCGTCCATATTATCCCGCCGCAACGCATCGATCATGTTTCCCTTTACGGCACAGGTCAGGCCAAGGTATGCATTCATCACATCATTTTTGCAGCCAAAGCGCAAAAGCCAATCCCTTATTTCATCGGTATCGGTATCCAGCAGCTCTACGGCGTGTATCTTTCCCCACCCCTTCACCCTTTGGGCGATGAGAAACTGGTGGGCATTACCGTTCTCCCAGTTTCGCAGCGCAACAATGGAGAAAAGCGTAAATTCCTCATACAGCCCCAGGGCTATAACGGCTTTTATGATTTGCGGCTCGCCGCTGAAATCAAACATGCCCAGCAGCGCGATGCCAAATTTCACAAGCTCTAATTCCTGGCTGTCAAACACAAGGTCATACGCATAATCGATAATCCGCTGTGCGTCAAACGCCTCGTGATCGTTTTGAATCCATTTTATTACAGGATCAATCACCTGCAGCGTACGGTACGTGCGCAGCAGGCCGGCAATATGTATATACGACTCACTTTTCATATACTGCACGATTTTTGCGCTGATTCTGTCCAGGTGTGGCTCTTTGAGAATCAGGCTTAAACCATCTCTCGCCCCTGGCACAAAAGCTGTTTTTTCGTGCTGAATGGACTTATCTAGCAGCAAAAAGCCCTGAGGCAGCCACCCCGCATCTGTTATGTTCTCGCAAATCGTGTTGTAAATGCTTTTGTTCGTCAAGGAATTGCCTCCCTATGATCAGCTACTGAACTGTCTGAATTGCACCATTCATTATATCTCAAAACTGTTTACATGGCAAAGCATGGAAAGCACTTTTTGTATAGAGACTCGCATATAGCAAAAGGAGGCTTTCTTTTGCCTCTTTCTCGCAATAGCCAATATCCTTTCCCCTTTTACTAAACCGCCCCATCCAGCGTGAACCTGGATACAGCTTCGTGCAGGCGGGTGGATTGGCTGAACATTTCTTTGGATGCGGCTGCGCTTTGCTCAGATGCCGTAGCATTCGTCTGCACAACATCGGAAATCTGCCTAAGCCCCTGCCTGATTTGCCCAATCGCGGCAGCCTGGGCAGAGGAGGCGTTTTGAATGCCGTTAATGGTGCTCATGATCTTTTCTGTCATCTGGCCAACGTCCTTCAGTTCCTTATCCGTATTTTCTGAGAATTTTACCCCTTCACGAATGGCGCGCTGGGAGGCTTGGATCAGCTCGGTGGTTTGCTTGGCTGCTTCGGCAGATTTGCCGGCCAGGCTGCGCACCTCCCCCGCCACCACAGCAAAGCCTGTGCCGGCAGCGCCGGCCCTGGCCGCCTCCACAGCGGCATTGAGCGCCAGAATATTTGTTTGGAAGGCAATATCTTCAATCACTTTAATGATCTGGCCGATTTCGCCGGATGTTTTGCTTATTTGATCGATGGACTTTAACAGCATGTGCATAGAGTCATTGCTTTGACCAATGCCCAAAATTGCCTGCTGTATATATTCGTTGGCGCTTTTTACATTGCTTGCGTTGTCCATGGCCTGTCCGGATACGTTTTCAATAGAGGCGGTTAACTGCTCAATAGAGCTTGCCTGGGCCTGCACGCCCTGGGACAAGGTTTGCGCACCGTCGGCGATTCGCTTTGCGCCTGCGTTTACCCGGTTGGACGCGTTTGCAATGGCGCTGAGTGTGCTGTTCATGGAAGCGGCAATTTTCTCAAGCGCTTGCCTGATGGCCATAAACTCACCGCTGTAGTCGTATGTCAGATGGAGCCGCATATCCCCATCAGCCATAGCACTCAGTGCGCCGGTGATTTCCCTTATATAGGCAAGATAACCATTCAGCCGCTCCGCCGTCCGCTTTGTGGATGCGCAAAGCCGCCCAATCTCATCACGGGTGATGTTTTTGTCCTCAATGACAGTGGATAGATCACCATCTGCTATGCGCTCCATGACTCCAGCAACATATTTGGTGGAGGATACCAATGTATGGGTAATGTACCAGCTGATGAGCGCACAGATCAACAAGCCGCCTGCCATAAACACAATCAGCAGAACGCTGTTACGCTTGGACATACCGCTGGATGCGGCCAATAAATTCTCCCGCCAGGAATCCGAAAGCGCCAGCACCTTTTCAATCGCTGTCCGCTGCGCCAAATAGGCGGCCTTCAAATTACGCTGCGCGGTTTGCAATTGCAGCGCGTTATACGCCTTTGCCGCGGGCACAACCTCGTTTTCATACACATCAAAAAAATGCATGGATGCATCATTCGCGTCTTTCAAAAACGCTTGCCGCAATTGCGCATCGTCCAGGTGCTCACTCCAATAGGCGTAGCGCGCTACATACGAATCCTTTTGCGCTGCATAAGACGCAAATAATTCCTCCCGTTTGATCGGGTCGCTTGTACCGATATACTCCAGCGCGGTCGCATAGGGCTCAACCAAGTTGCTTGGCGGCGGAAAAACATCCGCCCTCAGTTCATTGGAAAGCATGATATCGCTGTACAACGTGCTGCCGATTTTCGTGCTCTCGAACTGGGAAACAGAAAGTGCCCATACCAGTATGATCAGAGCCGCCGCAGTAAAGGAAAATATTAACATCTTGGTGCGTATGCTAATGTTCCGCATAATTGCGCCCCTTCTCTTCGGAAAATATTCAATTAATAATTCTTCCATAAATGTAAGCGTATTGTATCATTAAATACGTTATAATACAACAAAATTATATCTTTTTTAACTCTTTTTATATATAAATGACCATTTATAAGGCAGAAGCATTTGACTGCGGCCTGCCTTGTAAATGGTTTGTATATGCGTATGTAAATCTGATGAGCTATCCACAAAAAAACAAGGGGACATTCGCTTCGGAAGGCCGGCAAGGCCTATACCCTGCACGAAAAAACTTTCAGGATTCTGCATACCGCTTGAGCACGCGCAAGGCCCGCAGGGTGATCCACTTGCTTTGCTCTCCCAGTTGGCCAAAGGCTGCCAGCATCCGGTCACTGGCATAGGTGTTTTCCATAGTCCACCGTCCCAAAGCATCCTGCTTGGTAAGTACCAGTTCAATAGCATCCTTCATACGGCTGTCCTTGATGCCGATGGCTGTCAGAATATCCAAAACCTCCAGAACATCCGTCTGATACATCATGGGAAAGCCAAATTTCAGCCAGCCGGGCTTGGCCGTTCGTGTCAAATGATGGCTGCGCTTGTAAATGTGGTGGATCAGCATGAATTCGATACACGCCAACAAGGTCGATTCCATATGCGCAGACCTTTTTTCCTTGGATATTTCACCAAGCGCCTTCATCGCCTTGACCACACCCATATGGCAGGTATGCTTCCCCCAGCAGGCTTCCATCTTGTCATAGGGTGCCGATTGCGGGTTATCTTCTACGCCGTCGTTGAAGCGCATGAAACTTGTAAGCCAGCCAATGCCCCTTTGAAGCCGGTCATCCTCAAGATATCCAAATCGGATAAGGCACCATACCATGTTCCCCGTCAGGCAGGGGATGACCTCACTCATACGGCCTCCCCCAGATTTCACAGCTTCATGCTGAGAGAAACCACCGTCCTGCTTTTCTTGTGAACAGCCTAGCAGGTACTCGCATTGCTCTCGTATTTGATCATTGGGTGTTGCGCCCATTTCCGCCAGGGCAATCAGCGTCCAGACCAGTCCTTTGTATTTATCGGTATAAAAGGCTGGATATTTCCTTTGATAGGCTGGTTCCCTTTGCAGCATAAGCATTTTCGGAACCAAACCATGCTCCATAATCTCCTGCCGGGCTGTTTGTACCTGCGCGTCTGTCTCAGGCAAATCTACCAAATCCCTCAAAGCATAGTATCGCACGGAGGGGTTGTCCTTTTCCAGAAGCCAATTTGTAGGGTCAGCTTTGAGCATGTCTTTCCAGGTACCCATATACATCCTCCATGATGGCCTTGCTATTCGTTCTCAGCATTCTGTTATTTCCAGAATATCACATCATGGGAATTGATTCAAGTTTTGGTTCACTCATGAGCAGCATGCTTACTTGAATATAACCATCTTCTAGAACGGCGTACGGGGAAGGCGCCTTTTTCACAAGGCCCCTTCCCCGCAAAGCACCACCGTACGTTATTCCTCCATCGCAGCCTGGTAGAGCCTTGCGTAAGCACCGCCCTTTTGAAGCAGGGCTTTATGGGTGCCCTCCTCTATCACACGGCGGTTCTCCATCACGATAATGCGCCCGGCATTGCGTATGGTGGAAAGCCGGTGTGCAATGATGAAGGTGGTACGCTGAGCCATCAAGCGCGATAAAGCCTCCTGCACCAAGCGTTCGCTTTCGTTATCCAGGGCGCTGGTGGCTTCATCCAGAATGACAATGGGCGGATTCTTTAAAAAGACACGGGCGATGCTGACACGCTGCCGCTGGCCGCCGGAGAGCTTGACGCCCCGGCTGCCAATATCCGTGTCGTACCCATTGGGAAGCTTTTCGATAAAGTCATGGGCATTGGCCTGTTTGGCTGCTTCCATTACCTCGGCCAGGGTGGCATCCGGCCGGCCATACCGGATATTCTCCAGCACAGAGCCAGAGAACAGGTACACATCCTGCTGCACAACGCCAATGCTCTTTCTTAAATCCTGCAAGCGGATATCACGCACATCCACCCCATCCAGCAGTATTCTGCCCTCAGTTACATCGTAAAACCTGGGAATCAGGGAGCACAGCGTTGTCTTGCCAACGCCGGAGGAGCCTACCACCGCCACCGATTCACCTGCGGCAACGCAAAGCGAAAAATCCTGCAAGACAGGGGGCTGGTCTTCTTTGTATTGAAAGGTCACATGATCAAAGGTGATTTGACCCGCTACATGAGGAAGGGGCAGGGCATCCTCCCGGTCGCGGATGTCCGGCTGCGTCTCCATCATTTCCATAAACCGGGCATAGCCCGTGCTCCCTTCCTGATAAAGGCGGATGAAGTTCAAAATCGTGTGGATCGGTTCGTTCAGGCTGGAAACGTACATCATAAAGGCCAGCAAATCCGCCAGATCCATCACGCCTCTTTGGATGCTGACGCCCCCGAACACCAAGATGACCAGGGTGAATATCTTGGGAAAGGCCTCCATCACCTCATAAAAATAGGCTTCGTTGTGGTATACATCCTTGCGGCTGTTTAGAAACCGTCCGTTTTCCACGGCGAACTTTGCTTCCTCTGCCGCTTCCCCTGCAAAGGATTGCACTACGCGTATGCCGGAGAGCGAATCCTCCGCCTGGGCATTGACGTCGGCAATCCGCTCCCGGCTGCGCTTGTAAGCAGCCTTCATTCGTTTGTTAAAGTACAGCGCATACAGAAGCATAAAAGGCAAAAGGGAAAAGGCCGCAATGGTCAGCGATACATTGATGTTAATCAGCACGATAAAGGCGCCGGCAAACTTGATGATAAACATCAGCACATCCTCCGGCCCATGGTGAAAAAGCTCAGTCATAGACAGCACATCATTGCTGAGCACCGACATCATCCGCCCGATCTTCTGCTCGTCATAAAACGAAAAGGAAAGCTGCTGATACTTGGTAAACAGCTCCGCCCGCATGCGCGTTTCCATTTTCGCACCCATGATATGGCCCTGGGAGGTGTAAATCATATTGCAGCCGATTTGCAATAGAATCAAAGCGAGCATAGCCCCGCCAGACAGTAAAATTTGGGACATGGCATCACTGTTTGCCTGCACCAGCACCTGCTTGGTCATATATCGGGAAAGGAGAGGCAGCAGCAGTGTGATTCCAGCGGATACAAGGGCACAGCCCATATCCAGAGAAAAAATGGTGATGTGAGGCTTGTAATAAGATAAAAACCGTTTGAAGCGAGCGTTCATGCATTCTCCTCTTTCTTTTTCACATGAATAAAAGCATGCAAAAAAGCACCCCTTACAAAAATCAGAAGTGCTTTATACAAGAGGCGAAAATGCGCCAGCGCAAAAGCTAGTTAGCCCCAAGGATAAGGCAATACAACTTCTGATTCTGCATGATGCTTGATCTGGCTGTCATACTGCCACCTCCCTCGTTTGATGATATTATTGTAATGGATAGCGGCTGCCGCTGTCAAGCGAAATTCGACAGTGGACAGCAGACATAAACCATTGGTTTACATGCTCCACTCAAACCAGGTAGAGTACCATTTGTACATTTTCTGTGCTCACATTAGTACATCTCCTGCTCCATGGGCGAAAGCTTTGAAATAACGGGCTTTCCATCCTTATCCAGCAATACGGACATGCCGCCCGCATAGCCGGATTGACGGAAAAGGTAATTGACACCTGTCTCCTTGTCCACCCATATTTCCGTGCAATTGAAAGTACCCTGAGAATAAATCTTGATAAAGCGCTTATCTGACATAAAACACTCCCCCTTATCCACTTACAGATATGCTAATTCGGCTTTTACTTAAACAGTCCTGCCCGGAAAGGCAGAATGCCGCGCCTGCGTGTTTGAAACCCTGCTTTTTGCTGCTATTCCTGCCAGCCTGCTATGCTCATTTACCAGCGTCAGCATAGATCGTGTCATCCCTGGGTAAATCCTCCGCTGTCCCAGGCCAATATTCCATATTGGAAAGATCAATCGGCAGTGTGCTCCGGGGGCCAATGCGGGTGGTCGTGCCGTGCTGCTCATAGGAGAAGTTCCATTCCTCGCAAGAAAAGGTTGCGGCAATTTGCAGCGAACGGAGCAAAGTGTTTAGCTCCTGCTCCGACCTTCCATCGATGCGCACAAGCACCATTACATCAAAACTGCTTTGCAGCTTTTCCAGGCAAGTGCTCTCCGCCCCCATGAGGTTGTTTCCAACTATTTCACCACATTCACTGGAGCACTGCTCAAAGGCTTCCACCCACACGCCATGAACCGGCGTTGCAAGATCAAAGGTCACGTCGTATACCCCAAACTCTCCCTGTTCCTTTCTCATCGTGCCTTCCAATCGATATAATGCATATTCGTTGTTGAGAAGGGGAAGGTCGCCGATTTCCTTATATGCATTGAAAAGAACAGTATCGTCAGGGCTGTCGGTATAGAACGCATTTTCCATCATTGATCCCATGTTATCACTTTTCAGTTTTCTATTCGTAATATCCAGTTCAGCTTTCTCGACCCGCATACAATGGTTGACCGTTATGGATACGCCATCTTTAGGGCATCCCGAATCATATGGCACATCATCCAGTGAAAAAGATAGTTCTTCCTCATAATACAGGGGTGTCCACAGGTTCATACGCCGCCTGCAATGGATGGAGATATCCCCAAGCGGCTTTTCAGTTGCTTCCGGAACATGCATTTCCAACACACCGCGGAGCTGCCCGCCGATTACTGCCCAATGCCGGTCTTGAACCGTAAATCCAAATACAGGATATTTCACCAGCCCAGGTGCACATTGCACTTTTGAATCGCTGGCAGAAAACCCGTAAAGACCCTCAGCATCCCCTTGTGCCTGCAAACGGAGCCATACGTTCCACTTGGGCTGACCGAGCGCGGCGAAAAGATCATCCGCCGTAATGCTTTGCATCCAATTATCCCATTCCATGTCCAGTATATTCGAAATTACCTTTTCGTGTAGCGCGTCCAATGCATAATACCGTTTCTGTGCATAGTCATAGCTTAATCTCCCGTATGATAGTGGAGCAAACTCCAGCGAAGGCATCTGTCTGAGCTTCTTTGTCGCCGCAAGGTCGATCAGCCATTTCCCCTGCACATTTTTCAGTGAAAAAGGAATTTCATTCTGTTTGCGGTGCTGTCTCACCTGTGTCATCAAATCGCTGGAGCCATTGATCAACCAAACCCAATTTTCGTCAACTACGCTATCTTCCGCCGCATATTCATCAGCCAGGCATAGCTCCCACAAAAAATTGTCGGCAAGTGTAAAGCCAACCTCATCGATGAAGCCAAAGTCCGCTGCAGACAGGGACAATATGACCTCCGCCGTATCGCCGATAACCTTGACTTGCTTTACCGCTATATCATCAATAGAGGGGAAAACCAGATATTTGGTCACAAATGGAGGTGTCCACTTAACAAACTCGTCAGGATCGGTACAAAGATTTGCCACATACTGCCAGCTGCCTTCTTTCAGCGTATCCATAAAATATATGGCAGCATCCTCAGGCGTATATTCTATAGTAAGGGCGGGCGATTGGGTAAAACCTGATAAGACAGTCCATAGGTAGATGACGATCACGACACAGCTAAGCTTTCGCATATCAGTACCCCTTACTGGTAAAATTATTCCATCTTTCATGAGAAGAAACGTACGAGTTCACCGCTTTTATGCACCGACGCAGAACAATAAAGGGAAAGTCCTCGTTTTATCTTCAGTTGGCTTTTCATCCAACATAAATCCTACTGAAAAAATATGAAATAGGTATTGACAAAATAGTTTGTACCGCATATTATCTTTTTCATACCTGATTGATATGAATTGTGTGCTTGGGAGTGGTGGTTATGGATATTTCAACATGCTGTATTCACGGCAGCCAGAAGAAGTACGACTACACAGGGGCCATCAGCGTACCTATCTTCCAGTCTGCCACCTTTGCCCATCCTGGTGTTGGCCAGAGCACAGGGTTTGATTATGCGCGGCAGCAAAACCCGACGAGGGAACATTTGGAGCAAACGATGTGTTCTCTTGAAGATGCCGTTGATGCGCTTGCCTTTTCCACCGGCATGGCAGCCGTTACAGCGCTGATGGAGCTTTTCTCACCCGGCGATCATATCATAGCCTCCGATGATTTATATGGCGGCTCTCACCGCTTGTTCGAGCATATCGCCAAGAAAAACGGGCTGACATTCAGCATTACCGATACCACAGACTTAACTGGCATTGAGCCGCTGATTACAAAGCACACAAAGGCACTATTTATTGAATCACCTTCCAACCCCATGATGCTTGTTACGGACATTTCTGCGGCAGCCGCCATCTGCCGTGCCCATCAACTGTTATTGATCGTAGATAACACCTTTTTAACGCCATATCTGCAAAAACCGCTGAATCTTGGGGCGGACATCTCGCTGTACAGCGGAACCAAGTATCTGGCCGGCCATAACGACACAATGGCAGGATTCCTGGTTGTGAAAGATATCGAGCTTAGCCAGCGCCTGCGCTTTATCTACAAAACCACAGGAGCTTGCCTTTCCCCCTTTGATAGCTGGCTGACGATTCGGGGTATCAAGACCCTGGCTGTGCGCATGGAACGCCAGCAAAAAACGGCCATGGAGCTGGCCCAGTGGCTTATTCACCAACCCCATATCACCAAGGTTTACTATGCCGGCCTTCCAGATCATAAGCAACGGGCCATTTCCTTGCGCCAGGCACGGGGGTTCGGGGCCATGCTCTCCTTCCAGGTGGATGCGCCTGAAACGGCGCGCAGAATTCTGGAAGGTGTACGCATCATACAGTATGCCGAAAGCCTGGGCGGCGTGGAATCGCTGATCACCTATCCCATGCTTCAAACCCACGCAGACCTGCTGCCTGCGGAAAGAGAGAAGAAGGGCATCACCGACCAGTTGCTTCGCTTTTCCGTGGGGCTGGAAGACCCGGACGATTTGAAAAGCGACCTAACTCAGGCCATATCGGGGAGGGATGCAATATGATCGATTTTGACAGCATTGTAAACCGACTGGACACCGACAGCCTAAAGTATGACTTTGCGAAAAAGCGCGGCATGCCCGAGGACATTTTGCCCCTTTGGGTTGCGGATATGGACTTTCCCGCCCCAGACTGCGTTATCAAGGCCCTAACAGAAAAAAGCCGCCACGGCATCTTCGGCTATTCTGACACAAGGGATGATTATTTTGCCGTTCTCTTCCGCTGGTTTTTGAACCGGTTTTCCTTTGAAATACAGCCGGAATGGCTGGTAAAAACCCCCGGGGTGGTATACGCCATTGCTACGGCCATACGTGCCTATACAGCGCCTGGTGACGCTGTGCTGATTCAGCCGCCGGTGTATTATCCCTTTTCCGATTGTATACTGCGTAATCGCCGCAAGCTGATTGAAAATCCCCTGGTGCTAAAGGATGGACATTATGAAATCGACTTTGAAGGCTTTGAACAGGCCATCGTGGACAACCACGTCAAGCTCTTCCTGCTGTGCAGCCCCCATAACCCGGTAGGCCGGGTCTGGACTCGCCGAGAGCTTGTGCGACTGGGCGAAATTTGTCTTGCGCACAATGTCATCGTTGTAGCGGATGAAATTCACCAGGATTTTGTCTACCCCGCTTATCAGCACCATATCTTTGCTGGCGTTGCGCCGGCATTTGAAAAGATATCGGTCACGCTGACCGCCCCCACCAAAACCTTCAACCTGGCCGGCCTGCAATTGTCCAACATTTTTATACCGGACAGGAACCTGCGGGAATTGTTCGTCAATGAAATAGCCGCCTCCGGCTATAGTCAGCCCAATGTGATGGGCATCACAGCCTGCAAGGCGGCATATGCAAAGGGCGAAATGTGGTTGAACGAGCTGCTGTTTTATTTGGGCGGCAACCTGCGCTTTGTGGATACCTTTTTAAAGGAAAACCTGCCCCAGGTAAAACTCCTCAGGCCCGAGGGGACGTACCTTTGTTGGCTGGATATGCGTGATCTTGGCCTTGATGCAGGCGAAGTGAACCGCTTGATTGTGCATCAAGCCAAGCTATGGCTGGATGACGGCCGCATGTTCGGCCCCGGTGGCGAAGGCTATCAACGGATCAATATCGCCTGCCCGCAGCCGGTGCTAAAAGAAGCATTGAAAAAGCTTGCAGATGTCTTACGACCCTTTGAGGCCTTGCGCAAGGCTGAATAGTTCAAATTCCTATGCGGCCTGCTCCGGTTTGGGCAAGGGCTTTCCCGCCTCCAACAGCGTTTTGCTCATCAGCGACACTACAGCAATGACCATGATGGCAACGCCGGTGATGATCAATAGCGTTTCAATTGGCACAGTATCCGCCAGCGGCCCGAACACCAGCATGCTGGCCGGCATGCCGACGCTGCCAATCATGCCCATCACGCTGAAGATGCGGCCCAGGTAATCCCCCTCCACCTTCTCCTGCAAAATAACAGAAGAGGGTGTGTTAAAGCAGGGCATGGTAAAGCCTGCCAGAAGCATAAAGAACAAATATACATAAAAGCTGGATACAAGCCCCAGCGCAGCCGTACACAGGCCGATGGCCAACGTTGCAGCAGCCATGGTATGCATGCGGTTTTTGAACCCGCCCTTTGCGGCAATCAAAGCGCCGCCGATCATCATGCCCAGGGAAAAGGCGACCTCGATGGCTGTCAGGCGCCAGTACTCCTCGCCAAAGCTGCGTGTCACCTGCAACGGCGTCAAAAAGGCTACCGGTGCGGCCATCAGCATAAACGACAGGCAGTACAGGAAAAAGAATTTGATAAACCGGTGGCCGGCGATATAGCGAAAGCCATCCTTCATATCGTTGAAGTAGCTGGTTTTTTGCGCTTCCAATGCCTTATGGTGAATGGGTATGGGAATATAAAGCAGCAAAATGGCAATGGCCAATGCCGCCGTAACCACGTCGATCAGCAAAATAACCTGCAAGCTTGTAAAGGTCAGCAATGCGCCGCTAACCATGGGCGATACAAGCATGACAGCGGCCTGTATGCTGCTGTTGATTCCGGTAATTTTGGTCAACTCCTCTGTGGGCACAATCTGCGGCAGTACGGCGCTAATCGCCGGGCTATGCACTGCCTGTCCAAGGGCCCGAACAGCCATGAATACAAAAATCACCCACAGCTCATTGTGACCCATAAAAACCAATATGGCCAGTATAAGCGTAGACAGCGCAATGCCCCCGTCGGCCAAAACCATCAGCCGCTTGCGGGGAAACCGGTCCGCCCAGACGCCGGCAAACGGAGCCAAAAAGAACATCGGCAAAAAGCCGCAAAGAATGGCAATGGTCATCATGGAGCCGGATTGGGAACGCAGCGTTACGTTCCACATCAGCGCGTATTGTACAAGAGAGGAGCCAAAAAGGGAAACCACCTGTCCCGCCAAAAACCAGGTAACTGTCTTTTTCCAGTTCTGCATATACATCTCCTGTTAAATGCATTGGCGATATGCGGTATATAATAGCAAAACGCTTATATAATTTATACCGACAATTCACCAGTATAAATTGTACTGTATCTGCTTCACTTATGCAACACAAACAATGAAACATGCACGCTCATATATCATGGACAAAGCACGCGAATATAAAACCAATTAAGCAGTTTCCATAGGGCCGCGAATGCAGTCTTTTTTGTTTACATTCCACAACCCACTTCTCTTTATTTATCCGGCATGCAACCAAATCACAAAAAATCTAAAATAGCCAGTTGACAAACGCCTCCATCCCGCATATACTTCCAATAACCTATTATTCATGTAGGTTTTAAATGTTTTATGGAGGCGTAGTATGATCAATCGTCAAAGGCGTCGATGTCCCAGGGCGGCTTGACATGACCCGGCCGCGCATGGAAAGCCGCCGAGCAAACGAAAAGCTTCTGCTGCCAAATCTGAAATAACAAACAGGAGAAGAACATGTCAAAAAAGCAGCTTGTACTGGATGCCTTTGATGCAAAGCCCGTAGAAAGGGTACCGGTTGGTTTCTGGTTTCATTTCGCCAACGAAAGCGAAATGAGCGGCGGTCTTACAAACCCGGCTATCATTGATACAAACATAAACGGGCATGTAGAATTTTACAACACATTCCAGCCCGATTTTGTCAAGCTTATGAGCGACGGGTATTTTGGTTATCCCAACACTGTCATTGCAAGAGCAAAATCTGCCGGCGATTTGTTTGCGACAAGTCCACTCGGGGCGGATCATCCCTGGATCAGGGAACAGGCAGAACTGGCCGGCCGGTTAAACGCAGCCTTCGGCGATGAAGTCGCCACCTTCTACAATGTATTTTCCCCGGCAACCTACTTCCGCTTTTTGGTGGGCGGCACTGGCAGCGACGGAGATAAGATACTGGCCAACTTTTTACTTGAGGATGAAGCGGCGGTCCGGCATGCCCTGAACGTAATTGCCGAGGATTTATCGGATCTAGCCCGAGCAGTCATAACGGAGGGCAGCTCTACAGGCATTTACCTTAGCGTTAAAAACGTGCAGGATAATCGCATTTCAAAGGAAATCTACCGCCGCGCCGTAACCCCCAGCGAGAAAAAGGTACTGACTGCCGCACATGAAAACAGTGCATACAACATTCTGCACATCTGCGGCTATGAGGGCAGCCGGAACGATCTTTCCTTGTATGCTGACTACGATGTCAAGGCCATCAACTGGGCCGTGACTGTGGAAGGCGTCAGCCTGAAAGAAGGCAAAAGGCTATTTGGCGGCCGCACGGTTATCGGCGGCTTTGGCAATACCAAGCAGTCGTTGCTGTACTCGGGCAGCAAAGGCGATATCGAGCAGTATACAAAGGAACTGCTGGAGGATGCCGGAACGGCCGGCGTGATCCTTGGCGCCGATTGCACCATCCCCCCCGATATTGATTTGAACCGTCTTGCCTGGGTTCGAGACATAGCTGCTGAATTTTCGGCCAGCAGATAACGAGCATCAACCATTGCATTGATTGAAGGAGATATTGATATGAAGGCTGTTCAAAAATTCTATGTCCTTTTCCTCGTTCTTGCTATGTCTATCGTCCTTGCCGGGGCCAGTGCCCAAACCGTAAAGACCGTATATGCCGCCCATACTCAAACCTATGTGCCCTATGATTTTGTAAACGAAAAAGGCGAATCCGATGGCTTTGAGGTGCAGGTCCTAAAGGCTGTGGATGAACTATTGCCCCAGTACCAGTTCGAATTTGTGCCCACCACAGATGACGATCTGCTCATTGGTATCGAATCGGGCAAGTACAACCTGGGCACCAAGGGTGCGTGGTTTACGCAGGAGCGGGCCAAAAAGTACATTTTCCCCAAGAATTATATTGCAGCCAGCATCATCGGTCTGGCCTTCCGCTCAGAAAACGCCGAACAGATCAAGGATATGGAGAGCTTTGCAGCCTTTAGCGGCAAGCTGGTGCCTATTGCACCCCAAAACGCCCAATGGGCCATCGTGGATGACTATAACAAGAGCCATCCCGACAAGCAGGTGGCCTTGACGGCCTCCGAGTCCTTTAACATTGCCGACGCCTATACCTGGGTGCTGGAAGGCCGGTACGACGCCTTCTTTGATATCAAACTGTCCTTCTTTAACAACGTGCAAAAGGATGGCGCCCCCTATCACGACCTCGCCGACAAGCTTTCCTACGTACCCTACAAAGCCATTCCTACCTGGCCGCTGTTCAATCTAGGAAATCAGGAACTGGCCGATGCTTATGATGGCGCTATTGAGCAGCTTACAGCCAGCGGTAAGATTGCAGAGCTTTCCCAGCAGTACTTTGGAGAGGATATTTTTAAATATATACAGAAGTAATTATGGCGCAGCCGTTCCATCTCCCCGCCCATGGAACACGCATCCTTATATGGTACATTGCCTTCAAACCTCCGGTAAAATATGAAAAGGGGATTATTCGCATGAAAAGGATGAAAATGCTTGCTTTCCTGGCTTTAGCGCTCGTATTCACCTTATCTCTAGTAAGCGCCCAGGCAGATGCCCCCGCAACCGTTTATGTTGCGCACACACAAACCTATGTGCCTTATGACTTTGTAAATGAAAAGGGCGAATCCGACGGCTTTGAGGTGCAGGTATTAAAGGCCGTGGATGAATTATTGCCCCAATATCAGTTTGAATTTGTATCCACCACCGATGACGATTTGCTCATCGGTGTCGAGTCGGGAAAGTACAACATCGGCATCAAAGGCGCATGGTATACCAAGGAACGGGCCGAAAAGTTCATTTTCCCCAAAAACTACATCGCCGCCAGCATCATTGGCCTGGCGATACGGGCAGAAACAGCTTCTGAAATCACGGACATAGACAGCTTTGCCGCCTTCAGCGGAAAGCTGGTGCCCATTCCCCCGCAAAGCGCCCAATATGCTGTAGTAGAAGAATACAACGCCGCCCATGCAGAAAAGCCCATACTTTTGCAGCCGTCGGAGGTATTCACTATCACCGATGCCTACGCCTGGGTGCTGGAAGGCCGGTATGACGCCTTCTTTGATATCAAACTATCCTTCCAGAACAATGTGCTCAAGGAAGACGGGCCATACCACAACCTGGCGAATCAGCTTGCCTACGTACCCTATAAGGCCATCCCCACCTGGCCGCTGTTTTCCAAGAACGATCAAGCGCTGGCTGACGCCTATGACGGCGCCATCACGGAGCTGACCACCAGCGGCAAGATTGCGGAGCTTTCCCAAACGTTCTTTGGCGAGGATATCTTCCAGTACATTCAAAAATAAAGCGCAGGGCTGTCGTGCAGTCGCATAATTGTATGGCTATTCAAAAGGAGTTTCCAAAGAGCTCCGCAGCCGAAGCGCCGCCTGTGGCGGATGAAGTGAGGCGAAGGAGGCTGGCGAAACGAGCAGTACGAGCAGCAGCGAGTAATGCGACGATTAAGCCAGTTGATCGGATAGCCCTTTGGTCGCGTCCAATGATGCGAAATCCATCTTTTCGAATGAAACACACAATTTACCGTCAGCACGACAGCCCACGCATTTATATCGAGGACGCCATATGAGGCCATTTGATCCATCCTATATCATTCAGGTGCTGCCCCTTTTGCTGCCTTATTTGTCCGTCACACTGCTTTTGATGCTGGGCACAGTCCTGCTGGGCGGCCTGCTGGGCTTTTTCCTGGCCAGGGCCAAGCTTTCCGCCCGCCGCGTGCTGCGCACGCTGGCCAATGGCTATACCGGCGCCATGCGCTGCACGCCCTCTGTGGTACTGCTCTTTATCGTATATTACGGCCTGCCGGAGCTTGTCATGGCGCTGTTTAACGTCAATATCAATTTCATTTATAAAGGCATTTTTGTACTCATCACCTTCACCCTTTTGTTTGCTGCCTCTATGTCTGAGATCATGCGCTCGGCGTACCTGGCAGTGGATAAAGGCCAGCGCGAGGCCGCACTGAGCATCGGCCTTAGTGAAACGCAATGCTTTTTCCGTATCACGCTGCCCCAAGCCGTCGTGTTCGCGCTGCCCAACTTCGGCAATTCGCTGATCACACTCATGAAGGAAGGCTCCCTGGCCTATACCATCGGGCTGGTTGATGTCATGGGTCAGGGCACGCTGATCATATCCCGCAATTATGGCGCCCACGCCATTGAAACGTACATCGCCCTAGCTGTCATCTACTGGACGCTTACGCTATTGTTCCAGCGGATCTTCGGCCTCTTGGAACGCAGGTTCTCCCGCGGCCAAAGAAGCCTGGCGGCATAGGAGGAAGTATGGAACTGAACGTCGGCTACATGATCAACACCTTTTTCCTGGCGCTCACGGGCATACCTACTACGCTTTTCATTACGGCGGTCGCCTTGCTGGTGGGGCTTCCCCTGGGCTTTTTTATGGCCCTGTCCAAGATATACAACGTGCGCATTGTAAAACAGCTGGTTACGTTTTACGTCTCCTTCATACGCGGCACACCCGTGCTTTTGCAGATATTGATGGTGTACAGCCTCTTCCCCAGCATGCTTAACATTGTTGTCAAGCGCCTGGGGCTTCCCATCAACGTATTTGATATTAACCCCATCTTGTATGCCTGTATCGTATTCTCCATCAACGCCACAGCAGAACTGTCGGAGCTTTGCCGCTCGGCGCTTTTAACGGTGGACCGCGGGCAGATGGAGGGGGCGCTGTCGATCGGGCTTAGCCGCGCACAGGCATATGTCCGCATCATTTTGCCCCAGGCACTGGTGGCCGCGCTGCCCAACCTGTGCAACGTGACCATTCAATTGATCAAGAGCACTTCCCTGGCCTTTTTGATGACTGTTAAAGATATCACCGCCATCGCCAAGGTGGAGGCCGCCTACGGCTACAATTATATCGAATCGTATATCGACATCTTCCTAATTTATGTTCTAGTCTGCTCCATCACGCAGCTTCTTTTCCACCTGGCGGAAAAGCGCTTTGGCGCATATAAATCCCTAAAGCGGGCCTGAAGGAGGAAACGGTCCCATGCTGATAATTCAGGATATCCACAAGGCATTTGGTGCCCATCAGGTGCTAAACGGCGTCACCATCAAGGTGGAAAAAGGGGACGTTGTGGTCATATTAGGCCCCAGTGGGTCAGGAAAAACAACACTTTTGCGCTGCGTCAACTTTTTGGAGCACGCGGATAAGGGCGAAATACTATTCGACGACCTAAAGGTGAACGTAACCAACGCCACCGGCACTGACATTGCTAAAATCCGCAAGCGCACGGCCTTCGTGTTTCAAAACTATAACCTGTTCAATAATAAGACGGCTCTGGAAAACGTAACAGAAGGCCTGATTACCGCGCGCAAAGTGCCAAAGGCCGACGCCCTGCGCATCGCCAAGCAGGCGCTGGACAAGGTAGGTCTTACCGACCGGTATGACTATTATCCTTCAAAATTATCCGGCGGGCAGCAGCAGCGCGTGGGCATTGCCCGGGCCATTGCGGTAAATCCCGATGTGATTCTCTTTGATGAACCCACCTCCGCCCTGGACCCGGAGCTAATTGGCGAGGTGCTGGGGGTTATGAAGCGGCTGGCCAACGAGGGCACCACCATGGTGGTGGTCACCCATGAAATGTCCTTTGCCCAAGAAGTCGCCAGTCACATCGTTTTCATGGACAGCGGCGTCATTGTGGAGGAAGGCTCCCCCAAGGATTTCTTTCGGGCGCCTAAGGAAGAGCGTACCCGGCAGTTTTTAAGAAGAATTTTACCGGGACAGGAATACAGCATTTAGTATACGTAAAGATCAATATAGCCAAGGCGCTGCCGTAAAAAAGCGGCAGCGCCTTGGCTTTTGTCTGTGTCATCTAGATGATCCCCTTCAGATCCAGCTCGCTCATATCCACCTGCATGATGCCGATATCATGAACAACGCCGCCGGGAAAATTATTGAATCCCCCATGGCCATCGCCGCCGCAGGTAATGCGCAGATCATGGGTGCGGCAATAATCCACACAAAACTGCGTAAGAGATTGCGTATGCTCGGGATAATGGCACTCGATGCCCCCAATCCCAAGGCTTTTCAAATCGTTTAGAATATCTTCAAAATCCGCCGGCATATCGGGCCACCAGCAGCCGGGATGCGCCAACACCGGAACGCCGCCCGCATTTCGGATAATGGAGCAAGCCCTGTCTATATCATAATAATCAGGTATAAAGCCCCCATACTTTTGATGAAAGAAAAAACCTTCCATCAATTCACGCGTAAGTCCTCTAGCTCTCAAATAATGCAGCCCCTTCCATCCGCCCTCACCGGGCGGATAGGTGAACTGCTCATAATCTTCCATACTCAGGGCCGGGTAGTCGGGCAGCATCTTTTTCACCATCTGCACGCTAACCTCCATTAGCTCCCGGCGGGTGCTATGCATCATTTCTGTCATTTCGACATCTGTGGGGTCAAAGGCATAGCCCAGTACATGCAGCGTCTTGCCACGCCAGTACACATCCAGCTCCACCCCTTGTATAAGGCTCAGCGCGGCTTTCTGGCAAAGGGGACGCAGGCTGTCATAAGCCGCAATGGTATCATGATCGCATACAGAAATCAGGTCGAGCCCCTTTTGCACAGCAGCCTTAATCACCTCCGCAGGCGATTGCGCCCCGTCCGAAAAGCTGGTATGCATATGCAGGTCTGCAAGCATTGAAAACCACTCCCCCTTGCTTTAGGTATGCAAAGTTTCTTGAAAGTATATCCGCTATATCATGCCCTGTCAACCGCATAACGCATTTTCTACCGATGCGCTTGGCACATTCCTCTTTCAAAAAAAGCTCCTATCACATCTTGACATTAATACTATATGGTACTATTCTATATAAGGAGGTGATACAAATCAAAACTTATGGCGGCTTTTTGATTTCAAGAATACACCAATTGCAGGCGCGTACCTTTGAAAAGCTGCTTCGGGAAAGCGGCGTGGACGCCTTTAACGGTGCCCAGGGCAGAATACTCTACGTGCTGTGGGAGCATGAAACATTGACCATTTCTGAGATTGGCCGGCTGACCTCACTGGCCAAGACCACCCTCACCAGCATGCTGGACAGGATGGAGCAAGCCGGGCTGCTGATGCGTGTTCCCGATAAGAAAAACCGAAGGCAGATTTTTGTCACCATCACCGAAAGGGCCAAGGGTTACAAGGCGGATTATGACCGGGTATCCGAGCAGATGAACGTTTTGTTTTACCAGGGCTTTGCGGATCATGAAATCGAAGGCTTTGAAAACACACTTCGGAAAATCATTGATAATCTAGAAAAAAAGGATGGAGATTCACAATGAATGACCAGGTCAAAAGCGATATCAAACAATTGGTGAAAGGCAGCCGCGATATCATCGTCTGCTCGATTGACGATAACGGCCATCCCAACGCGAAAACCATGTTTCAGCTAAAAGGCGAAGGACTTCACACCTTTTGGTTTTCCACCAACACCTCGGCCATCCGCACCGGGCAGTTTCAAAAACGGCCGGAAGCCTGCATCTATTTTGTGGACCACGCCGACTTCCATGGCTTAATGCTCACAGGGAGCATGCAGGTGCTTTTGGATAACGAAGTAAAGCTGTCCTTCTGGAAGGATGGCGACGAAAAGTACTATCCCCTTGGACCAACCGATCCGGATTATTGCATTTTAAAATTTACCGCCCAAAACGGCAACTACTACCACGGCCTGGAAAAGCATCTGTTCAGCGTACAGGCGTTTGAGGAGTAAAGAATGCCCTATCAACAGGTCAATGATTGCAACGTCTATTATGAGGACATCGGCACCGGCGAACCCATTTTATTTTTACACAGCGGGTACAGCCGCGGCATCATCGCCTTTGGCGGACAAATACAACCTTTTTTCCATACATACCGCTGCCTGCTGCCCGATTTTCGGGGCCATGGCCGGACGACCAGTGAAAGCAGGGATTGGGATACGCCCATTATCGCCGAAGACATGGCCGGCTTTTTGCATGCCTTGGGCATCGGCAAGACCCATCTACTTGGCTACAGCCTGGGCGGCGGCGTTGCGCTGCACCTGGCATCCCGACATCCCGAGCTTGTAAAAAGCGTCATCACCATCGGCTGTTCCGGTCAGGCAGACCCCACCGGATCCGAAGATTTTGAGCCGGAGGCGCTGATCAAAAACCATCAGGACGCGGTGATCGAGCGCATAAAAAACCTGCATATGGACGCCCACGGTGGCGACTGGCAGCACCACATGCGTATGAGCGTCAGGGATTGGCGGCTGTATCCCCATGTAAGCGATGATGACTGGTCTAGGCTGACCATGCCCATGCTGCTCATTGGCGGAGAACACGATACCTTCGCCTCGCCGGAAAAACTGGCATACATGCGGGGCAAGTGCCCCCAGGCCGAAATATTCAGTGTGCCCGACAGCGGGCACCGGCCCCATATGCCCACCGAGCAGGTGAAGGTGGTTAACGAACGTATGCTGGACTTTTTAAAGAGGGTTGGATAACTGTATCTGGTCTATGAATAATCTTTAAAAATCGTATACATAATTTGTATAACACACGGGCACCCTGTATGCACAAACCTTTTAGGAGGCAAATGCATGCGCAGGGTGCTTGTGTTTATGTTCACTGCCCTTCTTATATGGAGTGTATCCATGACCGCCCAGGCCATTACAGAAGAAGAAAAACTGCAGGATGCGCTGCAAACCGGTCAGATCATTCGCCTGCACGTCATCGCGGCTGGAGACGATGAGGAGAACCAGCGAATTAAGCTGTGCGTACGGGACAAGGTGCTTGCCGCCTGGCGAGATAAAATGACAGGCATCAAAAGCTGCGATGATATGATGGATTTCCTTCGCGATAATCGGCAGGCGCTTGCAGATGCGGCGCTTGCGGCAGCACGGGAAGAAGGCTTTGAGGGTGATGTCACGGCGATGGTAGGCGTTTTCACCTTTCCAGACCGGTGGTACGGCTCCGTGCTGGTTCCGGCCGGTGATTACAACGCTCTTCGCATCGTATTGGGCAGCGGCGAAGGAAAAAATTGGTGGTGCGTGCTCTTCCCCAACCTTTGCCTTTCCTTGGCCTCCTCCGACACACCGCCTGCGGAACAACCTGTTCCGCAGCCAACAGCCAGTCCATCTGCCCAGACAGAACCGCAGCCGGAATTTTCCTGGTGGGTGGGACGGTTATTTTCTGCCTGGCCGCTTTTGCCGCCCGTATGATTTTGTGAAAAGGATGCCATACTTTGCCTGAGTGGGTAGCAAAAAGGGGGAAATGCCGTGTTCAGGCAAAGAGGGAAATTTTCGGCCCTGGCCACGCTGGCGGTGGGCTTGGTACTGCTTTTCAACATGCAATTAGCGTATGCCCAGGTAGTGGCCTGGGGTTCATCGGGAGACCAGGTCAACGCTGTGCAAAAAAAACTCAAGCAATGGGGTTATTATGACGGGTCCGTCACAGGCTATTATGGCCAGGAGACATATAATGCGGTGGTGTACTTTCAGCGCAAAAACGGACTGAAGGTAGACGGCGTGGTCGGCCCCACCACGGCGGCCGCGCTGGGCATCACGCTAACCGGCGGCGCAGTTTCAGCCGGTAATTTCAACGATAGCGAGGTATATACCCTGGCCAGGCTGATCAACGGCGAGGCCAGGGGTGAACCATATATCGGCCAGGTGGCCGTTGGCGCGGTGGTCTTAAACCGCGTCAAAAGCCCCTCTTTCCCCAATACCATCAGTGGTGTCGTTTATCAGCCCGGTGCCTTTGACGCGGTGGCCGATGGGCAGATCAACTTAAACCCAGGCCAGGATAGCTTAAGGGCGGCCCGGGATGCCATGAACGGTTGGGATCCCACCGGCGGCGCACTGTACTATTACAACCCCGCCACCGCCACCAACGGCTGGATCTGGACACGTCAAATCACCTTGGCCATCGGCCGGCACAACTTTGCTATATAAGGAAGGGATCGTATGCAAAAAAAGCATCATATGCTGCTGTACACCTTTCTCTCCGTCGCGCTGGTAGCTGCCATCGGCACAGCCATCTATCAAGGCCAACGGGCGGCAAAAACCAGCCGAGTACTGGAGGATGTGTATTATAGCGCTGTTTTGCAATCTGTCAGCCAGTTGCAAAGCATGGAAGTCAAAATGAACAAGCTGCTGGTTTCTGCCAGCCCTCAGACTGGCGTCGACCTGTTAAGCGACTTGAGTCGCCAGGCCTTTGATGTGCAAAGCAATTTAACGGTGCTCCCGCTTTCTTACGAGGCGATGGAGCCCACGGTAAAATTCGCCGGTCAGGTGGGCGATTATACGGATACATTGGTGTTGAAAGTGGCCAACGGCACACCGCTTAACGATACAGACCTGGACCAGCTTAACAAGCTGCTCACCAACTGCGTATTGCTGGCCGGCCAATTGCAGGCAGCCCAGCAGCAAATGATTGCCGACAGCCTGAAATATACCACGGACGCATCCGTTTTCTATAATGACATGCAGGTTCAGGCCCGCCCCATGGAACAGGTAGGCGACAAAGATAACGGCATTGACTACCCCACCCTGATTTACGATGGCGCATTTTCTGATTCCCGGCACATGGGCGCGCCACAGGGGCTGCCCAAGGAGGAAATCACCAAGGAGCAGGCGCTGGAGATCGCCAAGAGCTTTGTAGGTGTTCAGCGTGTGACGGCTGTTCGGGAAAGTGTAGCCATACAAGGCGCCATTCCATCCTACGGCGTCGCGGTGGATGTGGGAGACAATACCCTGAACGTGGAGGTGACCAGGCAGGGCGGCAAAGTATTGTGGATTATGCCCGAGCATGCCGAGTTCGCCCAAACCCTGTCCATTGACCAATGCAAGGAGAAGGCGAAAGCCTTTTTGTCCGACCGGGGCTTTGGCGAAATGGTAGACAATTATTATCAAATATACAACGGCCTTGCGGTTATCAACTATGCTGCCACACAGGATGGCGTGCTTTTGTATCCTGACCTGGTCAAGGTGCAAATCCGCATGGACACCGGTGATGTGGTAGGCGTGGAAGCCAACAATTATTGGATGAACCACAGGCAGCGCACGTTGGACAAGCCTAAGCTGACCGAGGAGCAAGCCAGGGAAATGGTAAGCAGCCGGCTGGAAATACTGCAGTCCAGGCTATGTCTGATCCCCTACCGCGGCGGGGAAAAGCTTTGCTATGAATTTACCGGTGCGTGGAGCGACAGCCAGTACTTGGTGTATATTGACGCATTGACCGGCGAAGAAACCGAGATATTGAAGGTCATTGAGAGCCAGACCGGCCCGCTGGCGGCGTAAAACCCAAAGCTGCCATTTTATTTCACATACACACTGGAGCGCTTCCTATACAAGGTGCCCTCAGACTATCAAAAAACCTATGGGAGGGCTGGGAGGGCCGAATGTCCGGCTGGCTCAATTGTCGCACTGCTTACTGCCGTTCGCATTGCTCTGTTTCGCCACCCTCCTTCGCCTTGCATCCTGCCCCCACTGGGGGCTGCTACGGCTACGGAGCCTTCCATTTTGGATCGCAAATTGGCGACATGTGCGGCAATTTGCGTTGGAATTTCGAAGAAATTCTTTCCTTGCCCGAGCAAACGACCGCACATAGGCATAGCCGATGGAAAGTAGCCGCGAGGGTAAAACTCAACAAAGTGGCATTGCCACTTTGTTGATGGTCTGTGGAGCGCTTCCTATACGAAGCGCTTCTTTTGTATACCACGTTTACAGTTTCAAAGTGCGCAAATCATATTGCATGTGGCTTTAACATCCAAATTTCTGGTATAATAGCCATATGCACCTGGACAAAATCGCATCCGCTCAAGAAAGGATGATTTATTTGAACACACCCATTCGCTTTGGCATCTTGGGTTATGCCCGCATTGCAAAGCTCCATCTGATTCCCGCCATGATGGCGGCGAAAAATGCCGTCCCTTACGCCATCGCCTCTACCAATCCCGAAAAACTAAAGCAGGCCCAGGCAGATTTTCCTTTTGAAAAGGCCTATGACAGTTATGAAGCGCTGCTGAATGATCCCAATGTAGACGCCGTGTACATCCCCCTGCCCAACAGCCTGCACAAGGAATGGACCATGAAGGCCGCAAAGGCAAAAAAGCATGTGCTTTGCGAAAAGCCCATGGCCCTGACGGAGACAGATTGTCTTGAGATGATTGCCGCCTGTGAGGAAAATGGCGTTAAACTGGCCGAAGCATTCATGTACCGCTATACCCCAAAGATTACAAAATTAAAGGAAACGCTGGCTTCCGGCGCCATTGGCGAGGTTCGGCACATCCATTCTTCCTTCCGTTTTGTTATGCGGCCCGGCCCTAATATCCGCCTGGATGCGGCACTTGGCGGCGGAAGCTTGTGGGATGTGGGCTGTTATCCTGTTAATCTGATTGGCATGATTATGGGCGAGGAGCCAGTCTCCGTCTGTGCCTTGAAAACAGAAGCATATGGCGTTGAATACTCGCTGGATGCGGTGCTCAAATACAAAAACGGCGCTATCTGCACCCTGGGTTCCGGGTTTGATTCCCATACCACCCAACTAACCGAGATCAGCGGCACGTTAGGCACGCTGCTTGTGCAGGAAACCTTTGACGGTACCGGCCTGCCGATGCTATTGTACAGGGATGGAGGCATTACGGAGATTCCCGTTCCGGAAAGCCAGCGGTATGTATTGGAAGTGGAGGATTTTTCCGAAGCGGTGCGCTCTGGCCGCGAACCTTTCTTCTCCCTTGAGGAAACGGTGCGCAACATCCGCCTGATTAACAGGATTTTAGATGCCGCGCAATAAGGCACAATAGGAAGGAGCACCCTCATGCAGGATGATAAGGACGCCCCACGGCAAATGGCAGAAATCATTCGAAGGCAGGAAGCTGCTTTGCAATTTGAGCACTTTGACGCAGGTGATGCCTGGGCCATCGGCCAAAGCCTGCGCGTGCATGCCCTAGCACACGGCGGCAGCGTGTCCATAGATATCACGTTCTCTGGTCTGCAATTGTTTCACACTGTTGTGGAAAAGCCTTCCCCCAACAATGACCGGTGGGTTGCCCGCAAACGAAATACCGTACTGGAATTCTGGAAAAGCTCGCTGCTGGTGACGCAGGAGATGCTGCTTTCTGGCAGAACCCTGGCCGAATTCGGGCTCAATGAAAAGGAGTTCGCCTTATCTGGCGGCGGCTTTCCCATCCGCATGAAGGATGCCGGCGTGGCAGGCGCCATCGTCGTCTCAGGCCTTCCCCAGACCCATGACCATCAATTGATTGTGGATGCATTGGCGGAGTATCTGCACGTAGATGCAGAATCGGTGCTGGTGTAAACGGATCATGATATAGCCAAATATAATTGGAGGCCGCAGTACATCGCCGCGGCCTCCTCCTTATCCTTGTCTTTATGATACTTTTTTCACTGGCACCTGCAGCTCGGTCACAAAATCTGCCGGCGAGTTCACGCTCATGGGCGAAGCAACGGCCAGGCCCCGAATCAGACCATCAAAGGCATATCCCTGCTTCTCTGTCCAGGCTGCCAGCTTTTCCATGGCTGCGGTATAGCCTTCATAAGGCCCTGTAAACCGGATGGTGGCTGCCAAGGGGATGGCCGGCAGCTCCCTGTACACAAATCCGTCCCGGCTTTCATTAAGTGCCGGCACAGGAATAGCGACCTCCACATCTACATCGCTGTCCTTGTAATCCTCATCGTGATAGATGGAATACCCGCCGGCATCGCATGCGATGTGGTTTTTCGCAATGTACATGCCCAGCTTTTCCCACAGTTCTCCTTCCCTATCATAGGCGACAATGGTCTCCCGAAGGGACAATACCTTTTGCGCCTTCAGTTCCTTTAATTCTACTTCATATACCATATCCATCCGCTCCCTTTTCATTATTTTGGTCAGAGCGACGATTTTCTCAAGCTTGCGCTGTTCAAGCGCAATGGTGCCTTGAATTTCCCGGCTCTTTTCCGCCAGCGCCTTTTGCATGACTTGGGCATTTTCGCAGTAGGGCAGCAGTTCCTCGATTTCTTCCAGCAAAAACCCCATATCGCGCAGGGTTACGATGCGTGATACCAGCGGTATTTGGGCGGCACTGTACATGCGATAGCCGGTAAAGCGGTCAATTTGCGCAGGGCAAAGCAGGCCGCATTTTTCATAGTGGCGCAGCATTCGAGCGGAAACACGAACAAGCTTTGAGAATTCACCGATTTTAAACAAGCAGCTCACCTTTTTCTTAGCATTTCCGGATTGCATATTGATCATAAACCTTGACACTGTGCCAAAGTCAATGGGATTGCGCAATTATTTTTTTCACGCAAGCTCATTATACAAAGCCGGGTCTCCTCAGGCAACCGTGCGGCTGTCACAGATGGGGAGACTTGCGATGTCGCCGGAAATGCACACATTATATGGTTGCTTTGATCAGCTTCCATCTGCTATCCTTAATGACAAGGCAATCAGGGCGTGTTACAAAAAAACCAGAGGTGCAGTTTCGAGTAGAATCAGCGTCAAGGCAAGGAAAAAAGCGCAGATATAACAGCGCTATGGCGAGCATTTTTGACGCAGCATTGGCACAGAAGATGCCGAAAATGCATAGCTCGCATTTTAGAAACAGCCCCTACCAAAAGATAAAAGGAGATAAACATATGAGCGGTATCACAAGGCATAACATCCATAAGGAGTACGCCTATTCCGAAATGGTGGAGGCAGGTGATTTTGTGTTTCTCACCTTCTGCGTGGGCAATGTAGGCCAATCGGTGGAAGCGCAGGTCCACGGCGCGCTTGATGATATGAGCCGGCGGCTTACATCCATCGGACTTACGCTAGATAGTGTAGTCAAGGTGGATGTATTGATGAGAGACCCTTGGAGCATTCCCATCATGGAAAAGGTGTTCAAGGAACGGTTCGCCGGCAACTATCCCGCACGCAAGACCATCGCCACCGAGTTTGCGCACAAGGGCGGCGAGGATGGGCTGCATGTGCAAATCGATGCCGTCGCCTACAGGAGATAACGCCATCCATTTAAACATTGCAATTCATTGAGTCCACTTTTTTACATACCGGCGCTTGCAAAGCGTGCAGATATGCGGTAACGTATTGGCATGCCAATAAAGGAGTTATGCCAATGAAAAAATGGACAGCGCTGGTTCTGTTACTTTTCCTGACAGTTACAGCCCTCAGCGCATTAGCCGATGGCTTGCCGACAGCCCAAGAATTGTATGAACGGTATCCTGTTCCTGAGGTTACCCTCGACACAGACCCATCTGCGGACCCGCTATTAACCCTGGTCAACAAATCTCACAAGCTGCCCTGGGACTTTGTACCGGAGCTTGTGACCCTGCATGTGAGCGCCAAAAAGGATGTCAACATTCAAATGCAGCCGGAGGCCGCGCAGGCATTGACCGATCTGTTTGATGCTGCCAAAGCGGACGGAATGCAGCTGGTGGCCATTTCCGCCTACCGATCCTATGCCTCACAAAAGTCTATTTACAAACGATCCGTTGAAAAAAACGGTAAATCCTACGCGGATTTAGCGTCCGCCCAGGCTGGGAAAAGCGAGCATCAGCTGGGTCTGGCGGCGGATGTTTCTTGCGATGCCATTAAGCTCGCCCTCACCAAGAAGTTTGCCAATACCAAGGAAGGCAAGTGGCTGTACGAGCACTGCGCAGAGTACGGCTTTATCATCCGTTATAAAACAGAGTGGGCCAAAGTGACTGGCTACAAGGGCGAACCCTGGCATATACGCTACGTAGGCAAGGAGCATGCTCAGTTTATCACCAAGCTGAACGTGCCCTATGATACCTATATGGCCTATCTGCAATTGGTGTGGGATGGGATGAACCCCTAGACAACTGCCCCAAAAAGCCATTGCCTGCAAAGCACAAAACAGGAGGCCGCTTATGCCTAACCTATTTTCCGAATCCACGCTCATTGGCCGAGGAGCCCAGGCGGACGTATATCTGTTTGAAGGGCAGGCTGTCAAGCTATTTCACCCCGGCGCGCACGAGGATGCCGTTTTATACGAAGCCGATATCCAGCAAAAAATCTACAATGCAGGGCTATCCGCCCCCCGCGTCTATGGCATATCCCAATTGGATGATCGATATGCGATTTTCATGGAGTATATTCAAGGCCCATCTCTTGGGGAGTTGATCGATAAGGATCGATCCCATGCGCTTGAATACTTGCGCCTGGCCGCCAGTCTGCAGGCCCGGGTGCATCAAACCCGGGGCACCGGCCTCCCCTCCCAGCGGGAAAAGCTTCTCCGGCGCATTCAAGGCGCGCCCAAACTATCAGAGGAAACACGGCAGTGCCTGCTGGCCGTATTGGATACGCTTGTCCACGACAGTGTCGTTTGCCATGGGGATTTTCACCCATACAATTTGATTCAGACCAAGGATGGCCCTCGCATCATCGACTGGGTGGACGCCGCCTGTGGAAGCGCGCCAGCCGACGCCTGCCGCACCTATCTTTTATACCTGCTCCACGGCCGGGAGGCGGCGGAACCTTACCTGCAAATGTACTGTGAAGCCGCCCAAACAAAAAGAGAAGCCGTACTCGTTTGGCTTCCCATACTCGCTGGAGCGAGGCTGTATGAATCGGGCCGCGGGGATGATGAAAAAGTGCTGATGGAGTTAGCACAAGGAGCGCAGCCCATGGACCCCGCCAAAGGGATGTAATCCCTTTGAAATCCCCCTTTTTACATGCAACCAAATTCTTCAACTACAACTGATATCCTTTTCACATCATTAAAATAGAAGCGGACTCATGCCCCTCTCCCACCAGCGTCTCTTCCTTTTTCATAATGGTCTGCTCATACCACTCGATCTTGCGGTCTAAGCGGCTTAATGTATTTTGCATCTCCTCAATGCGGGCGGCCAATTGATCCCGCTCCCGGGCGAGGATCGCTTTGCGTTCTTGCGCCGTACTCTCACCCATTTGATACAACGTGACATATTGCAGCAGCGCGTCAATGGAAAGGCCGGCGCTGCGCATGCATTTGATAAACTCTACCCAGTTTAAATCGGCCGGTCCGTAATCCCGTATGCCGCTTTTACTGCGGCGCACAGTGGGAATGAGGCCGACTTTTTCATAATACCGCAGCGTATCGATAGACAGATCGTACTTTGCGCTGACTTCCGCGATGGTCATACAAAACGCCTCCTTCTGATTGCTTCCTGCGTTGTTACGCAGAGTGAATATCTAGGTTCAATCTCCCAGCCTGCATTCCGTGATCCATCTGGATGGCCAGAATTCATACAGGCTGACACTGTCTACCGTTGCATGAAAGCTTGTAAACTGCTCTGAAACTACGGGCAGGGCTTTTAATATGACCTCCGGCTCATCCATCATTAACGTGGTGTGGGCTGTCCAGTCGTGCAGCTTGATTCGTTTCTCCTCAAAGGGCTTTTGCAGATTCAAAAGCTGCTCATTCACATCCGGGCCGAAGAACAAAACATTTAAGCCAAACAGCCCGATATGGTTATAGCTAAGGGGAAACCGCTTCACCCCTTTGCATACATCCTCCACCAAGCTCTTGATTTGTGCCTCCTGTTCCACAGGAAAGGACCCCAGTGTAATATGATAAGGCACCTTCGGTGGCTTTTTTACCTCCAGGCCAAGCCGTAACAAAAGGCGGTCAATATTGCGCATCTTCTCGCAGGTAACTGGGTCCAATTGGGCCATAACATATAAAAGCGTGTCTTGCATAAGGCGTCTCTCCTTGAGGAAGTATCCTGTTCACATGGCATGCGGTTGCACGCAGCCCACATCATTCCATGTATGCATCATACCATGGCCTTTCCCCTATGTAAAGAAAAGGCAGCCGGGCAATTGCTTGCGGCTGCCTTGAAATCATAAGGGTATGCTACCGGACACTGATCCATCCCGTGTCAATTTTCCCGTTCGATCATCAGCATCTTTTGATCCAGCTCTTTCAAAAACTGTTCCGGGGATATCTGTCCTTGCAAGAAACGGTTGTAAAACAAATCGGTGATATCATCATGGGATTTTTTAGCCGTCATAGGATTTGGCCGTTTCAACATGAAATTGGGTTCCAACATACGAAAAGCATCAATGCTCTCCCTCGTAGTCAGCCATTCATAGCGCTGACGTTCTTCCAGCTGCTGCTTCATCATATCCAGTTGCTCTTGAAGCGAGCGTTTTTCCTCTTCCTTGGCCGTTTTGATCACTTCATCCAGCTTTGTGATGGTTTCTTCAATCAATGCGGCATCAAAATAGGGATCACGGATCGGCTCATTTTCTGCCGGCACCATATCGGCACGCTTAATACTTGATAAGTTCGCAGCCATGTGCTCAAGAAAAGCTATAGCGGCATCAAAATGCCGGGAATAAGGATTGACAATCAGTATTTGCGTATCACATAAAACTACCGGCCTCTCTTGATCATTAAGCTTTAAGGGCATGTAATTGAAAAATCTGGTCATCGCTTTATCCGTGGTGGCTGGCATCATAATGTTAAACAATTGCCTTGGCGGCTGATCAAAGTCTTGATATTCGCTGTTCGATGTATCTGGGGCCAATGCGTTAATTGCATCAAAGTCCGTTGTCATCAGCTTGTTCAGCAGCGCCTGCATTTCCGGCGTATTGTATGTTATGTGCTGGCCGCTGCGGATGCAGACATACATGCGGTCTTCCATGATTGATTGGGCGATGATTCTTTTGTATAGATCAACATCAACCCCTTGCCCGAAGAGGGACATGGAAGAAAATTCTTCCCGGTATTCCTCACCCCACAAGGCGATAAAGTCCAGCAGATCGTCGTATGTGGTGGGTACATCATCAGCAGAAAGCCCAACTTCTTCAAAAGCCTCAGGATTATACATGTTTATAGAATAATTACTGGAATAGGGCAGCGCGACGATCCTACCATCATGCATTAGCTGGTCTTTGATAAAAGGATACATGGCATCTACCGTACTAAAAACCGTCTGACTGCCCTCCAGTCCGGCGAAATACCCTTTTTCAAACAAGGCGTCAAAATTGTAGCCGCTTGCATAAAGATCGTATATGTCTGCCGACCCGTCGCCGCTCATCATATGCGTGACCAATTCAGCGGTGTTCGATGGATTAAAATCGCTGAAAGCAAACGTGACGTCAGGGTGCAGCATACTATAGTCCTCCACGGACAGCTCAAAGGTCTGCCCGACGAAGGTAAGCGTTTCTCCGGTAACAGAGGCAGGGTCGCAGGTGAACACTCTGACCCCATTTTCATAGGCAAGCGCCGCATAGCCCCCGTTTAAGTGCGTGCCGCCGGGCAGCGGGCTGATGACCGGTATGCGGGCGGCCAGCTTGGCTTCCCCAAAGGCAACGCTTGTGTAAATTGCGCCCTTGCGCACAATGTACAGCGTATCCGAACCTGCTTCATAATAAAGCTGCCGCGCATCATTGCTGATGTCCATTTTGTACATCAGGCTTCCTGTAGCCAAATCCAATATCGACACAGAATCCGGCCAGCCATGTGGCCCATTGGCGACAATCAGCTTTCCAGGGTAATAGGATACAGCCATGTAGATACCGGTTTTCAGTCTTTCCGCCTTTCCGCTTTTTATATCCAGGCGGATCAGGCTGCTGTCGGTAGTCATGGCGTCCTGTACAATATAGTACATATTCCCGCCATCCATCAGAAAATTGCTATAGAGAGAGTTGCCGCTTTCATATCCCAGCAAGGCCTCACCCGGCTCAAAAACCGCTTCCTTGATAAAGATATTCGCCGCTTCATCAAAGCGCCAGAGCCCTTCCCTTTTTCCATCCAGCACGTATAGCGTGGTACCGTCGCTCATTATTTCGCTGATGGGCGAAAGCGCGTGCTCCTGACCCTCTATGGCAGCGCCGTCAAGGCCGACCTTCGTAAAGTCCATTAACTGCCGGGCTTCATCACCCATATTCCATGCATACAGGCCATCGATCCTGGCAATATACAACGTACCCTTCACGGAAATCACCTTTTGCGTGTAGTCGCTTTGCCAATGCCCGGCAGAGGCGTCAAAAAGGAGGATGTCCTTACTCTCCGCCGCCGCACCCAAAGCAGACAGCAGCAGTGAAAGCAGAATAATAGCCAGTATAGTTCCTTTGTATGTCCGTGTACGCATCGCTTTCATAAGAGCCTCCCTATGTGATTTCTCTGCAGGATATGTGCATATCTACAACGCCTGTACATCTTTCACAATCATACCATATACTGTATATAGCGTCTATCATTCCGGCTGCAAAAAGATGTAAAATGTCAGTAACGCACACCACGCTCCCGTGTTATAATAACTGTAAAAAACACGGTAGAAAGGCATATACATATGAAAACCATTGGCATGATCGGCGGCATGAGCTGGGAAAGCACGCTGGAATATTACACCCTGATCAACGAAGCGGTTAAACATGCGCTGGGCGGCTATCACAGCGCCAAATGCCTGTTGCACAGCGTGGATTTTCATGAGGTGGAAGCGTGTCAAAGTGCCGGCGAGTGGGATAAGGTAGGCGAGCTGCTAACCAGCGCCGCCCAGGGGCTGGAGAAGGCCGGTGCGGATTTTATCATTCTGTGCACCAACACCATGCACAAGGTGCTGCCGCAAATGCAAGCCGGTGTTGCCATTCCCATACTGCATATCGCCGATGCTCTGGCCGATGCACTGCAGCAAAGCGGTATTGCGACGGCCGCGCTGCTTGGCACACGCTACACCATGGAACAGGATTTTTATGTACAGCGTATCAAAAGCCGTGGCATAAAAGTGCTGATTCCCGAAAAAGACGACCGGGATTTTATCAACCGTGTGATATTTGATCAGCTGTGCCTTGGCACTCTCCTACCCGCTTCCAGAGAGCGGTTTGTGCGCATTATTGAGGACCTTCATCAAAAAGGCGCACAGGGAGCAATATTGGGCTGCACGGAAATCGGCCTGCTCGTCAAGCAGGGAGATACCAAGGTGCTCTTGTTTGATACCACCCCCATCCATGCGCTGGCGGCAGTGCAACTGGCGCTGGGTAAATAACCAAAACGCCTTTCATTGAATACACAACAACGTACAGCCTCTGAAAATGTGTAACATTTTCAGAGGCTTTCTCTTGCATGCATGACCTTGCGATAAGGGTTAGAAGCTTTTTTCCAGTAAGATTTTATCCAGTTTCACGAGGTACCTTGTGGCAATAGACACAATTGTGTTATACTATCTTCATATATCGAAACATGGCCGCAATCCTTCATTCGATCAGTCGGCTATTGAAAGGCGTAGGGTATTACGATGCCTCAATTAAAAAGGCTTTGGAATCCGCCGGCTATCGGCATACTGCTTATTTGTGCCCTGCTTATACTCTTTGTGTCCACACACACGGCATTGGGCGGTGAATCCCTGGTATCCGCCGATCTTATCGGTGGCCCCTTTGCCTACACAGGGTCACCCATCACCCCTACCGTCACGCTGTTGGCAAACGGCAGTCCGGTAGCTGAATCTTATTACAGCCTTATATACGAAGATCATGTGGAGCCGGGCACAGGCAAAATCACCATCACCTATACCAATGTGCCCGTATTGGGTGCAGGTGGTGCGCCGGCTGCGGAGAGCGGCGTCATCACAAAAACATTTTCCATCGTAAAGGCTCCTGTGACCGTGGATTTTTCCGCCTCTCCCAGCGAGCTTACGTACAACGGTACAATCCAATCCATTCCTTTCAGCCTGACCGGCGAAATCACAAGCGGCGCCGCGGGAGCGTATGCCGTATATTCTGGCACGGATACACAGCCGAAAAACGCGGGCAGCTATACAACTGCCATCAGTATAAGCGATGAAACGCACTACGAACTTATAGGCGAAACCAGCTTTCCTTTCACCATCCGTCCTGCCCCGGTCACTGTGGTGTTTCCTGCCGCCGATCCTGGTTATACCTACAATGGGCAGGTGCAGGGGCCTCCATACAGCGTAACAGACCCAGTAGCGGGCGAAGACCCTATCGTGCAAGTCACTTATACCAAAGGCGGCGCACAGGTGCAACCCAAAAACGCCGGCAGCTATACAGCCAATGCCGCATTGACCGGCGATATAATCAATGCTAATTACCAAATGATTCCCAGCACCTTTTCCTTTGCCATCCGTCCAAAATACTTATCCATCAAAGCACTGCCTTCCGGCAAGCCCCTTGGAACCATTGATCCCACTCCCATCGCCGCCTATGAAATGGCGGGGCAGGCGGCCGGCGAAACGCCCTTGCTGACGGGCAAGCTGGAGCGCCGGTCCGGCGAGGCGGTTGGGGATTACCCAATACTGATTGGCTCCTTGGCGCTGGATACGGCCTATCCCATAAACAGCAATTATATTCTCGGCTTTGAATCCGGCGGGATGTTTACCATTACCGAACTTACCGGCGCGCCGGATGCCGCCCTTTCCCCCGCTGCCCCCGATGGGAAGAACGGCTTTTATGCATCACGTGTACGCATCCTGGCCCCGGAGGGCTTTCAAATAGGTAAAAGCCAACTAAACGCAGATGCCTCTTGGCATTCCGCCCTGGAAAATGACGATGGGATTGATATTTCCACTGGCTACTATCTGCGCCGCAATTCGGATGGCGGCATCACAAAAATGCTGCAAGCCCCCTTATACAGCCAGGATACCAAGATACCCGATGTCGCCAGCGAGCACACTGTAAGCACCTTAGGCAAAAGACCGCTGCTTATGTTTACAGCCGATGATGATATTCATTTGGACAGGATTGAGGTGCTGCTAGATGGCAAAACCATCTACACCATGCGGCCCAAAGAGAAAAGTGCCACCTGGCTGTCCTATGGCTATCCCCTTACTCTCCCCGGTGTGTACAATGGCGTAGCCTATGACGCGGCCGGTAACCGTGCCCTTGAGACCATTGAGATTATTGTTAAGGATACCGACGGCGACGGGCTGACAGATCTTTGGGAGGAAAACATTGGTACCGACATATATAAAACAGACAGCGATGGGGATGGCATCGATGACCGGGCAGCCGTATACCTGAGCATCGCCCTCCTTGATGATTTTCAACTGCCCGCCATTATCGGCCTGATGGCCGGCGTGCCGGGTAACAGCGGTACACCGGATAATATTTTGGAAAGCCCGCTGTTTGAATCGCTTGCAGATGCACGGGTGGAAGACGCAAAAAGCGCCCCCCGCCTTGATAGCTCGGCTGCCATCGTGCAGTATGACAGCAAGGCCGGTAGCGGCTGGGCACTGATCGGAAGCCGCCTAGTGCGCTTCACCCAGAACGCTGGCAAATTTGTACCGGTAGAAGTGATCACACTAAACGGCTCCTTTGGCGCGACCCGGCTGGTGGCATTGGCCAGCGGTGATGGCAGCATCTTTCTGCTTGCCAACTGGAATGAGTCACTAGGCGCAGTTTCTGGCGAAATACAGCTGCTGGACACCCGCACCGGAAGACTGTCCACCATTACAGGTACGGACGGCGCAACGGCGTTTGACATAAGTGTAGACGGAACCATGATCGCATACCGTGCCCTGGGAACAATACATGTTCTTAACCTTGTAAAGGGCAGCATAAAAACAATACATACAGATGCCAAAACGCTGACCTTTACCCCTGGCGGCGGCCTGGCCCTGGGCGGTCAGGATGACACGGTGCGGCTGTATATAGATGACAGCATCATCGATACCGCCTACTTGGGCCTTGTGGATATGGCTCAGCGCACCAACACGAGCCGCACCGTCACTGTATTTACAAAGGCCGGACAAGCACCTGTCGCCATATCTGGCAAGCTTACCTTTTCTTTGGATGCATCTGCTATCGTGTTTGACGGCGGTGAGCATGTGGCAGTCGTTACAAGCGCGCAGGAATGACTCCCCTCGCCGGTTTGAATGAAAGCCGTGATAGCCTGAAGGGAATGATCAAAAGCACCGGCCCTGCACTACGAAAGGCTGGTGCTTTTGTTTTCGTAGAAACACAGAAAATATCAAAAGGGCACATCCTCTCCGTCCCCATTTGCATACCCAATGATCCCTCAGGATCTGCCTGGCACCTCTTACCGATAGGTGGCTTGCGCCTTTTTCCAGCACCCACATCCAGGCACCGTCCATAGAAAAACAGCCTGCACCATACATCGGCGCAGGCTGCTATTCTATGTGCGTTCGTTTTCTATTTGATCATCGCCTGCGTCACCTTCCACCCGGCATCTATAGCAGCCTGATGGGATGTGGCGTAGGGGCCGATTGCAGCGACTTCTGCCTGGGTTCTGGGGAAGTGGATGCACAAATGCCCTGGGAAATTGTTGTCGGTAATGTGCTGCACCTCGTGGGGATTGTCATGAGTGGAGGCCATGTACACCCGGCCATCGCTGAAAATGACCCATACCGGCTTGGGTGTCCAGGTATACTTGCCACCAAAGGCTTTGACCATGGTGGCGGTATCCGCCGCTGTCAGGGGCTCGCAATCGGCGTGTGCGCCTATACTAAACATATGTACCTTCCAGCTTAAGCCCGTGCTGTAGTCATATACCGTCGCATATGGATATTGCCTGGCGCGGGATCGCGTTTCCGTGTACCAGTTGGCGTAGCGTACTTGGGAGGCCTTCGGCGCCGCATCAGCCGGCGGCGCGGTAGGCTTGGGCGTAGCGGTAGAGCCGGGGACTGTTGGCGCGGGCTTGGCAGTAGAGCTGGAAAGCGCGGTCAGCGTCTTCTGGCCGGCTACGCCATCGGATGGCAGGCCATTGGTGGTTTGGAAGGCTTTGAGGGCCAGCAGGGTGTTGGCACCGAAAACACCATCTGCCGTGCCTCGCAAATAACCCAGGTTAATCAGTGACTGCTGCATCAGCCGGACCGCGTCATTTTTGTCGCCCTGCTTTAATATAGATGCCGTAGGCGCCGGGGTGGCGGTGGGCATAGCGGACGCTGTTGTGGAGTATAGCTTGTTAAGGGTTGTAAAGCCGGCAACACCATCCGCCGTCAGATCATTTCTCTTTTGAAAGTCTTTGACCGCGTTTGCTGTACCGCTGCCATAATTACCGTCTGCGGTGCCGGTCAGATAACCCAACTGAATCAGGCGCTGCTGCATTGCCTTGACCTGGTTATTGTTATCGCCCTGGCGCAGCGTACTCAATGCCGCTGTCGGCGTCGGGGCCGGAGTTGGCGTTGGCGTAAGCAGGGCACCAGGCACGGCGCTTGTGCTGTACAGCACCTTTTGCGTTTCATACCCCGCAACGCCGTCAGCCTTTAGCCCATTGTTCTTTTGAAATGCCCGTACAGCGTCCCGATCTGCCGCTTTATAGTCACTGTCCATTTTGGCAGTGTAATAGCCTAGCTCTGTCAGTCGCTTTTGCAGACTCAAAACAGCTGAGCCACGGGTGCCAACTTGAATAACGATGGCGTTTTCTGCCGTTAAGGGTGTAGTGGTGGGAACAGGCGTCACCTCGCCTGCCGCAGGCAGAGCCAGGTTGGAAAACAAAAGGTTTTGGGTGCTCGCCCCTGCTACACCATCCTGGGTCAGTCCATGGCGCTTTTGAAAAGCAATCAAAGCTTCCGCACTGGCCGCACCAAATTTACCGTCTGCAGAACCTTTTAAATACCCCAGTTCCTTCAGGCGCTTTTGCACCGCCTTGGCGGCATCGCCCTGATCGCCCTGGCGCACCGTCGTGCCTGGCGGAGTAGCGGTTGCATTGGGGGCTGGCGTTGGCGTCAGAACCGCATTTTTCGGCAGCGCGTTGCTGCCAAAGAGTGTGCTCTGTGTGGTGCTGCCGGCCAGGCCATCACTTGTCAAGCCATTCATGGTCTGAAACGCCTTGACCGCTGCGATGGTATCCTTTGTATATACGCCGTTGATGGTGCCGGAATAGTACCCCAGCGTTTTTAAGCGTTCCTGCAAAAGAACCACTGCATCGCCTGTATTCCCTTCCCGCATGGTCGTGCCATCAAGGGGCGAGAGTGTCATCACCTTCACAGACTTACCATCGACATTTTTCGTCTTTTGCTCATACAGAAGCGTTTGCAGCGAGGCGTCCGCAGTGCCGGATTCCGTCATCCCGTTCTTTTTTTGACAGGCCTTGACCGCCGCTTCCGTCTGGCTACCAAAGTTTCCATCTGCATCGCCCGTCAAAAACGAAAGCTCGATCAGCGCTTGCTGCAGCGCTTTAACCGCCTTGCCGGAATTGCCTTTTATTAGTGTTGTATAGTTGTTGTTTATATCCTCCACAACCGAAGGGACTGGGGTGGCTATTGCTTTCACATACACATATGCTGCCATCACATAGCCGCTGGTGCCGTTGTAGCGCACCTTTACATAGTCGCCTTTTTCCCCTTCCACCGTCAGTTCAGCGCCGGCTTCCAGCCGTTCCAGCACAACGGAGTCGGTAGAAGCAGACTTGCGCAGGTTGACCTTGTCCCGCGTGGTGGTCTGGTAGGGAAAACCGTTCACACCAGAGGATGCAGAAGTTGTTTTGGTGGCCGTCGGCGCAGGCGTAGCAGTCTTGTCACCAATGTACTGCTTGAGAATATAGCCGGTGCGGTCGTTATACAGTACTTTATAGTAACTGCCCGATTCGCCCACCACAGAGACAGATTCGCCCTGCTCCAGCCGCTCCAGCACAACAGACACGCCATTGGCGCTGCGGCGCATATTCACCTTGTCATTGGTCACAGACATATACGGATAGGTGGCGGCCCCGGCAATGTTGGCAAACATATTTATGAGCAGCAGGACAGCAAGAAATAATGCGCACCTCTGCCTAAAAAAAGTCCCTTTTTGTGTCCTGTGCATGGGCATACCTCCAGCCTGGATATTGCGTTGGCTTACCCATTTTATGACACATTTGTTCCAATGTCAAGGAGAATCTTAATAATTGCGTAATATTTACAGTTGTGGCATTTTTTCTGTTTCTTGCGGTGCGTGAGGCGGCTGCATTACGCCAGGGCGCTTCTTTACCTGTTCATACAAAAAGCGAAGACAGTCATCGTATGTATCCGGCAGGCAGTGAATGGCCTGGGTTTGAAAAAAGCGTGGGTTGTACAGCAATATTTTATCCCGGTCGGGCCAAACACCCACCCGCTTGATAAAGGCATACGGCAAATGCTTTTCTTCCAGCAAGCGCATCCCCTCCCCCATCGGGCCTGTATGGTCCTCCTTGCCGGGTGTGATGTGCAAAATGCGCAGCAGCAGGGTAGTTTTATCCTGCCACAAGCGTACATGGATTCCCTTTTGATCCAATACATAATTTGCGTGCACCCGCCCTCTTGCCAGCAGTGAAAGGAACGCTGCCGCGAAAAGGAGGATAAAAAGCGTTAACATAAGGCTGGCAAAGCCTTGGGCGAACAACACCTGCACGCCCAGCATGCCCTTGCGGGAAAGCTCCACACCAGTCACCATCAGCATAAGCAGTACAAGCGATGGTATTCCGACCCGCAAAATGCTGTTCCAGCTTAAAAACTCCCGCACGGGGGAGTAGGTATAGATCCAGCTGATGCGCAAACTGCCTGCCGGAAGCTTTTGACCGCACAGAGAACACAGCGAGGCGGGCTCCACCTCCTGTTTGCACTTTTTGCAATATGCCATCACAGGCATTACATCCGCCTCCTTCCCACGTATCCCATTATACGCAGTCAAAACGCTCAGGACAAGATAAACAAATGAATCATCCGGTGCAATGCTTTTCAGCTTTGGCGTATAACAGGAAGGCAAATACAGAAAATAAAGGAAGGAAACAGGAAGGAGAGAATGCCATGCGCAAGTATTCAGGTCTAAATGAGCTGTTGGGTGACAGCAAGGAAGCCAGCGCCTATTTTACCGCCCTGCCCGCCTATGTGCAGGAAGCCATCCGCCAGCGGGCGGACAATATCAATTCCTTTGCCAGCTTGAGAACGTATGCCAACAATTTGACCCAGGGAGACGACTGACGCAAGCAGGCAGGCATATGCCATCCAGCCGGCATCAATTCACCGCCGCGCAGGCCATTTTACCTGCACGGCGGTTTTGCTATACAGTGTCGTTTGTATGTGAAATGTTGTGTATAATGTCGTTTTGTGTTATACTCTGATTGGTAATATAAGTGCGTTCAGTCGTTTATTCACAATTCAGTTGATCTTATCCTACCTTTATACAGCCCTCTTGCATCCGGAGGCAGAAAATGAAAAACGATACAAAAGCAGCAGAGCCTTTTTCTACCCCGCTAGAGAGTCAATTGTTTCTTGATGTTATGAACGGACTTTCAGACCCTGTTTTAATCGTAAACGCAGAGTGCGCTGTTTTGTATGCAAACAGTGCCTATTTTAACACTTTTTCCGCAGTTGGGCACATCTCCCCCCTATGTTCCTTTGCCGAGCTGCTACCGGAAAAAGGCGCCGCCGTCTTTAAGCGACGGTTGTTTTCCTTGGCGTCAAGTGGTGAACAAGGCTTTTTTACAAGCAGTCGCATAAAACGGTTCAATGGCAAATGGGATACCTATGAGATACGTGTTCAAAAGCATGCAGGCATCGCCGATTCGGCTGTCTTCGCCTTGCATTTGCGCAGCATTGTTGATTTGATCGAAGCGCGCCAGGAAAAGACAGAAAAGGAGCTTAGATACCATGCCCTGGCAGAGCATGCCGCGGATGCCTTTTTTGTGCATGACTTCAACGGCCGTTTTGTGGAGGTCAACCAACAGGCATGCCGTAGCTTAGGTTACAGCCGCGAAGAGCTGTTGTGCATGTCGGTCACAGATGTCGAGCAGGACTTTGATTTGGAAAGTGCACAGGCGCAATGGGCGCAAATCGAACCAGATGCAGACTTTACATTGTACGGACGACAAAAGCGTAAGGATGGCACTATATTCCCAGTAGAAATCCACTTTGGCTGCACCATGTGGCAGGGTGAAAAACTATTTCTGGGCATGGTTCGTGACATTACAGAGCGGCTTCAGGCAGAAGAAAAATTCAAGCGTATGGTAGAAGGGGCGCCAGACCCCATTTTTATACAGACAAATCATTGCTTTGCCTATATCAATCCGGCCGCATGCCGGTTGTTTGGCATAGAAAAGCCCCAAGAATTGCTGGGCACAAAAATCCTGGACCGCATTCATCCCGATTACAGGGAAATGGCTGGACAGCGGATACAAAAGCTTAACAGCCAGCAGATACCAGTCAACAACCTATACGAGCAGCGCTTTTTGCGGATGGATGGCAGTGAAGTGTGGGTCGAAACCAAAGGCGAACCCATCGCATATGAGGGCAAGCGTGGGGCGCTGGTATTTGTACGCAACATAACCGAGCGAAAAGTTGCCGAGCAGCAGCTTTGGGAAAGCACAGAGCGGTTTCGGGTGGCCTTTGAATGCTCCGCTACTGGCATATGCCTGCTTGACGTAAGGGGATACTTTTTAAGCGTCAACCAAGCCTTGTGCGATATGTTCAAAAGTGGAAAGGCGTATTTGATCGGCAAGCACTTTAACGACGTTACACATCCCGAGGATTGCGACCGCTGTCAAAATGCAGTCGTTGATATGCTAAAAGACGGTTCTCAAAGCTATACGCTTGAAAAACGGTATCTCCGCTCCGATGGGCAGCCTTTCTGGGTCAGTGTCTCCACTGCCGTTGTGAAAGATGACGGCGGAAAGCCCATCTATTTGATCTCGCAGATTCAGGATATTACAAAACGCCGGGAGATGGAGCAGGCGCTGGTGGCCAAGGAGGCTTTTAGCCGGGCGGTAATGGACAATTTGCCCATCGGCATCGCCGTGAATTCTGTTTCCCCAAATGTTTCCTTCTCCTATATGAATGACCGCTTTCCGCAGTATTATCGCACCACGAAAGAAGCGCTGATGCAGCCGGATGCCTTTTGGGATGCCGTTTATGAAGACCCCGTTTTCCGGCAGGAGATGCAAGCACGTGTGCTTGGTGATATTCAAAGCGGCGATCCTGCCCGTTTAAAGTGGGAGAACATTCCGATTTCGCGCAAGGGTCAGGAAGACCGGTATATCTCCGCTTATAACACCCACGCACCGGATAGCATGCTAGAAATCTCCACCGTGATGGATGTCACTGGGCATATACTAAGCGAGCGTGCGCTGCAAAAAAACACTTTGCGTTTAGAAGCGCTGCATCAAATCGACCAGGCGATTTTGATGGGCACAGATACGCCCGGAGAAATTGCCGCCAAAGCGCTTGCACATTTGCAGAGTCTTTTACACACCAGGCAGGCCAGCATTACCATGCTCTCACCAGATGGCAAGCAAGCAAGATACCTGGCCCGCACAGAGAACGGCACCCCAGAAATTATGCTGGAGGATGAGCCTGCTATAAAAGCATTCGGCAACCTGGAGCATTTGCTAAAAGGTAAAATGGACATCGCAGAGGATGCGTGGCAGATTTCCATGTCGGCATACGCTGCCGATATACTAAAGGAAGAAGGCGTCTGCTCGTATATTCAAGTCCCCCTGCTGGCGGACAACAAGCTGATTGGCACCTTGAATTTGGGTTGGGATACGCCCAAAATTTTTGCTGTGGAAGAAAAAGCAATTGCCCAGGAGGTTGCGTCCCAGGTAGCGCTGGCCATTGAGCAAAGACGCCTGCGCAAGGAGCTGGATGCTCATGCCGCCGATCTGGAAAAGCGTGTGCAGGAGCGGACCGCCCAATATGAGGCAGCCAACAAGGAGCTGGAGGCTTTTTCCTACTCCGTATCTCACGATCTGCGGGCACCGCTTCGGGCGGTAGACGGTTATGTGCAGATTCTCTTGGAGGACTATAGCACCATTTTGGATGACGAAGGCCGGCGAATCATGAATGTGATCAGCGGCAGCGCCAGACATATGGGCAGATTGATTGACGATCTGTTGTCCTTAAGCCGGGTCGGACGAACCGAAATGAGTTTTGTGCCAGTGGATATCGCAAGCCTTGTACATGCCATCTACCACGAACTGACGACCGATGTCATGCGGGCCGCGATTGACATCTCCATCGCGCCCCTTCCCTGTGCTCCAGCAGACCCGACGCTTATGCGCCAGGTATTGATAAACCTATTAGGCAACGCCATAAAATTTTCCTCCAAGAAAGAGAAAACAGTAATCGACGTCGGCTTTGAGGACAAGCCCGATGAAGTTGTTTACTATATCCGAGACCATGGTGCTGGCTTTGACCAGCAGTATGCCGGCAAGCTCTTTGGCGTTTTCCAGCGGCTGCACAGCACCAAGGAGTTCGAGGGCACAGGCGTGGGTTTGGCCATTGTTCAGCGCATTATCCAGCGTCATGGCGGCCGCGTATGGGCAGAAGGCATACCGAATCAAGGTGCGACCTTTTATTTTGCTTTGAAAAAGGAGGAGAACCATGAACCGGTTTGAACCTGTCGATATTCTGTTGGTGGAGGACAATCCGCAGGATGTGGAACTGACGCTTCGTGCCATTAAAAAGCACAATATTGCCAGCAGCATTCATGTGGCAGAGGATGGAGCCGCAGCGCTTGACTTTATTTTTTGCCGGGGTGAGTATGCGGGCAGACATTTCGATGTCTCCACCAAGGTCATCCTGCTGGACTTAAAGCTGCCCAAGGTCAACGGCTTGGAGGTTTTGAAGGCCATCAAATCCGATGATCGAACCAAAAGAATGCCGGTAGTCATCGTCACCTCCTCCCAGGAAGACCCTGATATCAAAACAGCCTACGAGCTGGGTGCCAACAGCTATGTCGTAAAGCCCGTGGGCTTCGAGGCCTTCATCGATTTGATGAAGAACCTAGGTTTTTATTGGCTGCTGGTCAATAAACGTCCCTTTTAGAAACAGCCCTTCATCTCTTGGGCCAAAGGCAGGTGATCCATCTTGGCTGAAGCATTGCGCGTTCTTATGATTGAAGATTTATCCACTGACGCGGATCTGATTGAGCGTGAAGCACGTAAGGTTTTACCAAACAGTATCTTTTTGCGTGTGGAAACACGGGAGAGTTATCTTGACGCGCTGAAAAACTTTGAGCCCGATCTCATCCTATCCGATTACAGGCTGCCCAGCTTTGACGGAATGTCAGCGCTGCGCCTGGCGCAAACCCATGCACCGGAGATACCCTTTATCGTTATCACCGGGTCCATGAACGAGGATACGGCTGTGGAATGCATGAAGAACGGCGCCTGGGATTATGTGATCAAGGAACATCTCAAGCGCTTGGGTCAAGCCATATTGAGCAGCCTGGATCAGCGGTCCTTAAGGCAGGAAAAGAAGCTGGCCCTTCACGCCCTTCAAGACAGCGAGGAGCGCTACCGCAGTATACTGGAACTGGCGCCGGTAGGCGTGGTGGTGCATGTACAAGGGGAGATCGTATACGTAAATCCAGCCATGCAAAGACTTTTAAAGGCGAAGGATGCTTCCCTTTTGTTGGGCAAGGATTTATGTACAGCTATTCATACCGATGGTCCGGGCTGCCGCCAATTTTGCGAACAGCTGCGGGTGGCAAAAGAGCTTCCCCCAGTGGAAGACATTTTGCTGGCAATGGACGGTACCACTGTTCATGTAGAAATAACGGCTTCCCGCCTTACCTATAACAACACAGAAGCGATTCAATTCATTGTCAGCGATATTACCAAGCGAAAGGAATATGAAAATAAGCTTCTGTACATCAGCTATCACGATCAATTGACCGGATTGTATAACAGGCGCTTTTTCGAAGAAGAACTGTCTCGCTTAAGCAGCAAAGGATCGCTGCCACTCTCTATTATCATGAGCGATGTAAACGGCTTAAAACTCATTAACGATTCCTTCGGGCATACAGAAGGCGACAGGCTGCTCATCAAGGCCGGAGAAACTTTAAGCCGGGAACTGAGGGCCGGCGACATCGTGGCCAGAATAGGCGGTGACGAATTTGCCGCCATACTGCCCGGTGCGGGAGAGCGGGAGGCCGAGATGGTGGTCACACGCATACAAAGCCGGTTGCAGGCCGTTTCCTCCGGAAAGGCTGTGCTGTCCATTTCTCTGGGCTTTGCCACCATGCAGGATTGTTCGCACTCCTTGAAGGATACGCTGGCCGAGGCCGAAAACAATATGTACCGTCACAAAATCTACGAAAGCTCCAGTATGCGTAACAAAACGGTGGATGTCATTATGAATGCCCTGTTTGAAAAGAGCAGCCGTGAAATGCTGCACTCCAGACGGGTCAGCGTATTGAGCGCCGCCATTGCGGCGGAGTTGGGCCTAAAAGATCACGAAATCAACCGAATCCGCATGTTTGGCCTGGTCCACGACATCGGCAAGATCGGCATTGATGAAAAGATACTCAACAAGCCGGCCAAGCTTGACGATCATGAATGGGTGGAAATGAGAAAGCATCCGGAGGTCGGCTGGCGCATATTGACCTCCGCCAGCGAGTTTTCTGAGTTGGCCGGGTTTGTGTTATGTCATCATGAAAGGTGGGATGGCACGGGCTATCCCAAGGGTCTATGCGGCGAAGCCATTCCGCTGGAGGCACGAATCGTTAATGTCGCCGATTCCTACGACGCCATGACGAAAGACCGCACATACCGCCAAGGAATGAGTTTGGTAGAAGCCATTGAGGAACTGAAGCGCAGCGCCGGTACCCAGTTCGATCCTCATATTGTTGAAATCATGATTCATCAGGTATTGCTCAGCGGCGCCGCGGTATAGCCGAAATTGATATTCATGGTGGCAATATAGCACACAAACGGGATAGGGGATTACATTCCTTATCCCGTTTCACGCATCGAAAAGTGGCCATGCCACTTTTCGAGTTTTCCCTCGCTGCATTGCAAAACGGTATGGCCTTTTTGCGGACATTTGTTCAAGCAAGGAAGGGTTTCTACGAACTTCCTACGCATATTACCGCACATGTCGCGAATTTGTGATTTGCAAATGACGGCCCTCCATTACCTCCCATAAATTCTTTGACAGCCCAAAACAGGAAAGGGAAGTACATTCCCTCTCCCGTTTGCTTTTTGTGTCTGTTTGGGTGGCCGGTGTTCGCTAACCAGGCTTATCCATTCCATGCACCGCTTTGGTAGTACTGCCATGCGCCATTTTGGTAATCAGCCCAATTGGCAGCATAGCCCTGTTGCTCAGGCATATTCTGCTGGGCATTCATGCCGTCTTCCTGCCAGTATTCCCCCAGTGCTTCCTGACGGAAATCCCCAGCATCCTCGCGGCCATAGTCATATGCTGCCGCTTGACCATACTCTGCGACGGCATCATTTTGCATGCCGCGAGCTTCATTTTGTCCAAATGCCCAGCAAGATCCGCAGCTGCTCCGCGGTGGATCAATGGGCTGCCATTGCTCTTGGCCGTTTTCCTTCCAGCCATGGTCTCCCCCATGCCTGCAGGGATCCCAGCAGGGCGGCTTGCAATGGTCCATGTGGCAGAATTTATGGCAAACCTTGCAAAAATCCTCCCAGGGGTTGGGGCACGGAGGAGGACAAGGTGGAGGACAGGGTGGAGGGCACGGCTTGGGACACGGAGGAGGACAGGGCTTGGGGCACGGAGGACGAGGTGGACAGGGCCGTTTGTGGTTAGAGCATTTTTCATTTGCACGCATAAGGATTCCTCCTGAAAATAATGGGACCCATGAGTATTGTATGAAAGAAATCCTTACCTGGTGTTCCAAGGCAAACGAACCTCCTGTTCCCCGCCCATATGGGTTACTTGTTCTTTTGTGTAAACAAACCATTTCTATGGAAACAATCTTCCTTTCACAACGTCTTATTGATATCCCCATGATAAAGGAGAAGTGTAAATGAAACTAACCCGTTTATTTCCCGCTATGACCCTGGCTTTATGTATCGCCCTTGGTGCAATGGCAGAACCTGTTCCAGATACACGGATAGGTACCATCGAGCTGGAAGGCATGCAGGAAGCTGTTAACGAAGCACTGTTTGAAAGTCCACGGGGCTATCAATTATGGATCGATACAGAGCGTTTTGCCTACGTAGAGCCTGATGAAGGCAGCGATATCGATGCTTTTGAACCCATTGCCCCCGACGCTTTGGATGGTGTGGGCTTGTACATCAACTATTCCGAACAGCTTGACTATACACTGGATATGGCGCGGGAGGATGTTCAAAAAGCTCTTGTAGAAAATGGCTATACCATAACGGAAATCGATGCGAAAAATTTGTTTCCGAATGATGAAGCATACGGCTTTCATGCCATAAAGGGCGATATGGTAGTGGACAAATATATAGTAGCCGCCAAGGGTGGTGCATTCTACCTATCGCTGGAATATCCGCTCATGGCGGCGGAAGGGTTTGGGGCTAGGCTCTTTCATATGGCATCTACCTTTCAGCCAATAGCTCTGCAGTAACCCATCGGTGAAAGGCATCAATCATCTTTCCTGCAAGGACTTTGATGGTTGCTTATGGCTTTATTCCATCCGGCCCTCCAGTCAAACTGGGGGGTTTTGCTGTACAAATAACAGCACATACCGTTTTGCCAGGTATGTGCTGTCAGGCTATCAAAAAAACCATAGGAGGCATCGGAGGGCCGAAGCCCTCCAATTTCGATCAGCGACATGTGCGGTGATTTGCGTAGGAATTCCGTAGAAATTCCTTCCTTGCCCGAGCAAACGGCCGCACAAAGGCGAAGCCGCAGAAAAGTAGCAGCGAGGGAAAAACTCAACAAAGTGGCATAGCCACTTTGTTGATGGTCTGACAGCACATACCTTTTTGCTAGGTACATGCTGTATAATCAAGGCATTTTGTGCAAGAAAGAAAATGCTTATCCGATATAGCTACATGCCTTACGCTATTTTTCCTTCTTCATCCTCTACCTTATTTACAAAGTCCATATTGTAACGCACCGCTCCGTGGTCTTTCAATACGGTAGCCTTTGTGATGCGGATCGCCAGAATAACGCAGTTTTCATTCTGCTCATTATTAGCATTGTCGTACCACTGGGCAAATGCTTTCCGAAGTTTTGCCCTGAGTTCAGCATTTTGGGGGTTTAGCACCCATCCAAGGTTTTCGCCAATCCCATTTCCCGAAAACCACTCGAAGCAAACCGCGAATGCAACCTCATTGTTTTTCTCTATCTGCTGCATTTTCGTCGATTTTGCCCAGGTAGTAATATAAAACACACCATCTTCATAATACGCGTCTACATCACGGACATAGGGGCGGGGCATTCCCTGGGCGTTGGGCTCTATTGCGATGGTTGAAAGAGAGATCATGTTATCTTTTCCGTTGCCGCACCGCTCTTCGATTAGTTTCAGTCCTTCTTCATATCTGCTCATTTGTATCTCCTTCTGCCATTTTTGCAATCATTATAACATAGCAAAATAGACAGCAGGGTGTCATATTCAACGATTGGCGCCCGAAAAGGCAAAATGCACACATTTTTTCCCATTGATATTACAGCTTCAGCCACAAAGCGGGACGGACACCACCTGTACATTTGCCATCGCTGAGGTTGCCTTTCAAAACATTGTTGCCCTGGATGCCTATATTACCGTCCGTCCCAAAGATGTACACAGCTTTTACATTCACGCGGCCGGGTGAGCGAAGCCACCACCACCAGCACCATTCTTTACCCAGAAGCTTTGCCAATCGCTTGCTATTGTTTTCATCTTTTCTTTCAAACCAGTATCTTTGATTTTTCCCTGGGTTTTGCAGTTCTGAAATGCTGTCACCGAAATATGTGCACACATCCTCAAGGCTTAGCAAAAAAATACTGTCCAGCGTATCTTCTCCGCCTTTAGCTCCATACCACTGATTATCAGGGTTTTTATTGAGTGCCGGCATGATTCTTAATCTGTCAGCAGGGCTGAATGTGTGATAGAACTCGCCGTTCAAATATTTTCTGAGTGCACAGTCAGCCCATGTTATATCTTTGTAGGCATCATGATAAGGGCGCTGTTCTATAATGCATTGGGTAACCATCAAAGCCGTATCGTTTTGTATATCAAGTACCCGCCAGTCATAGCTGCCAAACGTTACTATATCACCAACCTGCATATAGACCTCCCACATTTCTGGCCTGCATCATCCCAATGCTGCAGGCACGATTCCACATCAAACCAAAAGAAACTATCAACATATAGCTTGTCGACAGTTTGAAGGGCTAACCTTGAGCCTCTATTCCCTTTTACAGAAGTTTCATGAAAGTCGCGGGGAGAGGATTTTGATCAAAAATCCTCTCCCCGTAAAAATATCTATTTAGATCAATGTCTTTCCGGTCATCTCCATGGGTACCGGTATGCCCATGCTGGTGAGCATCGTCGGGGCGATATCTGCCAAACGACCGCCTTCGCGCAGGGTTTTGCCTACGAATTCAGGGCCGACGGCAATAAAGGGAACAGGGAAGGTGGTATGGGCGGTGAAGATTTCGCCCGTGATAGGGTCGATCATCTGATCGGCATTGCCATGGTCGGCGGTGACAAAGGCACGCCCGCCGTTTTTCAATATCGCATCCACTACCTGGCCCACGCAATCATCCACTGCCTTGACAGCCGCAATGGCCGCATCCATAACGCCGGTGTGGCCCACCATATCGCAGTTGGCAAAGTTCAAAATCATGACATCATACTTTTGTGCATGGATGAGCGCTAAAGCCTTCTCCGTCACTTCATAAGCGGACATCTCAGGCTTTAAGTCAAAGGTAGCCACCTTGGAGGAAGGAATCAGCTCCCGTTCCTCGGCTTCATTAGGCTTTTCCACTCCGCCGTTGAAGAAGAAGGTTACATGGGCGTACTTTTGTGTTTCGGCAATACGCAGCTGTGTTTTGCCAAGGGAAGACAAGTATTCGCCCAGAGTATTGTTCATAGATTCGGGAGGATTGACGATCTTTAAGCCCGTAAAGGTCTCGTCATACTGGGTCATGCTGACAAAGTTGACGGGGAAGTAGCCCAGTTCCCGCTCAAAGCCGTCAAAGCCCGGCTGAATAAAGGTGCGGGTGAGCTGCCGCGCACGGTCGGGGCGGAAGTTGAAAAAGATTACAGAGTCGTTTTCGCTGATTACTGCGGTGGGCTTACCGCCCTTTACAATCACGGTGGGCTTGACAAACTCGTCGCTTTCATTCAGCGCGTAGCTTTGCTCCACTGCCTGCACGCCGGTATCGGCGGTTGCTTGGCCACGGCCCAAGACCATGGCATCGTAAGCTTTCTTCACCCGGTCCCACAGATTATCGCGATCCATCGCCCAGTAGCGGCCCATAACGGTTGCGATTTCGCCTACGCCGGTTTCAGTAAGCTTGTCCTGCAGTTCCTTGACAAAGCCCAAGCCGCTGGAGGGGGGCACATCACGCCCATCCAGGAAGCAATGCACGTATACCTTATTTAGGCCCCGCTTTTTTGCCATGTTCAAGAGGGCATACAGATGGGTGTTGTGGCTATGCACGCCGCCGTCGGACAAAAGGCCCATCAGGTGCAGCGCCTTGCCATTTGCCTTGGCTTCATCCATCGCCCAGATCAGCGCTTCTTTTTCAAAGAATTCACCGTCGCGAATATCCTTGGTGATGCGTGTCAACTCCTGGTATACGATACGGCCGGCACCAATGTTTAAGTGCCCCACCTCGCTGTTGCCCATCTGACCGTCTGGCAGGCCAACGTCCATGCCGCTGGCGCCGATTTGGGTGTGGGGATACTTGGCGGTCAGTTTATCCAGGTTGGGCGTACCCGCCGCATAAATGGCATTACCCTCATGGCTGGGATTTAAGCCGAAGCCATCCATAATGATCAGGGCGGTCATGGGTTTACTCATATGAATAGTAGTTCCTTTCCTTGGGATGTCGAAGTTGCTTACTTATCGAAATTGACAACCTTTGCAAAATCAGCAGCCTTTAAGGAAGCGCCGCCGATGAGGCCGCCGTCGATTTCCGGCTGAGCCATCAAGCCCTTCACGTTGCCGGGGTTCATGCTGCCGCCGTACTGAATGCGCACAGCGTCAGACACGTTTTTGCCGTACTTGCGAAGCAGGGCGGCACGGATGACGCCAATGGTCTCATTGGCCTGCTCGTCGGTTGCGGTAAGGCCTGTGCCAATGGCCCACACGGGCTCATAAGCGATCACTACACTTTTGACTTCTTCATCAGTCAAACCAATGAGCGCGATCAGCGTCTGATATTCTACCAGGGCATCGGTGTAACCAGCTTCACGCTGGTCTTTCATTTCGCCCACGCACAGGATGGCAGTAAGACCTGCCTTGACGGCGGCCTTCACACGCAGGTTCACAGTGGCGTCGGTTTCGCCAAAGAATTGGCGGCGCTCACTGTGGCCGATAACAACATATTCCACGCCGGCAGCCTTGAGCATATCAGCAGAAAGCTCGCCAGTATAAGCGCCGGATTCCTTCCAGTGCACGTTCTGAGCACCCAAATGGATGTTGGTGCCCTCAGTCGCGGCCTTGACGGCCGCATAGGCAACAGCGGGCACGCAAACGACTACGTCGCAGGCGGCATCCTTGACAAGGGGTTTGAGCTCTTCTACCAACTGCGCCGCCTCGGCAGGGGTCTTGTTCATTTTCCAGTTACCGGCGATGATGGGTGTACGCATAAAAGTATGTCCTTTCTCTTCTCATAGATACTGGGGCTTTCGCACGAAGCCATATACATAAGATGACTTACATCTAAAGGAGATTGCTCCAGCAGGAGCAACCAAAGGGCTTTCCGCTCGTCCTTTGGAAACCTTCGGAGGCGATGATTGTGTCTAGCCTTTATTCAACAGCTAAATACAATCTCCTATCAGTTGCTTCCCATCTCATAGATACAGGCAGAGGGTTATTACCCCCTGCCTTATATGCGCTATATATAGGATTCCATAGGAACATTGTTCCTTTGGTAGGGGTTAGGGAGACAAAATCCCCTGGTTATTTGTCGTTCAGGGCTGTCACACCAGGCAGCTCTTTGCCTTCCAAGTATTCCAGAGAAGCACCACCGCCGGTGGACACGTGGGTCATCTTGTTGGCAAAGCCCATCTGCTCTACGGCCGCCGCGCTGTCGCCGCCTCCGATAATGGTCACGCCGCCGCACTCTGCCAGGGCCTTGGCGATGGCACGGGTACCATTGGCGAAGTTTTCAAACTCGAACACGCCCATGGGGCCATTCCAGATCACGGTCTTGGCCTGAGCGATTTCGTTGGCGAAAATCACCTGGGTCTTGGGGCCGATATCCATGCCCTCAAAGCCTTCGGGGATTTCCTTGGAATGCACGGTGATGCGCAGCGTATCATTGGAGAACTCCTCGCCTGCCTCGTTGTCCACAGGCAGCAGGAGCTTAACGCCCTTTTGCTTGGCCTTTTCCATCAGTTCCTTGGCCAGTTCCACCTTATCGGCTTCCAACAGGGATTTGCCGATGTGGCCGCCCAGCGCCTTCTGGAAGGTATAGGACATACCGCCGCCGATAATCAAAACATCGACCTTTTCCAGCAGGTTGTTAATAACGCCGATTTTGTCGGAAACTTTGGCGCCGCCAAGAATCGCAACAAAGGGGCGCTCGGGGTTTTCCAGGGCCTTGCCCATAATGGAAAGCTCTTTGCCAATCAGGTAACCGGCCACGGCAGGCAGGTAATGGGCCACGCCCTCGGTGGAGGCATGGGCACGGTGGGCGGTGCCAAAGGCATCGTTCACATAGATTTCCGCCAGGGAAGAAAGCTCCTTGGCAAATGCCGGATCATTCTTTTCCTCTTCCTTGTGGAAGCGGACATTCTCCAGCATCATGACATCGCCGTCTTTCAGCTCGGCGGCCAGTTCCTTGGCAGAGGTGCCAATGACATCCTTGGCCAGCTTGACATCCTTACCAAGCATCTGGGTCAAACGCTCGGCCACGGGTTTCAGTGAATTCTTAGTATCAAAGCCGCCCTTGGGCCGGCCCAGGTGCGAGCAGAGAATCACTTTTGCGCCATGCTGCATTAGGTACTTGATGGTGGGCAGTGCACCCCGGATGCGGGTCTCGTCGGTAATCATGTTATTCTCATCCAGGGGTACATTGAAGTCGCAGCGTACAAGCACCTTTTTGCCTGAGACCTGAATGTCTTCGATGGTCTTCTTTGCCATGACACACACTCCTTACACAATCAATGATTGGTTCTGTTGTTGTATTGCCATCCCTATTAGGGTTTGCAACCATTAAAACGCTTCGCACCTACAGGTGCGATCAGGGCTTTCCGCTCGCCCTGGACCTTCGGTTGAATCTTATCAAGATAACAGTTCGATAATCCTTCTTGCGGCTCCTTCATCCGTGACAAGCATTTCATGCTTGTAGTGACGCAGCACCGCAACCATGGCTTCCGCCTTTTTTTCGCCCGCCGCCACCGCAATCATCAAACAATTGGGTTTTAAGCGGCCCAGGTCTACTCCCACGCTGGAGGCAGTATACAAACAGTTTCCCTCGCGGTCAAAGTAATATCCAAAGGCTTCGGCCACCGCGCCTTCCAGCAGGAGCTTGCGGGTCAAGCTCACGGACAGATGCCGGTGTTTGGCCATTTCATCGGCCCGGCCAATGCCGTGCAGTATGACGTCCGCCCGCTGCAGAAGGTCAATGGTTTCCTTGATTTCCGGCAGCTTGCGCATTTCCAGCATGGCCGCCGCGTCCATATGGTCCGGCAGGTGGATTAGCCTGTGATGACCGCCTAGCTTGCGGGCAATTTCCGCCGCAAGGGTGTTGGCCTGGGTTTCCACTGCGCGGCCCATGCCGCCCCGTGCGGGAACCACCATCACATTCAGCGGCGAGGAGGGCTGCATATGCTTTGCGACCTCGGACATGGTTCCCCCGCCGGTAACCGCCAGGGTATCACCACTTTGCAATATACTGCGAAGCCGCTGGGCAGCCATGCGGCCCACATCCTGCAACACATGGGCCTCCATGTCGGCATTGCCTGCCGCCACAAACACCCTGGGCACATTTAAAAGGCCCGATAAAGTCGTTTCCAGGGCAGTTAAACCCTTCATGACCCGGCTGAATTCCCTGGCACCCGGCAATACCATTTCCGCTGCCGAGGTTAAGGTCATTCCCGCCGCATCCAATTCGATAAAGCCCTCTTCCTTGAGGACAGCCGCCACCGTGCGTATCTCCCTCTCCGGCAGGTTCAGCCGCATAGCCAGCTGCCGGCGGCCCACCGGCTGTAAGGCCGCGATCCGCTCCAGCACCAATGCGCGCAGGGCCATTTCCCGGGCCAAATCAGGAGCCAAATGCTGCATCAGCTCCAGAAAATCATCCTGCATTTCCTCGCCTCCGGCGGGCTTAAAGTGTCCCACTTGACAATTTTCGTCCCACATAAGTATACAACAACCTGGGTCTATTCGCAATACCCGGTAAGAAAAATGTGTGCCTGGAAAGATGTTTTCTTTCTGTCCCCTCGCATAGAATGTCTACACAGGGGAGGGGCGGCCATGGAAAAAATTGCGTTCATCGGGTTATACGCAGGATTGCTTTTGCTTATCTACATAGCGGGATCGAGGATCGAACCCTACAAACCCGCCTGGAAGCTATTGGAGCGCGGCATCTTAGGTGCCGGGGTTATTTTTGTGTGGAATCTGTTAGCCTCTCCATTACATATGGCTGTCTCCCTCAACCCCATCACAGCCCTTATTGCCGGGGCCTTGGGCGCGCCGGGGCTGGGGCTGCTGCTGATCATAAAAATCATGTAGCCAGGGGCCTTGCCCCTGGACCCCGGCAAAGGGATAAGATCCCTTTGCATTCCCTCTATTTGGGCATAGGCAAAAAGGCGGCAGCAAGCAAGTTAGCAGTTTACAGGTCCACAACCTCCACGTTATCAAGCGCCTCCTGGATTAGGGCTTCGCTGTCCAGCAGTGCCTCTCCCTCCAGGATAATATCCATTTTGGGCTTGGTAGCGGGGTGCTTGGGGGTAAACACAGTGCAGCAATCCTCATACGGCAGGGAGGATGTTTCAAAGGTGCCGATGCGCCTGGCAATATCAATGATCTCTTGCTTGTCAAAACCAATCAGCGGCCTGAACACCGGCATTTCCACCACGGCGTTGGTGCTGTTCAGCGCGTCCATGGTCTGGCTGGCTACCTGGCCGATGCTCTCGCCCGTAATCAGCGCCTGAGCACGCTCCTTGCGGGCAATGCGTTCAGCAATACGCATCATATAGCGGCGCATGATCAGTGTGGTGTAATCCTCCGGGCACTTTTCATGTATCTCCATCTGAATGCGGGTAAAGGGCACCACATGCACCCGGATACCGCACAAGCTTTCGGAAAGCAGCCGTGCCAGGGAAAGCACCTTTTCCTTGGCCCTATCACTGGTGTAGGGGAAGGAATGAAAATGCACCGCACTGACGGTAACGCCCCGCTTGGCGATCATATAGCCGGCCACCGGGCTGTCAATGCCCCCAGATAAAAGCAGCGTCGCCCGGCCGTTGGTACCCACCGGCATGCCGCCGGCAGCGGGAATGGTTTTTGCGTACAGATACGCCATATCCCGAATCTCTACAGACAGCACATGATCCGGATGGTGTACATCCACCGTAAGATCAGGAAGCCTCTCCAGAATATATCCGCCCATTTTGCCATTGATCTGCGGCGAATCCAAAGGATAGCGCTTGTCCGAACGGCGGGCGGATACCTTAAAGGTGCCCTTCACATCCTTCATGATTTCCACACCGGCCTCACACAGCGCCGTGAAATCATCCTTCTCCATTTCGATGGCCGGGCATACCGAATGCACACCAAAGACCTTGCACACACGAGCAAGGCAGGCGTCCAGCTGGTCGCCGCTGACGAACACGCGGCTGTCGTTGAGCCAGACCCTGCCGCCAAACTCCTTGACAGAGGCCTTGACCCTTTCCACCAGCATGCGCAGAAAATAAGGCCGGTTCAAGCCTTTTAAATGAACTTCCCCAAAGCGTACCAGCAAAACCTTTCGCATGTCATACTCCTTTATGAATTCGAAAAAGTGGCATTATCTCCTTGTAAACTTCGACAATACCTGATAATGCGCCCTTACCCTTTGGGCCGCATATTCAATCTCTTCTTGTGTGTTATATGGCGACAGGCTGAAACGGATGGCGCACTCCGCATCAATCTGTGGGACAGCCATGGCCTTTAATGTATCCGACACCTTTTGCCGGCGGGAGGAACAGGCGGAGCCCATGCTAACATAAATGCCGTCTCCAGCCAAGGCATAGAGCATGGTTTCGGAACGCACCGGCGGCAAGGAAATATTCAGTATGTGCGGCGCGGCTGCGGGACTGTCTATTTCGGGGCCGTTGACCCGTGCACCCGGCACGGCTGCCAACAGTGCTTCATACAACCTTTTTTTCAAGTTAAGCATCGTCTGCGCCGCATCGGCAGGATAGCTTTCTACCGCCGCCATCAGCCCCGCGATGCCGGGCGTATTCTCCGTGCCCGACCGCAGCCCTTTTTCCTGGCCGCCGCCAAACTCCCGCGGGCTGATCCTGTGTCCCTTTTGCAGAACCAGCGCGCCAATACCCTTGGGACCGTGCAGCTTGTGGGCACTCAGAGCGTAGGACTGCACTCGACATTCCTTCATGGAAAAGGGCAGACGCATAAAGCCCTGCACCCCATCTACATGCAAAACCGCCTGGGGGCATAGCCTGTCCCGCAGGGCGGATATGTCTTTGATGGGTTGTATCGCGCCGGTTTCGTTATTTACCTGCATCACGCAGAGCATATGCACGCTGTCATCTAGAAGCTTTGACAATGCTTCCAAATCTGCCGTGCCATCAGCCAGAACAGGGATAGCAACAGCCGCATGCCCCATCCTTTGGGCAGCCTGACAACTTTTTATCACCGCAGGATGCTCTACCGCGGTAAAAAGCACCTTGCCAGGCTTTTTCACAGAGGAAAGATACCCCAATATGGCCAGATTATCCGCCTCGGTACCCCCGGCGGTGAAATACACGTCCTCCGCCATAGCCCCCAGCTTTGAGGCTATTGCCTGCCTGCAGGCGTCCATCCGTTTTTCGGCTGAAAGGGCAGGCCCATAGGGAGAGGATGGGTTAAAAAAGCCTATCCGCATGGCAGCGGCAACGGCCTCAATCACCGCCTCCGTCGGCCTCGTGGTGGCGCTGTTGTCCAGATATGCTTCCATTATGCCTGCCAGGCGCCCCTTTGCAGGTATTTTTTGATCATTTCCACCAATTCATCCGTGGGTTCCAGGATGATGACACGCTTGTTGCCATCCTTGACGAAATAGAAATAGTACAGCTCCGCGCCGCGGTTTAAAAACCAATGCTCCCGCTTGATGCCGGGCATGGTGATGTAGCGCTGGAATGCGGGAGAATTGACAGGGCCAAAGGACTCAACATTTTTTACGCGCATGGTGCCCAGGCTTTTACGCTTTTGGTTATTGAACACCTTGGCAAAATCCATTTCGCCATTGGTGAAGGTATACTCAAACTCTGTACGAAGCCTGTCCCGCTTCAAGAACAAAAGCACGGCCGTACCGGCGCTTATGACGAACACAATAATAGAAAACAGGTTAAAGCCAGCGAAGATGCTTTGAAACGTTATTACGGCAATCAGCGCCATCACGACCATGACAAAAACGGAGAGGTAGTATAATGCCTCATCCAACCCGCGGTTTTTCTTGACCACAATTTCTTCCCTGAAATGATCCATTTTGATCTCCTCCTCGTTGGTGCTATAGCAGGTATATCCAAGCAATGAGAAGCCCCAGCACAGCCCCGGCAAAAACCTCCAGGGGCGTGTGACCAATCAGCTCCTTCAACTCATCCTCTGTGATGTGCTTTCCATCAATCAGCATGTCATGCAATATCTTATTGATTACCGCGGCCTGGGTGCCTGTTTCACGGCGTACGCCGGCGGCATCGTACATGACGATTACAGCCAGCGCAAAGGCAAGGGCAAACGCTGCGGAATCAAAGCCCATGGTCGCACCGACCATAGCGGCCAGGGAGACCACCAAAGCGGTGTGGGAACTGGGCATGCCGCCCGATCCTACCCACCGGCGCCAATTCAGCTCATGCTCTACCAGCCAGTAGATGGGCACCTTCAGCGCCTGGGCGATAAACCACGCCGTCATGGTGCACAAAAGGATTCTGTTTTGAAAAATATCCATGATGTTATGCAAGCAACCAACCGCCTCTTGATGAAGTTTAAACAATGGCAGGTTTATTGTACCCGGTGAAGCATGCTTTGCGCAAGGTGTGCAAGAAAGTTTCCCTTTTGTTCAAAGATGGAAAGGGCCGCGACCGCCTTTTCCATATGCGCCTGTGCGTCTTGTTTCGCCTGGTCTATACCAACACAAGCCGGCCAGGTAAGCTTTCCGTGCTTTTCATCCATGCCGGTGCGCTTGCCCAGCAGCTTTTCTTCACCCTGTAAATCCAGCAAGTCGTCTACAATCTGAAAGGCCACACCGGCATGATAGCCATATCGGCTGACGGCGCTCAATTCCTCTTGCGTGCCGCCGGCCAATAAAAGCCCTGCCTCCGATGCACCCGTGATCATATCGGCCGTTTTGTGGCGGTGAATGTAGGTGACCAGAGAAATTTCGGGCCTTGTGCCCTCCATGGATACATCCAGCGACTGACCGGCCACCATGCCGGTAACCCCGGCCCGGCGGGCGATGACCGCCATAGCGGATACGGCTTCTCCGGTATGCATCTGAACAGCGGCATTTGCCATTGTCTCATAAGCCAGATTGAGCAGCCCGTCACCGGCCAGAACGGCCATAGCCTCCCCAAATACCTTGTGGCAGGTGGGCTTGCCCCGGCGAAGGTCGTCGTCATCCATGGCAGGCAAATCGTCATGAATCAGGGAATAGGTATGAATCATTTCCAGGGCTGCGGCAAAAGGGAGCGCAGGCCGCACATCCTCATGCTTTAGGGCATATGCTGCCAGCAGCACAACCGGCCTCAGCCTTTTCCCGCCGGCCATGAGGCTATAGCGCATGGCATTGCCCAAAAGCTGTGGGACTTCATCATCCTTTGGCACAATTTCACCCGGGAGGACAGCGCTTGCAAGTGCTTCTTCCACCAGCGTATGATAACGGCCGTACAAATCATTCACATTCACAGCCCCGCTGCGTCCGATTCGGACGTTTCACCTTTCGCGTTCAGCTCCATCAACCTGCCCTTGGCATCTTTCAATTGCTGCTGCAGCGTTTGAGAAAGGGCCATGCCCTCCTCATAGGTTTTGAGCATTTCATGAAGGGGCATATTCCCCGTCTCCATGGTCTTCACCAGATCTTCCAGGCGTAATAAGGTTTGCTCAAAGGTTTCGGATTTCCTGATTTCACTCAAAGGGATTCCCCTCCTTTATTTCCACCGCGTCGGCCAACACCTGGCCATCATGAAGCACAACACGCAGCCTTTCGCCCACAGCCGCATCACAAGCCGCCGCAAGAGGCTTGTCCCCCAGATATGCCAAGGCATATCCCCTACTTAATACCTGCTTGGGCCCCAGGGCAAAAAGCTGCCTGTGCGCGGCGGCAAGCCTTGTTTCCCACTGGGTCATGGATACTTCGGCGGCGTTTTTCAGCCGGTTGAGCAACAGCTCTGCCCTCCCCTGCGCCGTAAGCATTTGTGCCTTTGGATGCAGGCTTTTTAGCCTGCTTTGCAAAAGCAGCAGCCGCTCACTGCCGCCAAGCAGCGCTTTTTCCGCACCGCCCAAAAGCCGGTCCTGCATGTGCTGCAGGGTATAGCGCAAATCCTCCAGCACAGGCACCGCCATTTCCGCTGCGTTGGAGGGGGTGGAGGCCCGCACATCTGCCGCAAAGTCGGCAATCGTAAAATCAGTCTCATGGCCCACCGCGGAAATGACCGGCACAGGGCACGCAACAATGGCTCTTGCGACAATTTCCTCATTAAAGGCCCACAAATCCTCCATGGAGCCGCCGCCCCGGCCAACGATAATCACAGATACGCTGGGAATACGGGAAAGCCTCTCTATACCCCTTGCAATCTCCTCCGCCGCGCCTTCGCCTTGTACCTTTACAGGGCACAAAAGAAGGTTCATACCTGGGTGCCGCCGCCAGGAAACCCGAACGATATCTTGTATTACTGCCCCAGTACGAGAGGTGACGATGCCGACCATCTCAGGCAAAAGCGGCAGGGGCCGTTTGCGGGTCGCATCAAAAAGCCCTTCCCTTTGCAGCTTTGCCTTCAACTGCTCAAAGCGCAGGTACAAGTCCCCCAGGCCATCCTCCCGCATGCCCTCGGCATAAAACTGATAGCTGCCATCCCTGGGGTACAAGCCTGCGCTGCCGGTTAACACCACCTGCATGCCATCCCTTGGCGCCATACGCACAGACAGGTTATGCTGCCGGAACATAACGCACTTGATGCTGGCCATCTCATCCTTTAAGGAAAAGTACCAGTGGCCGGAGGTGTGGCGCTTGAAGTTGCTGATTTCGCCCTTTAGCCGCATGCCTTGCAGCATGGGATCGGCAGCCAAGCTGCGCCTGACGTATTCATTGAGATCATTGACTGAAAAAACACCGTCGAACGCTTTCATGCTTTACTTTACGCGCTTTCTGGCGATTTGCAGGGTATTTTTCATAAGCATGGCTACAGTCATCAGACCCACGCCGCCGGGCACAGGAGAGAGATAGGCTGCGGTTTCCGATGCGGAGGCAAAATCCACATCGCCCACCACCTTGCCGTCCACCCGGTTAATGCCCACATCGATGACCATGGCACCGGGCTTTATCATATCGCCGGTAATAAATCTGGGTCTGCCCACCGCCGCCACCAGGATGTCAGCCCGCTTTGTATGGGCTGCCAAATCCTTCGTGCGGGAATGACACATGGTTACCGTAGCGTTTTCTTGCAATAAAAGCATGGCAATGGGCTTGCCTACGTTGTTGCTGCGGCCCACAACCACAGCTTCCTTGCCGCTTACAGACACGCCGGTAGAATGAATCATTTCCATAACACCCTTGGGCGTGCAGGCCACAATGGTGTCCAAGCCCCCGAACAAGTTGCCCATGTTCACCACATGAAAGCCATCAACATCTTTTTCTGGCTTGATAAGGGACAGCACCGCCGCTTCGTTCATGTGTTTAGGCAGGGGCACCTGCACCAAAATGCCATCCACACTTTCATCAGCATTGAACTTGAGGATCAAGTCTTCCAGCTCATCCTGGGTGGTGGATTCATCAAGGCGCAGCACGGTGGAGGTGATGCCAATTTCCTGACACGCTTTTTCTTTGTTGCGTACATAGATTTGGCTGCCGGGGTCCTCGCCGACCAAAATCACCACCAGGCCCGGCGTTACGCCTTTTTGCTTCAATTCTTCCGTCTCTCTTGCCAACTGCGCCTTGACAGCGGAAGATAACACCTTTCCATCAATCAGCTTTGCTGCCATGCAAATCACCCTTTCTATGTCTTTTGTACTGCGCAAGACCTATCAGCGCCACGCCCACAGCGTTGTCACCGGAATAGCATGGCTGACCAAAATACACTTTCATAGAACGGTCAATCTTCATAAGCCTTTCCAGCAGCAGCTTGCGAAACAGCACCGATGAGGCGACGCCGCCAGCCACCAGCACCTTCTCCATGCCCGTTGCGTTGCCAGCGCCAACAATCAAACGTGCCACGGTGCGGGCCAAAAAATCATAGACCTCTGCCGCAACATCTTCTGGGCTATATTCCCCGTCTTTAATCATCAGTATGGCTTTGGTTTCCGCACCGGATAAATGGCAATGCAAATCCTTATCCGCCATGCTAGCCTTGAGCAAGCTTTTCGCCCGCCCTTTTAATGCCAGCTCCTCCAAAGAAGGGCCGCAGGGAAAAGGCAGGTTCAATAATACGCCTACCCTGTCTACCAGCTGTCCGGCGTGCAAATCCATCGTGCCGCCGATCAAGGCAAGCTCCTGCCCTGTAACTCTCAGCACCTCGGTAGTGCCCCCCGACAGGTGCACCGCCAGGAAGTTATCGCCTTCAAGGCCGGAATCCACCTGCGCCGCCTGCACGTGCCCCATTTGATGGGTGGCTGCAAAACAGGGGATGTTCAAGAGGGCGGCCAGGCCGCGCCCCTGCGCATCCCCTGCTAAAAATACAGGCATATAAGAATCTTCCGCGTCCCTGGGGGCCTTGGATGCGCAAACGGCGGCAATCTCAAACCCGCGGATGGCCTGCGAAAGCTCTTCCAAAAGGCCAGGCAGCTGCCGTACGTGGGTGAACACGGCGTCGCTTTGCTTTAAGCCACGCTGGCCCATAGGCACCGGCAGCAGCTTGCGGATGCTGGCTATTACCCGCCCCGTTTCATCCACCGCCGCTACAGACGTAGTATAGCAGCTCGTATCCAGCCCGATAATGGCTTTCACTTGCGCTCTGCCGCCTCTTTTTTCCGCAGTATGGAGCCTAAAACGCCGTTGATAAAGCGTCCGCCCGCTGGGTCGGAATATTTGCCGGCCAGCTCCACCGCCTCATTGATGGCCACGCTGCCGGGTACATCACTGCGGTACAAAATCTCATAGGCTGCCAAACGGAGGATGGTCAAATCCACCCTGGCCATGCGATCCAGGGTCCAATCTACACTGAACTCCTGTATGCTCTGATCAATCTCGCTTTGATGGGCATAAATCCCCTGCAGCACATCGTCAATATACGCCTGATCATCGGCGGAAGGTTTGTTTTCCTTGCCCTCCCCCAAATGCTCATACACCAGCTCCAGCGTTTCACCGCCGCCCTGGCCGCCCAGCAGCCGCTCGTACACCATTTGCATCGCCGCCGCCCGTGCGGTCGTACGCGCCATACATTTGCACTCCGTTCCTAACTTTTCTCCTGGTCAACCGTCATGCCGGGGAGGAAAGATTTTATTGATAAGATTCTTTAAAAATGCTTCCTTATCCTTAACCGCGCCGACAAACAGCCCGAGGATAAACAAAAATACCAGAAAAAGCGTTTTCCAAAAACCGATGGTGAGCAGCAAAATGGCCAGCAGCACAAAGCAAACGCCCCAAACCAAGCCGTATTGCGGCGTACCGGGCTTCATCAGCTCTTTTATAAGCTCCTCAATGTTCTTCATGGGTCGATTCCTCCCTGGTGCCGGCGGCTTCATCTATCGCGGCAGGCTCTTCCTTTCGGACGATAGGGTCTTCCTTCAAACCATGGGTTTCCGCTTTTTTCGTCATCTCCGGCGGCACCGGCACAATGGCCGGCTGCTCCTTGTGGCCAAACAAGCGCTGGTGCAGAGGCCGCTTTTTCTCGGCACCCTCCTTGGATGGGTTGGCGAAGACAGGGCCTTTTAGATCCGCCGGAACCTTGTAAACCTGCTGGCGCTCTTTTTGATTGGGGTGAAGCTGTGCCTGGGGAGCAGGAACCTCACGCCTGGGCTCCGGCTTGGGTTCAGGCTTTGCCTGGGGTGCCGGCGGAGGGGTTGGCTTAACCTGCTGCGGTGCCGGCTGTTGAACCGGCGGCTGATATTGCGGTTGAACAGGCTGCTGGTATTGGGTCGGAGGCGGCGCAGGCTGATATTGGGGTTGAGACGCGGGCTGCTGGGGAGCGGGCTTTGATTGGTTCTGCTCCACCGGCTTTGCGCCGCCCTGTATCAGTGCATCCGGCACGGTGTAAGGACCGCTTTCCGATTTGAGGTTGGCAGTCTCAACCTCCACCTTAACTTCCTTTACATCGATCCCTGAGCAGGAGGTAATATACTGCTTGATCTGCTTTTGAAGCGTGCTTACCACCAGCGGAATGCTGACACCGTTGGCCAGGCCGATGCGAAGGTCCACCACCACGCCATCGCGGGTATTGGCAATACGGTTGCTGACAAGCGTCAGTTCCTGATGCTTGTCAATGCATTTTTGCACCAGGTTTTCCATGGCATGAATGGAGATGCTCAATTCGCCATGTTCTGTTTTTTGCACCACAAAGCCCTTTTTCCGTTTCCGACGGAAGAGGATGGACAGGCTGTGTACACCCAGCAGCGTCAGGAGCGCGCCTGCGCCCAGCGCTGAAAAGAAGAGGATGCGGTTGACCTCCTTGGCGGTCAACACCTCCAGCCAGGAGGCGGGAATGCCCTTAGCAGCCCACAGAAAAAACACGAGGCCTGTCGCGATCAGCAAAAGCCCTTCCAGCGCCGACAATAGGCGGTCCCAGAATCGAAGCTTCAAATGGCACACCTCCCCTTACATAAGCCTGTCTGCAGCAAAACAAAAGCCACCGGCAGGATCAGCCTGCCGGCATGCTGGCATTATTTCGTTTCTTCTTCCGATTGCGGCACTTGCTCTTCTTCGCTTACAGAAGGCACAGCTTCTTCATCCGCTTCGGTCGCGTCGCTGTTGAGCTCCTGCTCAAGTGCCCTATCCAATTCCTCGGCCAGGGCGTCTTTCTCACCCTCCGGCTCTGAGACGCTGCGGTCCTGTACATCCTCCACCAGTTCTACCTTGGCAGGGGGCACAGGCGCCGCTTCCTGTTCAGACGCCTTGGGCGCGGTGACCTTGTGGAACACTTCTCCGCTGGCTAACGCCGCGCTCTCCATGCCCTTTTCCAGCGCCTTGTTCTCTTTTTCAAAGCTTACGCCCTGCACATGCACATCCACCCGTACGACCCGAAGGCCGGTCATGGATTCAATGGCTTTGCGCACATTTTCCTGGGCGTCATGGGCGGCCTTTTGAATGGGCGTGCCGTACTCCACAATGATGTAAAGGTCCACCGATGTTTCTTCGGTGCCCAGTTCCACCTTCACACCCTTGGTAATATTGCGGTTGCGGCCCAAAATATCGGGAAAGCCGCCGCTGGCGCTCATGCCCGCAATGCCCTCCACCTCGCTGGTCGCAACCCCTGCGATGATGGCAATGACCTCATTGGCGTATGTAATGGTACCAGGGCCCGTAGTCTCGATATCTTTTTCCACGTTCAGGGGAAGATTGTCTTTCTTTGAAGGCATACCAAACGCACCTCCTTGCGGTTACGGCTTAGTATATCAGATTTTGCCCAAGTTGACAACGTCCGGGGCATAGGATTAAAAACGGCTCTGGATTTCGTTTCTCATGGACAAGCATTTCGGAGACATTTGCCTTTTACACAGGGGAATTTTCTAAAATACGAGTCGTGCATTTTCAGCATTTCTTCTATGTCAGATTGTGCAAAAGGGCGCTGCTATACCTGCGCTTTCTTTCTTACACCTGGGTATCACGCGTCAGAATTACGGGATACTGCAGTGTTTCGTCCGCCAGCAGCATGGTATCGGCCGATAGAAGATACCTGAAAACCTGTACGGCATCATTGTCAAAGGTAACCGTAATAGAACTGATATCAGCGATATACGTCCCGATTTCATCGAGCAGATCGCATCCCGGATGGGAAATGGTAAATGAACCTTCTTGGGTGATCGTAACGGTTATGCTGCCCAATGCATCCACTCCGCTCCAAACACCTTGAATACCCCAATCAGCCGGTGCAACCAAGACCTGATTCCCATTCTGCTCGGCGAAGGAAGGCGATATACCAATGACAAAACACATGGCAATGCACAGCAATGAGAACGAAAGGGCTCTGGTTATATACTTCACTTTTCCCCCATCCCTTCAACGTATGAATATTGCTGGGGCCGATGCCGGAAAAACCTACGGAGAAATACCGGCACACTTTTACTTTCTTACAATTATAGCACGGTTTTGAAGCGGGGGGAACAAGAAAGCGCCTGCCAGAGTCCAAAGGCACAGCATTCAAAGGATTCCGCATACTGGGCATATATGGCAGCCGCTTCAAAGGCCTCAAAACTTGCGAAAGGGGGGCTTATGTAGTAAAATATAGTTTAATCAAAGGAGGTGCGGTCATGAAACGCATATACCGCGGCATAGGTTTGCTGCTTTCCATTCTCTTGCTTTTTAGTGTGCATGCATTGGCTGAACAGCCTTCCAGCGCGCAGGTTACGCCCGTGAAGGCGGACAACGCGTATGGCAGCGTGACCTATCCCGTTTTGCAGGGTCTTACCGACATAAGCATAATGGATACTGTAAACAAAGCGATTTTTGACAAGGCTCAAATTCAAACAAGGCTGGATACTCTAAACCGCCTCACGGAAGGCGGCTGGGGCCTGACAGTAACGTACGAAGCTTCATTGAAAAAAAATATTTTATCAGTAAACATCTCCGCCTTGGGCGAAATGGAAAACGGCCGGATGGGGCATGTTTACACCGCTTTGGCTTTTGATCTTGCCACCGGCAAGCAACTCACCTTGGACGATATTTTCAGCGATGCGGAAGGCGCGTTTTCCGTGATGGAGCAAAAGCTGGAGGAAGAGGTTGCGCCCTACCTTTCCGGCTACATGGAAAACGACTCCCTGACACCTGTGCCCAGGGACAATTTTTATCTAACACCCGATTACATTACCTTCTACTATCCGCAAGACCAGTTCTCTATGCTCTCGGGCTTAAGCGGCGGCGCATCGTTTGACTATTATGAACTGGCAGAAACTCTGAACCTTTCGGAAGGCAGCCCGCTCTCCGCCCTTGAGGTTGGCAGCAGCCTGGAAATTTCCGAAAGCACCGCCGAACAGGTCAAAAACGCTGTATCAGAAGGGGTTCTGCCCGGTATCGGTGCAAAGATTGGTGACCGCCTCATGGACAGGCTGAACCAGTACCGCCTGCTGGTGGAGCCGGATTATTACCCCGGCGGACGTTTCTTTGAAGTGGAAGCCCCGGAGCTTCGAAGCATTTGGCTTTTAACCGACGCGCTTACCGAATCCTACGATTCCAACCAGGTGCTGGGCATTCGGGCCGACAGGGTCAACCTGTACGGCATCCGCACAGGCATGACCTCCATCGATTCATGGCGGGAGGCCCTGGGCCAGCCCGAGAGCACCGTGGAGTTAGATGATTCTACGGCTTCCGATTACCGCCTGCCGGCCGGCACCAGCGATTATTACACCTTTGGGCAGAACAAGCTGCGCCTGCATGCCGATGAAACCGGCGTGCTTGTGAGTGTTCAGGTATACAAGTAAAAACCCCAATTCACCCGGAGGAAAGAATGCAAAAGCAGAAGAAAGCACCCGCCAAGAAAAAAGCCCCGGTCTATTCCTCCGAGGCACTGCTTTTGCGCACCATTTTGGGCATTGTGCTCATTGCGCTGGGCGGTTTGGCTCTATTGTCCGTGGTTACAAATATAGACAGCGTCATTTTTCAATACATCCGCCCCGTCGTCCAGGGTCTGGCCGGCGGGCTTTGCCTGCTGCTGCCCGGCTTTTTTGTATGGGGCGGAGGCCTGGTGGCCTTTTCCGCCCGTAAACCAGTAAAGATTCGAACCTTTGCACTTTCTTTCTCCATCTACCTTTGCATACTGGCACTGATTGTCCTGGTATCCCACCGTCCTGACAATCAGGGGCCTTATACCGATTATTCGCTGATGGAATACATCCGCATCGCCAACGACCGGGCGCTGGATCCCGACCCAGACAGCTTCTTTTCCTATGTTGCCAGGGTCTATGCGTTGTGCAGCCCCAGGGGCGAAAGCGGCGGTGTGCTGGGCATGCTGCTGGCCTGGCCTTTATATATGGGCCTTGGTATTGAGGTTGGTGTAGGCCTGCTTGGCATTGCCATTCTTGGATTATTGATTCTCCTCTCCAGGCTGGATGTTCGTGCCATGGCCGTCAATATGCGAGAGCGCACGGACGATCGCCGTGAAAGAAAAGCGCAGGAGGCCATCATCCGCCAGCAGGAAGAGGAAGCCTGGCGGATACAGGAGGCCCAGCGCCAGGCTGCGATGAAAACGCAGCAGCGGCCCCAGCCTGCCTATATGCGCAAGCCAAGCCAATCACAGCCTATGCAGATGCAACCAGTGCCCATGTCCACCCCTGGATTTCGCGGCCCGGAGTTGTACGATGAGACCATTGCACCCTTTGACGATCAGGGCAGCGCGCCCATGGATGTGGCCGGGGCCATGAAACGGGCAAGGGGCCGCAAGGCACAGCCTGCCCCCCCGCCCCCCGCAGCGCTTCCACAGGATGACCTGCCCTGGGAAGAAGACCCGGATACCGTAAAGCAGCTTGATTCCAGCCGCAGCATACTAAAACCCATCCGCTTCCCAACGCAGAGCAATCAAAATCAGCCTGCCACGCAAAAGGCACCTGATTTTCCGACGGTGAAAACACCTGTTTTGCAAGAACCCCAGCGCATGAGCGGTACGCGCATGGATGAGCCTGATTTAAAGCTGCCCCCGGCCAAATCAAAGAAATCGCAACAGCTGCAGATGCAGTTGCCGCCGCCCTATGCCTATCCAACCCTGGACATGCTGAAAATGGCGCGCAAGGCACAGACAGATACACGCCTGGAGGACCAGCAGCGGGCCCAGGTGCTGGAAGAAACGCTGCAGAGCTTTGGCATCAGTGCCCAGGTAAAGCATGTGACCCACGGCCCCACCGTGACCCGCTTTGAACTGGAGCTGGCTTCGGGCATCAACGTCAAGCGCATCGCCAATCTCACCGACACCATTGCCATGAACCTGGCCGCCGGTGGTGTGCGTATTGAAGCGCCCATCCCCAACAAGGCATTGGTGGGTGTGGAAGTGCCCAACCGGGAGATCATCAGCGTATCCCTTCGCGAGGTGCTGGAAAGCGAAGAAATGAACCGGGACGAATCTCCCTTGGCCGTGGCCCTGGGCAAGGATATCGCCGGTGCGCCTATCATCTGCGATCTTGGCAAAATGCCGCATTTGTTGATCGCCGGCGCCACCGGCAGCGGTAAGTCGGTATGTATCAACAGTATCATCGCAAGTCTTTTGTTCCGTACGTCGCCCAAGCAGGTGCGTATGCTATTAATCGATCCCAAGGTGGTCGAGCTACAGTGCTATAATGGCATCCCTCACCTGCTGACCCCTGTTGTCAGCGACCCCCACAAGGCTTCCGGGGCACTGACCTGGGCCGTGCAGGAAATGATGGATAGGTATCAAAAGTTCAAAGAACGCAATGTGCGCGGCATTACCGGTTACA
>JAEWSC010000014.1 GCA_023398575.1 Bacillota bacterium | reverse complement strand
CCGCGCCGCCGTGCTTGGCCAGCACCATGGTGATGGCCGCTGTCAGCGTCGTCTTGCCGTGGTCTACGTGACCGATGGTGCCGATGTTCACGTGCGGCTTGTTGCGCTCAAACTTTTGCTTGGCCATTTGGATAAACCCTCCTTAAAACAAATCATTACTCTCATTGCGGGTTTCCCCGCCTATTGCTGCAATTTCGTTCAGCTCTTCTTACCGATAATCTTTTCCGCAACGGACTTGGACACTTCCTCATAATGGTCAAATTCCATCGAGTACATGCCGCGGCCTTGCGTACGGGAACGCAAATCGGTTGCATAGCCAAACATTTCGCTCAGGGGAACAAAGGCGTGAATGGTCTGGTCACCCATGCGGGCTTCCATACCTTCAATGCGGCCACGACGGCTGGATACATCGCCGATGACATCGCCCATATACTGCTCAGGAACGATAACCTCTACCTTCATCACCGGTTCCATCAAGCAAGGATCGGCTTTGCGCACTGCTTCCTTAAATGCCATGGAGCCTGCGATTTTGAAGGCCATTTCAGAGGAGTCGACCTCGTGGTAAGAGCCGTCCACCAGCACTGCCTTCACATCTACTACCTCATAGCCGCCCAACGGGCCGGCTGCGGTAGCTTCGCGGATACCCGCGTCGATGGGGCCAATGTACTCCTTAGGCACAACGCCGCCCACGATCTTGTTTTCAAATTCGTATCCCTTGCCAGGCTCCTGAGGATGCAGTTCAATCCAGCAGTGACCATACTGGCCGTGACCGCCGGTCTGGCGGACATAACGGCCTTCTGCTTTGGCCATTTTACGGATTGTTTCGCGGTAGGCCACCTGGGGCTTGCCAACGGTAGCTTCCACCTTGAACTCGCGCAGCATGCGGTCCACGATGATCTCCAAGTGGAGCTCGCCCATGCCCGCGATGATGGTTTGTCCAGTCTCCTGGTCGGTGTACGTTTTGAATGTAGGATCCTCTTCCGCCAAGCGGATGAGGGCCATAGTCATCTTATCCTGACCGGCCTTCGTCTTGGGCTCAATTGCCACACGGATAACCGGATCAGGGAATACCATGGATTCCAATACGATTTGATCTTTCTCATCGCACAGTGTATTACCGGTGGTGGTATCCTTCAGACCCACAGCCGCGGCAATTTCACCGGCATATACGGCATCCACATCTTCACGGTGGTTGGCGTGCATCCGAAGGATGCGGCCCATGCGCTCACGCTTTTGCTTGCTGCTATTCAATACATAGCTGCCGCTTTGCAGAACGCCTGAATACACACGGAAGAAAGCAACCTTGCCCACAAAAGGATCTACCATGATCTTGAAAGCCAATGCAGAGAAAGGCTCGGAATCATCGGGTTTGCGTTCAAGCTTGACTTCGGGATCGTCGACTGAGGTGCCGAATACGCTGCCGATATCCAGCGGACTGGGCAGATAATCCACCACGGCATCCAGCATAGGCTGTACGCCCTTGTTACGGTAGGATGTACCGCACAGCACGGGGGTCATCCGGCAGTCGATAGTTGTCTTGCGGATGGCATCCTTGATTTCGTCGATAGAAAGCTCTTCACCGGCGAAAAATTTCTCCATCAGCGCTTCATCTGTTTCCGCAACGGACTCAATGAGGGCAGCACGGTATTCGTTTGCCTGGTCAAGGAGCTCGGCGGGGATATCTTCTTCGCGTACGTCCTTTCCCTCGTCATCGTAATAGACCTCGGCCTTCATACGGACCAGGTCGATGATGCCGCGGAATACGTTTTCACTGCCGATAGGCAACTGGATGGGAACTGCGTTGGCATTGAGCCTCTCGCGCATCATCTTAACAACGCGGAAAAAGTCCGCGCCGGTGATGTCCATCTTATTGACATAGGCCAGCCGGGGTACGCGATATTTATTGGCCTGGCGCCAGACGGTCTCGCTCTGTGGCTCGACGCCGCCCTTGGCGCAGTATACGGCCACCGCGCCATCCAGCACGCGCAGGGAGCGCTCCACTTCCACCGTGAAGTCCACGTGTCCGGGGGTATCAATAATGTTGATACGGTGTCCCTTCCACTGACAGGTGGTGGCGGCGGACGTAATGGTAATGCCGCGTTCCTGCTCCTGGGCCATCCAGTCCATGGTTGCGGCGCCTTCATGCACCTCCCCCATGCGATGCACCCGACCCGTGTAGAATAAAATGCGCTCAGTCGTTGTTGTTTTGCCGGCGTCAATATGCGCCATGATGCCGATATTGCGCACCATGTTCAATGGGTGACTTCTAGGCATTGTGGTACGTTCTCCTTTCTGAAGGATGGGAAACGGATGAAAGCCAATAGGGATTGGGCATTCCGTTTACCACCGGTAATGCGCAAACGCCTTGTTGGCTTCGGCCATGCGGTGCATTTCCTCTTTGCGCTTGACTGCGTTGCCGGTATTGTTGGCAGCATCTAACAGTTCCCCAGCCAGCCTCTGTGCCATGGTCTTTTCGCCGCGCTTGCGGGAGAAGTCCACGATCCAGCGAAGCGCCAGCGTCTGGCGGCGTTCGGGCCGGATTTCGATAGGAACCTGATAGGTGGCGCCGCCTACACGGCGGGCTTTGACTTCCAACTGGGGAGCAACGTTGGCTACCGCAGCGGTAAACACTTCGGCTGCTTCCTTGCCGGATTTTTCAGCAATGGCAGCAAAGGCGTCATAGCAGATAGTCTGCGCAACACCACGCTTGCCTTCGAACATGATCTGGTTGATTAGCTTGGTGACAACAGTCGTCCCATATACGGGATCGGGCAGCACCTCGCGCTTAGGTATAAATCCACGACGGGGCATGATATTCCCTCCTCATGCATTTGACGGTTCGGAAATGATTGCACCGGCTCGAAACAGCACGTCAGCATCGCGCCGTCCCCGCTATATGCGGGACGCAGCCCGCAGGATATGACACCTTAGCTTCCCCCGTTCCGAAGAAAGCCGGTCTGCCTTGATCCTTAAACGCTGCGCTTTTGCACTTTGTGCGTTTCATTACTTCTTGGGTCGTTTTGCACCGTACAGGGAACGACTCTGCATCCTCTTGGCTACGCCGGCTGCATCCAGCGCACCGCGGATAATGTGATAACGTACACCGGGCAGGTCGCGAACACGGCCGCCGCGGATTAGCACCACGCTGTGCTCCTGCAGATTGTGGCCGATCCCCGGTATATAGCAAGTGCCTTCGATTTGGTTCGTCAGGCGGATTCTTGCGATTTTACGCAGAGCAGAGTTCGGCTTTTTGGGCGTGGTGGTCTTCACGCTCAGGCAAACGCCGCGCTTTTGCGGGCAACCCTGCAAAATGGGCGCGGTCGACTTGTTGACGACCTTTTCCCTTCCCTTGCGGATCAATTGATTGATCGTGGGCATGGAAGCACCTCCTGGAATGATATCTATAATACTTCCGCAACCCTCGGAAGCCTATAGGCAAAATAGTTCAGCGCAGAAGCCCTGCGGCGGCGGTGTCTACATCCACCCGGCACGCCTGACCCAATTGCGCCATGGTCTTGACTACCGTCACAGGTACCTTCACCTCATCGGCTACCTGGCGAACCCTGCGGTAGATAAAGTCGTCCGAATCCTCAGCAACAAATACGCGGGCAACCTTGCCTAATGCAAGCGCCTTAAGAAGCTGTTTTGTGCCTACCACACGGCTGGCGGGGTTCCTCAGCTCTTCCAACATGACGCCTCACCTCGTATTTAAGGATTCCGCCGCAGCTTTTCATTGAAAGGCATAGAAAAACATCGTCGACGGACAACCAGATAATGATATCACCAATTTCCTTTTCTGTCAATCTGTCCGACACAAAAACATATTGAAAAATCACAGTGTTTTTCATTATTCCAATAGGGTATCCCGTTGCTTTTGCCTATCGATTGTTCGCCATTTCACTATATATTTGCCGCATACGTGCAAATCATCCAACACTACCAAAAGCAAGCAGCGTATTTTGTGCTTTGCCCGGAGAAACTTGAGACATGCAATCAACAAGGAGGATTCCAAATGCGTGCCCTTTGCCTTCTGCTTACCTGTGTGTTGGCTGTCAGCCTTCTTTCATCTTGCGCCTCGCCCAGCGCCCAGGCCGAATCTACACCCATACCAAATCCCGGCGTATTAGGCAGCGCTGCTCCGGCCGAAAAACCGCCGCTGCCATCCAAACTATCGAAGAACGACAAAAATGGCGTGCCCCTTTTGCAAGTGTATGTGGTGAAGGACAAGTCTGTTAAGGACATGGATCTGGAAACTTACCTGCAAGGTGTGGTGGCCGGTGAAATGAAAAACGACTGGCCTATGGAGGCACTTAGAGCGCAAGCCATACTGGCCCGGACCTTCGTGCTGAAGTTCACCACCGAAAAGGAGAGCAAGTATAAAGGTGCAGACGTTTCAACTGATATAGAGGAAGCACAGGCCTACAGCGCCGAGGAAATCAACGACCGCGTGAAGCAGGCAGTGGAAAGCACACGGGGGCTCGTGCTGTCCTCTGGCGGCGAATTTCCCTATACCTGGTTCCACGCTCATTCCGGCGGTACGACTGCGCTTGCCCGGGAAGGTTTGGGCTATGACAAGGAAGAACCGCCCTACACCGAAAGTGTGCCCGGCCAAGAAAGCTCTGATGCCCCGCCAGACGCAAAAACCTGGGAGGCATCCTTCTCCGAATCTGCCTTTTTAAAAGCATGCAAGGAGGCCGGTGCATCGCCCAAATCCGCCAAGAATATATCCATTGCCCAAAAGGGTGAAAGCGGTCGGGCGATTACCCTTTCTGTGGATGGCACAGAAGTCAACGCAGCTAAGCTGCGCATCGCACTTGACAGTCAAAAGATGCGTTCTACCTTTCTAACCAATATTCAATACAAAGATGGCAAAGTAGTTATGGCTGGCAAGGGTTACGGTCACGGCGTGGGCATGCCCCAATGGGGTGCATACGGCCTGGCCGAAAAAGGGATGAAGGGCGAAGACATCGTGCTACAGTATTTCAAGGATGTTCAGGTCGTCTCCATGTGGTAATGGCCTGGTGGTAAAAGCGCCCTAGCCCCTATCTTTTTATTCACGGACCGCCGCGCTAGCGTGGCGGTCCGTCTGCCTGAAACCCTTTCCTGGTTGCTGCTTTCTGCCAAGTTATTTTGATGTTTCTCCTCCGTATCTTGCTGCCCAGCTTTTCATCCAAACTCACAGTATGTTCAAAAATGCAATTTCAAAAATAAAAAAATGCAAAAATTTATGTTCGACCATAGTTTCCAGCAGGAACATCGCTCTTTTTGTGGAATAGTATTTACCACCATGCAGATAGGCCGCAAGGGCGCAGCCTCACAAGGAGATTGCGCACGGCCATATGCAGGTCGGTTTTTTATTTTTAAAACCTTAGGAGGAGTTCCTCATGTCGCGTTCCATTTCTCGGATGTGTAAGGCCATTGCCCCCTCCGTTACCTTAAGCATTGATGCAAAAGCCAAGGATATGAAACAGCAAGGCCAAGATGTGGTCGGCTTTGGCGCGGGCGAACCTGATTTCCAGACACCGCAGCATATCTGTGATGCCGCCAAAGAGGCGCTGGCACTGGGCATGACCCGCTACACCCCCTCAGAAGGGACGCTGGCATTGCGCAAGGCCATTTGCGAAAAGTTTAAAAGGGACAACGGCCTCATCTATACACCCAGTGAGATATTGGTGTCAGGCGGTGCAAAACACTCTCTCTTTACCATCTTCCAGGCAATCCTCGATGACGGTGATGAAGTGCTCATCCCCACGCCCTGCTGGGTAAGCTACCCGGAAATGGTCCGCATGGCCGGTGGCGTACCGGTGTATGTCCAAACTACGGAAGAAAACAACTTTGTGCCCACCGGGGCCGCCATAGCTGAGAAAATTACAGCCCGCACCAAGGCCATTGTCATTACCAGTCCATCCAACCCCAATGGCTGCGTCTGGTCAGTGGAAGATCTGCAAAATGTTGCCAAACTGGCAAAGGAACACGACTTTTATATCGTCAGCGATGAAATATATGAAAAGCTCTTATATGATGGACGTACACATGTCTCTATCACTTCCCTTTCCGATGACGCCAAAGCCCGTACCTTTGTGGTCAACGGCTTGAGCAAGGCCTATGCCATGACCGGCTGGCGCATCGGGTATGCTGCCGGCCCCCAGGACGTAATAAAGGCGATGGGCAATTTCCAGAGTCAGGCCACATCCAACCCCAACAGCATCGCGCAGCATGCCGGCGTAACGGCACTGCTTGGCGACCAGAACTGCGTTGCTGAAATGGCCGCCGAATTTGAACGGCGCCGAGATTATATGGTGGAACGCATTAATAGTATTTTCGGCCTTTCCTGCATAAAACCTGCCGGTGCATTCTATGTAATGATGAACATCTCAAAAATCATCGGCAAAAGCTATCAAGGCCGGGAAATCAAAGGAAGTATGGATTTTGCAGATCTATTGCTTACCGAGGAAAAGGTAGCCTTGGTCCCTGGTGTTGCCTTTGAGGCAGAAGGTTATTGCCGTTTGAGTTATGCCGTGAGTCTGAGTGATATCAAAAAGGGCTTGGACCGCATTGAAAGCTTTGTATTAAACCTTCATTCACCCCATTGAATTTATTTTATCGGGAAAGGGAAAGGTGATTCGAAATGCTCAAGTTTGACCGGCGCACCAACTTAATTCAGCAGGCCAAATACAAGTACTCCCTCCAGGATGTGAAGGAACCTAACCTGTACAGAGAGAGTTTCGATTACGCCTCTATCCCCAAAATTGCTTTTAACAACCGCCTGGTGCCCATCAACATGCCTGATGAGATATGGCTTACCGACACTACCTTCCGTGATGGGCAGCAAAGCGTATCCCCGTTTACGGTAGACCAGATCGTAACGTTGTTTAAACTCATGAGCCGTCTGGGCGGTCCCCGTGGCATCGTTAGGCAAAGCGAGTTCTTTGTCTATACAGAAAAGGATAAAGAGGCACTGCGCCGCTGTCAGGAGCTGGATCTGCCCTTTCCCGAAATCACTACCTGGATCAGGGCCAATGAAAAGGACTTTCAGTTGGTGAAGGATGTCGGCGTCAAGGAGACAGGCATCTTGGTTTCCTGCAGCGACTATCATATCTTCAACAAAATGCACTTAACCCGCGGCCAGGCCATGGAAAAGTATCTTGCCATCGTAAAGGCCGCGCTGGATAAGGGAATTAAGCCGCGCTGCCATTTTGAGGATATTACCAGGGCTGATTTCTATGGTTTTGTGGTTCCCTTTGCTACAGAGTTGATGCGTTTGAGCCGTGAAAGCGGCATGCCCATCAAAATCCGCGCCTGCGATACCATGGGGTATGGCGTATCCTATCCTGGTACAGCATTGCCACGCAGCGTGCAGGGCATCATCTACGGTCTACGGCATTATGCAGAGGTGCCTGCCGAGTGGCTGGAATGGCACGGTCATAATGACTTTTACAAAGTGGTCTGCAACGCTGGCACCGCGTGGCTGTATGGTTGCGCCAGTATCAATTGTTCTCTTCTTGGCATCGGTGAGCGTACCGGCAACTGCCCGCTGGAGGCCATGGCCATTGAGTACCAGGCCATGCGCGGAACAGACGATGGCATGGATCTGACAGCCATCACAGAAATCGCCGACTATATGGAGCGGGAAATCGGTATTGAGATCAGCCCCCGCCAGCCTTTTGTGGGCCGCCATTTCAATGTGACCCGCGCCGGCATCCACGCCGACGGCATGCTCAAGGATGAAGAAATCTACAACATATTCGATACCGCAAAGCTCCTCAATCGTCCCGCTACTGTTGCCGTAGACAGCCACAGCGGCCTGGCCGGTATCGCCCACTGGATGAACGGCTTCTTTAAGCTCAAAGGGGATGACGCCATACAGAAGCAGGATTCACTCGTCAGCGCTGTCAAGGAAGCAGTGGATGCCCTCTATGCCGAAGGCCGCAACACGGTTATGGGCGATGAAGAGCTGGAAATTTTGACCCGCGTCGCTGATCCCGACCGGTATGAAAAGCTGCTATTTCATAAAAGCCGGTAGCCCAGAGGCTCTGCCCCTGGACCCCGTTCAAGGGATAAAACCCCTTGAAAATCCCCATATCCAGATTCAATACATGCAGCAAGATATTATCAAAAACAGACAAACACCGTTTCGCTTATCGGCGGCTGAAAATCAGCTGCCTTTTCTTTTCACAGATTCAACATTGGTGTATAATGGGCCATATTTATTGTGACTTAATAAGCATGGCGTACAGATTAGCAATCATCAGAAAGGGTTATTTGCATGAGCTATACTTCAGAAATCAGATGCAAGATCGGACATGACCCTTTGATTGTTGTAGGAGCAGGCATTTTTATCTATAAAGACAGAAAAGTGCTGCTGCAAAAACGTCGTGACAACGGCTTTTGGTCGTTGCATGGCGGAGGTATTGAAATCGGCGAAAGCGTAGAAGCTTGCGCAAAGCGTGAACTATTTGAAGAAACCGGACTTGTCGCCAACAGCATGCAATTTCTAGGTATCTTTTCAGGCGAGGATATGTTCTATACCTACCCCAATGGCGATCAGGTGTATATCGTAGGCATCTATTATGTCTGTGACGATTATACCGGAGAAATGCTTGCTCAAACCGATGAAACAGTGGCCCTGCAATGGTTTGACGTGGAAAACATGCCCACAGAAGTCAGTATTCCTGACAGCAGACCGATGCAGGCCTTTGTGGAATATATACGGGCAAACTCCTGACGCTGCTTTAACGAATTTGCTTGAATGCTATGCCAAACGCAGCAACAAAGCGCTTGAGAGGTTTACTATGGATTTTCGAAGAGCTACCCTGCATGATGTTGATGCCCTCACCATACTTCGCATAGGCATGCTTCGTGAAGAAGAGGATTATTCCGATTCATTTCTTAATTTGCTGATGAATAACACAAAGCAATATGTTGAATCCGGCTTGGCTGATACCAGCTATTCCGCATGGTTGGCCGAGGTGGATGGTGCAGCCATCGCCATGGGAGGCATTACCTACTTTTCGCTGCCCCCCAACGACTGGTGCCCGAACGGGAAAACCGCCTACATAGGCGGCGTCTATACCCTTCCCTCCTACCGCAAACAAGGGATCGCTACAAAGCTTATGAATCTGCTCATCAGCGAAGCAAAAGTGCAAAAGTGCCAACGCATATTGCTAAACTCGTCGGATATGGGCAAGTCCATATATGAGAAGATGGGTTTTATTGATTCCCCTTCCGCCATGGCTCTGTATCCCTTTGGTCTCATGTCTCAAGTGTGATCGAACAAAGCATTTGACAAACTGCCCGCCGTTGTGTATCCTGCAAGCATAAAAATCGTTGGAAAATAACTTTCAGAATTCAATAGAAGAAATGGAGTGCTCCCCATGCGGCCTATTTTTCAGCAGGGCGACCTCGTTCTTTTTCAGGGCGATTCTATTACCGATTGCGGGCGTGACCGCTTAGACCCTGCCAATATGGGTCATGGGTATGCCTACATCGCCTCCAGCCTCTTTGCCGCAAGATATCCAGAATTGGGCATCAATTTCTTAAACCGAGGTGTCAGCGGCGACCGGGCCACCGACATGCATCTGCGCTGGCGTGACGACTGTATTGCCCTGCAGCCGGATTGGGTATCAATCCTGATTGGCATCAACGATACATGGCGCTTTTTTGATTCCGGTATGCGCACTACCACAGCCGAATTTGCTGAGCATTACCGGGCCATGCTGGAGGATGTGCGTATACGCACCAATGCCCGTCTGATCCTCTGCGAGCCCTTTGTTCTCCCCACCCCGCAGGACAGGGCTGCCTGGCGAGAAGACCTGGACCCCAAGATTCACATCGTTCGTTCCCTGGCCCGGGAATATGGTGCCATCTATGTACCCTTCGACGGTATTTTTGCCCAAGCCAGCACCAGGCAAGAGCTTGCCTACTGGGCGGCCGACGGCGTCCACCCTACCCCCGCCGGCGCCGCCTTGATGGCCGAGGCTTGGCTGAATGCAGTGATGACCGAATAGCCACCCGCGGCGCCGCCCCTGGCCCCCCCACAACGGATA
>JAEWSC010000026.1 GCA_023398575.1 Bacillota bacterium | reverse complement strand
CGTTGGAAACGTGTACATAATCTGTTAGCGTAAGGAAAGGAGGATACACTCCGCCATGAAAAGCACGATTAAGGATATTGCCCGCAAGGCAGGCGTATCCCCTTCTACGGTAAGCCGGGTTATATCTGGAAGCAACCGCATTAGCGAGGAAACACAAATAAAGATTCGGGCCATTATGGAGGAGATGCATTACCGTCCAAACCTTCTGGCACGTTCCCTGGTGAACCGAACGACTAATGCCATTGGTGTTTTTTCTGCCACCAGTGCGGAGATATCCATGAAGCATCCTTTCTTTGCCGAGGCCTTGCGCGGTATGGGAACAATGGCTGCACGCAGCAATATGCATCTTTTGCTAGGGACAAGCGCCAGCCAGGAAGATGACGGACGCGTTGTTCGCGAGATGATCGACTCCGGCATGATCGAGGGCCTGATTCTATTATCCACCTTGCGTAATGATCCTGTAGCAGAACAGCTGCACCGCCACAATTTTCCATTTGTGGTAATCGGCCACCCCCGGGATGGCGAGAGATATCACCGTGTAGACAGCGACAACGAAAAAGCCGGCCGTATGGTCTCCGAATACTTGATAAAGCGTGGTCATGAACGTATCTGCTATCTGGGCGTAGACGAAACCTTAAGTGTTACCTGCCAGCGGCAGGCTGGCTTTGAATATGCCTTAAGGGCCGCGAATATCCCGGTTTCTGATCAGGCATTCTTGCCCAATCCCATTCACAGCGGCGATGATGAATTGCCGGAAGCGTTGCTTTCCCCCAACGGACCTACCGCCGTAGTCGCGCAAGACGATGCACTGGCCATCTGGCTGATAGGTGCGCTTAACAAAGCGGGTCGCCGGGTACCGGAGGATGTATCAATTATCAGCTTTAACAACGCCGCCGTGTCCGCCTATACTTCCCCGCCGCTGACCAGTGTGGAGGTGCACCCCTTTCTATTGGGCGAGCAGGCGATGACATTGTTGCTAGATTTGATTAAAGAACCTGATATGCCGCCCGTATGGGTTGAGGTACCTGTCCAATTGATGGAAAGGGGCAGTGTAGGTATGCCCAACCGGTAAATGATGATCACAGTTTCATCTGACAAAATAAGGCGCGAAATGCAAGGCAGCCGGTCGCGCCTTTTGCTATACTTTTCAACGGAGAGGAGGAAGACACATGGGATGGCTTGAACAGATCAACAAGGCGCTTGACTACATTGAAGACAATCTGCAGAATGAAGTCGACCTTCCGCAGGTAGCCAAAGTCGCCTGCATGTCCCTATCTGGGCTGCAAAGGTTTTTTTCCATCGTCACTGATATCCCGCTGTCAGAGTATATCCGCAGGCGGAGGTTGACGCTGGCGGCCTTTGAACTGACCCATAGCGACATAAAAGTAATTGATCTTTCACTCAAGTATGGCTATGACTCGCCAGAGGCCTTTGCGCGGGCTTTTCACAGCCTGCACGGCGTCAGCCCCTCTGCCGCCCGCGGCGAGGGGACCTTACTAAAAGCCTATCCGCGCCTTTCTTTTCTACTGACATTAAAAGGGGATGTTCCCATGGACTACAGAATCATCACCAAGGAAGCGTTTTACGTGTACGGCATCGAAGGCGTTTTCACTTGCGAAAATCAAGAAAACTTCCAGGCTATTCCTCTGTTCTGGCAGCAGGTTATGGAGGATGGCAGATTTGACAAATTGGCAGCATCTGTTCCCCAGAAAAAAACGGATGTACCAGATCTTTGCCACATCAACGCCATCTGCAGCTATCGCGATACCGGCGAACCATCTTTCCCCTATATGATCTTTGCCTTTGAAAAAGAGGGCAGCCGCACGGAAGGATTTACAAAGGTACTTGTTCCCGCATCCACTTGGGCAGTGTTCAAAAGTGACGTGTTCCGTATTGAAGATACCTCAAAGGCCATACAGGCGTTAAACCGCCGCGTGTACACCGAGTGGCTGCCCAACGCCGCCTACGAGCAGTTGGAAGGTTGCGATATGGAACTGTACTACGGCGAAGGTGACCGCAGCTGGGCAGAGATCTGGATCAGGGTAAGACCCAAGCGATCATAAAGATAGCCTGCGGTTGTACACATAGCCGCATAACCTGATTACCATCTATAACCTGTCCGCATACCGCATGACACGTGGTGTGCGGACAGACGTTTTTTCTTCTTTGTTTACATATGACACATAGCCATAAATGAAAGAAATAATCCTTTTCATGCGTTATATGAAAGGAGAAAGTTCTCAGTTTCAATTGATTATATTGGAAAATTCGCTGTCATTTTGCTTCTATTTTGCGTCTTTTTTGCTTCATTTCTTTATTATGGTGTTTACAGAGACGCAATATGTGATATACTAAAGCGAATGGTCAATATTTCGAAAGATTTTTTAAATGAAGCTTTTACTTCCTCACATCTGCGCCGGCAGGTGTTTCCACAGAAAGGCAGAGAAAGAGAAGGATGACAAGCAACCGCAGCAGATATTCCACAGCCCCCACTTATGGCATGCAAAAACGGCCTGCGCCGAAAAAGCAAGCCGTTCCTGCAGGGCCTGCTTATCCTCCGGCACAACCGGTTCCAACCGGACCATATGTCCCGCCCATGCAAAGTTACGGGCAGCAGGCTTCACCTGGATACACACCGCCTATGGGCATGCAGCCCAATGCCTACATGCCCCAGCAGCCGGCTTACGCCGTACCGCCTGCCAGCATCCCGCAGCAACAGGCCTACGGTCCTAGGCAGCCTGCCTACCAGCCGCCGGTCCGGCAGCAAGCGCCTGCACCTGTGCAACCCCTGCCATACTACCCGCAGCAGCCTTATGCACAGCAGCCGATTCCGCAAGAATATACCGTACGGCAAAAAACAGGCGGTGACCAATGGCTTCAAATTATGTTATTGGCTGTTCTGCCTATACTGTTTGTATTAACCCTGCTGGTATCAGCACCGGTACTTAAATTTATTTTTATTGGTGCTGGCATACTCTCTCTCATTGGCATGTGGATGCAGGGTTCCTTTGTTTCCAGCGCCAGAGCCACGCTTACATTGGTTTATGGCGCACTGATGTTGGTATGTATCGTATCCTTGATTACAGGCAATACCCCGCGGGATACGCAAACCTCAGCCAAAGGCGGAAATGGCGGTAGTGTTACTACCCAGTCTGGCGGAAATGGCGGAACAACCGGCAACGGAATGGTTCCTGTTGGCGCAAATACAAATATCGAGCCGACACCCGGACCAACGCCTACGCCTGAACCGGATTCTGGCGAAAACAGCGCCGCATGGCAAAGTTTGCAGCAATTCTTCCAATATTGGAAGAACAGAGATGTGCAAAGCATGCTGACGCTTGTATCACCTGCCTGGAAGTCGGCGCAGACCAAGTCACCTGAGACCGAGTTGTTTCTTCTGCTTGCTAACCGCAAACCGGTTGATCTGCAATTTGTAAAAATTTCCAACACGGAAGCAGACTCCACCCGTACGGTTACAATGACTGCGGATATTGACAAAAGCAATAACCAGCCAATTGTTAAAATCCGTTTTCAGATCATTATGGTCAAAAGCAACAATGAATGGTATGTCGATCCTGCTTCCCTGCAAAGCAATGACATCGTTGCAGATGAAACTGCTTCAACCGACACAGCCACAGGTGATGGAACAGCGGTTGTAACCCCCACTCCTTCGCCCAAACCGACAGCTACCCCTGGCTCTAACACGAAGCTGTACTACAACAAGAATGGTGGCAAATACTACCATTCAGACCCAAATTGCCAAAGCGTCGATCCATCCTATCTCCCGTTGACCAATTTCAAATATAAAGATCTGAATTCTACCCCCTTTAAACACCTATTGCCCTGCACAAAATGCAGTGCTCCGAGTAGACCATAAGCATGATAAAGCAGCACCCTGTGTCACATACGACGCAGGGTGCTGCTTTATCGTTTCTAATCTGTCTGTTAGTTTCGAAGACTGCCCAGCGGTGCAGGAATTCGTCCACCCCTTGCAATAAAGTCTTCATTGCCAAAGGTGTTGACTGGCATCACGGGTGCATAGCCCAGCAAGCCGCCAAAGTTGACCACATCACCAGCCTTTTTTCCTATAGCCGGTATGATGCGCACAGCGGTTGTCTTATTATTGATCATGCCAATGGCCGCCTCATCCGCAATGATGCCGGAAATGGCAGCAGCGGTGGTATCACCGGGAACTGCAATCATATCCAAACCAACGGAACAAACGCAGGTCATGGCCTCCAGTTTTTCAATGGTCAATGCACCGCAAGCTGCTGCCTCAATCATACCTATATCTTCACTAACGGGTATGAACGCACCGCTTAATCCGCCCACATGACTGCTGGCCATAACGCCGCCCTTTTTCACGGCGTCATTGAGCAGCGCCAGCGCCGCTGTTGTGCCCGGTGCGCCAGCCATATCCAGCCCCATCTCGGTAAGAATATGTGCAACGCTGTCTCCTCTGGCCGGGGTTGGCGCCAGGGATAAATCTACGATGCCAAAAGGAATATTCAACCGCCTGGCGGCTTCCTGGGCCACCAGCTGACCTACACGGGTTACCTTAAAGGCTGTGCGCTTGATCGTTTCCGCGACCACGTCAAAAGATGCGCCGCGTACATCCTCCAGCGCACGCTTGACTACACCAGGGCCGCTGACGCCAACATTTACAGCACATTCCGGTTCCCCCACGCCGCAAAAGGCGCCGGCCATAAAAGGGTTGTCTTCCACGGCATTGGCAAACACCACCAGCTTTGCGCAGCCAAGGGAATCCTGCCCGGCTGTCAGGCGGGCAGTCTCTTTAATGATTAAACCCATATCCCGAACAGCGTTCATGTTAATGCCGGCTCGTGTGCTGCCTACGTTAATGCTGGCGCATAAGAACTTTGTTTCTGAAAGCACTTGTGGCAACGACTTTACCAATCGCTCTTCCGCCAAGGTGGCTCCCTTGTGCATCAGCGCCGAATAGCCGCCCAGAAAATTCACCCCGACTTCCGCAGCCGCCTTGTCTAGCGCTTGGGCAATCGGAACAGGATCGCCTTGAGCAATCATGGCTACAGGGGTTACCGAAATGCGCTTGTTTACAATGGGAATGCCAAACTCTCTTTGTATATCCTCGCCTACTTTGACTAAGCGGCTGGCAGTTTTGCATATTTTTTCATATGCTCTGCGGCCGGTTTCCGCGCTGTCAGGCCCTGCACAATCCAACAAGTTAATGCCAAGGGTGATGGTCCGTATATCCAGATTTTGCTCCTGTATCATGTGCATTGTCTGCAGAATCTCGTTGGTATCGATCATGGTATATCCCCCTAGATTCTGTGCATGGCATCAAAGATATCCATGCGCTGCATATGAATGACCATGCCCATTTGTTGGCCAACTGATGTCAATTCTTCCAGTGCGCCTGCAAAATCCTTTATAGCGCCATCCAGGTCCACGATCATCATCATGGTAAAATAGCCGCCAAGAATCGTCTGGGTAATGTCCAAAATATTGATGTTCATTTCGCTCAGTTTGCCTGCCACACCGGCAATAATGCCCGTGCGGTCTGCTCCTGTAACGGAGACCAGTGCTTTTGTCATGTCCGATCCTCCCCCCGGCAAATGCAGCGCGTCGCGCTTCCCTTGACTATAGCCAAGGTTCACCTGCTTGTCAACGGGTTGATGCAATTTCAGCCGGCCTTTTGTACTTCTTTTCCCTTTCCGCCTGCGGGGGTTCCCTTTTTCCGGAAAATCAGGTATCATAGGGTCTGCATCAAAAAGGAGGCTTCCCATGGATCGGCAAAAGCGGGTTCTGGCCATACATGACATCTCCTGCGTCGGCCGCTGTTCCCTCACGGTGGCGCTGCCCATTCTCTCAACCGGTGGGCTGGATACGGGAGTGCTGCCTACGGCAATTCTTTCGACCCACACTGGTGGCTTTCAAGGCTATGCTTACCGGGATTTGACGGAAGACATAAAACCAGTAACAGATCACTGGAAGAGCCTTGGGCTTCACTTTGACGCGTTATATTCCGGCTTTCTTGGTTCCTATGACCAGATCGATTTGGTGTCCGGGCTGATGGCGGATTTTCACAGCATGGATACCCTGTGTATGGTTGACCCCGTCATGGCCGATAACGGCCGTCTATACGCTACCTATACCAAAGATATGGCGCAAAGCATGCATAAGCTTTGCCGCAAAGCCGACATCATTACGCCGAATATGACAGAAGCCTGTATTCTGCTGGATATCCCCTATCAGAGCAAAGGCTTTACCCAAGCGGAGACAGAAGAAATCCTTCACCGCCTTTGCGATATTGGACCGCTGCAAGTCGTTTTAACCGGTGTTACCTTAGGCCAGGACCAATTGGGCGTTGCAGCTTTTGATGCGCAAAGCGGTGAAATCTCCTATACCTTTGAAGGGCGCTATCCTGGCATCTTCCATGGCACTGGCGATATTCTTGCCAGTGCGCTGCTGTGCGGCCTGATGAATGGTAAAACCCTAAAAGAATCCGCGGCCATGGCTGTTAAGTTTACCCACCGTTGTATTGAATGCACCATTCTTTCGAATCAGGAACTTCGCTATGGCGTTCGATTTGAAGCTGCACTGCCCTATTTGATGGAACTGTTGGGTTTGACTTACACGGCAAAACAATAAAGGCCGCTTGCGCGGCCAAAGACCATCAAAAAACCTATGGGAGGAATGGGAGGGCCGAAGCCCTCCCATTTTCGATCGCAAATCGGCGACATGTGCGGCGATTTGCGGAGAATTTCGAAGAAATTCTTACCTTGCCCGAGTAAACGGCCGCACAAAGGCGAAGCCGTAGTGCAGTGTAGCGAGGGAAAAAAACTCAAAAAAGTGGCATGCCACTTTTTTGACACGCTGAGGCCGCTTGCGCGGCCATGCTAGTCCTCACTTATAAAAGATACCTACCTTGTGCATCAGATCATCCATGGTCAAAATAGTGCTAGGGATAGGGGTTCCCAGTTGATTCAGCACCGATATCACCATGGCCAGCGCAAATACGACAAAAAAAGCCGCCAAGTCCCGCCAGTTCTTCTCTTTCACCAATGGCCGGGCATACACAAATGCTAATATGCCAAAGAGAAAAATTACAATCAGCATGTTATGCTTACACATCCTTTCTTTTCTTCTTTTTGATAGCGCCTAAGATCAAGGCAAAAAGCGGAATCACCGTCTCAAATACTTGCCATAAAATGGTTGATGTCTCTCTGCCGGAATTGGCATGCTGCACATTGGAAGGATACAGCGTGAAGCTGTATCCAATGATCAAAATACCGGTGACAAGTATGATTGGCCGGTAGGATTTCATATTAAACAACTGCGCTACAGCCAACACCAAGGCATAGTAAAGAACTGATATCTTGAAGAACAATAAAGCAATCAAAACAGCCGCAAACAATATCTCCACACGGCTGATAGATCCAAACAGCGTAATGAGCCGCAGCGTTTCAAATGCTGGCAGCGCATATAACCCCATGGTATTACCAAGCACCGCCGTATCTCTGAAAACCACCAGCAAAAACAGAATGCTTCCCAGTAGAAAGCCCCCGACAAAATACCGTCCAAACTTTCTATTTTTTTCATGCACATATGGCGCTATCATCAAGAAAATAAACAACTCGCCAAAGGGTATGCTTAGCACAACATTTGCACCCTGCACATATTTTATTGGCGGCAGCTGAAACATAGGCAAAAAGTTGTTCAAATCCATCAGGTTTATCGCCAGCACCAGCGATATCAACAATACAAAGCCAGATAAAAGGACAAACATAAAACCATACCGCAGTGTCACCTCAATACCGTAATGTATTGCAAGAGCGCAGACTAAAATGCAGGAGATCATCAGCACAAAGTCTGGCGTCTTGTCCATAATGGTCTCCTTGACAAAGACATCCAAATCCCGCAGATTCAATGATGCCAGCGTCAAAATGAACACAATTTGCAATAGTGAAACAGCCGTCCCTATCATTTTCCCATAGGACAGCTGGTTGATTTCCACGAGATTTTTGCCAGGATACAGCTTGAGCAGCCCGATATATATCATCAGCAATGGAATGCATGCGATAATGCCCAGTATCACCGCTATCCAGGAGTCGGCAGCCGTTACACCCACCAAAAAGGCAGACAATAGCGAGGACGCCTGTATAAAGCATGCCGTAGCGAACATCAATTGTACCGGCGTGATCTTTCCTTTTTCCAGCTTCATTCCAGATTCTCCTCCATTTCCAGACTCATGCCTGTCTTGCCCGTGCCGGTAAGCTTTACATTTACGCTCAATACCAGCTGCATTTGAGGATATAGTTCATTCCATTGCTGCTGAATATTAGTCCAAAGCTTGGGGTACTTGATATGAAACGCACCACCAAAACCATAAATATCCGTGTTGAGCAACTTCGTTTTATCAAAGGTGGTATATACACGCTGCTCAATTTTCTTTTTTGCTTCCTGAATCAAAAGTGTATACACATCCTCCAATTTCAAATCGCCAAAACCGTTCAGTTCCTCAATATCCAACACAGAATCAATGTTCATAATCACGCCAATCCGGCCATCAGATTGCAGCACCGGCTCCATCGTGCTTTTTGCCTGCAGTATATTTAAGGATGCGGTCCCTTGTTCCAGCGACATTTCCAAAATACCTTCGTTTATATCGCCCTTCGCCCATAAAAAACCTGTAATCTCATCCCAGTCAAGTTCACCAACCATTTTATCTTCTTTAAAAACCGCCATTTTTGAGATTAATAGCTTCGTTTGATTTTCTTCTTTTTTCACCGCTATGATTGGAATGATTGGTGCGGTCGTCTTTTGAAGAAAAGCAGACACCAGCTTCATCATATTGACATTCAGGTATGAAGAAATCGTTCCATACTGCCGCATGATACGCGCCGCCGCCACGCCGGATAATTTGTCTTGATCCAAATTTGCGGCAAGCACTTCCTTTGCTTCCCCTTCTGCTACAAACACCAAGGTTTCCATGCGCGTTTCTTCATCGCGCATGAACATATCAATGTGCTGCTCAATGCCTCTTTGTGCCTGTTCCTTGCCGAAGACAATCATCTGATTGTGATGCAAAAATAGTACTCGCGTGCTTTCATGACGGAGTGTGGAAAGCGCTGATAATACGCTCTTTCCACTTGCTTCCAGCAGGATGATGTTGCTGTTACCCTCACTCTTGCCTGCGCCTCCCCCCCCCTGCATACCGTCAGAGCTTTGCCCGCCATCGGCAATGCGGACGATTTGAACGTTGACATCCAGTTCTTCCTGACTCTGGGCAGCATCCAAACCAACGCCGGTTACAATAAACAAGGTATCCAGTTCGCGGCTGTCCCAGCAGCCTGTGATAGTGAATGCAACCGCAAGCGACACAAAAACACATAGCAACTTTTTCATTTACCCTTACCCTCGCTGCCGGGTTTTGTGCCCGCATCCTTTTGCTTAACTTTTGGCGGCATAAAATAAGGCCGACGTATCATATCCCCCTGTGCAATATCCTTAGGCCGTTTTGTCATCATCCATAAGGGCTCACGCACAATGGCGTCCTTTAAATCACTTGAGGGAGCAAAACCTTCAAAGTAAGGCACGCCAAAGGATTTCAGCGATGCCAAATGAACCAGCGTCACCAAAAAGCCAATAGCAATGCCGTATCCGCCCAGCACTGCCGCTAGTATCATCGAGATCAGACGCAGTACAGACGCTGCGTCGCTTTGCGTAGGCACAACAAAACCAGTTACAGCAGTCAAGGCAATGGCGATGATCAACGGCGCACCTACCAAGCCGGCAGATACGGCTGCATCACCCATAATCAGAGCCCCGACAATGCTGATGGACTGCCCCACAGGCCTTGGCAGGCGCAGTCCAGCCTCGCGTAAAATTTCAAAGGAAACGATCATGATGAGCGCTTCCAAAAAAGCAGGAAAAGGTGTCCCCTCCCTAGCTCGTGCCACCGTAAGCAGTAGTGTTGTGGGTATTAGCTCCTGATGAAAGGTTGTCAAGGCAATATAAATACCCGGCGCATAGACGGATATAAAAAACGCAAGGTATCTGAGCATTCTCGAAAATGTAGCAAAGTAAGGCCGTATATAGTAATCCTCTGCCGTTTGAAAGCTTTCAATAAACATCATGGGCACTGTGAGCACAAAGGGTGAACCATCCACAATAATTGCTGTTCGCCCTTCCAACAATTTCGCGGCAACAACATCGGGTTTTTCACTGTATCCTACCGTTGCAAATATCGAAAAGGGTGAGTCCTCCATATATTGTTCAATATATCCTGCATCTAATATGGAGTCGACCTCCAGCGATTGCAAGCGGTTTTTTACTTCCTCCACTACCTTGATATTCGCAACGCCTGCTACATACAAAATGCATACGTCTGTCAGCGTTTTTCGGCCTACGATAATGTGCTCAATACGTAGCTGTGGGCTTTTGATTTTGCGACGCATCATCGCTGTATTGGTCCGAAGATTCTCAGTAAAGCCTTCTCTTGGGCCTCGGATCACAGACTCCGTCTGCGGCTCCGTCACCCCACGTCTTTCCCAGCCCTTGGTGCTGATGAGCAGACCCTTAGCCACTCCATGCATTAACAGCATGGTACTTCCAGTCAGGCAGCCTGAAACCAGTTTGCTTAGTTCTTCCTTTTCTTCCGTTTCCGCATTGCACAATACCTGCCTGGCGATCTCCTCCAGTGCGCCACTGCTGCTTGCGGCTGTTGCTTCCCTGGTCAGCTGCCCGTTCAGCAATGGCTTTAAGATACCTTCTGTAATTGCCGAACTATCTACCAGTCCATCGATAAATACCAGTGCGCAGTTATGATCGTCATAACGGAACTCATGTGTTTTTACATCATTGCTTTTACCTAGTATTTGACCAATCACTTCCAGATTTTGGGAAAGATCGCGGCTTAACACAGGAGGTTTGTGTTGTGAAGTATCCTTATCCGATTCCCGCTGTCCCCTTTTATTCAGGCTCAAATATTTCAGTTTCCTGCCCAGAAATCGCATCATATCCTTACCCCTCCCCCTTTTGCAGGCGTTGTTATTGTTGCCTACCATTGAAAAACTATACGCTGGCCAACTGGCAGCAATATTGCTTTTTCTGCCAGCAATCGGTATAATAAGTATAAGTTAGCAAGTTATAATCTTCATGATTAACAGGAGGGCTATTTATGAAACTGGTGCTTCTCCGTCATGGAGAAAGCGAATGGAACCGTTTGAACCTTTTCACCGGCTGGACAGACGTGGAACTGTCGGAGAAAGGCAGGCGTGAGGCAGCTGAAGCAGGCCAACTGATGGGGGAAGATGGGCTGGATTTTGATATCTGTTATACCTCTTACTTAAAACGCGCCATTCACACCCTGAATCTTGCGTTGGAACAGATGGACAGAGAATGGCTGCCCGTGCATAAAACCTGGCTTTTGAATGAACGCCACTACGGAGCGCTGCAAGGCCTGGACAAGGCGGAAACGGCGAAGCGCTATGGTGAGGATCAGGTAAAGGTATGGCGTCGCTCATTTGATGTTCCTCCGCCGCCGCTGGAGGATAAGGATCCTCGCAGCCCTCGGGCTCAAGTGCAATATCGTAACGAAGATAAGACACTATTACCCCTTGCGGAAAGCCTAAAGGATACCATTGCCCGCGTCGTGCCCTTTTACCGTGATGTGATTGTTGAGCAGATGAAAACTGGCAAACGGGTGCTCATTGCCGCCCATGGCAACTCTCTGCGCGCATTGGTAAAGCATTTTGAGAATTTAACCGACGCACAAATCATGGATGTAAACATACCAACCGGTATTCCGCTCGTCTACACGCTAGATTCAGAGTTCCGTGTTGTGGGTAAGGAATACTTGGGCGATCAAGAAACACTGAAGCAAAAGATGCAAAGCGTTGCCAACCAGGGCAAAGCAAAATAATACCCCGTTTGGGACATCAAGGAGGATACACCATGAGCAGCAATATCATCTCCAATGTAACAAGCAGAGAAGTGATCGATTCTCGCGGAAACCCTACCGTTGAGGCGATCGTTATTCTGGAAAATGGTATACAAGGCCGTGCCACCGTGCCAAGCGGCGCATCTACCGGCCAGTTTGAAGCCCTGGAGCTTCGGGATAAAGACCCAAAGCGTTATGGCGGCAAAGGCGTTCTGAAGGCCATCGCCAACATCAATCAGGATATCCGGGAAGCTCTCGTGGGCATGGATGCAACCAGGACGGCAGATATAGATGAATTACTGATCAAGCTGGATGGAACCAAGGACAAATCCCGCCTGGGTGCCAACGCCATATTGGCTGTGTCCTTGGCAGCGGCACGCGCCGCAACCAAGGCGATGCAAATGCCGCTATTCCAGTTTCTCGGTGGCATTAATGCCGATACACTGCCAGTACCGATGATGAATGTACTCAACGGCGGTGCTCATGCTTCAAATAATATTGACATCCAGGAATTTATGATCATGCCTGTCGGCGCAAAAACTTTCTCCGAAGGTTTGCGTTGGTGTGTCGAGGTGTTTCATACTTTGGCTGGATTACTTAAAAAAGACGGCCTTTCAACTGCTGTGGGCGATGAGGGTGGCTATGCCCCCAACCTTGGCAGCGATGAAGATGCGATCCAGTACCTGCTAATGGCCATCGAAAAGGCCGGGTACAAGCCCTATGACGACTTCATGCTGGCCATCGACGCTGCCTCCAGCGAATGGAAAAATGAAGACGGCGGCTACCTGATGCCCAAAAAGAAGATTCACTTTTCTACCGATGAATTGATTGCCTATTGGAAAGACCTGGTGAGCCGGTACCCCATTGCCTCCATTGAAGACGGCTTAGATGAAGAAGACTGGGCAGGCTGGGAAAAGCTCACCGCTGAGCTTAAAGGCAAAGTTCAATTGGTTGGCGATGATTTGTTCGTTACCAATACCCAGCGGCTAAAGAAGGGTATTGAGCTTGGCTGCGGCAACTCCATTCTCATCAAGCTTAACCAAATCGGCACCCTTACTGAAACACTGCAGGCCATTAAAATGGCTCATAACGCAGGCTATACGGCCGTTATCTCCCACCGCTCCGGAGAAACGGAGGATACCACCATTGCCGATCTGGCTGTGGCTATCAACGCCGGCCAAATCAAGACCGGTGCCCCCAGCCGAAGCGAGCGTGTAGCCAAATACAACCGCCTATTGCGTATCGAGGATGATCTTGGTCCCGCTGCCTATTATCCGGGAAAGAAATGCTTCAAAAGGTAATAGCCGGGTATAATGCGAAATGTTCCCCTGTCAAATTGGCAGGGGAACATTTCGTGTTACGTTGTAGCACACGTATTCTCATATCCCGATATGCACGTTGACTGCGCAGTCAAAGCACGTTATCGCATGCTTTTCATATCGTCCAGCCTTCTTTGGGATGGAGGATAACCCATATCCGCAGCTGCCATATAGCATTTTGTCGCGTTTTGCATGCTGCCGGTCACTTCAAAAAAAGCGCCAAGATTATGCAAGGCCATAAAAGAGCCCATCCCAACGATACCCTGATATTTGGTATTTTCACCGATGGATATACACCTATCATAGCATTCCTTGATTCTGGGAAAGTATTGCATATAAGCTTGCGGATTCGATAGCACAAGCTCCATATACAATTCCCCTGATACAAAAAACAGTTCGGGATAATCAGGAAATCTAACCTGCTCCTGCTGAGCGATTTCCAAGGCCTCCATATATCTTTTCATTTGGATCAGGTTGCCAAGATACTCCACCACAAGTTTGGGGTAATAGCTTTCATCTTTATCCGCCATTTGGTAGGCGGCGGCAAAGTGGCTGTCCGCCTGCTCCAATTGATTCAATCCGCGATATTCTTGGGCCAGCTTATATAGAAGATATGCGTCCTTCTTATCGCTAAGCGTACGCTTTAATATGCCAATATTACGCAGGAACTTTGCTTCATCCCGATTGTCGTAACCATCATGGAAGATAGAGACCGGCAAAATTACCCTGGGCAGCTTTGGTTCAATTTGTTCATGAATCGCACCAAAATAGCGGGCTTCTTTGGGAAAAACTGCACCAGCAAAAAAGCGGTCTGTTACCCTCACACCGTTTTGGGTATAGATATTCGTAATTTCAGCCAAGCCCACGGCCTTACGGTTTGTCATTTCCCAAAGCACAGCCTCCCTGTCAAACTTCATGAGATAACTGTCCGCATCCATGGCCAATACAAAATCCCCGGTTGCTTTCTCAACACAGAAATTCCGCGCCTTGGCAAAATCATCACACCAAGCAAAATCAAACAGCCTGGCACCGAAAGAAGCTGCAATCTCTTTTGTTTTATCTTCTGAGCCGGTATCTACGATCACCATCTCATCGATGTATTCCTTTACGCTATTTAAGCAGCGTGCTAGCTTCTCTTCTTCATTCTTTACAATCATTGCTAGACTGAGCCGCATATACGCATCCCCCTTTGATCGTAGGCACGCACTCAAATGACTTTAGCGCGCAAAACTAATTTCGCTTTAGGCTCTAACCAGGCGAGCTAACTCCGCATTGATCCTAACGGGAATTAGCTGTTTCAAAACTTCCCATGGCTGATACAGGTCATCGGGGATGCAAGTGGGCACAAACCGCATCGATGGCTTAAAAGTCATGCGATTTTTGATATAGCTATCAATCACTTTATCCATATTTGTGTTGGTTTCGAATTCCCCGGCAAACATATCGTTCACCAATAATCCGCCGCCGGCACTTTCCATACAACATTCCATGTAATCAGGCAAAAGCTCAAACCATTCTCCGTTTGGCAAAAAGGCATGCTTGCCCGGCTGGCAGTACATATGTATTTTTTCATCGGCAATTTGTGTTTTTACTGTTCCCTTATTCAACAAAGCATTCAGGTATTTCCCATGAAAGCTGGCTTGCGCATTGCACACGCGGCCGTCCAAGCCAACCCAAACCCAGATATGTTCCAGGTCGTACATATGCTGAATGTCATAGTCCCAATAGTAAGCGTATTCAATTACGAAGGCCTCGTCTTTTATGGGGACGGTACGGGAAAAGGAAGGACTCTCCCCCGTTTCGCGCAGGATGGAGTATCCCACCCCAGAAAGGGGAATGGTTTCTTTTTCATCAAAATGGATCACAGGCGCATATTTTTGCACCAGCGCTTCATTTGTCATAAACATGCCTCCTAATTAAGCTAAGATTGCACATCATAAAACGGCTGCTGCTTATGTCTCCAGCCCGGAGAAGACGATATTACGAAGCTTCCTCACAAGCTCCGTCGTTCCGGCATCTGTTTTCTGCATCATCACAATCAGTATCATCTCGTGAAGAGGGTCAATTGTAAAATAGGTGCCTGTCCATCCATCCCAGCCGTATTCGCCTACGGAACCAAAGGTTGGGCTTTGGGATGGATTTTCCATGACCCGCATATAGCAGCTGTACCCAAACCCACGAAGAGAATCCCACTGGAAACCCTGCCGCTGCACACTGCTCAGTTGATTATGGGTCATAAAGTCTACTGCGGATTCGGAAAGGACCCGCGTTCCATCGAGTTTGCCGCGGCCCAGCATCATACGGCAAAAGCGCAGCGAATCATCGATGGTGGATACAAGCCCAGCCCCGCCGGATTCAAAGGCCGGCGGAGTCATATAGTCGTTCAAACCCAAATGATTGTGCGGAAAGACCTGCAGCCTGCCATCCTTCATTTGATACAGCCTTGAAAAGCGGTGTTTCTTTTCATTGTGTACATAAAAACCGGTATCCACCATTTGCAGCGGCTCAAACAGTTCCCGCTTGAGAAACAGGCTAAAGGGCATACCCGATACCCGTTCGATTATGGCCCCCAGCACATCAGAGGAGGTGCCATATTGCCAGCTTTCTCCCGGATGAAAAGCCAATGGCTGCCGTCCAATCAGGTTGGCAAACTCCACGGTGGATGTGGGCTGATCATTCTCCAGTTTGCGCTTTACTTGCGCAAACAAATACCGCATTTGCTTTTCAGCAGGATTACCTTCGCCGGGATAAACAAGGCCAGAAGTCATATTCAGAAGATCTTTAACGGTCATCTGCTGTCTGACAGGTGTCGTGCCCATGGCAGTTGCTACCTGCTGATGGGCAAACCCATCCAGATACCGGCTGACTGGTGCAAAAACATCCAACAGTCCCTGTTGTATAAGAATCATGGCGGCTGCCGCCGTCATGGGCTTTGTCATGGAAAACAGGCGGAAGATGGTGTTCCGCATCAGGGGCACATGGTTTTCCATGTCCTGCTCACCGCAGGCCTGAAAAAACACTTCTTCTCCGCCATGAAACACCAGCGCGCTAACGCCTGCCAGTTCACCGCTCTTGACCGTTTGCTCCATCGTTTCCCGGGCATAGGTTCTATATACCTTGTTCATATGTGCCACCTCACAATGATATCATCCGACAGGTCGTTCTTGACTATTTGGTCAAACAACTCATTTACTATTTAGCATTTATACTCCAAGTATAGTAACAACCTTTTCAAGTAGTCTCACGCCTAGCGGCAGCATCTGCTCCACGTCAAGCTTATGATCCTTTAGCAGGAGCGCAGGTGTTTTGGAGGCAGAAAGGATCAAACGCTTGTCCGTTTGGGCCAAGGCCTCAATTAGCTTGAGGGGGTCTGGCACATACTTTTCATCCAGCCGCATGGTAAGGGTAAAGGCTTTGTGCGCCACATGAATGATGCCCAGCCTGCGGCAGAGGGACTTTAAGTGAGCGATATCCAACAGGTTGTTGACAGCCTCCGGCGCGTCGCCAAAGCGGTCCACCAGCTCCTCCTCGATATCCTCCCGCCCGGCACGGTCCTCCAAAAGGGAAATACGCTTGTATATCTCCATCCGCTGGCGTTCGTCCGGCACATACTCCGCCGGCAGGAAGGCATTCACCTTGAGTTCTATACGGGTATCAAGGTCCGCAGGCGCGGCAAGATCGCCACGGACTTCGCGTATGGTCTCCTCAATCAGCTTACAATACATGTCGTAACCAACGGTGCTTAAATGACCGTGCTGCTCAGGTCCCAAGAGGTTGCCAGCACCTCTTATCTCCAAATCTCGCATGGCGATGCGGAATCCCGCGCCAAACTCGGTAAACTCGCGTATGGCTGCCAAGCGCTTTTGGGCCGTCTCGCTGACCATGCGGTCAGGCCGTACTGTAAAGTAAGCATATGCCTGGCGGTTGCTGCGCCCCACCCGACCACGAAGCTGATATAACTGGGAAAGTCCAAACCGGTCGGCATCAAACACAATCAGAGTATTCGCCGTAGGGATATCCAAACCGCTTTCGATAATGGTGGTACACAACAGTACATCGTATGTACCATCATAAAAGTCCATCATCACATCTTCCAGGGCGTTTTCTTTCATTTGTCCGTGGGCAATGGCAATGCGCGCCTCTGGCACCAGTTGTTTTAAGCGCGCGTAGAACTGCTCGATGGAGCGCACACGGTTATACAAAAAGTATACCTGGCCGCCGCGGGTTATTTCCCGCAGGATGGCATCACGTATGAGCCCATCGGCGTATTCCAGTACATGGGTCTGTACCGGAAAGCGTTCCTCCGGCGGTGTTTCCAGTATGCTCATATCCCGTATACCGACCATGGACATGTGCAGGGTTCTGGGGATCGGTGTAGCGGAAAGCGTCAAAACATCTACCGTGGTTTTCATGTTCTTAATAATTTCCTTGTGTCCTACACCAAAACGCTGCTCCTCATCCACAATCAAAAGCCCAAGGTCACGAAAGAGGACATCTTTGTTCAGCAGCCTATGTGTGCCTACAATGATGTCAACCTTACCCTCTTTTAGGTTGGCCAGCACTTCTTTTTGCTCTTTGGGCGGTCGGAAACGGCTTAGTACATCACTGTTGACCGGGAAGCCCGAAAAGCGCTTTTGAATGGTATTGTAATGCTGCTGTGCCAATATGGTGGTGGGCGCCAACAAAGCCACCTGCTTGTTGTCCATCACCGCCTTGAAGGCAGCCCGCAATGCGACCTCCGTTTTACCGTAGCCCACATCACCGCACAGAAGCCTATCCATATTGATGGGCGACTCCATATCCCTGGTAATATCGGCAATGCTCTGCTGTTGGTCGGGTGTCAACTCATAAGGGAAGTTATCCTCAAACTGCCTGTGCCAAATGGTATCCTTGGCAAAAGCATAGCCCTTTTGCGCCTGGCGTTTGCCGTAGAGTTTCAACAGGTCAAAGGCCATGGCCTTAATGCCGGCCTTTACCCTGGCCTTTTGCCGCTGCCATTCTCCGCCGCCCAGTTTGTTCAGCTTGGGTGGCTGCCCCTGGCCGCCGATAAAGCGCTGCACCCTATCCAGTTGGTCTGTGGGTACATATAGCTTATCACTGCCTTGGTACTGTATGTATAGATAGTCGCGGAAGGTACCTTCGCTCTGTATGCGTATGGTTCCCTGATAGATGCCAACGCCGTGGGTTTCATGCACCACATAGTCGCCTACATTCAGGTCTGTGAAGGCGGCAATACGCTCGCCTGTATTGCGGCGGGTACGGGCCTTACGGTAACCCGCGCCATAAATGTCACTGTCAGAAATCAGCGCCAGCTTCGCTTCCGGCCACACAAACCCTTTGGAGAGCGTCAGCGGCAGCAGCAGCACTTCGCCAATAATCAGGTTATTGCTTAGCGTTTCGGTAAACAGGCTGGGTACTTCCATTTCAGAGAGTGCCTTTTCCAACCGCTTGCCTCTGGCTGTGCCGCCGGTGAGCAGCGCGGTGCAGTACCCTTCCGTCTTCCACTTGATGCAGTCATCCGCAAGGCTGCGGATGTTGGACTGATATGCATGGGCGTTAACGCCATTGAGCTCCACCAGTACCTCTGGCTTAAAGGAACCCATACCCCGCAAGAAGTCGGACATGGTGACCAGCGTTCGGCCTTTTAAAGTCTCCTGTACCTGTTCGTAATCATAGAGCAGGCCTGACTGGGCGCCCACCGCTTCGCCGCGCTCCAAGGCGTTTTTGAAATCCTCCTCAAAGCGCAAGGTCCGGCCTTTGATTCTATCCTGCAATTGGTCTGGCTGGTCAATGAGTATAATTGCGTCTGGAACCCATGAAATCAAGGATACTGTATTTGGACAGAGCACATGTACCCAGCTTTGCATCCGTCGAAAGGGATAACCGCTTTCCAGCCGGTCTGCATCATCGTGACTTTGTGCCGTCATCCGTTCCAAGGCACTGCCGGGCGGGGGTGCTGTTGGTGTCTTCTGTTGGGGGAGACTGCTTTCGAAAAAGGATGGCAGATCATCCGCATCCTCCTCAGGCAGAGGCGGCAGGTCTTTAAACAACACGGATGCCTCGGCCTGCTCCTTCACACGCTGCTTTAATGAACTGCGCATCCGCATGGCGGCAGCCTTCACATCTATACCGTCTACCAACAGCTCAGAAGCAGGCGGAAGAATGGCTTCTTTCAATTTTAGCATACTCCGCTGGGTCATACAGTCGAAGGTGCGGACAGAGTCTACTTCGTCATCAAAAAACTCCATGCGCAGCGCGTTGGGTTCGCTGGGGGGATATACGTCCACGATGGCGCCGCGCAAGGCGCATTGGCCCTTACCCTCCACCATGCTGACCCGCTCGTATCCGTTTTTTACGAGTTTTTCCACAAGCGCCTGCGGGTCATACCGGTCTCCCGGCGTCAGGCGGATGATTGCATCGCGGAAGTATTTGGGCTCCATCAGCTGATTCATCAGCGCTTCGCCGGATGTACAGAGCACCGATAAATCGCCAGACAATAGACTATGCAGCGTTTCCAGCCGCCTCCAGGTACTCTCATGGCTGGATGCGCCGCGCCCAAACTCAAGCTCCTGGGCAGGCAGCGATGCGCAACGTCCTTCCAGCAGCTGGGAAATGTCCTCTGCTGCCCGGGACGCGTTAAGCTCGCCTGTCATCACTAAAAGCACCTGCCGGCCCGTTACGAAATGGAGTGCGGAGGCAAGGTATGCCCGTTGTCCCTCTGACAGGCCGTATACGGAAACAACGCGCTCCTTCTTTACGCCGTCCAGCAGCTTTTGAAAGGATTCGCTTCCTTTGAGCACGGAGAATAATGCCTGCTTCATCTTTGCGCTGCCCTTCGTAAAAATTGTGTCGGCAAATGTCATTTCGTGTTGAACTTACGCATGGCGGCTTCCGTGCCTTCCTTTACCCATAGCAGCGCCGCGTCGGCGGCAGCCACGTAAGCATCGAAGGCAGCCTTCCGCTCTTCCGGGGTTACATACCGGGACAGTACCCAATCCGCCAATTCCCAGCCTTCCGGCCTGTCGCCAATGCCCACCCGGATACGGGGAAAGTCCTCGCTGCCCAATATTCCAATGATAGAGCGCATACCGTTATGGGTACCTGGCCCGCCGTTAGGCCGCACGCGCAGCTTACCAGGGGGCAGGTCAATATCATCGTAAATGATAATCATGTTTTGAGGGGGCACCTTATACCAATGCAATAGCTCTTGAGCGCTTTCCCCGCTTAAATTCATAAACGTCTGAGGCCGGCACAGCGCGATCCGCTCGCCTTCATAGTTTCCTTCACCGATGGTAGCCTTGCATTTTAACTTGGTGATAGGGATGTTTAATTTCTGACTAATAACTTCCAGCACATCAAAGCCCACATTATGGCGGGTGTGCTCATACTTGGCCCCGGGATTGCCAAGGCCTATGATCAGATGCATGAATTGCTTCCTCCAAAAACGCCTTTTCGAGAAAACAGCCTATGGCGCCGTTTTCTCGATCATGCGGTTATCCTGTGTGGCTTAGAGCTTTCCTGCTTCCTTGCGCTTTTGAACCCAGCCTTCCTTAACTTCGCCCTTTGCGCGGGCCACATACAGCGAGCCCTCCGGAACATCTGTGGTGACGGTCGAACCGGCGGCCACATACGCCTCCTTGCCTACATGCACAGGAGCGACCAGATTGACATTGCAGCCTACAAACGCGTCATCTTCAACGACTGAACGGTGCTTTTTCTTGCCATCGTAGTTTGTGAACACTACGCCGCAGCCCAGGTTGATATTGCGGCCCAAATCACCATCGCCCACGTAAGTCAGGTGCGAAACCTTGGTCTCGTCGCCAATGGTGCTGTTCTTGACCTCCACAAAATCGCCGATCCGGCAGTGGCTGCCAATCACCGTATCTGGCCGTAAGTACGCAAAGGGGCCAACAGTCGTCCCCGTGCCTACCTTGCATAGTAATAGAACGCTGTTTTCAACCGTGACATCGTCCGAAAGCTCGGCCCCACTCAAGCGGCAATTGGGCAAAAGCATGCATCTTGCGCCTATCTTGCTGCCCTTTTGCAAATGACAGCCGGGATAGATCACTGTATCCTGCCCAATGATCACATCAGCATCGATATAGGTTGCGCCAGGTGCCAGTATTGTCACGCCCTGGGACATGTGAAAGGCATTGATCCTCTCTTGCAAGCAAGCCAAAGCATTGGCAAAATCCAGCCGGGTTCGCACGGAAATCAGCTCCGGCCCATCGGCAGCCACTGGCGCGATTGGAATACCGCTTTCTGATATAACCGACAGCACATCCAATGGTGTTATAGCATCGCCTTCCCAATTCGAGAATACGTCACTCAGCGTCTTTTTATCAAAGCAATAAGCCGTTCCACCCATTCGAAGGCCAGGCTCCTGCTCCAGGTCGTCTCCTTGCCATTGCAGATAGGAGGCTTTTACATTGCCCTCCACCGCTGATAGCAAAAAGCGAAGGGTATCTGCCTGCAGGCAGGGCATATCCGCCTGCACCGCCAATACCTTTTCTGCCTGATCCGATAAACCTGCTGCTTCTGTAAAGCCAGCAAAAACTTCACGATCCAGGCCAAACGTTTCCTTCGCCTGATCCGTATCCCCCTCTGGCACCACCGCAACACAATTACCCTGCGCAGCTGCTTCCAGCGCCTTTATGGCATAACGAGAAACCGGCTTCCCCAGCAGCGGATGCATGGCCAGCGGCCTTTTCGCATCTTTATTCTCATTCATTTCCGGCAGCAAAAGTATCGGTAATATCTTAGTAGACATAATATTCACCTCCAGCTTATCCTACGCCATAAAGTAAAACCTATTCGTACAGCCAATCAGCCGGCCGAACCTGGGCTGTGATCTCTTCATCCGCCATTTCTTCCAGTATCATCAGCGACTTTTCACCGCTGATGCGCTTTTTCTGGGGGCTTGCCGTAGCCATGACAAACGCCATGCCAATCACCGTCACATTAAACTCATACATTAAATCAACCATACCTTTGGCAGTGCCGCCGCCTTTTAAAAAGTCATCCACGATGAGCGCGCGCTGGTTTTCCTTGACTGCCCGGCGCGATAAAGACATGGTTTCAATGCGCCCTGAAGAGCCGGATACATAATTGATATTCACCGCAGACCCTTCATACACCTTGCTGGAACGCCTGGCGATCACCAACGGAACGCCCAAAGCCTCTGCGGTCATCAGCGCAACCGGAATGCCTTTGGTTTCCATGGTGAGCACAAAATCCGGTTCCTCCTGATAGTACTTACCGGCCAGGATCATGCCCATTTTCCTCACCACATCCGGCATGGACAGGATATCGGAAAAGTATAGAAAGCCGCCCGGAAGTACCCGCTCTTTGCAGCTTAGTTGTGTGCAAAGCTCCTTAATGCAATCAATCGCCTGCATTTTTTCCATAGCGGGACGATATCGTACACCACCGGCCGCACCAGTAACCGTATCCAATTCGCCAAGGCCAAAGGTTTTTACCACCGAACGGAGGATATCAATATCCTCGCTCATAGTTGATTTGGCCGTGCCGAACAGGTCGCAAAAATGGGAAAGTGTATAAATCTTGTTCGGCGAATCAGCCAATATCTTAGTCATGGCGGCCATCCGCTCGTTTCTACGTATCCGGTCCATGGGCAGAACACTCCCGTACTGAATTTTCCAGGCACTCCATGAAGTATATCACACAGAGGCGAATATTGCCAATGATTTTTCAGGTGATTGTTCGGTTTTTTTAAGCAATTTTTAGCACCGGCTGGTTCATCACCGACCGGTGCATATCATGAGAGGTGAGACTGTTCCGTGTTCCTTATACTTTCTCATATCCCAGGGTCTTTAGGTCATCCATCCGGTTGCGCCAATCCGGACGCACCTTCACCCACAGCTTCAAGTTCACATGAATGCCCAGCAGCTGTTCAATATCCATTCGCGCCTCCTGCCCAATGCGCTGGAGCATGGAGCCATGACGTCCAATGATAATGCCCTTATGGGCATCCCGCTCACAATAAATGGTGGCATGAATCTCCATAAAGTTGTCGTTCATTTTGTTCATGGCCATCATTTCAACGCCAATGCCGTGAGGGACTTCTTCCTTCAAATGCAAAAGTGCCTTTTCCCGTATAAGCTCACCGCAAATCAAACGTTCCGGCTGATCGGTCATCATGTCATCGGGAAAATATTTTGGCCCTTCTGGCAGATATCCTACCAGCATCTTTTTCAGTTCTTCCAGCCCGTCTCCCGTTTTGGCACTGATGGGAATGATGGCATCATATCCCGCCTGGGAAAAGGAAGCAATGGTAGCCAGCAGGTTTTCTTTGGGGAGCAGGTCAATTTTGTTGAGCACCAAAACCTTGGGCACCTTTTTATCATGAAAGGAGGCTACAATATTCCTGTCTTGGGGGCCGACCGCCGTAGCATCCACCAGAACCAGCAGCACATCCATGCCGTCCATTGCTTCTTTTACCGATTGAATCATATATTCGCCAAGCTTTGTGCGAGGCGTATGCATGCCAGGCGTATCCAGAAAGACGATCTGCCAATCGTCCTTGGTCATAACACCCATAATCCTGTTGCGTGTTGTCTGGGGCCGGCTGGATACGATGGCTACCTTTTCGCCTACAAAAGCATTCATCAGCGTTGATTTGCCTACATTGGGCCGACCAACAATGGCTACAAAGCCAGAATGGAATGAGTTCTTTTTTTCCATGAATATGCTGTCTCCTTTTATTTCTCCGATGGCAGATCTTTGGGGCCAAAACTATGGGGCAAAAGCTCATTCAACGTGGCACTGCCTGTTTCATTATCACCCCATGTAACAAGCACACGTATGCCTGGCGCAAATTCGTTAAGAACCTGCCGGCAAGCCCCGCAAGGCCATGGTGCAGCATCTTTGGCAGCGATGGCGATGGCTGTAAACTCTTTGACGCCTTCTGTGATGGCGCTAAAAATGGCCGTACGCTCAGCGCAGTTGGTCAGGCCAAAGGAGGCGTTTTCCACATTGCAACCTTGGAAAACCCGGCCGTCGGCGCTTAACAGACAAGCGCCTACCTGAAATTTGGAATACGGTGCGTAGGAGCGCTCCATAGCACTTTTCGCCAAGGCAAGCAATGTCTCGTCAGAAACTTGCTCCTGCTTTTCTTCGCGATTGAGACCTATCATATCCAATACTTTTTCCTCCATAGCGCGCATTTTCATGCGCTCCTCCTCTGAAATATGGTCATATCCCATCAAGTGGCAAATGCCATGTACTAATAAATAGGCTGCTTCCCGCTCCTGGGAGTGACCATATTCCCCACTTTGTGCGATAACATGATCAATGGATATGATCACATCCCCCAGCATGCAAACGTTCAAATCACTGTCGTATTCTCTCTTGATCCGTTGTATTGATGTTCCCGCCGTTTTACCCGGCTTGTAATTTACTGTAGGGAAAGACAACACATCCGTCGCCTTGTCCATGCTTCTTGTTTCCCGGTTGATCTTACGAATTGCATGATCATCCGTCATAGTGACGGAAATACCGCAGGGAATATCAATCCCCTCGGCAATAAGGCATAAGTCAGCCGCCAGCTGCATAAGTGCAGTCCAACGATTAGGTGTATCAAGCGCCTGCATATTCCAATACAGAAACAATGCTATTCCTCCGATTTTTCTTTGGGTTCTTCTTTTGCTTCCTCTTGCTGCAAAGTAACGGCATGAGCCTCAAGCACGTTAGCTTCCTGTTCCTCAGTATGACTTTGTGCTTTTTGATCTTCAACCGCAGAAGACGCTTCCTGTATAGGCTGCTCCACAGACGCGGCTTCGGTAAGCCGTGCCGGCTCCTGTGGCTCTTGCTTTTGCATATCAACCCTTGGATACTCAATGCGCTCATGAAACACACCAATCAAAACAGTCGTAAATGCCTCGCAAATTTTATCAATATCCCGAAGGGTCAGAGGGGAATCGCTCAGTTGTCCATCCTCCAGCTTTCCCCTGACCAACTGCTCAATAAATGCCTCTATGGCCTGGGGCGTGGGATCGGGCATCGAGCGGACAGCCGCCTCAATGGTATCCGCAAGCATGACGATTGCGCTTTCCTTCATGGTAGGCCGCGTTCCGTCATAGCGAAAATCCTTGATGTCCACCGGCTTTCCATCCGCATGCTGCAGTGCTTTATGATAAAAGTACATAACAGGCGTATCGCCATGGTGCTCCGTTATGATTTTTTCAATTTCTTCCGGCAGTCGGTATTTCTTGGCCATTTGCAGCCCATCCTGTGCGTGAGCGGTGACGATGGCCGAGGAAATATACGGGTCGGTGTGATCGTGGGGGTTTTCCCCCATTTGATTTTCCTTGAAGTACAAGGGCCGCTTCAGCTTGCCTACATCATGAAAATACGAACCTACCCTGGCAAGCAGCCCATTAGCGCCAATGGCCTCCGCCGCAGCCTCCGACAAGTTCGCCACAATGATGGAGTGGTGATATGTGCCCGGTGCTTCCAGCAGCAGCTTACGCAGAAGCGGCTGATTCGGGTTGGCAAGCTCCATCAGCTTGCTGGAGGTGGCTAAATTGAAAATGGCTTCAAATAACGGTTGCAAGCCCATGCACAAAAGCGAGGCAATAAATGCTCCGCCCATGCTCCATAATGCCGTATTGAAAACCACCCGCAAATCATTGTTGGTCATCAGCCCTACAGCCGTCATCACCACAACGTTGGATAAGGCTGCATAGATACCGCATAAGAGCACCTGCGCCCTGTGGGGTTTGCTGCGCAAGGCTGCCACAGCCACGATACCGCCAACAAAACCGCTGATCATCAACTGAATCATGACAGCGCCATTTTCCGTACTGCCGCCAGTAGAAAGAGCACTTACAATGACAGCAAGGGCCACATTGCCGGCAATCCCGGCCCTGGCACCCAGCAGCCCGGCCAGCAGCAGTGCACCCAATATGACAGGCGACAGGTAAATGCTCACCTGCAATACCTTCACAAATATCACGCAGATAGCAAGCGTCAAGTTCATGACCAGCATGAATACGATCATTTTTCGAAAATTGTGAATCAGCGAACTGTTCATCAATGCAAGCAGCAACAGCGTCAAAAGTATCACTGCCACCACCAGCATAGCCGCGCCAACATACATGGGTACATCGACGCTGTTGTCATCCAACAGGCCCAGCGCACGCAGCATTTCCAGTTGATTAGCACTGACACGCTCACCGGCAACAACAATATTTTGGCCCTGATTGTACATCACCGGCTCCACGGCCTTACGGGCATTTTCCTGGGCCAAGGCTGTAGCTTCCTGGTCGATGACCATATTGGGCTGTATAACCCTGCGCAATACGGATGGTATCACATTTTGAAAAAGACTTGTATCTGTCTTGTAGCCGACGATCTGCAGTATGTTGCTAATGGATTCGTTAATCTGCCCTTCGCGAACGGTGGTATTAAGAGTATTTCGAACAGCGATAGAAATATCGCTGTAAGCCTCCTCCAGTTTTTCCGCAGATATGGACAGCAGCGTTGCAATCTGGTAATCCGCAAGGGCCACGGTAGTAAGCATGGTCTTGGCATAATCCAACTCACCCTGGGAATACCGCCTTGGTGCATTGCCGGCAGTTGTTTCACTGGGAAGAAGCGTCTGACCATATTGCTGTACTTTGCGCAGCTCGTCAAACACGGCACGCAGGTCTGACATTACATTATCTGTCACGCCATCTTTGGGATGATAAGATGGCTCCACCTGCCGCGCGGCATCGTCACGCCTGCGCTGCGTGGTGATTTCATCCACCACATCCTTGGATGCTGTGATCGTTTTGAAAGCAATAGCGCCAACCTTTAGATTATAACGTTCCGGCGCAATGGCTAGGCAAAACATAACAGCCATGACTATCGTTCCCAAAGCAGCAGTAAATGCGCACTTTGCCGCAGGCGCTTTCAACGCAGATATGACCTGCTTCACGCTCATGCGCTCTTTTTTCTTTCTGCCGCCCTGCCGCCTGGCCATCATGGTTTAGCTCTCCTTCGGTCGTTTTTCATACGCATCATACGCCTGAACGATGGCTTGTACAAGATCGTGGCGCACAACGTCCCTATGGTCAAGACGCGCGATACCGATCCCTGCCGTATTCTTTAGCACATCCAGCGCCTCCAAAAGCCCTGATCGCTTGCCAAACGGTAAGTCCGTCTGCGTGATATCGCCAGTGACCACGACTCTGGAACCAAAGCCCATGCGCGTTAAAAACATTTTCATTTGCTCGGTGGTTGTGTTCTGCGCTTCATCCAATATAATGAAGGAATCGCTTAACGTACGGCCGCGCATATAGGCAAGAGGCGCTATCTCCACAACGCCGCGCTCCACCAGCTTTTGATACGAATCCACACCCATCAGGTCGTACAGTGCGTCGTAGAGCGGCCGAAGATAAGGATCGACCTTTTGACTTAAATCCCCGGGCAAAAAACCCAATTTCTCGCCCGCTTCCACTGCTGGGCGCGTAAGCACGATCCGCTCAATTTCTTTATTGCGCAGTGCTACAACAGCCATGGCCATAGCCAAATACGTTTTGCCGGTACCAGCAGGGCCAACAGCAAAAGTGAGTACGTTATCCCGCACCATGCGTACATACTCCCGCTGGCCCAGTGTCTTGCATTTGATTTGCTTGCCCCGGTGGGTAATCGCAACAACATCCTTTAATATCTCGTCGATCATGTCCACTTTCCCATCACGGGCCAGGGCAATGGCATAACGGATGCGTGAACGGTCCACAATCTCACGGTTTTTCAGCATCTCCAGCAGCTTTAATATAACCAACTGAGCAAGCTCTGTTTGAGCAGGATCACCGATGATATTAAGTTCGGTGCCCCGTATGGAAACAGTAACGCCGATCTCTGATTCGATCAACGCAATGTTCTGGTCGTTGGTGCCAAAGAGAGACATATAGTCGTCCATGGAATCTACCGAAAGCAAAACTTGCCTGCTTTGGGGCAAAGAATGTTCCTCCATTCTTTTGGATACGGGTGCGGCTACATAGCCGCGCCTTCTTCCCAAGGCTTAGGAAGCGCAATGTCCGTCAGGATTTCCGCGATGGCAGTGGCTTCCAGCATCCTTCCTTCTATCATACAATAATCTACCCATTTGTCAACTGGTTCATGTCCTGCCCCCAGCTTTTGCGCAAGCATGCGCAGTGCTGCAAGCCCGGCTTCTGCCTTGACCTTCGCCTCCTCTCTTGGCATTATCGTCACAGCCACCTCTTCATACGTTTCACGGCGCAGCGTCACCGGCCACCATGCCCCGCCAAGCGGCCAGATTTCTACCGTCCTGTCTGATTGCAAAAAATTCGGCTGCTCAATCTGTCCCACCTGAAAGTAGGGCGTTTCAACTATTTGCGATGTCACACTGCGGCCGGTAGACTCGCTTATGACTGCATCAAGGGGAACCTGCACTTTCGTGCCTACCCAACCCCGAGCCATAGCGATGCCTCTGGCCTTTACTGGGATTTTTGCGTCGCTGCCGCCCCTCTCCCAACCCGCGATCAGCACCTGCCCCTTTTTGACAATATCGCCTTCCTTGCACTGCGGTGTGCCTGCCAATGGAAGTAACTTTACAAGAATACCATCCCGCTTTGCGACAATATCACCTGGTCCGCCCTGTGTCTCCACACCTGGCGGGGGTACGCCCAGAACACAACGGATGACCAGTGCGGCTCCCCTATAATACGCCTGCACCCAAGCTACTTTTGGCATGCGCCATTCCAGGTCACTGATCATTCGTTCCAAAGATATATCTTTTTTCATTAAGCCCGGATGGATGCTCTTTTCTTTCATATAAAGTCTGATTTCGCTTTCATACTGTCCTGCATCCAGAATATCAATGCTCCATATAAACTGCATAGCTGTTATGGCCAGTGCGATACACAGCACAAAGCCTATAGCTGCAGCAATTCGCTTTTTCAGCCAGGCCATCAGTGCGGACAGGCGCTTGGGACGAAGCTGTGTCAGCTTCCAACCCCTGTATTCAGCAAGGGCGCTGAGTTTAGCAAAATCCGCCTCCCCACAAACCCCCTCAACGGCTTTTGCACCATGCCTTGCAAGGTTTTGCAATATTATATTTTCATCCCTGGCGAGATTCATCAGCCGTTCCAGACTGAGCCCTTCCATGCGGAAAGAAATCAGGAAAAGCTGCTTTGCAGCCTCCATCACAGCTTATTCTCCTCCTTTGCGCCGCCGTCATAAAACACCTTGGCTATCTGTCCTGTGACCACAGCATCCATCGGCCCATAATGGGTGATTTGCAGTTTCAGCCCATCGATTGTCAAGATACCGCAGGAGGTTTTGATCCTGATTACACCTTCCTCATAAGCCACAATCCCCTGATGTTGCTCGATGATCAGACGCCGCCGGCCATACCATATCAGCCTGGGCCAGCCCATGAGCACATCCTCGGGAATGCCACTTACATCCGCCGCCTTTTCCCGCCACTTCATGCGCTGTCCTCCCCCATTTTCATACCATGCTGGTTAAGCCTATGGTCAAAGGGCAAAAATCATGCCTTCGGCAAAAATGCTTGCCTTTTCATTGATTTCCTGTATAATGAAGCGCGAAGGTGTTCCCTGTGTTTGTATGGGAACAAGCAGTATGGAAGGTGGGGCCTCAATTGAAAATTGCGGTATTGGTTCTCTATGCCCTGATGATGGTGTCTGTCATTGTGTTCACTGCCCGAAAATCCATATCCCTAAACGATTTTCTGCTCGGGGGCAGAAATGTCGGCCCTTGGATGAGCGCTTTGTCCTACGGCACGTCTTATTTTTCTGCGGTCATCATCATTGGCTATGCAGGTTCCGTTGGCTGGGATGTTGGCTTTTCCGCCATTTGGGCAGGCATTGGCAACGCGCTGGTAGGCGGACTGTTGGCTTGGTCGCTGCTGGCTAAGCCTGCCAGGCAAATGGCAGAACGTTTGAACGTGGCAACGCTGCCAAGCTTTTTTGAAAAGCGGTACCAGTCAAGAACCTTGAAGGTACTTGCGTCACTGATCATTTTCATCTTTCTGCTCCCCTATTCCGCATCCGTATACAAAGGGCTGGGCCGGATGTTCCAGATGTCCATGGGCTTTGACTATACCTTTTGCGTGATTGGCATTGCGCTTTTGTCTTCCGTATACCTTTTCCTGGGTGGATACAAGGCCACCGCTGTAACTGACTTTATTCAAGGCATTGTTATGCTGGGTGGCATAGGCATTGTGGTTGCATACATTCTCAAAGGCGCCGGCGGTGTCTCTGCCGGGCTTGCGCAGCTTGGCACGGAAGCGATAGGCGGGCCTGGCTTCAACACCCTCATTCCCCCAAAGGGTAAGGAAGTGTTTTTGATCTCTAATGTTGTGCTCACGTCGCTTGGCGTTTTAGGCATGCCTCATATGATCCATAAGTTTTTTGCCATTCGTGAAGCCTCCGCCGTCCGCCGAGCCACGGTGATCTCCACCCTCTTTTGCATCATCATCGCTGGCGGTGCATATTTTGCGGGCAGTTTTGGCAGGGTCGTGCTTTCCAACATCACCAATGAAGCAGGACAATCCCTGGCCACCCTTGTCAACGGAGGAGCTATCGCCAAAGATGCCATCATGCCTACCATGCTCACCAACCAAACAATTGTCGGCATTCCCGATGTGCTGCTTGGTCTTGTGGTGGTGCTGCTGCTCTCTGCCAGTGTCTCCACGCTGACGGCTTTGGTTCTTTCTTCTTCTTCAGTTATCACCATTGATTTGCTGGGCACGTTCTTCCCTAAAATGGAGGGCAAGCGCTCCACATTGGTTATGCGCATACTATGCGTTGCCTTCATCGCCTTATCCCTTGCCATCAACTTTCTATTGCAGGGCACACCCATCATATCCCTCATGTCTCTATCCTGGGGCACCATTGCCGGCGCATTCCTGGCACCCTTCCTGTATGGCCTTTTGTGGAAGGGCGTCACAAAGGCCGGCGTATACGCCGGGGTGATCCTTGGCACGCTGACCTCCCTTATTCCCCCGCTTGTTACTGGCAATTTCGCGCTGGCGCCCGTCAGCGGCGCATGCGCAATGGGGGTAAGTCTGATCCTTGTTCCGCTGGTAAGCCTGCTCACAAAGAAATGGGGCTTTTCTGACGATCATACCGCAATGGTGTTCGGGAAAAAGCCGAGTACACAAAAGTCATCCACCACCGCTGCCTGACTCATGATAGTTCTCGAAAAAGTATAAGAGGCTGCCGTGCTGAATACTCAGTGCGGCAGCTCTTTTCCTGCACAATGTACCTCTATTAATGCATTTTCTCATTTTCATTTTTCAGCACTACAAAAGATGACGCACTGATGTCAGGTTATATATGTTATGATAGACCAAAAAGGGGATAGCACTATGCAAATGAATATGAAGGACTACCTGGCTGGCTGTTTAGCGGCCATGCATCTGGAAGAAAGCGCCCTCCAGTTGCCCGATGTGCAAATCGACGTAGAGGAAATCAAGTGCATTATGATCAATGAGGTTCCTCCGCTAAATCCGGAGGACGGCTTTTACAGCCTCAGCAGCGAGTCGAATTATATGAGAACAACACTGGCGCTTTTTCATGACGCCGGCGTTCAAGTAAAAAATATGACTGAAATTCTAGGCCTAGGCATTTATATCACAACGGCTGTAAAAGCTCCCAAGCACCAGTACGCAGTTCCCGGAGAACTGATTACAAGTCATCTGCCGCTTTTGGAAAAGGAAATCGGCTTGTTTCCGAACTTGAAAGTGATCATGCTCATGGGTGATGTGGCAAAGAAGGCGTTTAACCAGATTGCAAAGAAGAAACTGGGAAAGAACGTGATCCCCTCCGCCTCCACCTACAAAATCAGATCAGAGACCTTTTGTTACGGACAAATCAGGGTCTTTCCCTCCTACATCATGACCGGAGGGAACATTTTGATCGAAAAAGGCAAGTGTACCATGACTTCGGAGGATATCCGGCGGATGATGGAAGAGCTTCAAAAGCAATGAAGCAGCAATACGTTAGCAATGCCTTACATCACCTGCAGCACCCTTGCCCCGCGGCCATCATACAATAAACTACAGGCTATTTATGTGCGCCTGTAAAACCAAAAAAGGGTGTATGCCCATGAAAAAAAACAATTTCCCCATCAGCGGCGCAGCATTTTTCGCAGTGCAGGATGCACATGAAGAAGCGGACCTGCTGCCCCCAGAATCCTCTGAAACCCTGTTTCCCCCAAGGGAAGCGCTGCGGCATGGCACATTGTTCCCTGGCCTTTTCATCCCCTCCGGTGAAGCTTCCCCATTGCCCAGGTCTGCCAACCTAACACATGCCGTTCCCTTTGCCGCCTGGGAAATGCGCCTTTATTTGAACACGCATCCCTGCGACAGAAACGCTTTGGCGCTGTATCATGGTTATTGTGAGCGCTGCCCCGGCGGTTATGGATACCTGGCCTGCGCATTGTATGGTGAAAGCCGAGATTCCTGCCCATTGTGCTGGAATTGGGTGGAAGGCCCTTGGCCTTGGGAAGTGTCCGCCGCTGCGGAAAAGGAGGCCTAAGCCATGTGGCTGTATCAAAAACAACTTCCCTATCCCGTTAATGTCAAAACACAGAACCTTCCCCTGGCAAGGACGCTGCTTACACAATGCGGCGGTCCGGAAGGCGCATGGATGGCTGCACTTAGCTATCTGAACCAGCGACAAAGCATGCCCAGAAAGGAAGCCAAGGCACTGCTCACCGATCTTGCCACAGAAGAACTGGCCCACGGTGAAATGCTCAGCGCTTTATTGTATCAGCTGACAGGCCGCCTGCCTCCCGATCAGCGCCGTGAGTTGGCCATCGAAGTGTGGCCGGCCAGCATGGAAACACCATCCATTCCAGGTTCTGGTTTCCCGGATTGTGCCGACCCCATCGCTTGCCTGTATGCCGATTTGGCATCTGAACGGCAATCCCGGCGCGCTTACGAACGCGTGCTGCCCAACTGTGATGACCCCGACGCTTTGGGTGTTTTGCGGTTTCTGCGACAGCGGGAAATCGTGCATGAGCAGCGGCTGATGGAGGCACTGCACCTTGTACAGAACGTGCCGGAAGATATCTGATACACCTATGACAAACGGTGCTCCATAACATGGGACGCCGGTAAGCGGACCAGTATACTCCCATGCAAGCGCTCTTGGGCATTCATCAAGCCAATGCCCAAGAGCGCTTTTTCATGACTTATGATAGACATTTTTCATATGAAAAGCCCGGTGAATGCCTTTTGTGGTAAATAGGATACAAGACTGTAAGATAGTCCCGATCCTCCCATCTGACAAAGCTTCCGTGCATAGAAACAAACATAAGCACGGCAGCCTTCTTATGTAATGACGCTTACATTCCCGGTTGTATCAGGTCACAAGTTTTCCAAATAAGACAGGTAGATAGCCCCCCTGTTTCGGAATTTTCCTCCCCTATACATATCAAATGTGAATGCTATAATAGACTCAGTTAAAGGGATTGGGAAGACGGTGATTGCATCTGATGGGCGAGATAATCGTGACCATGGAGCACATTCATAAAAGCTTTCCGGGTGTGAAAGCCCTAAGTGATGTGCATTTTGAGTTGCGCTGCGGTGAAGTCATGGCCCTGCTTGGCGAAAACGGCGCGGGAAAAAGCACACTGATGAAGATATTAAGCGGCGTATACACCAGAGACTCAGGCCGCGTGGAGATATTCGGGCAGGAGGTTAACGACCTCACCCCAAAGCAAGCACAGGAAATTGGCGTGGCTATCATACACCAGGAATTGAACATGTGCCGTCATCTATCCGTCGCGGAGAACATGTTCCTGGGCCGTGAAAAGGCAAAGCTATGCACTTTATCCAACCGGGAAATGGGAGAGGATGCCCGCAGGATATTGGCTGACCTGAAAATAGACCTAGATCCTCGGAAGGTTGTGGGCGAGCTGCCGGTTTCCAAACAGCAAATGGTGGAAATCGCAAAGGCTCTTTCTACCAATGCCCGGGTTTTGATTATGGACGAACCTACCTCATCGCTGACCTCCAGAGAGATTGAAGATTTATTCCGCATCATTCAGGAGCTTAAGAAAAAAGGCTGCGGCATCGTATATATCTCCCACCGGCTGGAGGAACTGCAATACATTGTTGACCGGGTAACCATCATGCGGGACGGCCAGTTTATTACCTCCATGAACTTTCAAGACACCACCATGGATGAGATCATATCTAACATGGTGGGCCGCGAGATCAAGGAAAAGTTCCCAAATGTGAGCTGCAATAAAGGCAAGCGGGTGTTTGAGGTGCGTCACCTAAGCGCCGGCCGTATGGTACGGGATATCAATTTTGATTTGCACGAGGGTGAAATCGTAGGCTTTGCGGGCCTGATGGGTGCAGGACGTACGGAGACGACCCGGGCCATTTTCGGCGCCGATCCTAAGGAAAGCGGCGAAATTTTGCTGGATGGGCAGCCTGTGCGCATCCGCAGTGTGGCAGATGCCATCCGCGCGGGCATTGTTCTGGCCCCGGAAGACCGCAAAAAAGACGGACTATGCACAAAGCTCTCTCTCCGCCAAAACATTGCCCTGCCCAACCTGGATATGATATGCGATAGGCTTGGCGTTGTAAGGCGTGCACACGAAACAAAGATGTGTGACCAAGCGGTCAATAACTTGATGATTAAAACGGCTTCCATCGACAAGGATGTCGCCACATTATCCGGCGGCAACCAGCAGAAGGTAGTCGTTGCCAAATGGCTGGCTCGTAACTCCCGGGTGGTCATGTTTGACGAACCCACCCGCGGCATTGACGTGGCCGCCAAGGTAGAGATTTACCACCTGATGAACAAGTTAAAGCAGCAAGGTATCGCAGTCATGTTTGTCTCCTCCGAAATGCCTGAGATCATGGGCATCGCAGACCGGATCATCGTTATGTGCGATGGACGGATTACAGGGGAACTCACAAAAGAGGAAGCTACCCAGGAAAAGATTCTAACGCTGGCCACCCGGTTTGAAAAGAAAATCGCCGCAGGCGAATAAGGAGGAAGCCCAAATGCAGGCAAGACGCGTAAACCCCGTCCGCCGCTTCTTCGCTATACGCGGCATGGCGTCGGCGATGATCGCCTTCGCAGCATTGATTGTGATTTATATTGTATTCGGCTTACGGGAACCAAACGTATTCTCCTCTGCCAATATACAGAACTTATTGCGCTCTATGAGCAAGTATCTGATCATCGGCATCGGCCAAAGCTATCTGCTGATCACAGGAAACATTGATTTGTCTTTAGGCTCGGTGGTCGGCATGAGCGCCATGGTATCCGCCACGCTGATGACCTACGGCATCCATCCGCTCATTGCCGCTTTGATCTCCCTTGCTTGCTGCCTGGTCATCGGCATGATCAACGGCTTATTGGTGGGCAAGGCGCAGCTGCCGCCTTTTATTGCCACGCTTGGCACCATGTTCGTTGCCCGCGGTATCGGCTATATGATCAACGGTAACCGCAACACGGACGCCATTGCCTCAGGCATTGGCAAAGAAGCTGGTGATGCCTTTCAAAGCTTCTTTTACTATGGCAAGACCTTTGGCTTATATAACACCTTCCTTGTTGCAGTTGTGGTGTTTATCATCTTCTTCTTCCTATTGTCCAAGACACGCACCGGCCGGCACATCTATGCCATCGGCTCCAATGTGGATGCGGCCAAGCTCTCCGGTGTCAGTGTCTTTGCAACCACCACCAAGGCGTATATGGTGTCAGCTTTCTGCGCCTTTGTTGTAGGCCTCATCCTCTGTGCACAGGCCGGCATGGGCAATATGGAAGCCGGCAACATGTATGAAATGTACGCGGTGGCTGCCGGCGTCATCGGCGGCATCTCCCCCTTGGGCGGTACTGGCTTGCTGCTTGGAACCTTCGCAGGTTCGGCCGTGTGGCAGACGCTGGAAAACGGCCTGAACATGATCGGCGCGCAGGTAGGATTGCAGCGCATTGTTATCGGCGTCATCGTAGTCTTTGCGGTATTGCTTGACGTGGTGGTAAGACGCGGCACACGCAAGCGCTCCAAGTGAATTTGTAAGCGGCTGTAAGGTTGCTTATAGAGAAAATAAATCGGGAGGTACCATCATGAAAAAGACCCTTGCCATCGTTTGTGCCCTGATCCTGTGCCTAGGCGTGTTTGCGGCTTCCGCTGAAACCACCGTCAAGGCCACCCAACCCTGGAAAATTGCTCTCATCACCATGGACTCCATCGACCAACACTGGGTAAAACTGAATGAAGGCGCTCAGGCCAAAGCAACGGAGCTTGGCGTAGAAGTGACCTTCATGTCCCCCAACACCAAGGATGACGCCCAGCAGATCGAGTGCGTGAACAATGCCGTCGCCGGTGGTTACAAAGCCATCATGGTAGCCGCCAATGGCCCCGACGCCATCTCCTCCGCTCTGAAAGAAGCCCAGGCTGCCGGCGTGAAGATCATCTATGTTGACTCCCCCGCCGTCGTTCCCGCCGAAGCCACCTTCTCCACCGACAACCAGGCTGCAGGCAAGACCGCCGGTGACGAAATGCTCGCCGCTCTGAACGCTGCCGGCATCACTGAAGGCTCTATCGGCATCGTGAACGTCAATGCCGCCACCGACTCCACTGTCAAGCGCGAAGCCGGCTTCCGTTCTGCCTTTGAAGGCAGCAAGTTCACCCTTTTGGAGACCCAGTACGGCGAAGGCGATGCTGCCAAGAGCCAGACCATTGCTGAAAACTACATCACACAGGGCGTTGTTGGCATCTTTGGCTGCAACGAAGGCTCCACCACCGGCACTGGCAATGCCATCAAGGCTTCCGGCAAGGCCGTCATCGGCGTGGGCTTTGACAAGTCCGACGCCATCCTGGCCCTGATTCAGGATGGCTATCTGCTGGCCACCATGGCCCAGAACCCCGATGTGATGGGCTCCATGGGCGTTGAAGCTGCTGTGAAGGCCCTCGAAGGCGAGGCCCTTGGCGGCGTTGTCAACGACACCGGCGTCAGCGTTTTGAAGAAGCAATAATGTATCTCTCCATGGGCGCCGGCCATTCGCCGGCGCCTTTTTGATTGGCTATGTTTTTTGCGTTATGCTATACTAAGGAAACATGATTTGCAGCCGAATAGGGAGGAACCAAAATGCTTCGCGTGCTGATTGCTGATGATGAGGAGCGCATATGCCAATTAATCCTGGCCCTTGGAGAGTGGCAGCGATTGGGCCTTACGGTGGCTGGCACGGCCCAAACTGGGCCGGATGCGTTGGAAATGGTGCGCACCATTCAACCAGATATATTGATCACCGACATCCGCATGCCTGGCATGGACGGACTTCAAGTTATACAGGAAGCGCACGCCCTTTTACCGGATCTGGAAGTAATCGTTATCAGCGGGTATGCGCAGTTTGATTACGCTCAAACCGCCATCCACTATGGCGTAGGTGAATACCTGCTCAAGCCTATCAACCGGGACGCGCTCAATCATTCCCTGGAAAAGATGATCAAGCGCGTGAACAGCCGCCGCCGCAAAGAAACAGACATTGAATATCTCTTAACAGGCCGAATGGACGATCAACAGCAGCTGCGTGCAAAGCTTATCGCCGATATGCTTGCAGGCCGGATGGATGCTGACAGTGCTGATGCACTGAAGCGTGCTTACCATTTTTATGCTGAAGAGGATTTGTATCAGCTTCTTTTGCTGAAACTGGATTATGATCCGGCGCATTTTAGCCTTTCCTCATTATCGGTTGTCCGGGAGAAGGTAAAAGATATTTTTATGCCGATCCTATCTTCCGTTTGTGCCGACTCGGTGCTGGATTTCGATGACGCCACAATGTATGGCGTCATGAATCTGAATCACGCGAAGCATGAATTTCTGCGCGCGCAATTGCGAACCGGCATGAATCAGCTTACTGTAGAAAAAGGGTTGTTCGGTACAATAGCGTTTTCCTTAGCTTTGGGTACTCCGTGTCATACGCCGAAAGAACTTGCCGCTTCCCTTTCAAAGGCGGCAAACACTTTGTCAGAACGCATCACAGAAGGTACAGGCCGGATGCTGGAAGGTGAAGCATGCAAATCAGGCTTGTTGGAAATGGATTATCAGGCTCGCTATACGTTTGCTGCCTCCCATGCTATTGATGTACTAAGCGTTCAGGATGCGGATGAGGCTGTTTGCATTTTAGAGGAAGCCGCCTCCATTCCTGGTGCAAGAGGGTGGGAGCTTTTTACCCTTGTGCGTATGGCGGGACTTATGTTTATTACCCGGCTCAGTGTAGACAACAGCGAAGGTATTCTCACCGCTTTTCACAAGCGCTGCGCACTATGCAGTAGCGTATCCGAGCTCTTTGAATGCCTGCGAAATATCCAGCGAGAGCAGCTGCAATTGGCTGAGCAGCGGTTGCGCGATCGTGATACACAGCCGATACGCAATGCAAAATTGTATATCAGAAAAAACTTCGCCCAGCCAATCACACTGGAGGAGGTCAGCGCCGCCATTGGTTTTAGCGTGAACTACTTCAGCACGCTCTTTAAAAAGGAAACAGGTGAAGGTTTTGCCAAGTATTTGACCAAAGTGCGCATGGATGAAGCTCGTGCCATGCTCCGTGATTCTAATGAGCCGGTATCAGAAATCTGCAAAAATGTGGGCTATTCAGACTTGAAGCACTTTACACATACTTTCAAGGCGGAGACTGGGCTTACACCCGGCGAATACCGTAAACTGTACGGCTGAAAGGAAGGAAAGTCATGAAGCGCAAGCGCCGGTACTTGAGCCACTATATCGCGGGCTTATTTGCTGCGCAGGCTGTGATCGTGGTGTTATTGGTCATATGCTGTGTGCTGGCCGGCCGGCAAGGTACATGGCACATGCTCCTAACCGTTACGCTTCTATTGCAGGCTGTCTTGATATCGGCCTTCTATTTCGGGGTTATCCGCCCTTACCACCGTAACGAGCGCATGGTCAGCCTCTTTCTGGAGGGGTACTCCTTTTCCAGCCTAAATAGCAGCGGCATGAGCATAAGCCCTGTGAACGAACGCCTGATTGGTTATGTGAAGGAAGAATTAAACGCCAGCCGGTTATTGAAATTAAGTAAACGGCAGGCCCAGTACCGGGCGTTGCAAAACCAGATCAATCCGCACTTTTTATACAACACGCTGGAAAGCATCCGCAGCGAAGCACTGGTGGCTGGCCTTCACAGCGTGGCTGATATGACCGAAGCGTTGGCAGTATTTTTCCGATATACCATCAGCAAGGTGGAAAATCTGGTGACGGTGGAAGAGGAACTGCAAAACTGCCAAACATACTTCCGCATCCAGCAATACCGGTTTGGTCCGCGCCTAAAGCTCACCATCCAGTGTCCGCCAGAGGATCGGGAAGAAATTTACCGATGCCGCATTCCCAAATTGACCTTGCAGCCGATTCTGGAAAACAGCATCATCCACGGAACCGAATCTAAAATTGGCGCAGGCAAGTTGACCGTAAAGCTGGAGCGCACAGACAAGCTTCTTACCATACTGGTTTCTGATGATGGCGTAGGCATGGATGAGCATACCCTGGCCCAATTGAATGAGAAGCTGGATACCAGCGGCCGTGCCATTCAAGAGGACAAAGAAGAGCACACCGGCGGTGTGGCCATGGTAAACGTAAATAACCGTATCCACCTGCTATTTGGTGAGGAATACGGCCTGCATGTGTTTTCCATGCCCATGGCCGGCACTGATGTACAGATCACGCTGCCTATTATCACTTCCAGCCGGGGGCTTATGCAGAGCGAGGTGCTTCCATGAAAGAGGAAGTACTGCGCATGGACCGCATTACCTACAAAGAGCAGGGAGTAACTCAGTTAAACCACTTTTGCCTGACTATCAGTGCCGGGGAAATTATGGGGCTCATCCCCGTAAACGATACAGGCATGATGGCATTATTGAAGCTTCTTCGGCAGAACCTGCCGCTTCATTATGGGTATGTCTATTACCGCGGCAAGCTGATCAACCACTGGCAACAATCAGATTTGAATTACAACCGCATCAGTATTATTGAAAGCAGAAGCGGCCTGGCCGACGATCTGACCGTAGCAGACAATGTGTTTGTTCTGCGCCAAGGCTTTAAAAAACGCATCATCCGCCGCAAGGTTCTAAACCGCCAACTGGAACCCTTTTTGCAGGAAACCGGCGTGGAGCTATCTGCTGATGCCTGCGCAAGAGATCTTTCTGCCTTTCCCCGCTTTATCTCTGAGCTTGTGAAGGGTGTTGTGGCAGGATGCCGGCTGATTGTATTGATGGAGCCTGCCAGTATAATCAGCGACGAGCGGCTGGACAGCTTGCACCGTATCCTTCGTCAATATGCAGCCAAGGGCTTTTCCTTCCTGTATGTCAGCCGCCATTATGAGGAAACAAGGCAAATCTGTACCCATGCTGCCATTATGGTAGATGGGCAAATCGCCAAGGTTGTTTCCACCGCGGATACCACGCCGGAAACGCTGCAATGCTTCGGTGTGGAAGAATATACGCAGATGGTGCGCGGCCAGGAACGTGCAAAACCGCTTGGTAAGGGAAGTACCCCGGCACTGGATTTGCGTAGCCTCCTGTATAGACATATCAAATCATTAAGCGTAACCGTCGCCCCCGGTGAGTGCGTGGTGATGCAGGATCTGAATAATCATATACTAAGTGATCTCATTACACTATTTAGTGGTGAAAAAAAGCCGCTTAGCGGCCAGATTCTTGTAATGGGTAAGCCATTTTCCAACATCCGCTCGCGGGATATTGCCGTAATTCAGCAGCAGCCTGCACAGACAATGCTTTTTCCGGAACTTGACTATTTGGACAATCTATGCTTCACGCTGGACCACCGTTTGAAAAACATTTGGCGGCGGCCTGCTTCCAGGAACGGTATGCGTAGGGAGTTACAAACCTTGCTCGGCGACACCGTCTTTGACCGTCCGGTCGATGTGCTGACACAGTCGGAAAAATACGACCTGGTGTATACAAGGGTGCTTTTACAGCGGCCTAAAGTGGCTGTCTGTGTTCAGCCCTTCATGGGCGCGGATGTAGAGCAGCGCATGCGTATCTGGCGTTTGATCGAGCGGCTTTTGGAAAAGGGAATCGCAGTTGTTATCTTAGCAGTCAATTTGGCAGATTCGCTTTCATTGGCTGACCGGCTGATCCACATACGGGACGGCAGCGTGCAAGCTGTCTATACCCGCGACGAATTCGCAACGCTTCCGCCGCGGGCACCCTGGCATGACTTTTGGGCAAGCATGGAGAAAGCTAAAGAAATGTAGGCTATTGCTCAGCAATGGTCATTCGCCGATTCTTAACAGGAACTCCGCCTCGTCGATCACCGGAATTTGAAGCTCCTGAGCTTTTGCAAGCTTGCTGCCGGCGTTTTCACCGCACAGCACAAAGGATGTTTTACGGCTGACACTGCCTGCAGCCACGCCGCCATGCTTGCGGATCAAATCCTCCGCCTCGCTGCGGCCAAGGGTTGGCAAAGTCCCCGTAACTACCACTGTCAAACCTTTCAGCCTTCCGCTCTCGGCCCTTTTTGCTTCCATTGGCGAAACACCTGCAGCCAATAACCGGTCTATCATGTCGACGTTTTCGTGGAAAGAGAAAAAATCCACAATGCTCTGGGCCACTACATCGCCCACCTCAGGAATCTGAATCAATTCCTCCAAACGAGCTGCAATTAAGTTGCTCAGCGAACCAAAGTGATTGGCTAAATCCCTTGCGGTTTTTCGACCCACATTTGGTATCCCCAGCGCAAACAGGAAAGCATCCAACGGGCAATGCCGGCTTTCCTGCAATGCCTTGAGCAAATTATCCGCTTTCTTTTCTTTAAATCCATCCAAGCTGAGCAATTGCTCCTTGGTCAGCGAATACAACCCGGCGGGGTCCTTAATATCAAACTTGTCGTATAAAAGCCCAGCCGTTTTTTCAGAAAAGGTCTCAATATCCATGGCTTCACGGCCAGCAAAATGGGATACACGCGCCACAGCTTGAGGCCTGCAGGTAGCCCTGTTCATGCAGTATAGATGAGCGCCTTTTTCTATAATCTCCCCGCCGCAGGCAGGGCACTTCGATGGTTTTTTAATGGCTGTTTCGCCTTCCTCCGGTTCCCCGACCCGTCCCATGATTTCGGGAATCACATCGTTGGAACGGCGGACCCACACTTGGCAGCCGACAGCCACCTCTTTGCGCTGAATATCACCCCAGTTGTTGAGGGTCGCTCTTTTTACCGTTACACCGCCAAATTCGACCGGTTCCAAATGGGCCAACGGCGTCAGCTTGCCGGTGCGGCCAGGTTCCCATTCCACCTTCAAGAGCGTGGTTGTATTTTCTTCCGCCTCAAACTTATAGGCTACCGCCCAACGCGGGAATTTATCGGTATAACCCATGGCACTTCGTAGGTTGAAATCTGTCACCTTGACGACAGCACCATCGATCAAAAAATCCAGTTTATCGCGGTTGTCGATGATTTCCTGAATACACACTCGCAGTTCTTCTATGCTTTTTGCTTCTTTAGGCAGATGCAATGGAAAGCCGTTTTCTTTCAGAAAAGCAATCATGCCCGCCTGGTCGCTGTAAGGCGCATTTTCAATGGTACCTACCTGATAAAAGAATGCGTCCAGCTTTCTTGAGGCTGTAACAGTAGGGTCCAGGTTGCGTAATGCTCCGGCCGCCGCGTTTCGGGCATTTTTCAAAGGCTCCGACGCTGTCTCGTTGTACTTTTTAAGCACAGACAAGCGCATAATGCACTCCCCTTGCACTTCAATCAGCCCTTTATAGGGAATGGTCAAAGGCACAGAGCGTATGGTTTTTGCCTGGGGTAAAATCGCCTCGCCCACTTCGCCGTTGCCACGTGTAGCTGCCTGTATAAGCTCTCCATTGTTATAGGTCAAATTCAGCGTCAGGCCGTCCAGCTTGTATTCAACAAAATAATTAATTGCATTGGTATGACCAGCTTGGGCGGCCAGCTTCTCCACACGCGCAGCCCAAGCGGTGAGGCCTTCAAAATCCTGCACCTTATCCATGCTCCACAGCCTATTTACATGTCTGTGCTGCAAAAAAACAGGCAGCGGCTGCCCGCCCACCCTGTGGGTAGGCGAATCAGGAATGCGATTTCCCGTCTCTTTTTCCAAAAGGACAAGCTCACTATAGAGCTTGTCCCATTGTGCATCTGATATAAAAGGATTATCCTGTTCATAATATGCTCGATTTGCCTCATTTAGCTGATCCACCAGCTGGCGCATACGCTCACTGGGCGGCAAACCTAATCCGTCTTCGTACGGCATATTACTCCCCCACTTTTACAATCGGCGCAATACTCAGCGAAAATTCTTTGACACCATAGGCTGTAAACTCAATGACGATACGGGCATCGGCGCCGCTGCCCCTAACTTCAATCACATTGCCTTCTCCAAACTTGCGGTGCATAACCCGATCGCCCGTGGTAAACAAGCTTTGCATGGCTGTCTTCTCCATGCTTCTGGCTGGGGATGGCGTAAAGCCCTTTTGCACACCGGAAATACCCAGCGCTTTTGCACTTGGCGCAATCTGCGGTGTACCGAACCCGATTTCATGAGGCCGTGTGGTGCGGGCAGGCTTTGTAGGCGCAGGAGCATGCGGCTTGGGTGTGCCAAAGGAACGCTCCATTTTGGAAATCCACTCATCGTCCAGCAGTCGCTTTGGTATCTCGTTTAGGAAGCGTGACGGCGGGTTGTGGTTCAATTGGTTAAAGATCATTCGCTGGCTCGCATAACTCAAATATAACCGGCGTTGAGCGCGGGTAATGCCAACGTAGCAAAGGCGCCGCTCCTCTTCCAGACGATTTTCATCGGTATTTACCCTACTGGAAGGGAAAAGCCCATCTTCCATGCCGGCCAAGAATACAATGGGAAATTCCAAGCCTTTGGCGCTGTGCAGCGTCATCATCGTCACATATTTGGGGCTCGAGGTAGACTGATCCAGGTCAGTGACCAAGGATACATTTTCCAAAAAGTCTTCCAGCAGCGGGTTTTCTGACCTTTTCTCAAACTCCTCTACCGCGCCGACAAATTCTTGTATGTTTTCCAAACGGGTTCTGGCCTCTTCGGTATCCTCCCGCTGGTATTCCCCCATCAGGCCAGATTCCTGAAGCACCGTTTTTACAAACTCCGCAAGCCCCATATCCTCCCGCATGGCAACCAGTTTGTTCATGAGCATGGCGAACTCACCCACGCACTTGCGAGGTCTGGCCGAGAGAGACTCGGGTACATCCTGCAAAGCGCTGTACAAGGGCATGCTGTTTTCCTGGGCATGCTGTGCCAACTCCGCGATGGTAGCATCGCCGATAGCCCGCTTGGGCTGGTTGATAATGCGGCGCAACGAAACATCATCTGCCGGATTGATAATTACGCGAAGATAGGCAATGATATCCCGCACCTCTTTGCGGTCATAGAAACGTAGACCACCAAACACCTTGTAGGGAATACCGGCTCGAACCATCATTTCTTCCAGGACACGGCTCTGTGCGTTGGTGCGGTACAGAACCGCCATGTCGCCGTAGCTTTCGCGGCTTAAGGTTAATTGATGCATCCTGTCGCAGATCCATGCGGCTTCTTCCCGCTCGTCACCGGCGCAGAACACCTTAATGGGCTCACCCTCGCCCATTTCCGTCCACAGTGCCTTTTCCTTGCGGCCCTGGTTATGGGCAATCACCTGATTGGCAGCATCCAATATATTGGCGGTGGAACGGTAATTTTGCTCCAGCTTAATGACCTTGGCATCAGGGAAATCCTTTTCAAAATCCAGTATATTGCGGATATCCGCGCCGCGCCAACCGTAAATGGATTGGTCATCATCACCCACAACGCACAGGTTTCGGCTTTTTTGGGTGATAAGCTTCACCAGCATATACTGGGCATAGTTGGTATCCTGGTATTCATCCACATGCACGTAATGAAACCGCTCCCGGTATCCCTCCAATACAGGCGGATGATCGGCAAACAATTCCAGGGTGCGCATAATCAAATCGTCAAAATCCAGCGCATTGGCGGCGCGCAGCTTGTCCTCATACATTTGAAAGGCATCGGAAATAAGCTGGCAACGGTAATCCTTGCCTGATTCACGGAACCAGTCGGCCGGCGACAACAGTTTGTTTTTGGCATCTGAAATTTTGGCCTTGAGTTCCCTGGGCGGCAAAAACTTTTCGTCCAGGTTCATGTGCTTTAATATTTCCTTGATGACGCTGCTTTGGTCATCGTCATCATATATGGTAAATGACCGGGTATAGCCCAGCTTTTCAATATCCCGGCGCAAAATTCTGGCACAGGTGGCATGGAAGGTAGATATCCAGGCTTCCTCCGCCTGGGGACCCACCAACTTGGCCGTGCGCTCTTTCATTTCCTTGGCCGCTTTGTTGGTAAACGTCAAGGCCAAAATTTGCCATGGCTGAACACCGTGGTCGATCAAATTCGCCACACGATATGTAAGAGCGCGGGTTTTTCCGCTGCCCGCGCCTGCTAATATGAGCACCGGCCCCTGCAAGGTTTCGGCAGCCAACCGCTGTTCCTTGTTCAATGCCTGCAAATTCATGTTTGTATCCTCTGTCTTCCTTAATCTTGTGTTATTGCTTCTGCCACTTCGCCATTGGGTGGAATCAGCCTTTTGTCCGCCAGGACCTCCAGAACCTTCTGATACCCGCCCGCACCGTACATCAGCGCCCGGTTGACACGGCTGATGGTGGCGGTGCTGGCTCCTGTTTTGCGGGCAATTTCCTGATACGTTACGTGTTCGCGCAGCAAGCACGCCACATGCAGCCGCTGAGCAATGCTTTTAAGCTCCTGTATGGTGCAGACATCCTCCAAAAAACGGTAGGCATCCTCCGGCTCAGAAAGGGCCAGAAGCGCCTGCATCAACAAATCGGTTTGGGATGTCTGGATCTTTGGTGTGAACATGGGTCCGCCTCCCACATCAGTTTTGGTCGCCTTGAACAAAGACCCGCGCGCATCTGGCGGGTGGGAAAAAGTGCGGACATATAAAAAGCCATCATGGATAAGTATAGCATATTTTGGGCTGTATGGAAAGGCAAAAAGAGAAGCTTTCTCCGTCTTGCGAAAAAGTACCCTGGCCGAAAACGCAGTCACCGCGTTACCCGGTCAGGGCTTTTTCTGTTCTGCTACAAAAGCAGATTGATGTCATACTGTTTTCGATCCATACTTATTTTTCCCATTGCATGCCTACTTCTGCGGTTTTTTCCCAAACAGCCCACCAGTCATTTCGCTGGCATTGCGCTTCAGTTTGTCTACTGTGCCCTGCTTAGACCCCGTTGCAATCAAAGCAAATATCACCAAGCCGGCTACAAAGACCCCCACCACCCACAAAATGCCGCTGCCGGCACCTGTATCATCCTCGGTGGAGGGTGTGTTTGTCTGCTCGTTGTTTGTGGCAGCATTGTTATTATTGCCGGGGCCAACATCGCTGGCTGCTCCTGCGGCGCCAGTCACGCCGCCGTACATGGCTTTGTAAATGACATTTGCAATGGGCGCCATGGAATTTTCAACCCTATCCTTGCTGATAACATGGGTTCCGAATTCCAGCAGAACACTGCGCGGCGAAAGATCCTGATTATAGGTACCCTTCCCAATGAAAATATCCTTGATGAGGCCCGGGTATGTCTTATCACCTACCGCTTTAATCTGTGCTGCGAATTTTTTGTTGGCGCCTGAGTTTTGATTGCTGCGCCCTACCAGGAGGCGAATTTTGCTGGCATCTGCACCTGCCACCTTGGTATTGTATTCTTTGGGATTGGGAATGCCATCCCGGTGAATGTCAAAGATGGCATCCGGGGCTGTCTGCATAAGCTTCATAGCAGTTGGCCGGCTGCGGCGGTAAGCTCCCGAATCATGCGGATGATGGGTAGCATCGCTGGCCTCCACAGTAACGCCCAGCTTTTCCATTTCCTTTTTGAATTCATCGGCCATATCGTATATTCCGCCCTTGCCCTTTTTCGAGCTCACACCATCAGAAGGAATATAGCTTTCATCACTGTGGGTATTATAGATGGCGATCTTTTTTTGCCCACCCACACTAACAGGCAATGATGCATCAGCATCCAACCAGGAAACGTCTGGCATCTCGTACATTCCAAGGTTTTTGGCTACGGCTTTTTTATTCGATGTATCTACCGATATGACTTCAAAATGCCGGTTATCCTCAGCAATGTATTCATCACCCTTGTCAGGCAAACCGCAAAAAGAAGTGATATATTCACCGGATTCATCCAGTATCTCGTAAACCTCCTCGATCCCGTCCCCTTCTTCTCCTGACTCCGCCAAAGCAATCGCTGGGAGGAGCAGCGTAACTGCTATCATGAGCAATGCTAGTTTTCTTTTCATTTCCTTTCCTCCCCTTTCTCCCTAACTGCATGAATCCTCTCTCTATCCGGCGGGTTCTTGCCCCTTGTTACGCGTTCAACGATTTCGCCAATGAGCTCTGCCAGTAGAACACCCAGAATACCGCTGATAACCATGGCGTCCATCACTCCGGCTCCACCGAGTGTCAGTACCTGATTTTCACCAGAATTCCAGTTAACAACAGCCACCGCAACATCCGCCAGCAGTACGCCCAGAACGCCGCAGATAAAGGCATTCCGGCGGGACCTGCCCAGTATATAAGCCGTCAGACCGCCCACAATACCCCAGACATAGTTTGGATCGATGACTATCTGCTCCGGCTCATTGGGCATCACCAGACCCAATACGTATACCACCCCGGCAGTAAGAATGGTCCCAATCACGGCGCGCAGCTTTTCCTTGCCCGTCTCCGCTTTTATGATTAGATACAGGCAGACCGCAACAGGTATCACCGCGCCGCCAATGTTGAACTGCACCATGCCAATGCGTATGTCGGGAATCAGCGTGCCAAAGAACATAGCCGCCACAATGATCAGCGCGGCGCGGTCAGTCAGCCGCATCCTATCCAGCACCCGCTGGGATACGCCGAAGAAAATCAGCACCGCCACTGCGGTGAGCAGTATCATGCCAATGGACACAGATTTCTTCCTCCCAAGCCTTTATTCCCAAAAAGTGTTCCCGATGCCTAAAAAGAATATGCGCACAGCAACCTATGGACAAAGCATTGTGAGCAACCCCAAAATGTGGTATAGTAAGAAGAATGATTATGGATTTAGACAAGGAGTTTTTTCATGGCGCAAACGTATGATGCTGGCAATATACAGGTGCTGGAGGGGCTTGACGCGGTACGCATGCGGCCAGGCATGTACATCGGCTCCACCGGCCAAAGAGGGTTGCACCACCTATTGTGGGAAATTGTGGATAATGCAATGGACGAGGCTTCCAACAGCTTCGCCACAGAGGTGGAGGTCACGCTGCATAAGGATGGTTCCGCCAGTGTCTTTGACAATGGGCGGGGTATGCCGGTGGACATTCATCCCACAATGCATGTGCCTGGCGTTGAGGTCATTTTTACAAAGCTGCACGCCGGCGGAAAATTCAATAACGAAAACTACAGCTATTCTGGCGGTCTCCATGGCGTTGGTGCTTCTGTTGTGAATGCGCTGTCCAAATGGGTTACGGTGGATGTCTACCGCGATTGGACCCATTACCGCATGGAGTTTTCATCAGAGTTTGATATGATAAAGGGAAAGATGCTCGCCGGCCAGCCCAAGGGCGGCCTTCAAAAGATAGGCAACACACGCAAGCGCGGAACCGTGGTACGCTTTTTACCGGATGACGCCATTTTCGAAGAGACAAAGTTCAACGGTGAAATTGTCGCAAGACGACTTCGAGAACTGGCCTATTTGAACACCGGCGTCAAAATCATTTTTCATGACGAGCGGCAGAAGGACAGCGCACTTGCCAACCTGGAATTTCATTACGCTGGCGGCATCGCCGATTATGTGAAATATCTTAACGAAGACAAAACGACACTCCATGACGTGCCGATCATGCTGGATGGCAAAAAGGACGATACGGTTTGCCGTGTGGCTATACAGTACACCGACGGCTATACAGAAAGCATTTTTTCCTATGTAAACAATATTCCCACCGCCGAAGGTGGCACCCATGAGACAGGTTTTCGCACCGCCTATACCAAGGCCTTTAACGATTATGCCCGTAAAATCGGCGCGCTGAAGGAAAAAGACAACAACTTGGCCGGTGAGGATTTTCGCGAAGGCATGACGGCCGTCATTATCTCCATGGTCAAGAACCCACAATTTGAGGGGCAGACAAAAGGCCGCCTGGGCAACACCGAGGTGCGCCCGGCTGTGGAGGCCATCATTGCTCAGAAACTGTCTGAATTCCTGGACGATTTAAAAAACCAGGAGCTTTGCCAGAAGATTGTAGAAAAAGCCGTTCGCTCCGCCAAAGTGCGGGAAGCTACCCGCAAAGCCCAATCTATGGCCCGCGCCAGAAACGAGCTGGAAGCCGCCCCTCTGGTGGGAAAGCTTTCCAGCTGCACCGGTCGCAAAGCGGCTGAGAATGAGCTTTTTATCGTAGAAGGCGATTCTGCAGGCGGGAGCGCGAAGCAGGGCCGGGATAGGCGCTTTCAGGCCATATTGCCCCTGCGTGGCAAGCCCTTGAACGCAGAAAAAAAACGGCTGGACCAGGTGCTTTCCAACGAAGAATTCCGCACGATCATTACCGCGTTGGGGACAAGCATTGATGAGAGCTTTGACCTTTCCAGCCTGAAATACCACAAAGTAATCATCCTTTCCGACGCCGATCAGGATGGCGCGCATATACGGGCCATTTTACTCACCTTCTTCTACCGCTACATGCGGGAGCTGGTCACCGAGGGCCATGTGTATATCGGCATGCCGCCGCTGTACAAAATTCAAAAGGGAAACAATACACAGTATGTGTACGATGACAAAGAGCTGAAAAAAGTGATGAAAAACGTAGGCAAGGGCTACACACTTCAGCGATATAAAGGCCTTGGTGAAATGAATCCGGAGCAGCTTTGGCAAACCACCATGGACCCGCAAAGCAGAAAGCTTTTGCAGGTCACCATAGAGGATGCTGCCCAGGCTGACCGAATCGTCACCATCTTGATGGGCGACAAGGTAGAGCCCCGTCGTGAATATATCAGCACTCACGCAAACTTTAACCGCTCCGACGATTTTGTACCGGTAGCGGCAGATATTCAAGAAAAGGGGGCGAACTAAAAGATGGCCGGCAATGATAAGAACATCCCTGTTCACCCCCCGGAAATCATTCAGCAACCCATGGAAGAGGTTATGCATAATTCCATGCTCCCCTATGCCGAGTATGTCATCCTGGAACGTGCTCTGCCTCGGGTGGAGGACGGCCTAAAGCCCGTTCAGCGCCGTATTCTGTACACCATGAGTGAATTAAGCCTGACACCTGATAAGCCTCACCGCAAATGCGCCCGTATCGTAGGTGACTGCCTTGGTAAATACCACCCTCACGGCGACACCTCTGTGTATGACGCCCTGGTGCGCATGGCCCAGCCCTTTTCATTAATGGGCATGCTGGTGGACGGCCATGGCAATTTTGGCTCCATCGATGGCGACGGCGCTGCCGCCATGCGGTATACCGAAGCGCGTATGACAAACCTTGCCATGCTGATGCTTCGGGATATTGAAAAAGACACCGTCCCCTTCCGCTTAAACTTTGACGATACGCTTAAGGAACCGGACATGCTGCCGGCGCGTTTCCCTAACCTGCTGGTCAACGGTGCCAGCGGCATTGCCGTAGGTCTGGCCACCAACATCCCGCCCCATCACTTAGGCGAAGCAGTGAAGGCGGTCATCGCCCAAATTGATAAGCCCAATATCACAACCAAGGAATTGATGCAATATATCCCCGCCCCCGACTTCCCCACCGGCGGCGTTCTGCTCAACACCGACGAAATCGAGAAGGCCTATGAAACCGGCCGCGGCCGGCTGATCAACCGGGCCAAGGTGCATATTGAAAACGGGCCAAGCAGCCGCAAACTAATTGTCATCACCGAAATGCCTTATCAGGTGGCCAAGGCCGGCATGCTGGAAAAAATACTGAAGCTGTCGGAGGAGAAAAAGGCGGCATTGGGCGGTATCTACGATATCCGCGATGAAAGCGACCGCACCGGGCTTCGGGCTGTCATTGAGCTACGCAAGGATGTGGACCCGCAAAAAGTACTCAATTACCTGTACAAATATTCCGACATGCAGGTAACCTTTGGCGTCAATATGGTAGCCATCGCCGATGGCAAGCCTGTGCAGATGGGCCTGAGGGAAGTCATCGGCCACTTTATCCGCCACCAAAAGAATGTGGTCACCCGGCGCACCCAGTACGATCTGGATCAAGCCAAGGCCAGGGCCCATATCTTGGAGGGCTTGATGGTGGCTGTGGATAACCTGGACGAGGTCATTGCCCTGATCCGCAGCAGCAAAAACCCTAAGGAAGCCAAGCAAAAGCTGATGGACAGGTTTTCCCTTTCCGACATACAGGCGCAGGCCATCCTGGATATGCGCCTGCAGCGGTTAACCAACCTGGAGATACTGGCTTTGCGCCGTGAATATGAAGAAGTGCTGCGTCTGATCGACAAGCTGGAAGGTATATTGGCCAGTGAGCGAAAGCTTTTAAACGTCATCAAGGCAGAGCTTACCGAGATGGCTGCTGATTACAACGAGCCCCGCCGGACGCAGCTTGTTAAAGAAACGGAAGAATCCTCAGTTGACCAAGAGGATGAGGTTGTACCGGAAGAAGCGGTCGTGCTATATACCTTCGGTGGGCAATTAAAGCGCATGTATCCCAAATTCTTTGAAAAGCTGCCGCCTCCCGATCCGCAATCGGGCATTGGAGAGATTCCCAAATTCCTGTTCAATACCCTTACGGATCATACGCTTCTTTTCTTTACGAACAGGGGCAACTGTTACCCATTGTCAGTCGGCAGCCTGCCGGAAGCAAACCGTCCCAAAGACCGTGGTGTACTTCTTTCCGGCGTGCTGGCAGGCCTTGAAACCGATGAATCTCTTTGCCAGTTGATGTGCATAAAGACAGCGGAGCTTGCAAAAATGCCAGATTATTTGTTCATCACCGCGCAGGGTATGGTCAAGCGTTCCGCAGCTTCAGAGTACGATGTGCGAAGACAAAAATTTGCCGCTCTCAACCTTAAAGATGGCGACCGGCTGGTAAGTGTCGTTCCAGCAGAAAATGATCTTGATCTGCTGCTCATCAGCCGCGGCGGCCAGTGTATCCGCTTTACCATGGAATCCGTGCCGCAAATGGGCCGTGCCACCGGCGGTGTAAAAGGCATGCAATTGGATGATGGCGATGAAATCCTTTGGGGCGGACAAATCGGCGTCAAGGACCAGATGGTTCTCTTCAGTGACCGCGGCAGCGCTAAACGCTTGCTGTCCATCGACTTTGAAGTTCAGGGCCGCAATGGCAAAGGCGTCAGATGCTTTACCTTCAACAAAAATGGATCCAACGGTACCGTTGTTTCCGGCTGCGCACGCTTAAGCGCAGAGAATACGTCACTGGTGGTCACCCAAGCTCAAAGCGCTCCCAGCGCCATAGCGTCTGACGAGATCGCCCTGCAGGCCAAGGCGGACAAAGGCAAACCCTATGTCATGGCGCTGATGGAAGATGTGGTGACCGGCCTTATTACAGGGATCAGGCTTCCTTGAAGTAAGCACCCAATGCGAATAGGAAGTCATCTCTAGAAACCAGCCGCATCGGTTAATACCCCAAGACTTATATTCCTCCATCTACCACTCCATACGCTATACCCCCTGCCATTGCTGGGGGTATTTTGCTGCAATGCCCGAAATAGGTCTTGTGTTTCGTTTTATATGATGTGGATGACAATGCATACCATCGGCTTAAACCGCATAGGGATAGGCAAAAGGTGGTGGCTGAAGCATGAGCAATAAACCCATGCGCTTGAAACCAAAAGGATTGTTGTCCGGTATCCCGGAAGTCAAAAAAGCAGAGGTGCGTACCGGCTTTTTGCAAAAGGCGGCTGCTGCCGCAGGCAGATTTTTTCGAAGTTTGGGAAAAGCTCTCCGCAGCCAGCCAGTCAGCCAGCTTGCTCTTGCCTTATGCCTGGCCGGCGTATCCATTTTGTACACCAGCGGACTCGGCGATCATACCGTAACCGTACTCAGCCACAAACGGCAACTGCCCGTCTACAGTGTATCCCGTGATGACAAAGTGATTTCCATTAGCTTTGATGCAGCATGGGGTGGCTCACAGACCATTCCACTGTTGGACTTATTGGATAAGTATAATGTGAAAACCACCTTTTTTCTGGTAGGCTTCTGGGTCGACAAATATCCAGAGCTTGTCAAAGAAATGGTCGCCCGTGGCCATGAGATCGGGAATCACTCCCAAAGCCATCCTCACATGAGCCAGCTATCGGAGGAAAAAATTAGAGAAGAACTGCGGATAATGAGCGATAAGGTGGAAAGAATAACGGGTGTTCGCCCAACCCTGTTCCGTCCTCCTTATGGAGATTACAATGACAAGGTTGTCATAACAAGCCGCGCAGCAGGGTATGAGGTCGTTCAATGGAGCATTGACTCCCTGGATTGGAAAAACAGAGGTGTCGCCGATATCATCAAGCAATGTACAACTAAAGTGCAAAACGGTGACATCGTTTTATTCCATAATGACGCTCAATACGTACTGAGCGCATTGCCAGATGTGATTGAGCATTATCAGGGGCTAGGCTACAAAATCGTGCCGGTATCCCAAATTCTTTTAAGCGGCGAAACAACAATAGACGTGCAGGGAAAGCAGCATCCACACAGCACCCCCACCCCTGCACCAGCGAGGTGAATTGCTATGGAAGAAACGGGCAATCTGTTGCGTTTGGGCGGAACATTAACAACACAACCTGTTTATGGACACGAGGTGTTTGCGGAACAATTCTTTTATGCAACCCTGGCCGTTCCACGACTTTCAGGCGCGGAAGACCTGCTGCCCATCACCATCAGCGAGCGATTGATGGAGAACAAAGCGCTTGATCCTGGTTATCCGCTATACTTGGAAGGACAATTGCGCAGCTACAACAAAGTTGTAGAAGGCGCAGGCCGTCTGCTGATTACAGCTTTTGTGCAGCGCTTGTTAAGCCAGGAGGAGCTGACTAATCCTAACCAAGTGCAACTGTACGGTGCGCTTTGCAAAGCACCCTCCTACCGCACAACCCCCTTCGGCCGGGAGATTTGCGATCTGATGCTGGCCGTCAACCGCGCGTATGGCAAAAGCGACTATATTCCCTGCATCACTTGGGGCCGTACAGCACGCTTTGCCAGCCACTTGTCGGTGGGTGATCATGTGCAGGTGCAAGGCCGCTTTCAAAGCAGGGCATACCAAAAGCAATTGACGGATGGGACAATAATGAACAAGACAGCATACGAAGTATCTGTCGGGCGCTTAACCCTCCTAAAGCAGGGTCTTCAGGAGGAAGACGATCTTCCCCTTCCCGATGGCATCGCTTACCAGGCATCTCAAGAACTGCTGTAAATGGATTCCCATATTCATAAACATGTAACTTCTCAACCCGCGGACCAGCATCCGCGGGTTTTTCGTTTGCGCTTTCCAAATACTTTAGCGTCATTGACATAAAAATTCTCGATTATTTAGGCTTGAACGTGGACATTCATATCTGCCATTCAACAAAAGTGGCTTTTTTCTCTTTGAAACGACAAAAAGTGAAAAATATTAGTTTAAAAAGAAGTATTACTAAACATTCTTTGACAAATGTACGATATATTTAATGTCGAGAAATGAACCAGCGCCATGTATGGCCAAGGAGGGATATGACATGTCTGGTATCAGTTCAACTAAAATACGTCTAGCCGGTATGGCCTCCGGGCTGGATACCGAAGGCATCGTCAAGGACCTGATGGCCGTCAGCAGGCTGAAGGTTGATGACGTTAAGAGGCAGAAGCTTCTATTGGAATGGAAACAAGATGCTTACAAAGAAATTACAAACAAGCTGAATACGTTTCAGAGCAAATATTTCGGCACCGGCTCTTCCAGTTCACTGTTGAGCAGTTCGCTAAATATGCTCACGCCCACTTACTCTTCGCCGTATGTATCAGTTGTCGGCGGAAGCAATGCCAGTACAGGCTCTATGTACATCGCCGATATTCTCAGCTTGGCCTCCAATTCCAAGCTTGAAGGTAAGCAGGCCAGTGCAAATCCATCCATCTCCGTCAATACCGATGCACTATCTGAGCTTTCAGGCAAGACCATTGCAGTTACGTTGGATGGTATAAGCAAGAACATCACCTTCTCCTCCGGCACATATGAAACGGTCGATGATGTTCAAGCGGAATTGTCAACCAGGCTGAACACCGCCTTTGGTTCCGGGAGGATTAGCATTTCGCAAAACGGTGATAGTCTATCCCTCTCAGCACCGAACTCGGCTTTACGAATCAGTGTTCCGACGGATGGAGCAAGCAGCACCACCGGTATTCTCGACTTTGTAAGTTATAGCAGCAACAAGGTTGATTTGAGCATGGGCCTTCGTCAGGCTGGTTTTGCCAGGGATATTTTTACCTCTCCAGAAGACAACCAAATTTCTTTTTCTATCAATGGAAAATCATTCTCATTCAACAACCAGACATCGATGAGCGATATCATGCGCGACGTAAACGGCAGCGACGCTGGCGTTACAATGAGTTATTCATCGTTGACAGATTCTTTTTCCATCGTATCCAAAGCATCCGGTGTAGCTTCATCCGTATCGGTACAGGACCAACACGGGTACTTGATGGATGCCCTATTCAACAGCGGAAAGTACACTGCCGGCACAGATGCTGTGGTACGAATGAGTACCAATGGCTCCAAGGAAGAATCTGACTTGATCACCGTACAGCGCAGCAGCAACTCTTTTACTGTTAACGGCGCGACCCTTACCCTCCTTGGCAAGGCATCTGGCACAACAGCAGAAAATGTTGACATCAGCATGGGCTATGATGCAAATGCCATGGTTGAGAAAATCAAAGCATTTGTTACTGACTATAATGATCTGTTGAGTTCCATCACCACAAAAACCGCTGAGGAACGCTACCGTGATTACCAACCCTTGTCTGATGATGAAAAAGCTGAACTCAGCGATAAAGAGGTTGAACTCTGGACAGAGAAAGCCAAGAGTGGTATTCTCAGAAACGATACTTATCTCAACAGCATTGCAAACGAACTAAAAAGCAGTATGTACACTGCAGTAAAAAAACTTGGCAGTTCGGATGAAACGATGGGAATTCTAGCCCAGATTGGTATCACCACCGGGAGCTATTCTGAGAAGGGACAGCTTCATCTGGACGAGAGCAAGCTTCGAACTGCATTAAGTTCAGACCCGCAAAAAGTCATTGACATACTTACACAGCAAAGCTCAGTCTCCTATTCCCTTTATGCCCCCCAATCCCAGCAGCAAAGTCGGTTTTCAGAATTAGGCGTCTTTTCAAGGGTGAGCGATGTTATCAGTAAGAACCTGAATACGGTTGGCAAAAAAGGCGCGCTAATCACATTGGTTGGCAGCCCGAACAGCAGCTATAAAGGGGAAACAGAGTACAGCAGACGCATTGCCAACCTGCAAAGCAGGATCGAAACCATGAATGATAAATTGACAAAACAAGAAGACAGGTATTGGAACCAATTCACCGCAATGGAAACCGCTTTATCCAAATTAAATTCTCAGTCATCCTGGCTGGCTGGCATGCTGGGTCAAGGACAGTAATTAATGGGAGGATCACAAAAATGACAATGGCTGCGCAATATCAAAAATACCAAGCGCAATCGGTTGGCTCGCTGACACCAGGGGAACAGATTATACTTTTATTTGAACATGCAGTTGCAAAGCTTAACCTGGCAATTTCCTGCATAGATCAAAAGGATATCAGCGGTGCGCACAATGCCATTGTACGCGTTCAAAACATATACCAGTTCCTCTCAGATCACCTGGACATGCGTATGGAGATATCTCAGAATCTTTTTTCTTTGTACCAATTTATTTATGATGAACTGGTGCAAGCCAATCTTAAAAAAGATCCTGAAATCCTGCGGAAGATGCTGGCCATGACACGGGACTTTAAAGATACATGGAAGCAAGCCGACCGTCTAAGCCGTATGCCTGGAGCAATTGCCAGATGAAACACCCAAATGAAGCGTTACTCCTTCAAATCGAAGCGCTTCTTCAAAAACGCTTAGAGTTGTTGAAGCAGTATCCTTCCTTATCCGTTGAGGCAATGCAGTTACTTGAAAACAGGGATATATCAGAATTTGATCTAAAACTGGATCAGCGAAGCGTATTGGCCAGTCAAGTAGATGCGATAAGCAATGAAATTGTAGCTCTGAGTTCTAGCATGGATTATGAGAGCAGCAATGTTATTGTCAGCATATTATCATCCGATGACCATGCAACAGATTTCCCGCCTTGGGTATCAGGTATAGCACGCAGTATGGAGCGTACGCGCAAACTGCTTCATAACTGCGCGCTTTTTGATGCAAAGCTGATTTCGCAAGCCCAGGCAGCTCATGCCGATATTGAAGCTCAGCTAACCGGACTTCAGGCGCAAAAAAAGATCCAAAGCGGCTATGCAGACAATCATGCTGCTTCAAGCGGTATGCGCAATCATATAAGCACAAAGTAGCACCGGTCTTGTCTTATGCGGAATGAAACCGGGGGTATAAATAATGGATATCGCAAGTATTGTTGGTCTCATAATTGCCGCAGGAAGCATTGCTGTTGGTTATGTAATGGACACTGGGAACTGGGGCTCATTAAGGGCTCTGTGGATGTTAAGTGCGTTCGTCATTACCATCGGCGGCTCAATAGGTGCGGTTCTCGTAGCATATGGTTTCGGTCAGGTATCGCAATTCCCCCGGCTGATTATTGAAGTTTTTCGAAGCCCCAAATCAACCATCAGCAAAACGATTGACCAATTAGTAGCCCTGTCGAAAACAGCAAGGCAAAATGGACTGTTAAGCCTTGAAAAAGCTGTTATGGAAGATGAGAAAAAAATTGACCCATTCTTAAAACGTGGTATCTTGATGATAGTAGATGGTACCGACCCGGAAAAGATTAACGACATCTTGCAAAACGATATTTATGTGTACGAGCAAAGTAAAAGCATTAATATTAGTATGTTTGAAACTTTAGGCGCCTTCGCACCTGCGTTCGGCATGATTGGCACCATCGTTGGTTTGATTCAGCTTTTGTCGGCGGGTATGGATGATCCTTCCGCACTGACCAAAGCGATCGGTGTTGCCTTCATTACCACCTTGTATGGCAGTTTGGTTGCGAATCTTTTCTTTTTGCCGGCTGCTACCAAACTCCGTAGCCGTCTATCTATTTACCGTCTTGAAAAAGAAATGATCATTGAGGCCGTTTGCTCCATCCGAAACGGTGTTAATCCCAGGCTCTTGCAAGAGCAGCTATCATCTTATTTAGTATTGGGTGGTTCGGCCAAACAAGCCAAGCAGGCAAAGCAAGGCAAAGATACGAATGCAGATCAATCCTCGTAACCAACACACATAGACAGCCGTAGGTAATTCTGCTTACGATGCTGAAGACAAGGAGTTGATCAGCATGGGTAAACGTTCCTCAGCAAACGAATCAAAAATTGCCACAGGTCAATGGATTACCACATATGCAGACCTTATGAATAACCTGCTGGTATTCTTTATGCTTTTATATATTATGAGCGTTATTGACCTTCAGAAGTTCCAACAGTTAACATCAAGTTTTGCGCAAACCTTTCTAGGTACGACAACTGAAATAATCACGGTGACTCCTGGTCCGAACACATTATCGCAATACATACAAACTGATCCGGATGCAATACCAATGGATGAGTTTAGCGCTACTCCAACACCAGAACCTTCTGGATCAATTTCACCGGATGCAACTCCTTCCGCATCACCAAACACTTCAACGACAGCGACCCCTGAAGCATCCCCTGGAAATTTGGATGATGTAACATTGGAAGAATATAGCGAACTATTCGAAAAGATTAACCTCTTGCTTGAACAGAAGGGCTATTCTGATCAAGTGAATGTTGAAATGAAAAACGATATCATCTATGTTCGCTTTCGGGAAGGTGTATTTTTCTACCCAGATTCTGCCGAGTTAAAGTCAAGCGGATATCCTATCATCAAAAACATTAGCAGTGTAATACTTGACTCATATGATCTAATCGGTGGAATCGATATCAGCGGACATACTGCAAAAGTATCAAAGGATCCTCCAACAAAAACCAATCTTTTTTCTTGGGATTTATCTACTGACAGAGCATTAACAGTGCTTCGATATTTGGTTCAACAATGCGATCTTCCACAAGAAAAACTATCAGTAACCGGTTATTCATGCAACCAGTTGTACGTCGAAGGTGATCAAGAAGAGCAGCTCGCTCAAAACAGACGTGTTGAAATTCGCCTATCAAGACTTCTGCGTTCAACAAATTAAGACCACAAGGTAGAAAATATTCGGTAGATGGTGTCTGAGTGGCATCACACATGTGAATAGATATCCTGATTCATAATAAACACATAAGCTGACACTTGGTTACTACCAATTGTGCCAGCTTGTTTTTACCTCAAAAACAATATATACAGTATGCTTGCAGAACAAAGTGTACAGATATGCAAGGCTTTGTGCTTCCCATTGCAGTAATGAAGCACCAAAGGTCATATATCTCTACACATAGTCAGATACCACTTAGTGCCCCGAAGCGATTTTCAAAAGCGTTTGCGTAATATGCTCTTCTTTAAAGGGCTTAACAATAAAAGACTTAGCACCGTTTATGATTGCCTCTTTTACCATGGTTTCCTGGCCCATGGCAGAAATCATAACCACCTTGGCTGTAGGATCAATGGCACGAATGCCCTTAAGCGCATCGATACCCGTCATATCCGGCATCGTTATATCCATTGTAACGATGTCAGGTCTCAAAGCGATATACTTTTCAACCGCTTCCTGCCCATTTTTTGCCTCATCAATTACCAAAAAACCATTCTTAGACAGAACATTTTTGATGGCCAGGCGCATGAATGCAGCATCATCAACAACCAATACACGAATCATGAAAAAACCTCCCCTATCCTTTGTGCTGCTTATTTGTCAAAACCGATGACCGTTACGTTCAGCATACGCGGGTCATTGAATAGATCTACAACCTCTGTGACACTATTGATTCCATGCTCATTGGTCCGTATGACCTGGATGGTTGGCCGCATCAGTCCGTTTGAATTGTTTTGCACCACTATCCCCCGCAGGCCATTGCTAAGCATTACCCTGCTGCCAATAGGATATGGGACAATTCTTTTCATGAACGTCGTAACAATTTCAGGATCAAACAATGAGCCGGAATTCCCCATAACATGCTCAATTGCCTCAGAAGGAGAAAGAGCAACGCGGTAAGGCCGCTGCGAGGTTAAAGCATCATAAACATCACTGACTGCTATTATCTTTCCTTCCTGCGTTTGCTTACTGGATGGCAATCGTAACGGATATCCCGTACCATCATAGCGCTCGTGATGCGTAAGAACAGCCACAATTGATTCGGAAGGCATCTCCCACTGCTTTCGTAAATAATCGCTGCCCAAGGTACTGTGCTGCTTCATCTGCTCGTATTCCGTATCAGTTAAAGCACCAGGCTTGCTGATAATGTCTTTGGCAATAAACACCTTGCCGATATCATGCAGCAGTGCACCCATGCCAAGCTTATACAGCTTGCGCTGATTCATTCCCAGCGACATACCCTGCAAAATAGACAAAGAAGCAACATTTACACAGTGGAAATACGTATATTCGTCAAAAATCTTAATATCAGCCATGTTCACCAAGGCGTTTTTATTGGCTGTAAGCTCCTGAATAATTAACTCCAGGTAATGGCGGAGCGATAGAAATGTGCTCTTTTGTCCATCCTCGTTTCCGCCTTCCACATGCATAAAAAAGGTCTTTAGTGCGTTAACTGCATTATAGCGCAAGCGCTTGCTGAGCAAACCCATATCGTCTGTCAAATCGGCGTCACAATCGACGATGTACGCGCCTTCGTGCTCAGCTATTTGAATCTTTGCAATATTGGATGCAGACAAAACGTGACCGCAGGGAAGCAACAGTTCTCCATGCGATCCTTGCAGGTCCATTGACAATATCATGCCAGGCTTCAAATTCTGAGGCTTTACAAACAGCATAACACCATTCCGTCTATTATCAAGAATTAATACTCAAGCTGGTCTAGCTTAACGCAATTTAGCATTGCATCATATATCATTTGGACTATCAAAGCTGATTGTAAACAAAAACACGAAATATCATGCACAAAATGCTTTGAATCGACATTATTATACAGTAAAAACCAATTCCCGTCCATACGAAAATCTTGCCGCAAAGCATTATTGCTGCATTTCTTCCGTAGGACGGGCAAAATGTATACCGTAGACAGGTTACCGTTGTGCTTTGCTATATTGACCCGATATGATTACCCATACAGCCTACATACTAAATCATTAGGCCGCAAGCCCCGGTAACTTAGTATGTATTGCTGTACGGACTGCTAAAGGCTTACTGCAGAAGCTGCAGCACGCCCTGGGGCTGAGAGTTGGCTTGAGCCAACATTGCCTGAGCGGCCTGCAACAGGATGTTGTTCTTGGTGTAGGACATCATCTCTTCTGCCATATCCACATCGCGTACGCGGGATTCTGCTGCCTGCAGGTTTTCTTTGGTGGTAGCCATGTTGTTGGAAGCATGCTCCAATTGGTTCTGCTGGGCACCGTAGGTCGCGCGCAAGGTATTGATTTGGGTGATCGCATCCTCGACATTCGACGACTCAACTAGCACTGCGGCAGCATAGTCGTTATCGGCAGCCTGCGTCAAGCCAACCAATGTATTTACATCGCCAACCGTTGTGTCGACACCCAATTCCGCCTTCGCGATGGTGACATCTTGATCAGCACCTTCGCCGTAGGCGATTGCTGTTGTGGTGTTGAAAACCTCAATGCCATTGAACTTGGTATTCTCGAAAATGTCCTCAATTGCTGTGCCCAAAGCTGACATTTCCGAACCAATGTTCGCCTGGTCGGTTGTGCTGTAGGTGCCGTTTTGCACTTGAACGGACAGTTCCTTCAACCGAACGAGCATGTCAGACACTTCATTGAGAGCGCCTTCTGCAGTCTGCAAAAGGGATACGCCATCTTGCGCGTTGCGGGTAGCCTGAGTCAGGCCTTTGATCTGGCTGCGCATTTTTTCAGAAATGGACAGACCAGCCGCATCGTCCGCGGCACGGTTGATACGGGAGCCGCTGGATAGCTTTTCCATGGAACGGTTGGTAGCAACGGTGTTCGTGTTGTACTGCCGGTAGGTGTTCATAGCCGAGATATTGTGACTGATACGCATGGATTAATTCCTCCTTGAATTATGTGCTCTAGGGAATCCTTTCCCCACAGTTTTCAAAAAATTAGGATTACAGATTTAAGCTGCTCTATTATTGCAGCAGCTGGAGAACACCCTGGGGCTGGGAATTGGCCTGAGCCAGCATTGCCTGAGCGGCCTGCAGCAGGATGTTGTTCTTGGTGTAGGACATCATCTCTTCTGCCATATCCACATCGCGTACGCGGGACTCGGCAGCCTGCAGGTTTTCCTTGGTGGTTGCCATGTTGTTGGAGGCATGCTCCAATTGGTTCTGCTGGGCGCCATAGGTCGCACGCAAGGTATTGATCTGGGTAATTGCACCCTCGACATCCGCCGATTCAACTAGCACTGCGTTGGTATAGTTGTTATCAGCAGCCTGCGTCAAGGTCACCAAATTGTCTACATCGCTGACTGTTGTGTCGACACCCAGTTCTGCCTTCGCAATGGTCACATCTTGATCAGCACCTTCGCCGTAAGCGATTGTTGTGGTGGTATTGAAAACCTCAATGCCATTGAATTTGGTATTCGTGAAAATGTCCTCAATTGCTGTGCCCAAGGCTGACATTTCCGAACCAATGTTGGCCTGGTCGGTTGTGCTGTAGGTGCCGTTTTGCACTTGAACGGACAGTTCCTTCAACCGAACGAGCATGTCGGACACTTCGTTGAGAGCACCTTCCGCCGTCTGCAAAAGGGATACGCCATCTTGCGCGTTGCGGGTAGCCTGGGTCAGGCCTTTGATTTGGCTGCGCATTTTTTCAGAAATGGACAGGCCGGCCGCATCGTCCGCGGCACGATTGATCCGGGAACCGCTGGATAGCTTTTCCATGGAACGGTTGGTTGCGACGGTGTTCGTGTTGTACTGCCGGTAGGTGTTCATGGCTGAGATGTTGTGACTGATACGCATGGGGTATTTCCTCCTTGAATTTTGTTCTGCGGAAATCCATTTCCGCAGTTCTATTTGCAAAGCTCACTTGCGCGTACGCTGCAAATGGCTTATGCACGATGGAACAGGTACAAACCCGGACAAATAATACTTCGGCTTATTTTGAAGAAAGTTTAGTCTTAAGTACCTCTAATGCCTGTGCTCCGCCGGAAAGATCAGCCTCCAGGTTGCTCTTTTCCGTATCCATGACTTCGCTGCGCATAATACGCACGCTTCGCGGGGCTTCGATCCCTATCTTGATCTTGTCACCATTGACCTCCAGAATAATAACCTTAACATCATCTCCAATGGTAAAGCTATCTCCCGGCTGCCTTGTGATTACCAGCATGCTCATCCCGCCCTTTCCTGGTCGAACAGGCGAAAGCGGACAGGATAATCTGCATTTTCCAGCATCACCTGCATGCCCAGGCGCTCTTTAAAATTTATGATCACCGGGCTTTTCAAGTTAACTGTAGCTGCACTGATATTTTCAGGTATAACGGCAATGACAAAAATGCTTATATCATCTATGGAAGCAGCCTTCAGCTTTTTCATGGCATCTGCAGGAACGATGGGTGCGTAATCTTCCAGAAATATAAACGGATCAAGAATGATGAATCTAGGGGTTTGCTCTTGCGCGCATTGGAGCTGCATAATGCCCGCTTTGGAGTTCGTATTCAGAACAACAAATTTTTTGCTGTTCTCAAAAGCGTAAACCCCCTCAGGGAAATCAATAATGTCCTCATCATTGACCGTCACAAAGTCATAATCCTTTGTGTGGATCAGCATTTTCCTTCTCCTCCCAGATGCCTAAGCACTGCATTCCTCATGGCATATTCCCCATGATCATTGCCCTTCCGTATGGTATTTTATCGAATAGGGCACATAAGTAAACTCCATTTTATGGGGCGTCCAAGTGATCTCAACCTTATCACTGGTAAATTGGATATTAACATCTCCGCCCTTCCAACTGACTTTGGGCTTGGCCGCTGGCAAAAATGTCAATTGCATTTGAGTGGGAATACGGCCCTGCTGCGAAACCAATTGTGACATGGTTACCGCATCGGGACCCGTCATGGCTGTCTTTTCTCTGGAGTATCGGCCAGCTGCTTCCAGCACCGCTTCCTTTCCCCGTTGAATCTGTTCATTCGCCTGGCTTTTTATTCCCTTGATGTTGATGGAATCAAAAAACTGTTTGTTGTCTAATTCAAGACGCAAAGGATCACGCTCGATCTCCATTTGACCATGCGTGACCGAAATCTGCATCTGTGCCGGCGTACGCTTGTACAACAGCTGCGCTGGAGTAATTTCATACAACAATTGAACTTTTTCGATCCTCATGTCTACCACCTACATAATCTACGTCGTCAGCTTAAGTAATCAAGCAAAGAAGGCTGCAATATCTTTGTACCCATTTGCAAACAAGCATTGTATATCAGCTCCTGCTGAGAAAACTGCATGATGCCTTCTTCTAATCCCAAAACTTCTAATTCGTTCTGTTTCGTGGAGGCTGCTATCTTTTCCCTGTCCAGCCGGTCGTTGAAAAAGGAGATATAGTTGGCCTTTTCGCCAATCCCCACATACTGCATGCGGATATCGTCCGATTTTTTCTCCAGCTTTTCGGTATACAAATCCATGTTGGATAGGTCTCCACTTTCCAACTTATCGGCAATCTCACCAATTAACTGATAGATGTTATTCGGAATCCCATTTCCATCGACCCCAGTTCCAAGCAAGGCGGCACCGGAGTAGGCCGTATTCAAAGCAGATTGCGGCGTTACCGTACTGCCGCTGATGGATATACCAAGTCCGATGTCCACATAACGGTTTTCGGCCCCGAAAGTGCCTGTATTCACATCCTGGCCTTGATACTGAAGATTACCTGAACCATCCAAAGTAAAGGGCATCTGCTCGAAACCGTCACCACCGAAAATATACTTGCTGGAATATTTGGCATTGGCTGCGCCAAGTATCATATCCTGATGGCTGCGAAGTGATGCTGCAATAACCTTTCGTGCCACCTCATCACTGGTTCCGGTGATTCCCTGCATGACCTGTGTAAACGCCTCATTTACGGTATCATTGATGGTGGACAACGAGGTTTCAGCCTCATTCAACAATCCCTGACTATCGTTTAACGTTTTATTGTACATATCAATACGGTTTAGCTGCTTGCGGACACCAAAGGCGGCAAGAGCGGCGGCCGGATCATCCGACATCTTCAAAAACTTCCGCTGAGCGGTGACCTTTGTGTTCAGGTCGGTCAATTCCTTTGTATTTCTATTCAAATTCTTCAAGTAGTTGTTGGTGATCATGGCATTTGTCAGGCGCATTTATTCTTCACCTCCCTATGAGCTTAACGTCCTACAAGACCCATTCTGTTGATGAGTATATCCAACGCTTCATCCATGGCCGTAATAACCCTGGAAGATGCCTCAAAAGCCCGCTGGTATTTCATGAGATTCGCAGTTTCTTCGTTGATGGATACACCCATCACCGCTTCTCTTTGATTGGATACTGCCGTCATGACAGTATCACTTGACTCAGCTACGTCTTTGGTATAACTGATGTCGATAGCTAAATCAGACATCAGCGATACAGTAAACGAATCAAAATTGCCGGTAAAGTAGGGAGAGATGGCCCTGGATGCATCCATTGCCTCGATCATCTTTAAGAGATTGTCATTTTGACCTGCTTCCGGGGTGGGATCATTTGTCGCCGTGACAAAGTTTGCGTTTGCGAGCCACTGGTCTGATATGACAATCGTGGATGCGGTTGTTCCAGCGAACAAGGGTTTGCCCGATCCATTGAGCGTATTGAATGTGGTGGCAAAGCTGTTAGTAAAGCTATCCAATGAGTTCAGATAATATGGGATACCCTTGAAGCTGCTTTGGCCGGCGCTTGCATAACTGCCATAGCCATTTAGCACCCGCATGGAACCGTGAAGAGAGCCGCTTTGCAACGCCATCGCCGTCCCATCGGCTTCCAAGCTCAAGCTGCCGGGCGTACCGGTAATAGCAATGGTTGCAACAATATTATTTGGTGCATCCACCAAAAACTGGCCACCCGATTTGATACTGATTGTACCATCATCATGACCGGTCACTGTTATATCCATATAAGAGGATAGCTTATCCAGATATAGATTGCGCGTATCATTCAATTCATTGATAGAGTTACCTTGCAAAAGCGCTGCCTGAATGGATCTGTTTACGGTCTCAACCTTTCCAAGCAGTGTGTTGACCTCTTTTACGCCTATGTCAATAGAGTTCATTTCCTGATCGCTAATATGCGCAAGTTGGGCAGCATACTGGTTTAAGCTCTGTGTAACTTTTTGAGCACTGGAACGGAACAGACTGGAGAATTCAATTTCGCCGGCATTCTGAGAAAGCGTCTGCAGTTGTGCATACATGTCCTGAACCATAACATTCAAGCCGTCTGTCTGCGTTTCGTCCAGTGTATTCTCCATATCCCTTAAAATGGACAGGGTTTTTGCCTGGCTTTCGTTTTCTGCATTGGCACTGCGATAACGCAGGTCAAGGAACTGATCCCGCGCTTGGGTAATCCCTTTTATGTCTACACCCATGCCATATTCAAGCCTGTTGTTCTGTGCAAAACGGTATTTGGCATTGCTTGGCTGTGTGGAGGCTTGGTCAACAATCTGCCTGCTATAGCCAGGCGTAGATTGGTTGGCAATATTGTTTCCCGTTACATCCAACCCCGCCTGCGCGGCCGTCAACCCACTTTTTGCAGCTTCAAATGCATAAAACGTTGCTCTCATAACTTCCCCTTGCCAGTATTATCCTTTTGTGTTCACATTTTTCGTATAAGTGTTGGCCTCGGGAGTTAATCCCGCCTGGCCGGATAAAAAGCGGATGGTGGAAAGCCGTGTTTCCAGTAGCCTATTGTTCAGAGCGCATTTCTTTTTAAGTGTCATAACGGCATCAGAAAGGTTTGCAAAAATCGGCTCGAGTTGCGATTTGCACTCTGAACTGGACTGCACCAATTCTTTGAGAGTTGCATAGGGAGTACCTGCGCAAATTGCCATCCGTTTTTTTTCTATCTCTCGGCTTTGCATTAAAAGCGCCTGCTGCTCATTCATCAGCGGCAAAAGCGCTTCCGGATCGCCATCAAGCAGCACCTTTGTTTTTGATTCCTCCAGAGCCAAAAGCTTCTGGTGAACCATACATTGTGTGCTGAGAACCTCTTTCAGTTCCGATAAGTCGCACATCAGTCCGTTACTCCTTGGACCCGATGCCATAAATCATGGCCTCTGCGATTTGGTCGGCCGATACGTGATAGTTACCGCGGGCAATCTCTTCCTTCAAAAGCATGAGCCTTTCCGCGGGGGTTGCTTTTGTCGCTTCGCTGACGATCATGTTTACAACACCATCCAGCTCAGAGTATCCTTTTGCGGCGCTGGACAGAACCAAGCTGTCCTTTTCAAGTTCTGCCGGCCGTTTCCCATCCTTCACGGAAGAAGACGCATTCTGCGCCATCATAGCCCCGTAAAGCTTATCTATCTGTGCACGGTTAATCTTCATGCTCATCACCCACTTTATATATCGAAATTTTGCCAATAGAATTAAGAGGTATGTAAAAACTTATGTCCTAAGATTATTTACCGTCTGCTCTAGTTCATCTGCTGTTTGTATCATGCGCATGCTGAGCTGCATTCCACGCTGCGCCAGCATCATGTGCGTTATTTCACTTGTCAAATCTACATTTGACAGTTCATAAGCGCTGCCAACGATCTGCGACTCATCGTCCACCGCCGCCGCACCGGATGCGTTCGTAGCTGCGTAGTGGTTGTCACCCAGCGCCTGCAGCTCCTCTGGATTGGGAAATGTGTACAATGCCGCGCGATTAACTGCTGCGCCAATATCACCGTCGGTCACCTGTATATGCTGCTCGTTTTGGTCCAGTACATAGCTTCCGTCTGATGTTGTAAGGTAAATTGCATTGTTTTCCACCGAAAGGGCAAAATCACCTGTTCTTGTGTAGACGGGATCGTTCTGTCCGTTATCCAAGGCAAAGAAGCCTTCGCCTTTAATAGCAACACTCCTAAGTCCGTCCTGCCCAAGCCCGCCCTGCTCGGCATTTACCGTTGTAGCCGCAACTCTGGTGCCATTGCCCACTAGAAAGTCAGCTCCTTGGGCATTGGTATATATCAGGTCTGTAAAGCTGATCTGCTGCGCTTTATATCCTTGTGTATTAACGTTTGCGATATTGTTTGCCGTTACATCCAGCCTTGCCTGATAAGACTTAGCGCCAGATTTGGCAGCATAGAAACCGTTGATCATACAAAACCCCTCCTCATGAACCAGTCTCAAAACCTATATTTAATACCGCCCGATCTCTGTAACTGTCTTTTGATTTACCGAATCCAATATTCTCAGCACCTGGCCGCAGGTTTGAAAAGCGCGGGAGGCGGCAATCATATCCGACATTTCCTCTACCATATCCACATTGGCACGTTCCAGATTCCCTTGCATTATGCTGCCCTCAAAAGCACCGTTACCGGCCGGCCTTTCAAATGTACCGTTCTCCTGTTTGACAAGCGTCTGCAAGTCCTGGGGTACAACAATCAGCAGTGTGCCCGCGTTCTGCCCGTTGACCGTTATTTCGCCGGCCTTGTTCACGGCAATGTCACCATCATCTATCTGCAGCCTTCCATTTTGTCCGTACACATAAGAGCCTGAAGAGGTCATCAGGTAGCCGTCTTCCCTCAAGACAAAGCTGCCATTGCGCGTCATCCCTTGTACACCGTTTTGATCTTCCACCACAAAGAAGCCCTCGCCGGCGATGGCAATATCAAGCGCACGGCCGGTAGCCTCCAAGGAGCCCTGGCTGACATCCGAGTAAATGCTATCTCCGATGGCACCATGGTTCATACCGCCAATTTCTGTTGCTTGCCCTTCTATGCGAAGCATGATCTGTTCATCAAAGGTGGAGGTCAAAAGCTCATCGCGCTTGAAACCTGCAACGCCGGCATTGGCCAAATTATTGGCGGTCACATCCAAGGACCTGGCGCGATTGAGCATACCTGTGGTTGCGGCATAAACTGCTGTATTCATCCTGCTGCCTCCCCTTATTCATTTATATAATCTGTAATACGCTGCTTTAGTTTAGACAACGCCTTTGAGTGGATTTGGGACACTCTGGGCACAGTCAGGCCCAGTACAAATGCAATTTCCCGCAGCTTCAATTCTTCGTAATAGTATAAAGAAATGACTGTTCTTTCCTTACTATCCAGCGTATCAATGTATCCCGCTAACTGCTGCTTAAAATCTTTGTCGATCAGCCGGTTTTCAGGCGAGCGTGATGCCGAATCCACAATGGCATCCATGATGGAAATGTTGCCGTGTGGCAATGTCTCCTCCAATGCCAGAACGTGATAGCTCATTTCATCCACACGCAGCTTTGCAAGCTCTGCTTCTGTCATTTCCAGCCGCTGGGCAATTTCGATCTCTTCTGGCATTCGTCCCAGTTCGCTCTGCATCTGCTGACTGGTTTTATTTACAAGCCTGATTTTCTGATTGATGTCCCGGGGAATCCATTCCTTCTTTCGCATGAAATCAATGATCGCGCCGCGGACACGAATAGAGGCGAAGGAGTCAAACTGCACACCACGTTTGTAATCGTACCGGTCGATACAATTAATCAACTCCAATACGCCGTGGTTTGCCAAATCCTCCATGTCATCTCTATTGATGGACAGCATCTGGGAACGCTTGAGGCTGCACGTCACAATATACAGATAGGACATCAGTATTTCATTACGCAGGCCGACATCCCTGGTTTTTTCATACCGCTGCCAGGTTGCCTCATCAATTTTCTTTGATTGGTCCTTGTAGTAATTCACGCTTTTCCCACCTGCCTTGTGCTATAGCATCTGCCTGTTAAATTGAAATGGTACCCAGTGCCTGGATATTTACATCCTGGTTAATCTCGCTGAAGGATAGGACCACTGCTTCCGAAGAGAATTGATCCATCAGCCGTTTGTAATAGCAGCGCACCACGGGTGATGTCAGCACTACCACGTCTCCCAGATGATCCTTAAGCCGCTTTTCTTCCTTCATATGCGAATTCACAATATTCTGCAGAACGTTAGGTTCCAGCGACACATAAGAGTTGTTGCCCGCCTTGCGCACACCGCTCATAATCATGTTCTCGATCTCAGGATTCAATGTAATCACCCTCAAATTTCCATCCTGCGCATATTTGCGGGTAATGGTCCTCTTCAGCGCTTGACGAACATATTCGGTCAAAAGGTCTGCGTCCTTCACGCCAGGCAAGTGCTCGCTTAGGGTTTCCAGTATGGTAGGCAGGTCACGAATGGGAATCTGCTCAGACAATAGATTGCACAGCACCTTTTGCAATTCCACATGCGGCACCACACCAGGAACAATATCATCCACCAGCTCTTTGTGGGTCTTGCGAAGATTGTCCAGCAGATGGACCAGATCTTTGCGGCCAAACAGCTCATGCGCATGCCTTTTGATGATCTCCGACAAGTGCGTAATAATAACAGACAAAGGATCAATAATGGTAAAGCCGCTCATTTGGGCTAACTCCCTGTTATCCGCGGTGATCCATTTGGCGGGCAGCTTGAAAGCCGGTTCCAGCGTATCAATGCCTTCTATATCCTGCATGCCGCTAATGGCGTTCATTGCCAGATAATGGTCAGGCAGCACCTCACCCCGGGCTACTTCCTCACCCTTTATCTTGATCACATACTCATTAATACCCAGCATTGAATTATCCCGAAGCGTTACAGCCGGCACCACCATGCCCATTTCTTCCGCAAACTGCCGGCGCAGCATAACCACACGATTGATAAAGTTACCACCGCGGCTTTCGTCCACCAACGGGATGAGGCTATATCCTACCTCCACCTCAACGGGGTCCACCGAGAGCAGCGTATAAATGTTATCGGTGTTTTTGTAGAATTCTGTTTCATTTACGGGCAGTTCCGCCTCAGGCAGCGGCTCTGCCTTGTCCTTCTTTTTTTGCAGCCGGGATGCCAACAGGATCAGCGATCCGCCCACCGTCAGCAAAATTAATACAGGAAAGCCTGGCAGAATAGACATTGCCATCAGTACGCCGCCGGTGATCATCAATACAATTGGATAGGATATTATCTGTGTTTTAAGGTCTTCGCTGAGGCTGTTAACAGAGGCCGCGCGGGTCACCACCATACCGGTGGCGGTAGAGATTAACAGTGCGGGTATCTGCGATACAAGGCCATCGCCTACTGTAGCGGTAATGTAAATATTCAGAACATCTGTAAAGCTACCGCCGCCCTGCACCATACCGATAATGATGCCGCCGATACTGTTGATGAACAGTACAATAATAGAAACGATAGCGTCACCCTTGATAAACTTGGAAGCACCGTCCATAGACCCATAAAAATCTGCTTCACGTTGTATCTTTTGACGCCTATTCTTGGCCATCTCGTCATTGATCAGACCTGCGTTCAAGTCTGCGTCGATGGCCATCTGCTTGCCCGGCATGGCATCGAGCGTAAAGCGCGCAGCAACTTCCGCAACGCGCTCGGCGCCTTTGGTAATAACAATAAATTGAACCACAACGATGATTAAGAAAATGATGAAGCCGACCACCGGGTTACCCCCGATGACGTATTGGCCGAAGGTGTGAATGACCTTGCCCGCGTTTCCGCCGTTGCCAAGAATCAAACGTGTGGAGGAAACATTCAGTGATACACGAAGAAGCGTCGTAACCAAAAGCACAGAGGGAAACACTGAAAACTCCAGCGCTTCCTTAATGTACATGGATATGAGCAATATGGTCAGTGACAGACCGATATTGATGATCAGCATCACGTCCAGCACACCCGTGCCAAGCGGAATGATCATCAAAAAAATCATACCTATTATAAATAAGGTCAATACATTGTCAAACAGCTTCTTCATCCGGCAGCCCTCTTCTTGAGCTTATAAATAAACGCGATAATGTCTGCCACAGGCTTGTAAAACTCGGCAGGGATCTGCATTCCGATTTCTACAGCCTCATACAATCCACGCGCCAGTGGTCTGTTTTCTGTAATATATACGTTGTTCTCCTTTGCAACCCGCACAATAGCCAGCGCGATCTGATCTGCCCCCTTGGCGACAACGACGGGCGCTTTGTTCTTCTTGGAATCATATTTAAGCGCAACAGCATAGTGAGTGGGGTTTCTGATAACGACATCCGCCTTTGGCACCTGCTGCATCATACGCATCATGGCCATCTTGCGCTGCACTTCGCGGATACGGCCTTTGATCTGCGGATTGCCATCGATGCGCTTTTGCTCATCCCGCACTTCCTGCTTGGTCATGCGAAGATTCCGTTCGTATTCCCACCATTGATAGAAGTAATCGGCCGCAGAGAACATTACCATGAACATCAAAATCTTGGTAGAAATTGAGAAAATCGCTTCCCCTGTCCAGCGGACCCCGCTGACCAAATCTCCAAGCGGCATGGTACGAACTTGCAGTATACGGCTTAAAATCTCATTATACAGCACCGCACCGATTACGGCAATCTTCAATATAGATTTTGCTAGTTCTACCAGTGACTTGGCTGAGAACATATGCTTGATTCCGGATATGGGATTGATCCGTGACAATTTGGGCTTGAGCAGGCTTGCTGTAAAACGAAATTTCGTCTGTATACCACCAAAGAGAACACCTGTCAGCATGGCAGCGGCGCTCACCGGCAGAATAAGCGCCATAGCGGTCATTCCGTACTTGCTCATCAACGTAGATGCTTCTACTGCGGTGATTCGATCAACGGAAGCCAAGGATGCGTACCCATCCAATAGCATGTTCTTCATTCCGTCAATCAGCGGTTGTCCGGCCATCCGAAACAGCATCACCAGCGAAAGCAGAGAAAGAGCACTGATGGCATCCTTACTCATAAAAATATTGCCTTTTTTCTGCTCCTCTTGCCGCCTTCGCGGTGTCGCACGCTCCGTACGGCTGCTATCGACTGCCATCTGCTTTCCCCCCTCTCGTTAGCATGCTACTTATGACCCAGATAACAAAATTGCTGTAGTGTCCTGAATCTTTGTATACATATGTGTAAGTGTGGTATCCATCAGCTTAGATGCGGCAGGCAGCGCGAGGATAGTAATTGCAAGACCGACAACAATTTTCACCTGCAAGCCGGCCACAAACACGTTCACCTGCGGCACGATGCGCATCAGCACGCCCATGCCGGCTTCCGTTAGAAGCTCTATGGCCAGCACCGGCATAGCCAATTTCAACATCAGCAGCAGCATATCACCAAGCATCAGCGCAAGATAACTGCCCGCCTGGTGGTTGAAAAAGGCCGTCCCCGGCGGAAATAGCTGGCAGGATGAGGCCAGTATGCGAATCAGCGTCAAATGACCGTTGGAAGTGAAAAAGATCAACGTAATCATCAGGTTGAAGACCATTCCCGACGCTGACATGGACATATTGGACTGAGGATCAAAAGCCCTGCCCATGCTAAGGCCTAGTTCCATATCCACCACTTCCCCTGTCATCAGTACCCAGGTCATAAACAGATGCATCAAAAGTCCCATTGTGTATCCGACCATCATTTCCTTAAGGAATGCCAGCAGCAAGGAAATGGTGGTTGTAAAAACCGGCTGTGGGACCCTGAGCACCGGCGTTAAAAGGACCGCTGTAAGAAGCGCAAGTCCGATTTTCGCAATAGCAGGCACGTTCCTCCGGCCGAAAAACGGATGAAACAATAGTGCGCTGGATATGCGGGCGAACACCAGCAAAAAGAGCATGAAGTTGCTAAACTCGATCGTGAGCATTCCTTGCCCTCCAATAACGCACTATGTTAGATTCCCAATACTGGTAAAAATCTGTGTAGTAAACGCAGTGATTTTCGCAATCAGCCAGGAACTTAACACCATTAGCGCAATGCCAATCGCCAGTATTTTAAATACAAAACCAATATTCTGCTCATGGATTTGTGTTGCTGCCTGAATCACCGAGACCAGAATGCCGATCCCGACACTTACTGCCAAAAACGGCGCTGCCATGGTCAGGGCTGTCACCAGGGCATCCTTTAAGACTGATACAATATCCCCCTGGGACATGCTCCCCCTCCTTCCGGCCTATTAATGGAACCCCATCACCAATGCCTTCAAAGTCATTCCCCATCCGTCTACCAGCACAAAAAGCACCAATTTAAATGGAAGCGAAATCAATACTGGAGGCAGCATCACCATGCCCAGGCTCATCAGCGTACTGGCTACCACCATATCAATTACCAGAAATGGGAGATAGACCATGAATCCCATGATGAAAGCGCGTTTCAGCTCGCTGGTAATAAAAGCGGGTATTAGCACAGTGGTTGCGATCTGGTCAGTACTCTCAGGTCTACTAAAGTGACCCAGGTCCAGAAAAAGATTCAAATCTTCGGCACTTGTATTGCGCAGCATAAAACCACGCATTGGTTCCATAGCACGCTCGGCCGCCTGCATCTGCGTGATCTGTCCCTGCTGATATGGCTGGTATGCCTTTTCGTTCACCTCACCAATCACAGGAGACATAATAAACATCGACAGAAACAAAGCAATGCCGAGCAATACCTGATTGGGCGGAGACTGCTGAAGACCGATAGCGTTGCGCACGCAGGACAATACAATGATAATTCTGGTAAAGCATGTAGTCATCATGAGGATAGAGGGAATGAGTGCGATAATGGTGAGCGTAGCCAGTATTTCCAGTACGTCTGCGCCTTCTCCCGAATCCAATCCTTCCAATTGAATGGAAAGACCTGTGGAATCCGCCTTTGCTGTCTGCATAAACATGATAGCGAACAGTGCCAGCAGCATAACCAGAAAGAAGGTCCAGCCAAATAATGTACGCTTTTTAGTCATTCGCTGCGCCATCCTGTTCCGTTTCATTTCCCTGCTGGTTCTGGCCTTGCTTTCCCCGGCCCATGCTCTTGGATAGAAGGTTGAAAAAGTCACTGCCAGAACGCCGTACATCACCCTCTGATAACTCCTGCTTGTCTATTTCCCGAATCAGTTCCACTTTGCCGGTTGTTACAGAAGCCAGGTAGATTCTTGAACCAACACGCACCAGCGCAAGACAGGCATCCTTTGTCAGCATTGTTCTTTCCAGCACCTGTATATGGCGTCCCGCTGAACGGATACCCTGGGATTTGGCAAGCCACCTCGTAGCCCAGTACGCACAGGCGATTACGGCCGTAACTGCCAGAAAAGGCATCAGGATGGTGAATGTTTCATCCACAGAATTCCGCCCTCCAAACCTTGCAGCAAAATATATCAGCGTTGAGCAGATGCCGTGACGATTTCAGTGATGCGAACGCCAAAATTGTCATCTATCACCACGACATCGCCCCTGGCAATCAACTTGCCATTTACCAGGATATCTACCGGTGCTCCGGCTTGCTTATCCAGTTCAACAATAGATCCTTGCCGCAGCGCCAATATTTCCTTGACCTGCTTTCTGGCACGGCCAATTTCCACTGTTACGTTGAGGTCAACACCCATCACCAGGTTCAAGTTGCCTGAATCTTGTTCATCTCCAAAGCTACCATCCCCATCAAGACTGCCAAATTGCAGCGGTTTTACTGTAACATTTTGCCGTGGAGCTGACCGCTCTTGCGTTTGTCCGCCATTCATTGCCGGCCTTGGGGCTGCAGCCGGTGTTTGGGGATATGCCGCTGCCGAAGCGGGCGAACTGGCAAAGACGGGTGCCGGAGCAGGAACTGCATAAGCAGGCATTGAGACAGGCGGATTTGCATATACCGGCGCTTGAATAGGCGCCGTGGGATAGCTTGGTGCAGGAACCGGTGTACTGGTATAAGATGAAACAGGGGTACTGGCATATACCGGCACTGGTGTTGGTGTGCTGGCATACACCGGCACTGGCGGTTGAGCAACGACCGGTGCCGAAACAGGCGTCGGCTGAACTGCTGGCATAGGCTGAACGGGCACCGGCGGCGCTGCATGCACAGGCTGAGGTGCCGGTACTGGCACAGGCTGAGGTGCAGGCGCGGCTGCAGTATACGCCTCATCGTATATCGGCAACGGTACCTGCGTATGACCGGTGATCTGCGAATCGTCCTGGATCGTAACCGTATACGATTCATCAGACATGCTCATCCCCATGGCGCTGCTTACAAGTTCCCGGGCAAAAGGCACGCTCATCACCGTAAAGAATTCGCTGTCAATCAAACCTTCAATGGCGAGTTTGAAACTGATTGCTACAATATACTCCTGATCGCGCGACCAGAGCAGCTTCTCGTTGAACTCTTCAATATTAAACGGCACAGGAGGAGAGATATTAATCTCCCTATCCAGGAATGATGCCAGCGCTGTACAGGACGCTCCCATCATCTGGTTCATCACTTCGCCCAATGCGCTGATGTGGATTTCATCCATATCAAGTCCGCCGCCATCATCGCCAAGCAGAAGCTTAACGATGGTGTTAACATCTTTGACGCTCATGATCATCTGATTGGAGCCAAGCAAGCCTTCCACATATTTGATTTCAATACCAAGCGCCGGTTCGAGTTCAGAAAACTCAAACGCATCGCCTCGAATCACCTGTACACTCGGCGTTGTTATGCTGACCTGCCGGTTCAGCAGGATGGAAACTGCTGTTGCAGCTGCCCCCATACTGATGTTCAGTATCTCACCGATCGTATCAATTTCGGTAGCGTTCAGGCCTGTTTGATTGTGCAAGCCATTAGTGCCTTGATTTGCTTCCACCGTGCGTTCACCTTCTTTTATCCAGCAACCTGCCGGTTAATCATGACTGCAAGTTTTTTACTTTTTATACCAGGCTCTCCATAAAACCAATTTTTTCCATTCACAGAAACTACCACTGGCGAACCAACACGCTGGTCCAGACGTATCACATCGCCTGGCTGCAGGCTCAATACCTCCTGCATGCTGATGGTAGTACTGCCAAGCACCGCACAGCATTCGATGCTGGAACCGTGCAGCTGCTTGAGCATGCTCCTTTGCTCTGTGGCAGCACCTTCGTCAAATTCCTCGCCGGTTTCTCTTTTGCCGCTTTGCTCCGCCAGCATTTCATCAAGCGTTTTGGCAATACCAGCACAAGGAATGCAGCAGGTAATCGTACCTTCTACCGTATGGAGCTTGACAGAAAGCACCATCACCGCAACAACCTCATCCATGGAGATCGCCTTGATAAATCGCGTGCTTGTTTCCACCTGGCGTATCGAAACGGTAACGTTCGGGTGGAGAACCCAGGCTTCCTGAAACAGCGGCACAATTTTTCTGACAATACGGTCCATCATCGTTGTCTCAATTTCAGTAAACTCCCGCTTGGGCACTTCCCTTACTTCAATGACGCCACCAAACATGCGCTCAATCAAAGCGTAGGTAACCGTGTTGGACAGGTCCAACAGAAAGGAGCCCTTGAGACAACTCATATCCAGAACACTTGTAATCATCATATCTGGGAGCGCGTTGTTGTACTCTGCATACGGCTGCTCTTCCAGCGAGACAACATTCACCTCGCAAAATGTGCGTGTCAAGCCAGCCAAATATGAAGCCAAATGCCTGGCGAAGCTTTCGCCAACCCCACGCAGAACCTTCTGCTGGTCTCTGGTCAATTTCTTGGGGTTTTTGAAGTTATAAGGCTTTGCTTTTGTATCTTCTACGGCAGAAGCATCTGATTCCGTTTCATCCGCCGCATTGCCCGCGAGCTTGCTAAGCAGTTCATCAATCTGGCTCTGAGACAAAACTTCCGGCATATTACTCTTCCTTTATGCGATCATTTCGCCTGCGGCGCGCATTGACCGCCTTTTCTGTGACTGTTTCTTCCATGATAGCAGCCTGGACGATAATCCCAGCCTTGTACTCGCTGATTTTTGCAATAACCACATCGGCCGGCTCTTTCACATAATGCGTTTTGCCGTTGGTCATGGTCAACAGAGTATCAGGCAGCATTTCTACCATTTCAATCAATTCGGAATTAATAATGTACTTTTGTCCGTTCAGCTTAGTCACTTCTATCATGGTACAGGCTCCTTTCAGGCAGTCGAGTCGAATTACTGGCTTATGTAAAGAAACCTTTTATCAGCGCTTCAAGTTAACCAACTCTTCCAGCACCTGATCCGATGTGGTAATGACGCGGGCATTGGCCTGATAGCCTCTTTGGGCGACGATCATATCGGTAAACTCCTTGGACAAGTCAACATTGGACATTTCCAAGCCGCCTGATACCAATTGACCCGCAAGACCCGTCCCAGCCTCCAGAAGACCCGGAGCGCCAGAGTTTAAGGTTTCACCAAAGTATTGGTCGCCACGCTGCTCCAAGCCGTCTGCATTGTTGAAAACGGCAATTGCCAGCTGGCCCAGCGTTTGTATTGCATTTGTATTCAGGTTGGTACCGGTGATGGCTCCGTCGTTACCAATGGCGATACCCGAGTAGTCTTGGAAGTTAGGTATATTAATGGGAACCAGCGTACCAACAGGATTAGACAATGTCGGGATCATGCCCATGACAAAGCTGCCGTTGGAATCCAGCAGATTGCCGCTGGCATCAAACGAAAACGCGCCGACCCTGGTATAGTTCATTTCACCAGAACTATCCTGTACGGTAAAAAATCCTTCGCCGGATATATAGGTGTCCATCCCGCGGGCTGTTTGCTGGAAGCCGCTTCGTGTGTTTAAAAGGTCAATGGAGGTTACCTTGGAGCCATAACCAATCTGGGTGGGGTTATTACCGCCAGTGGTGGTAGATGGCGCGCTGGCCGCGGAAAGTGTCTGATAGTAAACATCTGAAAAGAGAACACGGCTCGATTTAAACCCAGCGGTGTTAACGTTGGCGATGTTGTTACCGATAACATCCAGCATGGTCTGATGGCCTTTGAGACCAGAAACAGCGGAAAACATGGACCTGATCATTTGTAATACCCTCCTATTTGCAAGTATGCGGTTTTGCGTCGCTCTGCAGCGTATTGATAGCTGTTGCTATTTTTCTGATGGTTGATCCGCTCCCTGGGCGACATCCATGATCTCACTCAACTGATGAAACTCACCGTTCACAAGAACATAAGGTACGCCCCCGTTAAAGTTGACTTGATCCACCTTGCCAACCTGAAGCTGCTGTGTGCCATCCTGTGCTACGGATGACAGGCTTACCTGCTTGCCGATCAAGGAAACTGCATATCCGGATTTGAGGGCGTTGGTCAACTCAGTCATTTGCGAGAGCGTTGAAAACTGTACCATCTGCGACATAAACTGCGCGTTATCCACCGTGTCGTACATGCTTTGATTTTGCATCTGTGCGGATATCAACTTGAAAAAATCATTAATATCCAAATCAGACCCGGTTTTGTTTACTGCTTGGCCCGTCAGCCCTTGGGATACTGCCGGCGTGCCAATGCCGTTTACATTCATTGCCTTCCCTCCTTGCCTATGCTGCCCCTGAGGTCAAACCCTGTAACTGATCGTACTGCTTCTGGGTACTGGTTTCTGCGCACCAGAGGATGATGCCTGAAACTCCGCCTGATTGATCTGTGATTGTTCCATTGCCACGCGGCCTTGATCGAAAGTCTCTTGCGACTGGCGAGATGATGTAAACTCTCCGCCACCCTGGTTATCCATGGAAACCTCAACCGTTAACCCATTCACTTGAAAATTTTGCGACCTGAGCTCTGCACGTAATTCGTCAGCATGTCCAAGAATTAGGCCTCTGGCGTCTTCATTATCTGTTTTCATGCTCAGCGATATCTCATTGCCTTTGGTGCTGACGGTCACCTCAACCTGCCCCAACCCCTCCGGCCGCAAGCGCAGCTTGTATTCCGCTGCGCCGCGCTTAATGGCCGACACAGTAGCCCTGGCCACCTGCAAAGCAGCGTGCTCTTCCCTGGCTGTTGAATCAGGCGCTATGTCCTGCGCCGCCTGTGCTTCTTGTGTCTGCTGCATATGCTCTGCACGCTGTGCAATTGCTGCGGCAGTAATCGGAACATCGAAAGGTGATTCATCCGCTCCTTTGACCCTTCTTCCTTGCACATTGCGAGGCGTTTGAGCATCCATTACTGCGTTCGCAAATCCTTCTGCACCCTTGCTATTAACCGACGCATTCTGTCCATCAAGGCTTTTTACAAAAAATTCGTCTTTATGAAAAGCTTCATTCTTGTTCAGTTCTGTCCGAACCTCACTTTTGCCTGTCCTTACCTTTGCAGGATCCTGATATATTGCAGCTTGCTCATCATTTGGGATCGCATTTTGATCTTCCGCCTTGATTTTAGGCAGCGCGTCCGCATTTTCAAGATCACCAGCTTTTGTCCCAGCGATTGACTGCGCAATCCCCGCCGCTTCCCCTTGCGCATTTTCCTGCAAAAACCCAATCTGCTGTATTCCGCTGTGCGCAGTGACTGCGTTTTGAATTATCTCCGCCTGCACGGCACCTTGGATAATGGGTTGGGGAGAAAAGGCAATCATCGCCGCTACAAGGCTTAACGCAGCGCTTGGCTTTTTTTCTTCCTGATTTTCTTCGCAGGCTGCCACATTAGGAAAAGCAGGAGAGCTGTTCTGCGTATTAAGCCCGCTTGCTTCATCCAGTGCCACGGTAAAGGACGCACCAATATCAGCCGCAAGCATGTTTTGCGCAGTATCATCCGTCATAACAGGCGTTTTACCCTGGGTAAGGATACTAACACTACCCACCGCTGTGATAAAAACCACCTCCTTCATTATTTTGCTGTTGACACGAATCAGTTGCCAACCTTCGCAGCCTGGTTAGACACAAGCTCTGCTATATACAGCTCATCGCTTTTTCTCTCGGTTATGCGGTAAGCCTCCTGCGAGCGTTCCTTCAGCTTTTCAATCATGGTCTTATCTTGTGTGACCGCAACCAAGCGTTCTCTTTGCTTGTCGATCTTTCGCAACTGTTCACGCATTTGTTCGCTTACCTTGTTGATCTGCTGCCGCTGATCCGTAATATACATCCCGGCAGCCACCGCGCGGCTTGCAGATTGCCCGCTTTCACATTCGGCCTGGTAACGCTTCTTGGCCAAATCGTATTCGGCCAACATATCATTGCGTTTTTTCTCCAGCCGGTTATATTCCGCCTGTAACAGGCTCAGCGCATCAGATTCATTTTTTTGAAGATGCGTATCGTATTCCAGCACCTTCGCAAGTGGAAATTGAAACTTTTTCACGCTATGCCTCCTTTACTAACTGCCCGGTGAAGCTCCTGCATCTTTTTAAAAGTTTCATCAAAAGGTGCTTTTTCACCGATCTCCTGCTTTAAAAAGCCGTTTATTCTGTCGATATTTGCAATAGCGTTATCAATTCTGGGGTTTGACCCCGCTTTGTAAGCGCCAATGGATATCAGGTCGAAATTTTCGTAATAGGCCGATAATGCGGCTCGCAGCGCAGAAGCAGACTGCATATGCTCCGGTGGGACGATTTCGTTCATGATACGGCTGATACTCGCCAGAACGTCGATAGCCGGATAGTGGTTTCGCATAGCATAGGCCCTGGATAATACAATATGTCCATCCAGTATGCCTCGGACTGTGTCGGATATGGGTTCATTTACATCGTCGCCTTCTACCAACACTGTATAGATGCCAGTGATGGAGCCTTGCGTAAACCGGCCAGACCTTTCCAAAAGTCTTGGCATAATCGCGTACAGGGAAGGGGTATATCCCCTGGCCACCGGCGGTTCACCTACTGCAAGACCGATTTCACGCTGGGCCATAGCAAATCGTGTCAGCGAATCCATGACCAGCAAAACATCCTTGCCTTGATCTCTAAAATACTCCGCAATGGTTGTGGCAGTCATGGCGCATTTTAAACGCATCATCGCCGGCTGGTCGCTGGTGGCAACCACCAGAACAGACCGATCCATGCCTTCTTTTTGCAGGTCCTTCTCGATAAAATCCCTTACCTCACGGCCCCGCTCACCGACCAAGGCGATAACATTCACATCTGCTTCCACGTTTCTGAGCATCATACCAAGCAATGTGCTCTTGCCTATACCACTGCCTGCAAATATACCCATCCGCTGGCCCTTGCCGCATGTCAGCAACGAATCAATGGCCCGAACCCCGATATGGATTTTGGAATTAATTCGTGGCCTGGATAATGGATTAGACGGCAAGTTTTGCACAGTGTACTGCTGGCTGCACCGAAGCGGCCCGGCATCGTCGATGGGTTTACCAAAACCATCGATAACTCTGCCTACCAGTTCCGGACCGACATCGATTCGCAATGCATTTCCTGTGGACTCCACCACGCTGCCTCTTGCCACCCCATCCATCTCTTCAAAGGGCATCAGCAACAGCCGGTTTCCTTTAAACCCCACTGCCTCCGCATCAATCCAGGTACTACGCCTGGCGCTGTGTATACGGCATACTGTTCCAATATCCACATCCGGTCCAGTGCTTTCAATCACCATACCGATGATCTTGTCCACTTTGCCGCCGCGCAGGATGGGATCAGTCTGCGCGACGGCTTGACGGCTTTTATCGAACATATCATCCCACCTCCTTGATTGCGGTACTTTTTCTTACTTGACAGCCTCTATGGCCTGAGCAAGCTTGTCCACCTGCTTTTGGGCGCTTGCGTCAATCAGCGTATCCTCTGTCTCCAAGATGCAGGTGCCCTGCGGCGCATCCTCCAGAACCTGAACATCCATCCGCTCCATGCCAGAGATCATACCGCGCAGTTCATCCCCCAACGTCGTAACCACTTTGGCTTCATGCGGGGAAATCAGCAGCCTGATGTTTTTTTGCCCATACAGCCCTTCCGCCGCCTTCTTGAAAATATTCAGGAAAGCTTTGTCGTTTTTGCTTAGCTGATTCCCGATCACCTTGCGGGCGATATCCAGCGCCAGGTCCAGCATATCCTGCTGATGCTTTTCATATATCGCCTGTTTTCCCTTATCAATTTCCTGCAATAGGCTTACGATTCTGGCTAGGGTCTGCTCATTTTCTGCAATCGCCTGTGCATGACCTTGTAAGAAGCCCTGCGCATGGCCTTCCTCATAGCCCCGCATATAGCCTTCAGACCGACCCTTCTCTAATGCCTCCTGCGCTTCTTGATACATTTGCTCTTGAGCGCTTTGCTTATAACCTTCCGCTTCGGCGACAATTTCCCGGGCTCTTTGCTCAGCCTCTTCCACTTTCGTGTCGCTAATCTGCACTACCGCCACAACGGGGATGCTCTTTGGGGCAGAGGCAACGTTGTTATAAACGTAGCCGGTATCATCCAAGCGGACATATTCCCCTTTGAACAGCTTAGCCAATCATCTCATCCTTTCGGCCCCTATCAATGACGACCTCGCCCGCTTCCTCCAACCGTCTGATTTGTGCGACCAGCTTCTGCTGCGCCTCTTCTACCGCGGACAACCTTACGCCATGCAGATAGCCTGCTTCTTCCTCCAGCGTGGTTTTGAGGCGAACGGACATATTGGCGTAAAAGATATCGGTGATTTCCTTGGAACAACCCTTCATGGCGATCAGCAGATCATTGGCATTGACATCCTGCAGGAAGCGCTGTATATAAATCGAATCCAAGGTCGCGATATCCTCGAACACAAACATGCGGTTGCGGATTTCTTCAGCCAATTGGGGATCGCGTTTGGAGAGTTCTTCCATAATGTATCTTTCCGCGCTGCGGTCCACCATGTTCAGCACGCCTGCGATATACTTCGTGCCACCGATTTCTGCAAAGCCAATGGACTCGCTCATGGACAGCTTTTGCTCAATCATCCGCTCAACGTCGCGCACTGCCTCAGGTGATGTTCTGTCCATCATGGCAATGCGCTCCACCACATCTAATTGCACCTCACTAGGAAGCTCGCTGATAATTTCAGAGGATTGCTCTGTAGTACAATAGGAAAGAATCAATGCTATGGTTTGCGGATGCTCGTTCTGTATCAGGCTCAGCAAATGCTTTGGATCTGCTTTATCCAAAAAGCTGAATGCTTTTGTCTGCAATGATCTGGTAATTCTCTCAATAACAGACGCGGCGCTGCTCGACCCCATGGCTTTTTCCAAAATGGCCTTGGCATACTCGATACCACCCTCGGTGATATACTTTTGCGCCATACACAGATTGTAAAATTCCTCCATCGTGTTATCAACCGATTCAGGAGAAAGGTTTTCCAAGGTCGCAATCTGTATTGTGATCTGCTCAATTTCATCCGGCTTTAGATACTTATATACCCTGGATGCCTGTTCGACACCCAGGGATAGCACAACTGTTGCCGCCTTTCTGGCGTTCTCGTTGCTACGGCCTTTTTGCTTCATTTACTTTTCATCCTCCTTCATCCAGGTTCTGATCAGCTGAGCGACAATCTCAGGATTGGCTGTCGCAAACTCGCGGACTTGCCGCTTGATACCCTGACCCCTGGTCTCAGTGAGAACAATTTCACCCGGCGCGGCATCTTCCTCCTGCTCATTCGTATGAAGGCCCTGAGGTCTTCCAGGTTGGCGCTGGCCTGCAGGCTGTGCACCGCGCTGTTGTGCTGCTTGTCCGCCGCGCTGCTGGGAGGCCTGGGCTCCTGCACGCTGAGGCACTTTCCGTTTCTTACGTCCAAGCCGCAGTATCAGGATAACAGCTACCGCCAAGAGCAGGAATAATGCGCCTCCGGCTACGATCATCACGGTATCGACTTGTAAGGCTGGCTCCTGCGGGAAAATAATTTCGGGCTTGGGTGCAAACTCCGCATACGTGATGACCACTTTTTCGGCTGAAACGCCTGCACCATACGCTACCATGTCCTTGTACTTTTGAATTTCTTCATCCGACAGATAGGTCTTGTTGATCATAACAGCGACAGAAATATCTGTAATATGGCCGCCTTTATCTTCTATTCCTTCTATCAATTTGTTTACCAGATAATCGTTGCTGCCACTTTCACTTGCGCTCTGGTTATCTGCATCGCCATCGTTTTGTGTGTAGGTGGGTACGCCAGTGTTGGCATCTGTGCCCACAGATGAATTCTGCACAACGCCGCCATTGATGCTCTGCCTGTCAAATTCTTCCCTGGCGAGAATGCCCTTGTCACCAACCACGGGCGTATAGGTTGTTTTTTCAGATGTCTTTGCCTGAAAATCGACCTGCACGCTAACAGAGACGCTCATGCCATCTGTCCCGAAAACAGGCTCTAAAAAGCGGGAAATCTTTTCTTTGTAATAATCGTTGATTTGCTTGATGGCATCTATTTGTGTTAGTGCCTGGCCGCCCAGTTCATCCTTTTTTTCATTGAGCACAACTCCGGTAATGTCTACAATGGCCACATTCTCAGGCAATAGGCCCGGTACGCTTTTGGCCACCAGGGCTTCGATGCCTCTGATTTGCTTGTCGGACAAAGCTTCTTGGGAATACACGTCCAAAACCACAGACGCTGACGCCTGTGGCTTATCCTCTTTGAGAACGAAAGAGTTGTCATCCGGTACGCTTAAAGTGACAATCGCATTTTTCACGCCTGTCAAGGTCCGCAGCGATTCCTGAAGCCTGTCCTGCAGCTGAAAAATGAGATATTGTCTCTTCTCGTAGTCAGTAGTCATCATGTTTGCCTGGTTTGTAAAGAGGTCATATCCCAGTGTGCTTTTGGGAAATCCCTCCGCTGCCAATTGCATTTTCAACATGGCCACACTGCTTTTAGGCACCTGAATCGTTCCATCATCCAGCAGCTTATACGTAGTTCCCATGTCATCGAGCATATTTACGATTTCTACGCTTTCAGTGGCGGATAAGCCCCTGTACAGCACCGTATAGCCTGCGTTCTCCAGAACATTGGCAAGGATCATCGAGCCCGCCAAAACAGAAACAAGCAAAGCGGCAAGGGCTATCTTTTTACCCTTGCTCAGCTTCGCCAAGAATCCCTGTATGCTTTTTAGCAGGTTCGATATTGAAAGATCCATGCTTCCCCTCGAATCTTACATTTTTCTTTTGCGCCGTTATGAACATCTTTAGAGCGTTACCCGCATGACCTCGTTATACGCTTCCAATGCCTTGTTCCTGACGGATACCAGCATCTGCACAGCCAAGTCTGCCTTGGCAGAGTTAATGGTGATGTTATGAGGCGTGTCGCTGACGCCGGTCGCCAGTTTCACCGCGTCAAATTTTGTCGCAGCGTCTGTTTGAAGCGTTTGAGAAACAGCATTTCGCAACAGATCCTCAAATGGCTCAATGTTTTCCGATACATTCGCCACATTGGATGGCTTGTTCAGACTCGCGATGTATTGCGCCAATTTTACCGATTCGACTGCCATGCGTGTTCCCCCGCTTCTATTGATGTGTTCGATTTAGTGCCTGTGCCGCTTATCTGCCAATTTCCAGAGCCTTGGCAGCCATTTCTTTCATGGCGTTAAAGGCCGTCACATTTGCTTCATACAACCGGGAGGCGGACATAATATCCACTGTTTCCTCCACTGTGTTCACATTTGGCAGTCTCACATAGCCTTCTTCATCGGCATCCGGATGCGCCGGATCATACTCCACCTTGAAGTCGTCTGCATCATCGACAATGGAAGTCGCTTCTACGCCTTTGCCGATTCTTCTAGAAACGGATGTGCTTAGTTCGTCAGAAAAGGAGTTGAAACCATCCCGTTCTGAAAGAACGACCAGCTTCCGTCTGTAGGGTCCGCCATCTTCCGTTCTGGTTGTGCTGGCGTTGGCTAGGTTCTGCGCAACAGTCTGCATTCGCAGCTTCTGCGCTGTCAAGCCCGAGCCGCTGATATTCAAAGAATCCAGAAAGCCCATGATCAACCACGCCCCTCACTAACCACGTATTTCAGCCGCTTTATCTGCGCGCTGATAGAGTTGGTAAGATAACTATACTGCATCTGCGCTCTTGCCATTTCGATGTTCTCATGATCCAAATCCACATTATTACCATCTTCCATGGCTGAGGTATTTTCATCACGGACAACCCTGGGCTTTACCTGCCCGATGGCCCGTATCGCGGAATCTTCATCATCACCGGATGCTTCCAGCTTTCTTTCCAGCAGCGTTTCAAACTCCAAATGCTGGCTTTTGTAGCCGGGCGTGGCGGCGTTTGCGATGTTATTGGCAATCACCTGCTGCCTTTGCCACACAGCGTCAAGACTTTTTTCCAAAAGCGCCATGCTCGTGCTGTTCAGTACACTGGCCACACAATCCCCTCCTACAAACCCAACCATTTGGCAGAAATTTTACCATTATTAATACTTTTCACGAATTTTGGGCAACAAAAAATACCCTTTCGGTAGCTGGCTGTCATTTCAGACCCTGTAGCTTTGCGTCCTTACCTTTCTTGTTCGGTAAGTTTGCCATTTCGTTCGATATTTCATTACCATTCTTTGGGCGGATGGCTAATCTCCGTCATGAGGCTCTTTGTGGCTGACATTTACAAGCTCACAGTCGTTCGGACCGTTAACCGCCGCATGTAGGTCCGCTATGCGATATACATTTACATGTATTGCTAAGCATCCTAAGTATACCATCCCGCTTTATACTGTCAATACTCTTTTTGATAAATTTCATCTTTTTTCTTAAATAGAGCTAAACTTTTGTCGAATTGAGACGATATATTAATAATCGCAATGGAAAAAGAAACAGACGAGGCGCAAATATGCTAAAACTGCGCTACGTCTGTTAATTTTTTTCAGACTATTTTAGATATTTAACCATATCGTTACAAATAATTGCCTTTGCGCACCGTGCACATCTACAATATACAGTGCCGACCCTGATCGATATAATACCATATATTGTGTTCGCGAGAATAATACACAAATTGCATGATCATTCTACTCTACAAGCTCAAGATTTTTGCTGGCTCCTGCATCTTTACTGCATCCAATTCTTCGTTGTTCTACGCCATGTACAACATATTGTGGCAAAGTATATCAGCTGTTCATTTTTGCGATCATGTTCATGCATATTTATTCATAGTTCGACAAACGCTATACATTTTTTCACTTATCTTGCAGTATAATGCGCCTGATACGCACTGAATGTAACAAAGCAAAAATTGTCCTTACGACTTAATAGCATCCAAATATTGTGCACGGCTGATTTTGGCAAGACGGTCAGCACCGGCCATGCCGCTGATTACTTTTTTTATTAACAAATCCAACTCTCCGTCTTTTTCATAATTTGCTGGTGCAATAAAATTGACACGTCGATCCCGCAGCAGTTCATCTGCCTTTTTCTTTTCTGTGTAAACAGCGACCGATACACCGCCATTGTTTTTAACCAACTTCATGCATGGCACATCCGTCAATCCATCACCAAAGTAGATCATATTCTTAAAGGGTACCGGTCTGTCTTCCTCAGGGATGTACTGATTTAGCTCTACATCATGTGAAATGTCTACTACATTCTTATTGATACGAAAGAGGAATTGCGTTTTTGTCGTATAGTTGACCGTAACAGCCGGCCAGTCTGCCATTCCTTCTTCATTATAATGGAAGGAGCATGCAAATATCTCTTGAAAAAACCTTGATACTACCGACCCTTGAATAATTTCCTTCAGGCCGGAAGATATGATGTAATGCTGCACAATTGCCCCTTGGTTCTGTGCATAGGTGTTAATCCTTTCAAACCAATCTACCACGCCGGGATAAAGTTCTATATCACTGCCTAGGCGAACCAAATCATCCTTGCGTATGGGTTGATTTTTTTCCCTTGCCTTTGTCACCATCAGATACATATAAGCCAGTATTCTGTCCATGTGATTTTGTTCCGCCATATTGCGGGACATATTCCAAAACGCATTGGGGGAAAGGCCTAATCCAGGAATAAAGGAATAGTCCTGCATATCAGTTGTGCATAGTGTTTTGTCAAAATCATACATTAAGGCTATAACCGGTTTTTTGGTATCCATACATTCTCCTTTTGCATCCAGCCAGCAGCAGATTATCTGCATGTCCATCAGCACTTTACCATTTCACACGCATGCATCCTTGTGCAGCGGAAACTTGTATCATGTAATATATGCCTTGTCCAACTGGTAATGAAACGAATTCTATTGATATTTTACCATAAATCATCCTGGTGTACATCAACATAAATCAGAAGATGTATTACACGCCTGGCTTGACAGAGGGATATCACACTGCTATTGTATGGTAGGAAGAAATCGTCAGACGGATGTAAGTATACACCCACCGCAAGGAGGCAATGCTATGGCATCATTTCCCATTGGCGTTATGCTGGATTCATTTCGTGAGCCAATTCCCCAAGCGCTGAAAAGCGCAGCAAAAGTCGGCGCACAAGGCATACAGGTCTATGCCACCCGGGGTGACCTATCTCCGGATGTACTGACACCTGATGCACGCCGAGAGTTTAAGCAACAGGTTTCAGACAATGGCCTTGTAATCAGCGCTTTGTGCGGTGATCTTGGCATGGGTTTTCACCGGCCGTCGGAAAACCCGCAGTTGGTGGAAGCCTCCAAGCGCATACTGGATCTGGCCAAGGATTTGGGTACTGATATCGTTACCACCCATATCGGTGTGGTTCCCCAGCAGGAAAACCATCCCCGCTACCGCATTATGCAGGATGCCTGTGGGGAATTAAGCCGCTATGCTGATAGCGTCTACGCACATTTCGCCGTAGAGACCGGCCCGGAGACGGCCGCTACACTGAAGTGCTTTTTGGATGGGCTTCATTCCAAAGGGGTCGCCGTTAATTTTGACCCTGCCAACCTTGTTATGGTAACGGGAGATGATCCTATACAAGCGGTCTATACACTCAAGGACTACATCGTCCACACCCACGCAAAGGACGGGGTGCGCCACTATTACCGTGAACCTGAATCTGTGTATGGCGTGGAGGAATCCCCCATCGTTACCTCTCCTTCCTTTGAGGAGATGCCATTGGGCAAAGGACATGTAAATTTTGAAGGTTGGCTCAAAGCACTTGAAGCTATCGGCTATCGCGGCTTTTTAACCATTGAGCGGGAGGTTGGCGATAATCCATATGCGGACATTGCTAACGCTGTACATTTTTTAAAGGCTTTGATGGCGTAAAGGAGTAATACCATGGAAAAATTGAATGTAGGCGTAATTGGCACCGGTTCAATATCTCTGGAACATTTGAATGCCTATAAAAACCACCCTGATGTGGAGCTTTACGCATTATGTGATGTGGATGAAGCACTTTTGAAAAAACGCGGCGAGGATTTTCAGGTCACCCGTCTATTCACCAATGTACATGACTTGCTGGCCTTGAAGGAAGTGCAAGCTGTCAGCATCTGCGCCTGGAACGCCGCCCATGCGCCTCTTGCCATCGCTGCCTTGAATGCCGGCAAGCATGTGCTGTGCGAAAAGCCCATGGCAACCAATGCCGCAGATGCGCAGGCAATGCTCAAAGCTGCACAGGATAACGGCAAGCTGCTGATGATAGGCTTCGTCCGACGCTATGGCAACGACTGCGCTATACTCAAGGATTTTATCAACCAAGGCGCTTTCGGCGATATCTATTATGCGAAAGCCACTTATCTTCGCCGCAAGGGCAACCCTGGCGGCTGGTTCGGTGACAAATCCCGCTCCGGCGGTGGCCCACTGATTGATCTTGGCGTGCATGTCATCGACCTAACCCGCTATCTGATGGGAAATCCCAAGCCCGTGTCTGTCTATGGAGCAACCTTTCAAAAGCTGTTTGACCGAAAAGATGTAAAGAGTGATCCGGGATACCGGGCGGCCGGCGCAACGGATCATGATATCTGCGATGTGGAAGATCTGGCCAGCGCCATGATTCGCTATGATAATGGAACTGTAGTGACAGTGGAGGCCAGCTTCTCACTGAATATTGCAAAGCCCGTAGGCCGGATAGAACTATTTGGTACCAAAGCCGGGGCCAAACTGGAGCCGGAATTGGAAATCTATACTGAGCTGAACGGCTATTTGGCGGATGTCACGCTGCCTATGAAGACGGCGCTCAGCTTTGATGGACTGTTCCAAAACGAAATCGCTCACTTTGTAGATTGCGTTTTGCATGGCACGCCTTGCCAAAGCCCTGCTGAGGATGGCGTTATGCTTATGAAGATTTTGGACGCTATTTATGAATCTGCGGCTACCGGCCATGAAGTGGTTTTATAATGGGAGGGGTTTCAATGCATCTTGCCGTATCCAGCTACAGTTATCTTGGCTATATGGAAAAAACCAAGGCGAGCTATTTTGACATTTGTAACCTGGCAAAAAAGACAGGCTTTGAAGCCATTGAATTTATTCCCCTGGAGCTTACACATGGCAATGGACAGACCACGATTGAGGCGCTTGCCACAGATTTGCATGAACATTGCCGTCATATTGGCCTTGCCATATGCGCCTATACCGTATCGGCAGATTTCATCTTGGGCAGTGAAGGCGATATTCGAAAGGAAGCAGAGCGCTTAAAGGGTTGCATTGATATTGCGTCTCTGCTTGGTGCTAAGCTTGTACGGCATGATATCGCCAGGCAGTTAGGTGCCGTATGCAAGAGTTACCGGGATGTAATACACACTGCGGCCCCTTACATACGCGAAGTAACAGAGTACGCAGCCCAAAAGGGCATACGCACTTGCAC